>NZ_NRRF01000060.1 GCF_016583565.1 Thiocystis violacea | reverse complement strand
GTGGGGGCGCTCCGCGCATGCGGGCTTCCAGTGGGGTCGGGGAGAATCGAGGTGGCTATCAAGCCTCTCTGGCGTTCCAGCAGCCGCCGCCAGACCCGGGGCCGCGGATGGCGCCCGAGCCGTCGCCCGCGGCGTCTGACCAGCCCCCGCCGATGGGTTACGCCCTGGCCCAGCTCAATGGGGTCTATCTGCTCGCCCAGGCGCCGGACGGCTTGATCCTGGTCGACATACACGCCGCGCACGAGCGCATCGGCTACGAGCGTCTCAAGGCGGCCTGGGGGCAGGGGCAGGTGGTACCCCAACCGCTGCTGGTGCCGCTGACGGTCCACGTGAGTCCGCGCGAGGCCGATCTGGTCGATGCGCAACGCGAGACGCTGGCCCAGCTGGGGCTGCGCTTGGACCGCATCGATGCGGGGAGTCTGGTGGTGCGGGAGGTGCCCGCCATTCTGCGCCAGGCGGACATCGAGCAGCTGGTCCGCGATCTGCTTTCCGATCTTGCGGAACATGGGCGCAGCGAACGGATCGAAGACGCGGTCAAGGGTGTCTTGGCGACCATGGCCTGCCACGGCGCCGTGCGCGCGAATCGTCGGCTGACCCTGGACGAGATGAATGCCCTGCTGCGCGACATGGAGCGAACCGAGCGCATCGACCAGTGCAATCACGGCCGACCGACCTGGATCAAGCTGACGCACGCCGAGCTGGATCGGCTCTTCGCGCGTGGCCGCTGACCTGGCGCCGCGCCCGCCGCCCGGCGCCGATGACCCGGACCGGCGGCCTTGGGCCATTCTGCTCATGGGGCCGACGGCGTCCGGGAAGACCGACCTGGCGGTGGAACTGGTCGAGCGGCTGCCCTGCGAGATCATCAGTGTCGACTCGGCCATGATCTACCGTGGCATGGACATCGGCACCGCCAAGCCGGGACCGGATGTCCTGGCGCGCGCGCCTCACCGGCTCATCGACATCCTGGATCCAACCGAGTCCTACTCGACGGCCCGCTTTCGCGAGGATGCCCTGGCCGCCATGGCGGAGATCCACGCGGGCGGGCGCATCCCCCTGCTGGTGGGCGGCACCATGCTCTATTTCCGCGCCTTGCAGCAGGGTCTGGCGGTCTTGCCCAGCGCGGATGCAACGCAGCGCCGGAGACTCCTGGAGGAGGCGGAGCGGGTCGGCTGGGAGGCCATGCACGCGCGGCTGGGCCGTGTCGATCCGGTCACCGCGGCCCAGGTCCATCCGAACGACCCGCAGCGCATTCAGCGCGCGCTGGAGGTCTTCGAACTGAGCGGTCGGCCGATGAGCGCGCTGATCGCCGAGGCGCAGGTCGAGCCGCTCCCCTACCGGCTGGTGAAACTGGCGCGAGTGCCTCATGAGCGAAGCGCCCTTCACGCGCGCATCGAGCGGCGCTTTCTCACCATGCTGGAGCAGGGCTTGGTGGATGAGGTGCGGGATCTCCGTGCGCGTGGTGATCTCGATCCCGATCTACCCTCGATGCGTTGCGTCGGTTATCGCCAGGTCTTGAAATACCTCTCGGGCGCGTACAACTGGGAGGAAATGTTGCATCGCGGCATCGTGGCCTCGCGGCAGTTGGCGAAACGCCAGTTGACCTGGCTGAGAGCGGAATCGGACTGTCATTGGTTGCCCGATGAGCCGGATCCCGCCGAGCGGGCGCTGGAATGGATCGAGCGATCCATCGCCCTGATGCCGGGCGCGAGCGGGTCGAGCCGCTAGCATCCCGGGGCTCGCCAGGGTCGCGGCACGCCTGGTCTCGGCGCGTCGAAGCGTCTGCTCGACGAATGCTATGGTGCGAGCGGACGGTTTCTACGACACTACTCAGCGCTACGACACGATCCAGGCGCCGTGTCAGCGACGTCCGCACCCATGTCCCGAAGGACCGTCGGAAGCTGACTGCGGCGACTGTCCGGTTTTGCCATCCTCACTGTCGATTCGACAGCGGATGGAAGTATCTGCGTATACAGGAGCAAAGACCGGAATCAATCAGAGACCTCCAGGGATTCGAGGTCTCCTTCGGAGGGTGCGTCCGTCCCGGCTGCGCCCGTCCGATCTTGACGCGGACTCTGTAATGAGGGCGCGGTCGTTTCAAGCCGGGCATCGCTGTATTACCGACAACAATAAGGAGCCAATCCCATGTCCAAGGGACAAAGCCTGCAAGACCCTTTTCTCAACGCCCTGCGCAAGGAGCGTGTCCCGGTCTCGATCTTCCTGGTCAACGGCATCAAGCTGCAGGGTCAGATCGAGTCCTTCGATCAATTCGTCGTCTTGCTGAAGAATAATGTCAGTCAGATGATCTACAAGCACGCCATCTCCACGGTGGTCCCTGCGCGCAACGTGAAACTTCCGCCGAGCGATCACAGTGATCACGGTGATCTTGAGCCGGGGAATAGTTGAGCGCTCCGTCGCAAGGCTCCGGGACACGCGACCCGGTCGCATCGAAGGGGGCAACGCTGGTCTTCGAGCGGCCGTCGGCTGGCGAGCACGCCATCCTCGTTCACTTGGATATCGGCGGTGTTGCCGAGCAGGACGAGCGTGACGAGGTCAGGCTGCTGTCCCAGGCGGCTGGGGCCGAGCTGGTCGGTGAGCTGCGCGGGACGCGCTCCGTGCCGGATCCGCGTTTCTTCATCGGCACCGGCAAGGCCGACGAGCTGAAAGCGCTCGTCGAGGCAACGCAGGCCGAGCTGGTCATCTTCAATCATCCGCTGTCGCCGGCGCAGGAGCGCAATCTCGAGCGGCTTCTGCAGTGCCGGGTGGTCGATCGCGCCGGACTCATCCTCGACATCTTCGCGCAGCGTGCCCGCTCCTTCGAGGGCAAGCTCCAGGTCGAGCTTGCCCAGCTCAGACACCTCTCGACACGGCTTGTCAGAGGCTGGACGCACTTGGAGCGTCAGAAGGGCGGTATCGGGCTGCGTGGTCCAGGCGAGACCCAGCTCGAGACCGACAGGCGCCTGCTCGGAAAGCGCGTTGCCATGCTCGAGCGCAGGCTCGAGCGCATCGAGCGTCAGCGTGCCCAGGGACGCAAGGCGCGCGCCAGGGCCGAGCTGTCCCTGGTCTCATTGGTCGGTTATACCAACGCCGGCAAGTCGACGCTGTTCAACTGCTTGACTGCGGCGGGCGTCTTCCAGGCCGATCAGCTCTTCGCCACGCTCGATCCGACGCTGCGGCGCCTGGATCTGGCGTCTGGAGACCGGGTGCTGGTGGCCGATACCGTCGGTTTCGTCAGCGACCTGCCGCATGAGCTGGTCGCCGCCTTCCGCGCGACGCTGGAGGAGACGCGCAGCGCCTCGCTCCTGCTGCATGTGATCGATGCCGCGGCGGTGAACCGTGATCGCTTGATCGCCGATGTCGAGACCGTCCTCGCGGAGATCGGGAGTCTGGAGATCCCGCGCCTGGAAGTGCTGAACAAGATCGACCTCATGGATGGAGAATCGCCTCGACTCGAGCGCGGCGAGGACGGTCAACCGATCCGGGTCTGGCTCTCCGCTCAAACGGGTGCCGGCACCGAGCTGCTGCTGCAAGCCGTGAGCGAGCTGACTGGCGGCGAGCGGGTGCGCCACCGGGTCAGGCTCACACCCGAGGACGGACGATTGCGAGCCTGGCTCTATGACCATGCCCAGGTCTTCTCGGACCAGCCGACGGAGTCTGGCGGCTGGGCGATGGACTTCGCCATGGGACGGGTGGATTTCGACCGACTGCTGGCGCGCGAGTCCCGGCTTGGGTCCAGGCTCATGGACGAGGCCCCGGTCACCTGATGCCGAGGCCCGTCGCCCCGCGTTTGCCGACATCTAGCCGCTCACTTACAATCCCGGCGTCTACAATCCCTGCGTCGATCGCTCTGCATCACTTGCTTTTATCCTATCCGAGCTTGATATCCTCAACCGAGGTCGGCACAGTGCTCCGCACGCGCGAGCGGTGCGAGCGCTGATGCGGTCCCCGCACATCCCGACCGACGCGGCCCCCTTGCTCCACGAGTCGAGTTGGCCCCGACGACCGAATTCACTACACGATACAGACGGAGAAGCTATGGCCTGGAACGAGCCAGGTGGCGGAAACAAAGACCCTTGGAGCGGCAAGAGCGGTGGCGACGAGGGTCCGCCGGACCTCGACGAGGTCGTGCGCAAGCTCCAGGAGCGTCTTGGTGGACTCTTCGGGGGCAATCGTCCCCCGGGTGACGGCTCGGGCGGTGGCGGGCGCTTTGGCGGCCCCGGCGCTCAGCTCAGCACCAAGGTGGTCGGCGTGATCATTGGTATTCTGCTGGTCATCTGGTTGGCCACGGGTATCTACATCGTCGAGCCCGCGGAGCGCGGCGTCGTGCTACGTTTCGGGCACTACGTCGATACCACGGGGCCAGGGCCGCACTGGCACCTGCCGGTTCCGGTCGAACGGGTCATCAAGGTCAATGTCGACGAGATCTCGACCCTCACCCATAAGGCCGCGATGCTGACCCAGGACGAGAACATCGTCGAGGTCGAGCTGACGGTGCAATCGCGCATCCAGGATGCCGCGGACTATCTCTTCCAGGATCAGGATCCGGAGCGCACCCTCAACGATGCCACGGTCACCGTAGTGCGTGTCACCATCGGTCAAAGCAAGCTCGACTTCGTCATGACCGAAGGTCGCGGCGCCGTCGCCGTCACCATCAAGGAGCGCATCCAGAAGCTGATGGACCGCTACAAGACGGGTCTTCTGGTCACCAGCGTGAACATGCAGCCGGCCAAGCCGCCCGAGCAGGTCAAGGCGGCCTTCGACGACGCCATCAAGGCACGCGAGGACAAAGAACGGCTGGAGAACCAAGCCGAGGCCTATGCCAACGAGGTCCTGCCAAGCGCCCGCGGTAATGCAGCGCGCATCTCAGCGGATGCCAAGGCCTATCGCGATCAGGTCATCGCCGAGTCCGAGGGTGAGTCCGCGCGCTTCACGGCGATCCTGAGCGAATACGCCAAGGCGCCAGAGGTCACGCGCGAGCGCCTCTACATCGAGACCATGGAGGATGTCCTGAGCAAGAACGGCAAGGTGATCCTCGATGTGCAAGAGGGCGGCAACAGCCTCATCTACCTACCGATCGATCAGCTCATGAATCAGCAGAGGTCCAAATCGCAGAACAAAGCGTCGCAGGAAATGTCGAGCAGCACGCTCGCCGTGCCTGACAAGTCGAACTCGCCGCAGCGTGTGGTCGACCGTGATCGGAGGTCGCGCTGATGAACTCACCCAACGTGATCAAGAGCAATGTCATCAAGACGCTGCTGCCGCTGTCGCTGGTCGCTATCGTCATCTTCTTCTCGGCCTTCACCTTCGTGGTGCAGGAGTACGAAGTCGCCCTCAAGCTGCGCCTGGGTGAGATCGTCTCGGATAGCTACGATCCAGGGATCCACTTCAAGGTGCCGGTGCTCAATCAGATCAAGAAGTTCGACCGCCGCATCCAGACCCTGGATTCGCAGCCCGAGCGCTTCCTGACGATCGAGAAGAAAGACGTTATCGTCGACTCCTACGCCAAGTGGCGCATCGCGCGGCCGGCGCAGTTCCTGCGCTCGACGGGCGGCAACAGTGCGCGCACCAGCCGTCTGCTGTCGGAGCGCATCAACACCAGCCTGCGCGACGAGTTCGGCAAACGCACCATCCAGGAGGTCGTTTCGGACGACCGCCTGGCGCTCATGGAGATGCTGACCAAAGAGGTCAACGCCAACGCGGGCGACCTGGGTGTCGAGGTCATCGATGTGCGGGTCAAGCAGATCGATCTGCCACCGGAGGTCAGCGAGTCCGTCTACCAGCGCATGCGTGCCGAGCGTGAGCGCGTGGCGCGGGATCTGCGCGCCAAGGGTGGAGAAGCGGCCGAGCGCATTCGTGCCGATGCCGATCGCCAGCGCACCGTCATCATCGCCGAGGCCTATAAGGAGTCGGAGGAGATTCGCGGTGAGGGCGACGCCAAGTCGGCTGAAATCTATGCCAAGGCTTACGGCCAGGATGCCTCGTTCTACGCCTTCTACCGGAGCCTGGAAGCCTACCGGACCTCGTTCGGCGAGGGCGGTAACATCATGGTGCTCGAGCCTGACTCCGAGTTCTTCCGATACTTCCGCGAGGCGAGCGGTCAGCCTTAGTCGGAGCGGACCGCGCTCGACAATCCGATCCAGATGAAGAATCCCCGTCAGGGGATTTTTCATTGTTGGACAAAGGTCGGGCGGTCTGAAAAGATATCGTCCTTTGGCCGCGAGCACCAAGCTGACGAGGTTGGCTCTGGATCGCCCCTTGGGACCTGCTTCGAACCGTGCACGACATCCTTGTAGCCTTGTCCCTCATGCTCGTCATCGAAGGGATCTGGCCCTTCCTCAGCCCTGGCACCTTCCGCCGGGTTCTGGCAATGATGGCGCTGGAGGGCGAGCGTCCGCTGCGTATCGGCGGTCTGCTCAGCATGCTGCTCGGTGTCGGTCTGCTATATCTTGTGAATTGAAGAACGTCCATGAATGAGGAACGGTGGCTCTTACCGGCCGGCATCGAAGAGGTGCTGCCGCCGCAGTCCCAGGTGATTGAGTCCCTGAGGCGCGAATTGCTCGATCTCTACGCGAGCTGGGGGTATGAGATGGTCATACCCCCGTTCATCGACTATCTGGACTCGCTGCTCACCGGAACGGGGCAGGATCTGGATCTCCAAACCTTCAAGCTGACCGATCAGCTCTCCGGCCGGCTCCTGGGCGTGCGGGCGGACATGACGCCCCAAGTCGCCCGCATGGACGCACACCACCTGCGGCGCGATACCCCGACGCGGCTCTGCTATCTGGGCACCGTCCTCCACACCATGCCGGACGGCTTCGGCGGCAGCCGCAGTCCCCTGCAGATCGGTGCCGAGATCTACGGGCACTCCGGTATCGAGAGCGACACCGAGATCCTCAGGCTGACGCTGCTGACACTGCGAACGGCCGGTATCGGCGAGTGCTATCTCGACCTCGGGCATGTTGGCATCTACCGCGGCCTGGCCCGCCAGGCCGGGCTGGATGCCAGCCAGGAGCACGCGCTCTTCGACGCCTTGCAGCGCAAGGCCGTCCCCGAGATCGAGTCCCTGATCGATGGTTTCGGCGTCAGCGGCGCGCCGGCTGACATGCTGCGCGTGCTCGCCGAGCTGAATGGCGCGGACGCACTCAAGCAGGCCGATGATCTGCTGCGTGGCGCGGACACCCAGGTCCGCGGGGCACTGGACTATCTGCACGCGCTCGCGGAAGAGCTGGGACGCTGGATTCCAGAGCACTCCATTCATTACGATCTCGCCGAGCTGCGCGGCTATCGCTACAAGACCGGCGTGGTCTTCGCCGCCTTCGTGCCTGGCTGGGGGCTGGAGATCGCGCGTGGCGGACGCTACGACGATATCGGCCGCGTCTTCGGGCGCGCGCGTCCCGCCGTCGGCTTCAGCACCGACTTGAAGGGCCTGCTGCGTCATGGTCAGGGCCTTGAGGAGCGCTACCACACGCGCGCTCCAGTCTACGCACCCTGGTCGGCCGACACGGCCCTGTGCGAGGCCGTCGACCACTTGCGTGCCGAGGGCAGACGCGTGATCACCGCCCTCCCTGGGCTCGACCAGGATCCGCGCCAACTCGGCTGCGAGCAGACGCTGGTGGAGCAAGACGGGCGCTGGGCGCTCCGGGATATCGACTGATCAGAGACGCCGAGCGAATCGGACACTGAGTTACACCAAACACCGAGCACTGAGCTAAACCGAATACTGAGTAGGAAACCTGATTGATGGGCAACAACGTCGTCGTAATTGGAACCCAGTGGGGTGATGAGGGTAAGGGGAAGGTCGTCGACCTGCTGACCGACCGCGCGGCCGCCGTCGTGCGGTTTCAGGGTGGCCACAACGCCGGCCATACCCTGGTGATCGATGGCACCAAGACCGTGCTTCACCTGGTGCCCTCGGGAATCCTCCGCGACGGCGTGCGCTGCCTCATCGGCAATGGCGTCGTGCTCTCTCCCGAGGCTCTGTTCGAAGAGCTGGACATGCTGGACAAGGCTGGCGTGCCCGCCCGTGAGCGCCTCGGCATCAGCGCGGCCTGCCCCCTGATCCTGCCCTACCACATTGCGCTCGATCACGCCCGCGAGCGGGCACGGGGTTCCAAGGCGATCGGCACTACCGGACGTGGCATCGGCCCCGCCTATGAGGACAAGACCTCGCGTCGCGGCATTCGTCTCGGTGAGCTGCTGGACGCGGAGCACTTCAAGGAGCGCTTGCGCGAGGTCCTGGAGTACCACAATTTCACGCTCGAGCACTATTTCAAGGCGGACAGCGTCGACTACTCGGCGGTGCTCGATCAGGCACTGGCCCACGCCGAGCAGCTCCGCCCGCTGGTGGTGGACGTACCAGGTCTCCTGCATGCACTGCGCGCGGAAGGCAAGGACGTGCTCTTCGAGGGCGCTCAGGGTGCCCTGCTCGACATCGATCACGGGACTTACCCCTATGTCACCTCCTCGACCACCACGGCCGGCGGGGCGGCGAGCGGCAGCGGCGTCGGTCCGCGCGACCTCGATTATGTCCTGGGCATCGTCAAGGCCTACACCACCCGCGTGGGTGCCGGACCCTTCCCGACCGAGCTGCACGACGCGGACGGCGACCGCCTGGGCCAGCGAGGTAACGAATTCGGCGCAACCACGGGCCGCAAGCGCCGCTGCGGCTGGCTCGACATGGTCGCGCTCAAACGTTCTTTCGCCATCAACAGCGTCACGGGAATCTGCATTACCAAGCTGGACGTCCTGGACGGCATGCAGACCGTCAAGATCTGCACCGGCTACGACATGGATGGCGAGGAGCTGACCGCGCCACCGGTCGGAGCGGACGCCTTTGCGCGTTGTCAGCCCAAGTACATCGAGTGTCCCGGCTGGAGCGAGTCCACCGTGGGCGCGGCCTCCATGGACGCCCTGCCCGCGAACGCCCGCGCCTATCTCGAAACCATCGAAAAGCTCAGTGGTTTGCCGATCGACCTCATCTCGACCGGCCCCGAGCGCCTTGAGACCCTGATTCGCCGTCATCCCTTCGACGTCTAGGCGAATTCCCAACATGGCCAGGTTCAAGACGAGGGTCGGCAAGCGGAGTAACGTCCGAATGTTGGACGGGAACCTGGCATCGGTGCTCGATGGACCTGCCCATGGTGAAAGGCTCGGGCCTGCGAGGGCGGACGTGTCCGTCGAGCACCATCGCTTCGAGCCGCTCTGATCGCGCGGGCTTTGCCCATCAACGCGATCGGCACATCCTGTCGATCATTTCCTGGTCATCACCTTCGTCGTTCCCCACTCACCACTTCCGCGCACAGCAGCCTCATTCTGTTGTGCAACCCGCGCACACTCGGCCTGCGGGACACCGAACTGGCCACCCAGCGCGGAACCATCCGCTCCAAGCAGTTCAAGCTTTAAGCTCGGCGCGCAGGTGCGCAAGGTCTTGGATTGCCTTCGCGGAGAGCGACCCCTTCGCCGCCCAGTTCTGTCGCGTGCGCGCCAAGCCGCGGCGTTCGCCGCATTGGATGGACGCACCCTGAGCTGCGGCCGACACCGTCTGGGACGGCGTCGCTGCGAACGCCGCGGATGGTTCGCGCGCCGCTCACCATAACTGAGTACGCCCAAGGGCGAATCAACCGAATCGCGGCGCGATTATCCGGCATAGCCCCTGCGATTCTGGCTGCCTGCACCGCTCCGCGCCGCCCTCGGCATCCCCTGGGCGAGCGATCCTGGCTAGGCGGTTATTCCCGCGCGCGCTCATGATGGCACACGCGGGTTGGAGTGAGATCAGCGCAACGGGGAAGTGCGCAGTGAATTGATGCGCTGACTGTGGGATTATTTCCCATCCCGCGACGCACCCTGCGTTCAGCACGACACTGCGACTTGAGAACGAAGCATCAGCCATGGACCCCCGAGAGCAACCAGACGAGTGGACCCTAGCGGATACGCCAAAGGTCAAGATGGATGAGTGGACCGTCGCGGATCTCATGGATTTCGAGTACTACCTGGATGCGGACGAGCGCGAGCTGCGGGAGAAGCCCTCGTCGAGAAAGACCCTCGCGGAGCGGGATCGTGGCATCTACCTCGAGGCGATCGAGGGGCATGCCGCAGGCCGGGCGCCGCATTCGCCCGGCCATCGACGCCTCAGCCTGCGGCTCTGGCTCAAGGCGCGGCGCAATGGGGAGGACCCCGGCATCCGCGGTCTGCTCCCCGGTAATGCCTTCGGCGCCGCCCAGCGGCTGGGGACCTATGGTCTCGGGGCGCTCGGGTTTCTGCTTGGCGTCGGCGTCGCATCCGCGTTGCTCAACTACGATGGTCACCTCCCGGTCAGCGTGCCCTGGTTCGTCTTCCTGCTGGTGGTGGTTCAGTTCGTCTTCGTCCTGGCCGCGGTCTGGACCTGGGTCCGCCGTGCCCTGAGACGGGATAAGGCCGCCGCCGAGGAGACTTGGCTGCTGGCCCACGCGATCCGGCCCGTGCTCACGCGCGCCGCGAACTGGTTGCAGCAGCAGCGCCTGGCACACTCGCCCCATGAACTCCGGGAGCGCGCACTCGCGACCCAGGGGCTTCTGCGCTCCCACTACGCCGTCTACGGACCTGTCTCCGTCCTGCCGTTGCTGATCCCGGCGCAGGTGTTCGGAGTGGCCTTCAATGTCGGCGTGGTGCTGACCGCCATCGTGCTCGAGTGGTTCACGGATATCGCCTTCGGTTGGGGTACCTCGCTGTCGACGCACCCGCAGACCGTCTACGACATCGTTCGGTTCATCGCGTCGCCCTGGAGCTGGCTCTTCGGGGAGGGTGTCGGCTTTCCCACGCTCGACCAGATCGAAGGCTCGCGCATCTACCTGGAGCATTGGGCGTCCTTCGCGCCAGGCTCCAAGCCGGATCCGGAGGATCTCAGATCCTGGCGCTGGTTTCTGGTGCTCGCGGTGATCACCTACGGCCTCTTGCCGCGTGCCCTGCTGCTGTGGGCCTCGGTCATCGCGCAGCGCATCGCCTTGGCCCGACTGCCCTTCACGCACGGCCGTATTCAGTCGCTCTATGCCCGCATGCTGACCCCGCGCCTGGATACGGCAACCACGGGCTCGGGGCATGGCCCCGAGATGCCGATCCCCACTGAGCTGGCCCCGCGCGGCC
The DNA here is from genome assembly GCF_016583565.1 of Thiocystis violacea. Classification (GTDB taxonomy): domain Bacteria; phylum Pseudomonadota; class Gammaproteobacteria; order Chromatiales; family Chromatiaceae; genus Thiorhodococcus; species Thiorhodococcus violaceus_A. Next base: position 16,249 of record NZ_NRRF01000060.1, on the reverse strand, counting down.
CGCGGCCCGGCCTGATCGGCCCCTTGACAGGAGGCAAGGCGCTGGCCGGCAAGCGACCCTGGCGGGAGACGTCCGAAAAGGTTCGCAAAGGGCCATTGACGCCAAGCTCGGACGTAGCGTCGGCGGGGGCAGGGGGGAGCAAGACATCCGAGCCCGCGCCGCAAGCGCCGAGGCCGCCACCCGTGATCGAGCCGCCGACGCAGGCGCCTGCACCGAGCCAGGCTCGCCCCGAGAGTGCCGCCGAAGGGGCCAAGACGCCCGAGGCGCCCCAGGCATCAGCGCCGACCGCGTCCGAGCCGGATGTATCGACCTCCGAGGAGGTCTCCGAGGGGCAGTCCACGGCGCCTGTGATGGATGCACCGCCAACGCAAGCCCCGCCCGACGAGATCGCGCGGCCCGCGGAGTCGCATGCGGCGGAAGACGTCGCGCCTGATCGGTCGCCTGAGACCACCGCCGAGGTGCGGTCGGATGACGACGAGCCCTTGGAGCCGCTCGGTCAAGCGCCTGGAGAGGGCGCCGAGGGGACGCGGGAAACCGCGCAAGCATCCGCGGAGCCCAGGCGCGTCGAAGAGACTGGCTTCAGAGAGAACGGCTTCAGCGAACCAGACGCATCGCCTGAGGAGAGTCCGCCGAGCGCCGAGACCGAGGCCGTCGCGCCAGGGCAGACCGACGGCATCGCGGATACCACGACGGATGAGCCGCCGGAGGCGGAGCCGGCACGTGAGGCGTCGCCCGCGCTGGTCGAAGCCGTCGCGGCGGAGTCAGAGCAGCCGGACATGATCGGGGCCGCTGGAGAGGAGCCCCATGCACTGGACGCCGCCGAAATCGTGGAACCGGAGCCGGTTGAGGCAGTCTCCGAGCCTGAGCCTGAGCCTGAGCCTGAGCCTGAGCCTGAGCCTGAGCCTGAGCCTGATCTGACGTCTGAGCAGGGGGTAGAAGCCGAGCCGGAGCGCTTGCCTGAACCTGAGCCAGCATCCGAGACTCCGCCTGAACCTGAACCTGAACCTGAACCTGAACCTGAACCTGAACCTGAACCTGAACTACCCCCAGCGCCGGAAGTCGAACCAACGCCTGCATTGGAGACGGCAGCAGAACCCGAGCCTGCGGTCGAGCCGAAGCATGACGCCGAGCCGGAGGCCGCGCCGGAGCCAGAGGTCGAGGCCCAGCCAGAGCCAGAGGTCGCGTCTGACGCGGAGGCGTCTGACAGGATCGGGGGTCGCGATGGCGTCACCCTCTTCGCGCCGGATGCCTGCCTGCTGCTCGTCCATGTCGATGTCGACGACGTCCTGGAGGAGGAAGACCGGCCGCGCCTGGAGCAGCTTCTGCTTGAGTTGAGCGGCTGGCGTGTCGGGGCCTACGCCACCTTCGGCGCGGGTAGCGCCATGACGGCCCAGGCACTGGCGCTCTTGGACGAGGGGGACTGGCAGGCGCCGCCGCCTCGGGTGGCCGTCGTTCAGGACGGCTCCCAGCCCCCGATCACCGAGAATCTGCTCTTTCTGCGTGAGCTGCGCGCCACGGCGGGTCAGCGCGCACAGATGCTGCTGGCGCTGGTCGGCGATCCGGAGGACGATGATCGGCTGCCCCCGCTGCGTGCCTTCGACTATACCGACTGGCAGCGCAAGATCGACCAAATGGCGGATCCTTATCTGCGTCTCGAGATGCTGGCACCGTCCAGCGAAGAAGGAGAAGTTTGATGGCGGCGAAGATACCGCGACTGGCGATCATGGGGCATCCCAATGCCGGGAAGTCTTCCGTCGTGGCCACCTTGACCGAGAACGACTGCATCGCGATCGACAAACGGGCGGGGACGACGACCGCGTCCGACGTCTATCCCGTCGTCATCGACGGACGCACCGTGATCGAGTTCATCGATACCCCCGGCTTTCAGAATCCCAATGCCATCCTCGAATGGTTCCAGGCCAACGAGAACGAGCGCGATCTCGCCCGTTCCTTCGTCAAGGCCTACAAGGCGGATCCGCTCTATGCGCACGATATCGCCTTGCTGGAACCGGTCGCCGAGGGGGCCGGGATCATCCTGGTCGTCGACGGCTCCAAGCGCATCAAGGAAAAGGATCGGGTCGAGATCGAGCTGCTGCGTCTCACCGCGCGTCCGCGCATGGCGATTCTCAACAATCTGAGCAAACAGAATCGCTACATGAGTCAGTGGCAGGACGCCCTGAGCAAGGCATTCAACTCGGTGCGGGAGTTCAACGCCCACCGCGCGACCTACGCCGAGCGCATCCGCTTGCTCAATGCCCTCAAGGCCATCGATCAGCGCTGGGAGCCGGAGGTCGAGCGGGCCGTCGATGCCTTCGCCAGCGACTGGGAGCGGCGCACCGACCAGGCCGTCAGCACCATCCTCGACCTGCTCAAGGAGGCGCTGTCCTACAAGGTCTCCGAGACGGTCAAGAATTCCAAGATCGTCTTCCAGAGCGGACGCGATCGGGTCAAGGCGGAGATCACCGAGGCGTTCGAGGACGGTTTGCGCAAGATGGAAACCGACGCCCAGGAGCAGATCCGCGGCCATTTTCGGCACAACGTCTGGAATGTGGCGCCGGATTCCATCCTCGGACAGGACCTGCTCTCCGAGGAGGTCGGACAGGCATTGGGTCTATCGCGGCGTCAGCTCGCCATGGTCGGCATGGCCGCGGGTGCGGCGTCCGGTGTCACGCTGGACCTGGCAACCGCCGGTCATTCGCTCGGCACGGGGGCCTTGCTCGGGGCCGCGACCGGCGGCTTCCTCGGCGTCATGGGCGGCAAGGCCCTGGCGAAGCTCAATATCGAGCGTGCGCCCAACACCCATGTCTTCACCATCGGCCCGGTGTCGAATCCACGCTTCCCCTTCGTGCTGCTCGATCGCATCGTGCTCTACTGCGCGCGCGCCATGAACTGGGCCCATGGACGCCAGGCCGCCGATGAAGAGGCCGCCGACAAGGTGCCTGATCAGGATGTGAGCAAGCACGGCTTCACGGAGGAGCTCTCGGCGCAAGAACAGCGAACGCTCGCCAAGTTCTTCGGCGCGGCGCGGCGCGGCAAGGCGTCCGATCTGGAGGAAGACTGCCGGGACATCATCAAACGCATCCTGCGCGGTGTCTCCCTGAGCGAGATCGATAGCCGCAGCACGCTCTGATCCTGACCGGGCACGCCATCCGCATGGCGACCCGAGAGACGGGATTGGATGAAGCCGCGTTCCCAGGCGTCTGCCCGTGGGACGCGGAGTTGATCACCTCCCCAGCGTTCTGGCCGGGCTGAGTCACCCCGGCCTGAGTCAAGGCATGAACAGCGACGAGATCCTCTCCATCGACCAGGCGCACGCCTGGCACCCCTACACCTCGACCATCGACAGGGACCCAGTCTATCCGGTGTGCGCCGCCCATGGCTGCGAGCTGGAGCTGATGGACGGGCGTGTCCTGATCGACGGCATGGCCTCCTGGTGGTGCGCCATCCACGGCTACAACCATCCGCTGCTGAACCGCGCGGCGCGGGATCAACTCCACGACATGGCGCATGTCATGTTCGGCGGTCTGACCCACGCGCCGGCGATGCGTCTGGTCAAGTCCCTGGTCGAGCTGACGCCCGAGCCGCTTCAGCACGTCTTCCTCTGCGATTCCGGCTCCGTGTCGGTCGAGGTCGCCATCAAGATGGCGCTGCAGTTCTGGCTCGCGCTGGGGCGAGCGGAGAAGCATCGCCTCATGACGATCCGCTCCGGCTATCACGGCGATACCTTCAATGCCATGTCGGTCTGCGACCCGGTGACAGGGATGCATCATCTGTTCAGTCGCGTCCTGCCTCGGCAGGTCTTCGCCCCGGCGCCCAGCAGCCGATTCGGCGAGCCCTGCGCTGCGGAAGACATCGACGCCTTCGCCGCGCTGATCGAGCGCCACCATGGCGAGCTGGCGGCCGTCATCCTGGAGCCCATCGTCCAGGGCGCGGGCGGGATGCGCTTCTACAGTGCTGACTATCTGCGCCAGGTCAGGGCACTCTGCGACCGCTTCGACGTGCTGCTCATCGCCGACGAGATCGCGACCGGTTTCGGCCGCACCGGACGCCTGTTCGCCTGCGAGCACGCCGGCATCGCGCCGGACATCATGACGCTCGGCAAGGCGCTGACGGGCGGTTATCTCACCCTGGCCGCAACCCTCGCGACGCGCCGCGTCGCCGACACCATCTCTTCCGGCGAGCCAGGCGTCTTCATGCATGGCCCCACCTTCATGGGCAATCCCCTGGCCTGCGCCATCGCGAACGCCAGTATCGATCTACTGCTCGCGGGCGACTGGCAGGCGAGTATCCAGCGGATGGAGCGGACCATGTCGGATGGTCTCGCACCCTGTCGCGGACTTCCAGGCGTCGCCGACGTGCGCGTGCTCGGCGGGATCGGCGTGGTCGAGATGGAACAGCCGGTGCGGATGCGCGAGATCCAGCGCCAATTCGTCGAACGGGGCGTCTGGGTCCGGCCCTTCGGTCGTCTCATCTATCTGATGCCGCCCTATGTCATCACGGATGCGCAGCTGGAGCGGCTTTGCGGCGCGGTCTGTGAGGTGGTTGGGGCCGGATCTGGCCGGTAATTGGCTGAGGGCGAGCAGACCGCTCAGCATCGGCGCGCCGAGCGCCACCAGCCGATCCGCTGCCGCGTTCGCATGCACGCGGCAGCGGCCGCATCAGGCAAGGACCCGATTGCTTGGCGTGGGTCATCGAATGCTGGCCCGGCGCCGGGAGGCGCCGACCTGATTGGGGACTCCTCATCTAGCGGCGGCAGCTGCAGGGAGTCCTGGCCCGCTTTAAGACCTACGACGCCTCGCTGCGCCTTGCCAGACACCGCGTTGGACGCATCCTGGAAACCGTCCAACCGTCCAACCGTCCAACCGTCCAACCGTCCAACCGTCCAACCGTCGGATCTAGGATGACCGGCCGTCGCCTCCCGCCTTCCGCATCGCTTGTCGCGCACGCCCTGCTAACACCATCACAGATTTCTGAGCCAACGCGAAGAAAAATATCACTCCAGGAAGGCGCTGACTGAATGCCATTCGGGCATGCGATCAGCCCGCGAGTCGCAGCCGCTGAACCGGAGCCATTCCTTCTCTAAGGAACTGTCCATCGATTGCTTCCCGCCTTTCTGCTCACGACGCTGCAGCTTCGTGAGCTCAGCGATGAAGCTCTGCTTCACGACTTCGGCGGCTTCCGGCGCTTGATTGGGTCGAACCAGGTGCCGATCCTCGCGTTCGCGCAGCGGAGCTTCGTCACCAGGCTCGAATCAGGACGCAGAAGACGGACAGCTCCCAAGTACGAAGCGCTTGAAAATAGGCGGCCTTCCTCGACTCGAACGGGAGGCGTTAGACGCGGCTTTCATTCTCGCTATCGTGGTTCCGGCATGTCCGTAGGCCCGAGCCGCGGCTCTTTCCATGCGGGAGGCGCGTCCGATAGGAAATGGCCGTGCGCGCATGCATTCGCGCACGCGGCGCGTCGGCTAATGCAGTCGATGCGCCCCCCGGGGACCCCTCCGGACAGCAGGCCGAAACGAGGTGCAGTGAGCGATGCGTTTTAGACCCATGAGTGTCATCTGACCATAACGAAGTCCCGCCTGGTGCCCTATGCGCGAGCCTCCGGGTGAACATCGAAACGTCGAGACTCCCTATGTATGGACCCAATCAGGAAGCCCCGCCGATGCCATTCGGAGTCAAGGATTCCGCGCAGGAGGAGATGGCCGACCCCGTTACGCTGGAGGCCACGCCGGCCCCAATCCATTCCGGTACCGCCCCTAGGATTCCCGCCGCACTTGCGTCAGCCCTTGCGCGCCGAGATCAGACCGACAAGTCAGCGGGCATGCTCGCCGTTCTTAGCCTCAGTGAATACCGTACGATCCAGGCCGTCTTCGGGCACGCCTCGGCCAGGAGCTTGCTGGCCGAGGTCTCCGCGAAGCTCTTGGCTGTGCTTCGCGATGACGATCTGTTGGTCGCGCTCGGCGATGGCGAACTCGCTGTACTGATACATGGTGTTACCGAAGCCGGGGCAGCCGTTGTGATCGCCGAGCGTTTGATTCACCAGTGCCGTGGCGTCTATCAACTGGGGCAGCAGCGTGTGCAGGCCCGCGCCCACCTGGGTATCGCGCGCTTCCCCAGCGATAGCTCCGATCCCGCAGAGCTGCTGCGGCAGGCCCATATCGCGTTGCACGAGGCCAAGGCACCTCATGCGGCGCCATACCAGCTATTCAGCCACAGCCTCTCCGAGAAGCTGCGCGAGCGCGTTTGGCTAGCCGCGGAACTCGAAGCAGCGATCGAGGAGGGCCGTCTCGAACTTCATTATCAGCCACTATTCGCCATGGACAGCCGTCAGACCATCGGCGCCGAAGCACTATTGCGCTTGCGCAGCACAAAAGGGGAACTCATTGTTCCAAACCGATTCATTCCCCTTGCTGAAGAGTTCGGTCTGATCGTCCCCATTGGCACCTGGGTTCTCAATGAGGCATGCCAACAGCTCGCGCAATGGCGCTCGGTCAGATCTCTGCGCATGGCTGTCAACGTCTCGCCGATCCAGCTCGCCGATCCGGCCTTCGGTGCGATCATCGACGCCGCTATCATGCACGCCGGCATCGACTATGATGACCTCGTTCTTGAGATCACCGAAAGCGTACTGCTTGACTGCCTGCCGTTCGTGGAGAAGAGTTTCCGCGAGCTGACTGATCGTGGTGTTCATATCGCGCTCGACGATTTCGGCACTGGCTTCTCCTCACTGTCTTATTTGACTCGCCTGTCTTTCAGCACCGTCAAGATCGACCGCACCTTCATTCAATGCGTTCCCGACGATATTCAGGCGACACGCGTCACGTCCGCCGTCATCGCTATGGCGCACGAACTCGGCATGACCGTCGTTGCAGAAGGTGTGGAAACAGAGCAGCAGTTTCGTTTTCTCGCCAAGGCTGGGTGTCAGTTCGGCCAAGGATTCGGGTATTCGAGACCACAGCTCCCGGAGCATTTCCTATCCGTTATTAGCAAAACGATGCAATGCTGGGAATGATGCGATTCTTAGTTTTTTCGGGAATTCTGTGAACAGCGTCAAAACTCATTTGTTTTCAGTAGCCTTGTGACGAACTGCCCAAACACTATCTGCGGACGTCTGTATTCTGCTCCCACGCTATAACGGATAGGCGCTCGTGATCATGAATCGACGACTAGCTTAGCAAAACGCAAGGTTCATCGCATGCTTTCTCTCGCTACCGTGCGCAGGCATTTGCCTCAACAGAACAGTCTCCGAAGGAATTCAGACGTGTCAAACTACCATCTCGGAATCAACCTCGGTCATGATCGTGCCGCTGCGCTCGTATGTGATGGTGAGATCCTCGCTGCGATCCATCAAGAGCGCATCGATCGATGCAAACATAGCGTTGGCGTCCTGCACCAGTCACTACACGATCTCACGCAGGTTCAACCCCCCGACGAAGCGGTTCGCTACTGTCTCGATTCGGTAGGGATTCGTCTCTCCGACGTCGCCACGATTACGGCGAACATGCCGGGAGTGGATTACGGTCCCGATATCCTCCGCCGCAAGCTTTCTCCCGAGCTCGCCGACCGCGTGCTTCGCGTGCCCAGCCATCACATGGCCCATGCCTACAGCGCCTATTGGCCCTCCGGATTCGATGAAGCCTTGATTCTTGTCGTCGATGCCAGCGGTTCCACCACCGCGGATCACCAAACCGAATCCTATTCCCTGTATGCCGCCCATGGTGAGGACATCACCGAGGTCTATAGCCACAAGATCCCCGCGCATCTCGCATCCCTGTCGACCCTCGGCTTCCTATACGAGTACATATCGCGCAAGGCCGGTTTCGTCACTGAGATCGGTTCTGCCATTTCGATCCCCGAGGCCGGGAAGCTCATGGGGTTGGCGTCCTATGGTGGGAGGCAGCACAACTGGCATCGCTGGATCAAGTTGATAGAGGGCGAAAAGGCCGTCGCGATCCCGGCCTACGACATCTTCCTCGAGGTTGCCGCTCTAGAGAAACACTACGACAAGCAGGAAGGCAAAGCCTATCTTCGTCCGTACCTGGTCGATCTGGCATGCAAAGTACAGAGTGAACTCGAAGAGGCACTGCTTCACATCGTCGCCCAGGCCGTCCGCGAAACGGGTCTGCGCCGACTGTGCATGGCGGGCGGGGTCGCTTTGAATTCTGTCGCGAATTACCGCCTCCTTCGCGATCTCGAACTGGACGATGTCTTTGTCTTTCCCGCCGCGGGTGATGCCGGTATCGCAGCTGGATGCGCGCTCTGGGCGCATGCGACTCAAGACAGCGCCCGCCATCGGGTGCCCCTCAAATCGGCTGCACTCGGAAGACGTTACCCACCTTCGGAGATCGCACGCGCCCTTGAGACATTCGGTGATGAGATCACCGTCGAGGAGCTTTCACCGCAGAGCATGCTCTCCCGCACCGCGGACACCCTCGTGCAGGGCCACATCGTTGCGCGTTTCGAAGGTCGATCGGAATACGGACCGCGAGCACTCGGTCAGCGCTCGATCATGGTCGATCCGGTCTTCTCGAGAATGAAGGATGTCCTTAATGCCCGCGTGAAGTTCCGCGAGGCGTTTCGACCCTTCGCCCCGGTGATCCCGGAGGAACGGATCTCGGAGGTCTTCGAGCACAAGGTCGCAAGCCCGTTCATGCTGATCGTCTCTCCGATCAAGTCGCATTTTCAAACGGAAATACCAGCCGTGACCCATTCCGACGGCACCGGTCGAGTCCAAACCGTCACCAAAGAAGATAACCCCTTCTTCTACGACATCTGCCATCGCTTGAGCAAACTACGGGATGGACCGCCGGTCGTGCTCAATACCAGTTTCAATATCGCCGGCCAGCCCATTGTCGAAACCCCGGAGGAAGCCATCGCCACCTTCTTGCGGACCGATATCGACTACCTGTCGATCGAGAACTTCTGGCTGCAGAAGACAGGGGTGCCGATCAAGAGATATGACGATCACCTCGCCGGTCTTGGTGAGGACAAATTGCCGCAAGGTCTACCCTCTGGCCAACCGTCCGTGCACAGCTTGATGCGAAGACTCGACCGCGCCCTCTTCTGGGATGATGTCGAAGGGTGCCCTTGGTCAGAGGACGAGTTGCAGAGGCTGTCCAGTCAGGGCGCTCGCTACAAGGAGTCCAGCGTCCTCTTCGCTGACAATCCTTTCGGTAGGCCGTTTCAAACTCAGCTCGCGCCAGAAGTGGTCTTGCTCCTCGATCCGCGCGGAGAGTCCATCCTGACCCACGTTCGGGGTACGACCAAGCCAGGCAGGTATTCCTTTGATCAAGTGAAACTGATCATGAGCCTGCTCGCCGAAGACGATTCGGTGCGCGACTCACTGCGGACCGAGCAACAGTTCACGACACGTGAGTGGGATAGGAAGATGAGCTGGGCAGTCTCCGAGCTTGCCCGATTCGGCCTCAAGCCAAGCGCCTGGTACCGTGAGTGCTCACCGCAGGACTCTGCGATCACGGAAGCGGAAGTGACCCCGCTTGAGCCGGCTGCTGTTTCTTCCTAACCGCGCCGAGTCGATGACCAACCGACTTAGCCTTTACCGAGAAGACCCGTCGGCGCCGCGCGGATTACGGCAGAAGCGAGCTCAAAGGGCAGTAGACCTGCTGCTTTGCGGGCTCCCGCATCGCCGCGCGAGATCCACCGACGAGAAACGCACTCGATCCACGCCACGTAAAAGGGCATTCCGATGAAAGCACCTGCGGCCGATAGCCTAGAAGCCAACCAGTCCCGGACGGGGAACCTGTACACGCTGTACTCCGAAGCGGACGCCGGTCTCCGAGAAACGCTTGCCCCTTTCGAAGACGAGCATTTCGGCTTGCCCGCGGCTCTTGAGACATTCCGTGCGCTGCTGGAAGAAGCCGACTACACCGAGTCGAGTATCTGTACCCTCTTGGGGGTCGAATCACTGCAGCACATCGAGCCAACGCATCTTTTCTATTACGATCATTTCAAGCTGCCACGGACTGAGCTTGGAGATCTCATCCGCCTCTTCCAACTTCAGGCCGCCCTCCCGGAGGCGCGTATCCGCGCAATCCTGGGTGACGCGTGCTTCGATACCCTCGACAAAATTGGCGTCTTAGCCCCGCATGGGGATCTGTGGGCCTCCCAGGTGCAGATCTTCTGCACGAACGACCTGTACGTTGCGACCGATCACCGCTACCTCATCGGCAGCGAGACTCTTCTGCGCGAATACCCGGTCATGTATGTCGGGCTCGATAGTGCCGGATTGACGCATGTCGCGCCCCGTCAGCCTTGTGACCGGCTGCTGGATCTCTGCACCGGGTGTGGGATTCAGGCGCTTACCGCGAGCCGATACGCCCGCCAGGTCATCGGGGTTGACATCAATCCACGTGCTGTCCGCTTCGCGCGCTTCAACGCGCAACTGAACGGTGCCCGCAACGTTCGATTTATCCGTGGTGACCTCTATGGTGCCGTGCCGGGCCAGACATTCGACGTCATCCTCGCCAACCCACCTTTCGTTCCGAGCCCGAGCATGGCGGTGGCCTTTCGCGATGGGGGAGCCCGCGGGGAGAGTGTATTGGCCCGCATCATCAAGGGCGCCGCATCCGCTTTGGCTCCCACGGGGAAACTGCACATTGTCACGGATCTCGTCGACGTGAGCAGCTATGAGACGAAAATCAACGCCTGGTGGCAGGGTGGTCCCACCCACACGCTGATTCTACAAACCGCCGATCGAGACGATATCCAGTTTGCGGTACCGCACTGTCACGCACCATTCGGACAGCGGTTCCAAGAATATAACGATCAACTCCATCGTTGGATCAACAATTTTCATGAAGCCGAAATAGGTGCTGTGAACTTCGGCTACATCTTGATTCATTGCCTGCCTGATTCGGCGAAGTCATCCTATTTCAGGAGAACCATCTCCAATCCGACGCGCCCAATTTTCAAGCAGACGCTGGCCTATTTTGCACAGCGCGATCTGTTAACGCAGCCCGACAGAGACAGCTATTTCATTCAGCTCGTCGATGGAGTTCGCGTCCGAAGGGATCATCGGATTGACAACTCGGATCCGAGTATCGAGATTCATGTCCCGGACAACCAATATTTCACCACTTACGTGATCAATTCGAGCATTCTGCGCACACTGATGACCATCGCGCACGGTGAGCCCAAATGGAAATACTTCGTCAACGATATCAATCGGCATCTCATCCTGGATCTAATCTTTAAAGGAATACTCTATCTGTCGAAAGACAAACGCGTCAGTCATCCCTTCGTGGATCGTCGCAGGGATGCACAGCGCTCCAGGGGTACACCGAATACCGTCACTGAGCTGCAGACCGAGACGACGCCCACTTGTCTCTCCTCTTACCTGTAAAAAAATTTTCGCACCTGGAGCAAATAGGAATGAATCCGAAGACAACGGCTCTTGTCCTCATTGGTTACCAAAACGATTACTTTGCGAACGACGGTGTGCTCCATAGTGTTGTAGAGGAATCTGTCGACCAGGTGCTTGAGAATACCCTAGCGCTCCTCAGGGTTCTCGAAAAGACCGACGTTCTGATCGTGACGACACCGATTATTTTCACCCCCGACTACAGCGAGCTGACCCAACCCGTCGGAATACTGAAGGTCATTAAGGAGGCCGGTGCCTTCAAAGCGGGTACGATGGGCGCTCAGACGATCCCGGAGATACACAGATTCGGCTCGCGGATCGTGGAAGTGCCTGGTAAACGCGGTTTGAATGCTTTTGCCGACACCAACCTCCACAAGGTTCTGCAAGAGCGCCATATCGAAGACCTTATCCTGGCGGGCGCAGTGACCTCCATCTGTATCGACTCGACGGGCCGTGCCGCGTTCGAAAGAAACTACAGAGTGACACAGCTTTCGGACTGCACGTCGGGCCGCACCAGCGTTGAGCAGAGTTTCTATTGCAACAATGTCTTCCCTCTCTACGCGACGGTTGCAGATTCCCGCGATCTATTGTCGCAACTCGGCGTAGGCGACTCCGACGATGCACAGTAGCTCGCTCAAAACCCAGGAACTCAACGCCCAGGTTCAGTATCGTTTGATCGAGGAGCTCTCTGCTTCCGAGCAGCGGTATCGTGAGCTCGTCGAGAGGATACGCGAGGTCGTTTTTCGCTGTGACGGCGATGGGAAGTTTTTGTTTTTGAATCCCGCTTGGACGGCATTGCTCGGATACAGCGTCCCGGATTCCCTGAACAGGCGACTGGTCGATTTCGTCGTTGAAGAAGATCGCGATACTGCATTGCACTTCACCGCCGAAGAACCTTCGGAGCAGGAGAGCCGTGACGGCGTGGAGCTACGCTTTCGAAAGAGCGATGGAGAATGGGTCTGGCTACTCCTCGCGGTTCAAGCGGATACATCCGGCGGGAGGGTCGGATCCCTCTATGATATCGATGAGCGGAAACGCGCGCAGCAGTCGTTGGAAGAGCTCAATAGCAGTCTCGAGTCGCGCGTGCAGAAGCGCACCGCCGAGCTGGCAGAAACCAATCGGAAGTTGGGTGCAGAGATCGAAGCGCGGAAGCAGATTCAGGAAAATCTGCTCAAAGCGGAACGTCTCGCGGTCGTTGGTGAAACCTCTGGGCGGGTTGCTCACGAAGTATTGAATCCGATCACCAGCATCTTTTCCAGGGTCGAGCATAACGCGAATAACTGGAAGGACTTCTCGCTTCTGTTGGGTAATCTCCGCGAGGTGATCGGTGATTGGCGGGAAGAGCACGCGAATGCGACTTTCGCGCAGTATCTTGCGAACAAGAATGAGGACGGCGTTGCTTACGGCGATGAGGATTTCGAATTGCTCGACACCATCCTGGAGAGACAGGATGTGTTCCAGCAAGAGCGCGAGGCCGATCTTCGCTTCATTATGAAGCAGTTGCAGAGGGTGATAAAGATCATCAACAATCTGCGAGGCGCCGTGCGGCAGAATCGGACCGTCGAAGAGATATCCGTCATCGATCCGATCGACGAGGCCTATGAGGTCATGCAGGATTCGCTGGCGAAACGCAATATCCGGATCGTGAAGGACATGGCGCCCAACCTGCCGAGCATCTTGGCAGACGAGAACGAGCTCATTCAGGTATTTACCAACCTGCTTCGCAACGCGATGCAGAGCATCGATGAGAAAAGACACCGTGGGGGCTGCATCGAGACCGTGGCCTGTGTTTCGGGTGAGATGATCGAGATACGGGTGAGGGACAACGGTACCGGGATACCCAAGAACGATCAGGACTCGATCTTCAATTTCGATTTCTCGACCAAGGACCGAGGGGAAGGCACGGGAATGGGGCTTGGCATCAGTCGCCGATTTGTGCGCGAGAACGGCGGCGACATGATTCTCGAAAGCAGTGAAGTCGGTCAAGGATCTACTTTTCTGATCCAGCTACCCTTCGCTCGATAACGAGCATTTGCGTCACATCCAAGCTGGGCTCAGCTGCACTTTTAGGGGAACAACAAGATGACGGTCCGGAGGCAGGAGTTGAACACGTCCATCATTTGCGTTGATGACGAGCCCGGTATCATCGAGGCCTATGTGAACACGCTTGCGGCGAACAAGGGCGGCGACGGTGACATCCAAAATATGCTGGCGCGCCGCAAGAGAAGAAAGGTCGGTGAAACGGAGCCAACTGCATCGGTGAGGCAGCCCTATGCATACGATGTGTTTACCGCCTCGAGTGGTGAGGAGGCCGTTGAGATCGTTCGGGAGCAGCTTGCCGCCTCGCGACAGATCGCGGTGGGATTTTTTGACATGGCGATGCCGGGCGGTATTGACGGGGCAGAAACCATTCGACGCATTCGTGAGCTGGATAAGCAGATGCTCTGCGCCGTCGTCACTGCGTATACTGACCGGTCGACGCATCAACTTGGCAATCTATTCGAACGGCAGGACGACTGGCTCTATTTCAATAAGCCGTTCTCATCCGGTGAGTTGGAGCAGACCGCCTACCACCTGGTGACGGCTTGGAATCAACGTCGTCGGGAAGAGTCCTTGGTCACCAATCTCGAGATGATGCAGAATGGCCTGCTGTGGATACTCAAAGCGGTAGGCAACATAAACCGCATCCCTCCGTTAGTGATGGAAGCGTTGTTGGAAGGTCTTCTGAGGCATTATTTGAAGTTGATCCAGGCGGACGACGGTTTTATTTACCTTCCTCAGAATAATGGTCCGGTCTACTTTGGACTGGGCAAGTTTGGAGCCTGCGAGATCTTAGTGGATCGAGGTCGAGAGCTACAGTGGAGCATGGCCAGACAAGCGATGGATCAGAATCGACAGACGATTATTGACGGGAACATGGCAGCAACCCCGTTAATCGTTGGAGACGAGTCGCTCGGCATTCTGTTTGCGGAAACGCGGGAAACCATCGACCATGACCCTCGCTTGTTTGATATGTATGCCACTCAAGCGGTGAACATGATCCACAACTCGACGCTGTACGAGGAGCTCAATATCAGGAACCTCGAGCTGAACCGAAAGAATCAGGAGTTGATGGAACTGCTCGACAAACTAACACAATCGGAGAACCTGCAGCAAAAGTTCAAGAAGTTGAGCCTCATTGACACATTGACCGGCATTCACAACCGGCGTTACGTGGAAACCCAGTTACAGGAAGACATCAATCAAGCACGACGGGAAGGGGTCTCGGCGGCCTGCTTGATGGTCGATATCGATCATTTCAAGCTGGTGAATGATACTTATGGGCACAACGGTGGCGATTATGTACTTCAAGAGGTCGCCAAGGTATTCAAGCAACATACGCGGACAGGAGATACCATCAGCAGGTATGGGGGAGAGGAGTTCCTTGTCTTCTACATGGATATCGACCGCGAGTACGCCGAGAAACTTTGCGAGCGTCTCCGCAAGAGCGTCGAGGATGCCTGCTTCGTGTTCGGGAGCACCGAGATCAAGGTTACCGTTAGCATTGGCTGCGCCGTGTTTGTGCCGAGCGTGCATGACACGGTGAATGGCATTATTGCGAAAGCAGACCAGGCGCTGTACATGGCAAAAGCGCAAGGACGTAATCGCTTTGTCTTCTTCGACGATCATTCGGTGGATGAGGGAGAGAATCACGGGGAAACATTGATTGCCTTGAGGTGATTGCCTTGAGGTGATGACAACCATGCCGGATGATTTTTTCTAATGATCTGGAGGCAAAGATCAAGGGGAAGGTTGCACTATCGAGCTGGGTTTGTTGGTCTGATTCGTGGCGCCTGCACATCGCTGTGACCCCGGGAGTACGACGACGGAGAGACGACGAACCTGGAAGGATTAAGTCTGAGCGCGTCAGGTAGGCGAAGCAGTAGGGTCGGCCGCGAGAGGCTCGCCGTCTCTCTGTGGGGGTAGAGATGAATATAGTGCGCGCATTCCTAACGACGCGGACATCGGCATTACCTCTTTTTCGGTGGCTTCCAGCCCGACCTCATGACTGGCCATTGCGCGATGGCGTATACCGGTCTGGATCGATGATTGCGAGGGGGCGCGCCTTGATGGTGGAGATTGGGGTGCATCAAGATTCGTGCGGATGCGCTGCCGCTGTCACGGATGTCGTGAAGGAACTAGTGAGGGTCTCAAATCGGTATTCCTTGTCCCATGTTGTTGTTTATGGAACGAGAAGAATGCATGTCGCGGCCGCTATCCTGTTGGCGTGCGGCCTTCCGGACGGGATGATCGTGATCGTGTCTCGGGTGATGTTGTCTCGCGAGTCTCTGATCGCAGAGAGGTTCGAGTGTCGAATCCCAGAGGAGCGGATTCGTGTGCTCCCATGGTTCTTAGAGGCTAGGGAGGCTGTCGCGCAAGGGATGCCAATGGACATCTATCAAAAGCTCTATCGGCAGAGTCGATTAGTGGGTCCCTATCAGATCGATACGGACCGGTACCCCTTTACGGATCGCTTCGTATGATGGGCACGCGTCGGCGCGGATGTCGGGAATCATGGAGCGGATACCACATCCGGAGTTGGCTTCGGCGATGCCAACGCATTCAAGATTTTCCCCCGCCTCCAGGCTGCGCCTAGCGCAACGGACTCATGGGCGAGACCGGCTAGTGGTCTAGAGTGAAAGTCCTAATACTGTTTCTGGGCGATCGATGGCATCCTACTCATCTGTCTTGAGTTTCGCCGATGAGTTGATGACACGATGCCACGCTGCACCCCGATTCCCGTTTCCCTCACCGACAAAGAACGTACCCAGTTGGAGGCGTTGGTGCGTCAGCACACCACGGCGCAGCAACTGGCGATCCGAGCCCGAAT
>NZ_NRRF01000059.1 GCF_016583565.1 Thiocystis violacea | reverse complement strand
GGGAAACGGGAATCGGGGTGCAGCGTGGCATCGTGTCATCAACTCATCGGCGAAACTCAAGACAGATGAGTAGGATGCCATCGATCGCCCAGAAACAGTATTAGGACTTTCACTCTAGACCACTAGCGCTCACTCATGGCTTGGCTAGTGCCGCTGCCTGTTCATAGTGCTCGAGCGCATCGAGATAATCAGCGTTTTCGCGGGCAAACTCGCCCAGATCATAGAGGTCCCCGGCGTCTATCAGATCAACCGGATCGTGAGCCGACATCTCGGCATCGGTCAGATACTGCGACAGCAGACCGGCCACCGCGGACTTGGAATCCAGACCAGTCAGCTCCGCTAGATTCCGCGAAACGTCGACCGCAGTCACGTCGGCCAGCTTCTGGCCCGCTTCACGACATTTCTTAGCTGCCTCCTTGACGTCAACAACTGCCAACTTAGCCAACCCGTCGCGCAGCTTGTCGCGGGCTTCTTTCAGCTTGCCGTCTTTTGGATGGGTGACAAACAGCTCGGCGACGTCGTCATGGATCGCCTCTATCTCGCATAAGCGGGAGTAGTAAACCTCTGCCCTCGTATCCGAGCAGAAACTGCCGACGTATTTGGGGTTCTTGATCTTGTCACTGCCTTTGCCGGCATCCTCGGCCGCCAACTCGTAATGGCCAGCCTCGAGTGCGCTGCGCGCCTCAATGAGTTTGCCCTCGGCCTCCAACAGATGGTCATCGGATGGCCCGGTGACAGCACGCACCCGGTCGATCAGCCGCTCCAACTCGCTGACCGCCAATGCGGCCAAGTCGGTCTGCAAGCTCGATGGGTCGTAGCCATAGGCGTCGCCGATCTCTTGGAGCTTCTTGATCGCTTCTTTTAGGCCTTTGCCTACGTTTTGTGGTTCTCCTTTCAGAAAGGCCTCGAACGCCGTGTTGACATTTTTGAGCACCTTTTTCTCGAGGTCCTGCACCATCGCGATCGGCGTTGCGGAATCGTCGATCAATGATTGCACCTGGGTGCGGATCGCAAAGAGCGACGAGGAAAAGGTCATCGAGTCGCTGGCGACCAACACCGTCATCGGCGTGGTGTTCACGTTGATTTCCCGGATGAACTGACCTCCGTAGAACTCACCGCCCTGCAAACCGGTGACCAAGAGTTTGGGTACCGACTTGTTGGCCGAGAAGGTCACCCGGTTCGTGGGTCGATCCCAGGTCGCGCGAATGGTTGCCGAGCGGGCGACGAGACTCGCCTCGGTCTTCTCCCCCAGCAAATAGTAGGGCGGGTTGCTCACCGGAAGCACCATCAGCTTCTCGTATTCTGCAAACACCGCGTTCAGCCAGTCGAACATGAGTGTGCTGCCGCCACCGTAGTCCGCCAGGTTCGTCTGATGGAAATAGTGCGGCCATTTCTTGAAGGACAGCATGTGGCGCAGGGCCGTATCGGCTTCTGCCGCGAGAATCGCGTCATAGTTCCGCGTTGCGCAGATGGCGCCGGGGATGGTGCAGGGATCATCGCCCTGAGCGATCCACCGCCAATGGAAGATATAGTTGTACTCGTCGGCCAACTGAACCGGATTGATCACGTTGTAGAAGATGTTGGTCGGCCAGCGGGGCATCAGGATGCGGTCCTGATTGCTGCCGTCGTTGACCTGGCTGATGTACTGCTCCACATTCTGATTGAGTTGAGACGCGTCCGATGCAAGGTAATCCACACCCGTGTTGGCGGCGGCCTGGAGGAACAGCGGATTGACACCGCCCGGAAAGGGCACATCGTCGTCTTGAACGTTGAGCATTTCGGGATGGAGTTCCGGATAGTCGGTGCAATTGCGATCCTTCAGCCCCGAGTGATTACCGCTGACGAGGATGCGCATGTTCTCTTCCTGTTCGGGCAGCTTCAGGAGATTCCAAACCGCGCGGTTTTTGGTGATCTCCTGCGTGATGTCCTCGACCGTGGTCAGCGTTGGGTAGTCGCAAGGGGCAGCCAGCGGATTGGGTGCCTTGTCCATGTCTGCGTGGCTGAAGGTGTGGTTGATGAAGCCGAACGCATTCATATTGGCGACTACCGCGGCCACCAGATCTTCTTTCAGATTGGCTTTCAGTTTCTTCTCTTCCGCTTCGGGATCGACTACCGCGCCAGCACCGTTGAACGGGAAGTCCAGCTGGAACCCGTTGCCGACCGTCGGATGGGCAGCGCGGAAGGCGGACTGGGCGGCAACGCCATTGAGGATGTCGCGGCCGGTCAAGCGGTACGTCAACGAGGGATTCGTAAAGCCGTCGGAGGGATCCGCAGTGTCCTTGACATCCCAGAGTTCGTCGGCGAGAAACAGGTCGTCCAAATGCGCGCTCATGTAGACGTGTCGCCCGCCGACGAAGACCCCTTGCGTTGCGAAGTTGATGAATTCGTAGCCCAGTACCTGGGAATGCACCAGGTACGAGGCGTTCGTGATGCTCGATAGCAGAACCTGTCGGCCGTCCTCATAGTGCAGGATCGAAACCAGTGTCTTTCCCGGATCGGGATTCCCCGAGGTGTCGGCGGCAACCAGAAGAGGCTCGACGGAGGGCGTCGTTCCATTCGGTGGGGCGGGAAAAGTCAGGAAAGGGTTGCCGCTGAAAGCAAAATCTGTGATGGGTAGCGGATTGGAGGTGTTCACATATCCGAACACCTCCGGCCCGCCGGCGCGGCCCTGCCAGCGACCAATGGACCTCGCGGTATCGCCGTCCACATTGTTTCCAATGTCGGCCATGCCATAGTTGTAACCTCCGGCATCCCCAGTACCCGGAAAGCCGGAGATGACCGCTTCGCGGACCTTGAAGTCCACTTCATAGGCGTGAAGCGCCTGCCACTCCTCGGGAGTCAGGATGGTTTGCATCGTGTCGGTCAGGATGATGCCGTTGTAGTTCCCCACGCAACCGGCGGCAGCGGCCTTACAGCCGTTCGGCGAGAGCGTCTCGGCGGTCATGTCCTTCTTGCTCGTGTCATGAAGGTCATAGGGCACGCCCATCTCATCCAGGATGGTCCTGATATAGGCCAATCCCTGATCCTTCGTTTCGTCCGCCGTCGAGACCACCAGCACCTTCAGTTGAACGGCGTCATCGGCGAGCACCGCCGTGGCGCCAAACAGGGCGAGCCCTGTCGCTATCACGCGCAACAGCGAGCCTGCGCATGGCGGTAAAAGACACGAGGTTCTCCCCAACTGGAAGGCATTTCTCGGTTTCATCATGGACGTCTCAATTAGGTTTATGTTTCTACTTGGCTATTAGCCACAAGGACCATCAGCCCGACAGTACAATGTCGCCTGAGCCTCATTCTGGCAGCGGCCTGAGGCAGGGCAGCAGATCTACTTGTCCGTTTTATCCTTCGCTGCCTGCTCATCGGCTTTTTTATTGAAATAGGCGGCGGCCTGAAGTAATGGCGCTGGATCGCCGCCCTGCTTCGCAACAAGCTGTGCCTCCTTTGCGTACTGCTCTGCCAACTGGCGCTGTTGTTTGGCGTACGAGGTGTCTAGGCTCGCGAGCCTCTGTTCTTCGTCTGCGCGGATTTCCACGGTTTCCGTTTCAGTGAGTGAGGATTCAGCTGCACGCCCCAGCGAGGGTGTCGTGACGCCACTGATCAGAAGCAAGGAAAGAGCGGCTGTTGACGCCCACAGAGACCGATGATTGATCATGTTCAAGACCCTCCAAACGTTGATTGACTGGTAGTGATTTCAACATGGTGTTCGCGTGGCAGGTCCGAATTCATGCCGATTGATAAAGAGTCAAATGACGATGTCATGCATCACTTCGAGTCGAGGCGATGTCCGCCTGGGCAAACGCCACGAGCGTTTCCTGCTTGCGGTCGGGCACGACTTGAAACCGTAAACGGCCCGCTACGACACCACGCCCTTGCCCGCCGCGCTGTTGGCCGCGCGGAAGATTCGGATCACGGCCTGTCCACTTCGCGTCGGTGCAAGCCATCACCTCAACCGCGCCGACGACCAGCGTCTTGTGGTGCCGCCCGCGGCCTTCGCCCTGCGTAGCGCTCCCAACGAGCGTCTCGTCCACCTCGAGGGGATGCTGCGGCCCGATGGAGTCGCGCCCCGGTCTGACCATCGCCGCCCGCAGCTTATGGAGCCTGCTCTTCGGGCCATGCAATGATGTCGGCTTCGTAGTGCGTGCTCATGGCTCGACTTCCTGGTAGGCAATCAGCAAAATCCTAGCCGCCGTGACGGCGGTGCGCTACCTAGAAATTGGAATCAGTGTGTGTGTGGAATCCGTGTGTGGAATCGGTGTGTGTGTGGAAGCGGTGTGGAAAGACTCAGGGTCTCATCCTCCAACGGTTGCCGCTTCGCTGCGTTCTCGGTTGATGAGGCGAGAATGGGGATCGGGGCGCCAGGGGCCATGGTGCCAACCGCGAGCCGAAGGTGGATGAGCAGCATGCACGTCAGCGCCGAGAGACCCCGGCACGACCTTCACATCGGGCCAGTCGTCCGTCAGTTCCCGTTATCGATCGGGTGCTTGGAATTCAGAAAGGAGCCAAGGTGGACATTGATTCCCTGAATGCCGAATTCGGCATCGCCGATATCTTGCGCTTCGTCGAGGGGCGAGGCGGATTCGTGATGATCGAGATCGAGAACGCGCTGGCGACAGCGACCATCACGCCCTACGGGGGGCAGGTGCTGCATTACCGTCCACGTGAAGTCGCGGAGGATCTGCTGTTCGTGAGCGAGCGCGCCCACTTCACGCCCGGCCAGGAGAACAAAGGCGGTGTGCCTATTTGCTGGCCGTGGTTCGGTCCCGATCCTGACGGGCAGGGGCGTGGCTTGCATGGCTTCATCCGCTGTCTGCCGTGGACGGTGCACGCGGCCGAGGCCATGGACGACGGTTCGACCCGTGTGCGGCTCGGCGTCGCGGATGACGATGCAACGCGAGAACGCTGGCCCTTCTACTTCAATCTCTGGGTGGATATCCTCGTCGGCAGGACGCTCTCGGTGACGCTCATCACGCGTAACGCGGGCGACGATCCCATGCGGATCACGCAAGGGTTGCACACCTATTTAAAGGTGGGGGATGCGACCCGGGCGCGCATTACCGGGCTCGACGGCTGTCGTTACATCGACAAGGCGAGGGGCGCTCAGGACCGCTCGGTGATTCAGCGGGGGCCGGTCAGCGTGGGCGCCGAGGTCAATCGGATCTACGAAGGCGTTCCATCGCGGTTGGCGATCGAGGATCCTGTTCTGGAAAGGCGTATCCTCATCGACGCGCAGCATAGCCGTACCTGCGTGGTCTGGAATCCCTGGGTCGAGATCGCGCGAGAGATGGCGGACCTGGATGATGAGGACTATCGGCGTTTCATTTGCGTCGAGACCGTGAATACGGCCTCCGAGGTCATCGCGATTCCGCCGGGCCAGGAGGCTCGGATTGCCGCCGAATATCGTCTTGAAACACTCTGAGTAGACCGAATGAGCGAGCAAAGCCACCCAGATCTCAGCAACGATGCGCATTGGCAAACCTGGCTGGAGTGGGCCTGCGAAGCGGGCGTCTCCGTTCCCGAGGATCTGGATTTCACGGCGGCCCGCGCGCGCGTCTGGGAGGCGAGCGAATATGTCGCGATCTCGGCGGCGCGGCACCCTGCGGAATTCGCCGAGCTGATCGCCAGCGGCAATCTGCGGCGCCCCTATGCGCCCGGAGAGCTGGCAAGCCGTTTGGTCACGGCGCTCGCGGGCGTGACCGACGAGCCGGCGCTGCATCAGGCGCTGCGGGTCTTTCGCCGCCGCGAGATGCTGCGCATCATCTGGCGCGACATCAGCACTGCCGCGCCCTTGCCCGAAACGTTGGAAGACCTCTCCGAGTTGGCCGACGTCTGCGTCCAGTGCGCGCTGGATCTTCTCCATGACTGGACCTGCTCCGAGATCGGCACGCCACGCGATCCGCAGGGTAGGGCGCTGCGGCTGGTCGTGCTCGGGATGGGCAAGCTCGGCGCCCGCGAACTCAACCTCAGCTCGGATGTCGACCTCATCTTTGCCTTCGCTCACCGGGGCGAGGTGGAGGGCGGGCCGCGCACCCTGAGCAACGAGCAGTTCTTCGTCCGCTTGGGACAGAGGCTCGTTCAGGCGCTGGCCAACAACACGGTGGATGGCTTCGTCTTCCGCGTCGACACGCGGTTGCGTCCGTTCGGCGAGGTCGGACCCTTGGCCATGAGCTTCCAGGCGATGGAGGACTACTACCAGTCCCAGGCGCGCGAGTGGGAGCGCTACGCCATGATCAAGGCCCGGCCGATCGCGGGCGACCCGCGGGACGCCGCCGTGCTCATGGAGATGTTGCGGCCCTTCGTCTATAGGCGCTATCTGGATTTCGGCGCCTTCGAGTCGCTGCGCGATCTCAAGCAGATGATCGCCAAGGAGCTGTATCGCCGTGGGATGGATGCCAACATCAAGCTGGGTCATGGCGGCATTCGCGAGATCGAATTCATCGGTCAGGCCTTTCAGCTCGTGCGCGGCGGGCGGGATCCGGAGCTGCAGGTGCGGCCGATTCGCGAGGTACTGGCGCTGCTCGCCGACAGGGGGCTGATGCCTGGCGATGCCGTCACCCGGCTCGATGAGGCCTATTGTTTCCTGCGGCTGGTGGAGAATCGGCTCCAGGCTTATCGCGACAAGCAGACCCACAAGCTGCCGGAAGACGCGCTTGAGCGTCTGCGCCTGGCGAGGTCCATGGGGTTTGTCGATTGGCCCAGCTTCGCTGGCGTGCTGGAGGGTCACCGCCAACTCGTCCAGGCACAGTTCGACGAGGTCTTCGCCGCACCGGTGACGGATGCTCCCACGGGCGAGTCCGGTCTCGGGGGCGTCTGGGTTGGCGGACATGAGACCGCGCAGGACCTGGTGCTGCTCGATGAGGCTGGATTTCAGGATCCGGAGGGCGTGCGGACCCGCATCGAGCAGTTCCGTGACGTCACGGCGCGCAAGGGTCTGAGCAGCCGCGGGCGCGAGCGGCTCGCGCAGCTGATGCCCCAGGTGCTGCGGATCGTCGCCGGGAGCGATCAGCCGGACCTCGCGCTGCAGCGGGTCCTGCGTGTCCTGGAGGCCGTCGCCCGCCGCACCGCTTACCTGGCGATGCTGATCGAGCATCCCGTCATCCTCTCCCACCTCGCCCGCCTGGCGAGCATGAGTCCCTGGTTCACGGATCAGATCGGCCGTCACCCCCTGCTGCTGGACGAGCTGATCGATCCGCGGCGTCTCTACGCCCCGCTGCGTCGCGAGGACCTGGAGGCGGAGCTGGATGCACTGCTGGCCCATGTCGATGCGGAGGATCTGGAGCAGCAGATGGAGCGGCTCCATCAGTTCGCGCAGGGCAATATGCTGCGGGTCGCGGCGGCTGATCTGACCGAGGTCATCCCGCTCATGGTCGTCAGCGACTATCTCACCGAGATCGCGGAAGTCTCGGTCGGGCGGGTGCTGCGGTTGGCCTTCGAGCACTTCATCGCGCGCCATGGGCGGCCGACCTCGATCCTGGGCGAGGACAGCGGTTTCCTCGTGCTGGGCTATGGCAAGCTGGGCGGGATCGAGCTGGGTTATGGCTCGGACCTGGATCTGGTGTTCCTCCATGGCGGGGAGTCGATCAACGCCATGACCGAGGGACCCAAGGACATCAGCAACGAGCAGTTCTACGCGCGGTTGGGCCAGCGCATCATCCATATGATGACCACGCAGACCGGGTCGGGGACCCTCTACGAGGTCGACATGCGCCTACGCCCGGACGGCAACAAGGGCATGCTGGTGCGCTCGCTGGCCTCGTTCGCCGCCTACCAGGCGACGGATGCCTGGACCTGGGAGCATCAGGCGCTGGTGCGCGCCAGGCCGGTTGCGGGCGACCCCGCGCTCTTCGGGCGCTTCGCCGAGATCCGCCGGGAGATCCTCTGTCGCACGCGCGACCCCGAGGAGCTGCGCACCCAGGTGCGCGAGATGCGGCTGAAGATGCGCGAGAGCCTGGACAAGACCCGCGACGGACGCTTCGACCTCAAGCAAGGTGCCGGCGGTATTGCGGATATCGAGTTTATGGTTCAATACGCTGTCTTGCGCTGGGCGGCGGCGCATCCGGAATTGACGGACTGGACGGACAATGTGCGGCTGCTGGAGACCCTGGCGCGGCTGCATCTGCTGCCCGGGCAGGCCGCCCAAGACCTCACTGACGCCTACAAGGCCCTGCGTGCCGCTTACCATCGCAGTGCGCTGCAAGAGCAGCCGAAGACCATTCCCGTCGATCAGCTGTCCGAGCAGCGCGATCGGGTCCGGGCCTTGTGGCGTACCTTGATGGAAGCATGACGGCGCGCTCGCGTCGCGCGCTTCCGGCCGCGGCCCGGAGTCGGCGCCGCGGGATTTTTTGGCGTCTATAGCGAGCTCGGGGCCGATCCCCGGCGAAAGCGGAGTTGAAACATGGCGACGATGGCAGACCGTGACGGCCTGATCTGGCTGGACGGTGAGATGGTGCCTTGGCGTGAAGCCAAGACGCACGTACTGACGCATACCCTGCACTATGGCATGGGCGTCTTCGAGGGGGTTCGGGCCTATCAGACGTCCAGGGGGGCGGCCATCTTTCGCCTGCAAGAGCATACCGACCGCCTCTTCAACTCGGCGCACATCCTTGGCATGAAGATCCCCTGGGACCGCGACACCCTCAATCAGGCCCAGCGGGATGCGGTGCGTGAGAACCAGCTGGAGTCGGCCTACATCCGTCCGATGTGCTTCTACGGCCCGGAGGGGATGGGACTGCGCGCGGACAACCTGGAAGTGCATTGTATGGTCGCTGCCTGGTCCTGGGGGGCCTATCTGGGCGAGGACAACATGCGCAACGGCATCCGCATCAAGGTGTCCTCCTTCACCCGGCACCACGTCAACATCACCATGTGCCGCGCCAAGGCCAACGGCAACTACATGAACTCCATGCTGGCGCTGCAGGAGGCCCTGCGCGACGGCTATGACGAGGCGCTCCTGCTGGATGCCTCGGGTTACGTGATGGAAGGCAGCGGCGAGAACGTCTTCATCGTGCGCGATGGGGTGCTCTACACGCCGGACCTGACCTCCGCGCTCGACGGCATCACCCGCCGGACCGTCATGATGCTGTGCGACGAGCTGGGCCTGAAGGTCGTCGAGAAGCGCATCACCCGCGATGAGGTCTACATCGCCGACGAGGCCTTCTTCACCGGCACGGCCGCCGAGGTCACCCCGATCCGCGAGGTCGATGGGCGTGCCATCGGTTCCGGGACGCGCGGCCCGATCACGGAGCGGTTGCAGAGCCTGTACTTCGATCAGGTCCATGGCCGCCGCGACCAGCACCCGGAGTGGCTCAGTCTCGTGTGAAGCATTCGAGCTCGTCAGCCGGGCTCGATGCCGCTGGCGAGCTGCCGCCCATGTCCGCGATGTCGAAGGTTAGGAGTCGAGAGGAGTCATTCATGTCCGATGCCGCCGCAGTCCAGACGCAAGAGGCCCCGATCCAGGTCAGCCGCAAGGATCTACCGCTCTCCTGTCCGATGCCAGGCGCGACGCTCTGGAATATGCATCCACGCGTCTATCTACCGATCGAGGACGCGCCCAACAAAGAGGCGATGTGCCCCTACTGCGGCGCGCATTACGTCTTGAAGGACTGATATCCCCCCATCAACTCGGTGAGCGCCACGGCTGGAGCCGTGGCGCTCATGCTGCCGTCGCACCCTCTGGCCGCCAGGGTCCGTGCGGCGGCAATTCCGCCTCCCCGTCCAGCCCGATGCCCGTCCCGGCAGGTCAATGGCTGGCGCGCTTCTCTCTGCGTTTCAGCCAGACCTCCAATCCCTGCGCGTTCAGCTCGGTATCGACGACCAGCAATTCCTGGACGCGGCTGTCTGTGAGCGCGACGCCATGCCCGCGCGCGCTGGCGATGAGATGGTTGGTGACCGCTGTCTTGAGGCGCATCGGGCGTTCGTCGTCCGCCTTGCCTTCTTCGGCCAAGGCGATGTCGGCCAGGGCTCGGATGCTCTGACGAAGGTCGTCGACCAGATCGCCGGGGCGATCGATACGGCCATAGTGCGTCAGATACATGGCTTCGGGCGCGTAGGCCATGAGGGCGTCGAGGCTGGTCTGCCAGGACTCGGGATCGAAGGCGACCGGGGTCGTCGGCGCGAAGAGCCAGGGGCCGGCGGCCGTGTCGAATTCGCGGTAGGCGATGCCGAAGGTGTCGCCCGTGAAGAAGCCCTTCGTCCGTGCATCGAAGATGCAGCCATGGTGATTGGCGTGCCCGGGGGTATCGACGAAGGTCAACACACGTCCGTTGAGGTCGAAGGTCTGGCCGTTCTCGGCGATGATGACGCGCGCTTCCGGGATGGGGAGCAGGGTGCCGAAATCGCGCGCGAAGGCCTCTTCGCCGTAGACCAGCGTGGCCCCGGCAATCAGCTTGCTGGGGTCGATCATGTGAGGCGCGCCCTTGGGATGAACGACCAGGCGCGCATTCGGGCAGGCCTGCATGAGGTTGCCCGAGCCGCCGGCATGGTCGAGGTGGACATGGGTCGGCATGACGTAGTCCACATGCGCTGGGGTCAGGCCGAGTGCCTCGATGACGCCGATCAATCCGGGAAAGGTGTTGGCCGTTCCCGTGTCGACGAAGGCCAGCCGGTCTCCCGAACGAATCAGATAGCAGGCGGCGAGGCCGTGGCGGTAGAGACCGGTCTCGATGCAGAAGATGCCGTCGGCGATCTCCTTGAAAGGGGCGTGGGACATGCGGATCACTCCAAGGCGGTTGCTAGGGGCACTGTTGCCGGATGGCCCCTCGCATCTGAGAAATGAGAAACAAGCTCCGAAGTCTAAACGAAGGCCACCCGTTTTCGCGGGGCGGCTGACGCCTGCACGTCGAAGCCCGCGATGATGTGGCCGAACCGATGACCGCTCCAGTCGCTTCAATGGCGAGCATCGGTCATCTCGAATACTGAGGATTTGCTCTTGCGCTTGTTTCTCTTGCGTTTGGCTCGAAAGTCATGGATGGTTGAGGTCTGAATCCGAAGGCAAGGTGCCCACCGTCGGGGCTCTTGGGTTCAGATCCCTTGATGTCTTGTTCAACAAGAAGGTCACCTCACCCGGATCGACCTTCGCATACCCATAACGAATCACGACAAGACTCCGGCGTTGTCGCCTCCGAGCCGATCGGTACGACGCGCGCCAGCTCTTCACACTCAAAATAAGTCACCTTTAGGAGGATTTCGCGATGCAACACACCGCGGCAGTGGACCCTGATGGTCGAACGCATGCCTTATCGGTCAGCTCGATCGATTTCGAGTATCCCTGGTCCTGGCTCAGAAAGGGTTGGAGCGACATCCTGGCCGCTCCGGGCTACAGCCTGACCTATGGTTTCGGGATCGCCCTGCTCAGTGTCACCATGACGAGCCTGATGGTGTTCGGCAAGATGACCTTCGTGCTTCCCTTTCTGATTGCGGGCTTCTTTCTCATGGCGCCCTTGATGGCGATCGGTCTCTACCAGATGAGCGCTCATCTGGAGCGCGGGGAGTCGCTCGAGAGCTGTCAGGCGCTCGAGGCGTTCAAACGCAATCAAGGACAGCTCGGCATCGTGACGGGGATTCTCTTCGTCGGGCTCCAGGCCTGGCTGCTGACCTCGGTGCTGCTCGTGGTGTTCTTGTTCAACGATCCTTTCCCGACCTTCGACAACTTCGTTCCCGTGGTCTTTCTCTCCGGTCAGCACAACCTCGTCCTGCTTGCCGTGACGCTGGTTGGTGCCTTCTTCGCCTTCTGCGTCTTTTGCATCAGCGCCATTACCGTGCCCTTGCTCATGGACCGGCATGTGGACGCGTTCACGGCCATGCGCACCAGCACCCAGGCCGTGATGATGAACCTGGGTCCGATGCTGCTCTGGGCGGGGTTGATCGTGCTGGTCGTCGGGGTCGGCTTGGTGACCTTCTACATCGGGCTCTTCCTCGCGATTCCCTTGGTGGGACATGCGAGCTGGCACGCCTACCGCGACTTGGTTCCGCGCCGATAGCCTCTATCAGATCGGCGGGCTGGCCGGGTCGCGCGCCGGCCCGGCAACGTCCCCGTGACCGCCCGTGGCGCCTGTCGCCAACCCCGGCTCTGATCGCCTTGGCTAGTCCGAGTGGGACTCCGGATCAAAACTGTACTCCAGCATCCCGATGTCTCGCGCGAAATGGGTCGCGACCAATTCGGCGGTCGCGTCGCTGTAGTAGGTCCGGTAGTCCCGCGTGCGGTCCTTGGCCTGTCTTGCGTGCGGTAGCGCCGGTCGTTGGATGCCGATACACGCACAGGCGATCGCGAAGTCCTGATGCAGCCGCTCGTAGCGGCCCACGAAGTCGACGATGATCTTCCCGCTGAGGTCGATGAGGTAGTCGGTCTGGAGGGTGATGGAGGTGTCGATGTGATACTGATAGGGCCGTTCCGGGTCGAGCTTCCAGCGCAGAAAGTCCTCGAAGGTCTGATTGCCGCCCAGATAGTGGGGGCGCTCGCGTCGGATGTGGTGAAAAGAGCTGACTTGGAGGTCCCAGGGATTGCGGACGAAGGCGAACTTGAAGAGCGCATCGAAATACTCCCGGGGCAGCAACTCCTGTGCGGCGACGACCTTGGCGTGGCGGGGCAGTTTGCTGGCGATGCGGTGCCCGCTCAAGTGACTGAGCCGACTGCAGAGGAACATGGGGTAGTACCAGGGATCGCGCCAACGCAGCCCCTCCAGGGCGGCGCGGACACTGGTTCCTCCGGTCTTGGCGATATGGACGAAGAGAAAGTTGTACTTGGGTGAAAGCAGCACGCGGGGAGACTCTGAAGACCCTGAGAAGACGGCAGCTCGGCGGGTGCCGAGCCTAGGTGATAGCAATCAGCGAAGCAGGTCGGCGCGAAGCTCCCCTTGGGGCTGTCGGCACGATTGAGCCTGTCGGCACGCGCGCGGGAGTGACGCCCTCGGCGCGATCATCCCGGTCAACCCGCGGCGAGGGCGCCGCTCCCACCGCGTCGAGTTCGGCCGGCATGTCACGCGAGCAGTCAGCGCTCTCCGGACGGCGGCATTCAATCCTTTTCATGCGTCGGCAGGCGGTCCAGGTGGGTGTCTGGCGTGCCGGGAGCATCCCGGCGGTCTTGCGCGGCCTGGTCGCTCCGGCTGCGCTTTCGCGCCCTGGGGTGGGCCTGGTCGTAGACCTGCGCCAGATGCTGAAAGTCCAGATGGGTGTAGATCTGGGTGGTTCCGATGTCGCTGTGACCGAGCAGCTCCTGCACGGCCCTGAGATCTCCGGACGACTCGAGGAGATGCGTCGCAAAGCTGTGTCTGAGCAGATGCGGATGGACTCCGCTGGCTGTGCCTTGCTGCTCGGCCCAGTGTGTCAGGCGTTGCTGCACGGTACGCGGATGGATACGGCGGCCTCGGCTGCTGACGAAGAGGGCTGGCTCGTCCATCGCCGCCAGCAGCCCCCGGACCCGTAGCCAGCGCTCGATGGCTTCGCGTGCCTTGACGCCAACCGGAACGCGACGCGTCTTCGCGCCTTTTCCGACCACGGACAGCTCGCCGTCCACCATGTCGATATCACCCAGGTTCACTGAGATCAGCTCCGCCAGACGCAGTCCGGACGAGTAGAAGAGTTCGATCATGGCGGTGTCGCGGATGACCAAGGTGTCGTCATTCGGCCGATCGAGCAGGGCGCAGAGTTGATCCGCCTCCAGGGTGGACGGCAGTTTGCGCGGACTCTTGGGCGCGCGGACGCCGACGGCGGGATTGGTCTTGGCGCACCCCTCGCGCATCCGCCAACGGTAGTAGCTGCGGATGCTGGAGAGCTCGCGTTGCAGGGTCTTGCCAGAGGCGCCATTGCGATGCCGCCAGGCGATATAGCGTCTGACGGTCGGTTCGTCGAGCTGCTCCAGCGTCTGGTTTCCCTGTTCGGCGAGCCAGGAGGCGACGCGTTCGAGGTCGCTGCGGTAGTTGCTGACCGTGTGCTGGGAGAGCCGGCGCTCGTGGGCGAGGTGGGTGACGAAGCGCGCGAGGCTGCCGGCGGCGTCCGAGTCGCTCATCGGCGTGGCGCGTCAGTGCTGGCTGTCCTGCTCGAGCGGGATGGTTCTGAGCTTGTGACTGACGATCTCTCCGAGCCGGTCGAGGAAGTTCGTGCCCATGTCCGGATGGAAGCGCTCGGGGTCTGCGCTGCCGATGGCGAGCACGCCAGACCTGCCCTCCGCATGGATGGGCACCAGCGCCGCCGTGCGGATACCGCCGCCTGTCTCGCCGAAGAGCAGCCGCGCCTTGGCTTCGGTCAATGGGCCGCAAAGGGTTTGCTGCTTGTCGATGAAGTCGCGGAAGGCGCTGGTCAGGGGATCAGCGTCTCCCTCTGCCGCGGCCGCGAGCGGGAAGAGCTTGAGGGAGACCGCCTCCGCATGGAATTCGCGCACCATGGCCTCGTGAAGCAGATGACGGAGGTGCTCCGGATCGCTCACCGACATAAGGTGAAGCGTCAGGTTGTGCAGGCGCTCTGAGAGTGCCTCGTACTCACGGGCACGCGAGATGAGGTGGGTCAGGCGGTTGCGCTCCGAGTCCAGCTGCTTGCGCAGGACGCGGACCTGATGCTCGATCAAGGAGACCGCGCCAACCCCGGTCAGATGCGGGACTCGTAGGGCGACTAGCAGGTCGCTGTTGCGCTCGAAGAAGTCCGGATGGTTCGACAGATAGTCCGCGACGCGTTTCTCGAGGTCTGGATCCTCGACGGTCGTTTGCTCGGCCTGCTGAGTGTTCACGATAGTCCCCTCATCACTCGATCTCCCCCTGGAATACGGGTATCGCCGGACCCGTCATCCAGACGTTGTGGGCATAACCTTGCCACTCTATCACAAGATCCCCGCCTGGAAGGCTGACCCGCACGCGCGCATCCAGCCGCTCGCGCAAGCGGCCACTGACCACGGCGGCACAGGCGCCAGTCCCGCAGGCCAGGGTCTCCCCGGCCCCGCGCTCGTAGACCCGCAGGCGGATGTGCTGGGGCGAGAGGATCTGCATGAAGCCCGCATTGACCCGCCGCGGGAAGCGCGGATGCGACTCGATGCGCGGGCCGAGTTCCGCGACCGGTGCCTGATCCAGGTCGTCGACGATGAGCACGGCATGCGGGTTGCCCATGGAGACGGCGCCAATCGTCAGCGCCCGACCCTCGATGTCCAGCTCATAGGTCGTGCTCTCGGCCTCCGCCAGAAAGGGGATGCGATCTGGGCGCAGCTCGGGGCGCCCCATATCCACGCGCACCTGGCCGTCCGGCTCCAGATAGAGTCGGATCTTGCCGGCCGCGGTGCCGACCGGAATCTCGTCCTTGTCGGTGAGCCCCTGGTCGCGCACGAAGCGGGCGAAGCAGCGCGCGCCATTGCCGCATTGCTCGACCTCGGAGCCATCGGCGTTGAAGATCCGGTAGTGGAAGTCCGTCTCGGGCAGACGCGGCGGCTCGACCAGCAGGATCTGGTCGCAGCCGATCCCGAAGCGACGGTCGGCGTAACGGCGGATGGTCTCTGGATCGAGATCGATCTGCTGACGAACGGCGTCGAAGACGATGAAGTCGTTCCCGATGCCCTGCATCTTGGTGAAACGCCGCTTCATGCGGGCTGCACGAGCGCTGCGCGGCCCGCCAGGGCTGCACATCCGCCCGCGGGTTGCTCGGATGGCTGCATCACTCGGGTAGCCGCCCCATGACGGCAAGGTGTCGGTCGCTGACGACATTGACCTCCAGTGCCTCGTTCAGTCCAGCCTCGGTGAGCTGTTCCGTGACTTCGGCAGGCTCGAAGGCGGCATAAAGGGAGTTGCGGAAGTCGGTTTTCAGCACCTCCGGTTCCTTTCCCGCATAGGTCTCGACCAGCGCCTCGATCCAGCCGGCCGAGGCCGGTCGCATCAGGTCCATGATCAGGACGATGGCGCCTGGCCGGGCGGCCGCCCGCAGCGTGCGCCAAAGTACCCGCGGGTCATGCAGGTGATGCAGCAGACTGTTGGAGAGGATGAGGTCGTAGTGCGCCTTGGGGAGCTGCTCGGACGGGATGGTGTCGCAGATCAGTCGGCAGCGCTGAGCCACGCCGGGCAGGGCGTCGATGGCCGTTTGGGCGCGGGTGAGCATGGGTTGAGCGCCGTCGAGTGCGTCGCAGTGGGCCTTGGGATAGGCGCGCAGGAAGCGAATGACGATGTCCGCCGGTCCACAGCCCAGGTCGAGTGCGCGGGCGCCATCCAGTGGACCGGGCCCGAGGCGCTTCAGGAGATCGATGAAGAGCGTGTTGGACGCGTTGAAATCCGCGGCGGCGTAAGCGTCCGCTTGCGCGTCCGTGTCCATCAGCTCGGGCTCGAGTCGACGCTTCACGGCAGGCTGCGCTCCCCGGCGAAGAGGCCGGCGACGGTCTCGCGCTCGCGCACGAGATAGGCCTGATCGCCGTCGACCATGACCTCGGCGGTCCTTGGTCGGCTGTTGTAGTTCGAGCTCATGGTGAAGCCGTAGGCGCCGCTGCCGCGCACCGCGAGCAGGTCTCCCTCGTTCAGTGCCAGCATGCGGTCCTTGCCCAGGAAATCGCCGGTTTCGCACACCGGACCGACCAAGTCGTAGCGGGCGACATCCGCATCCGTCTCTTGGACCACGCGGACGATGTCCTGATTGGCCTGGTAGAGGGCGGGGCGCAGCAGGTCATTCATGGCCGCGTCCAGAATGGCGAAATGGCGGTGGTTGTTGTGCTTGAGGTATTCCACGCGCGTCAGGAGGATGCCCGCATTGCCGGCGATGGCGCGCCCCGGCTCCAGGATGACCTCATAGGGACGGTCGGCGAGCTGGTAGCTCAAGGCGGCGGCATAGGCCGCGGGCTCCGGGGGGTGCTCCTCGCGGTAGCGGATGCCGAGTCCGCCGCCCAGGTCGAGGTGCTTGATGGCGATGCCCGAGGCGCAGAGTCGGTCCGCGAGGTCCAGGACGCGCCCGAGGGCATCGATGAAGGGCGCCAGGTCCGTGAGCTGCGAGCCGATGTGACAGTCGATGCCCACGACCTGCAGATTCGGCATGGCCGCGGCCAAGGCGTAGACGGATTCGGCCGCGTGGATGTCGATGCCGAACTTGTTCTCCTTGAGCCCCGTGGCGATGTAGGGGTGCGTCTGGGCGTCGACGTCCGGGTTGACGCGCAGCGACACCGGGGCCTTGACGCCTAGCTCGCCGGCAATGCGGTCGACGCGGAGCAGTTCGGATTCGGATTCCACGTTGAAACAGCGGATGCCGACCTCCAGGGCGCGGCGGATCTCGTCCTCGCGCTTGCCGACGCCGGAGAAGATGACCTTGCCTGGGTCGCCGCCAGCGGCCAGGACGCGTTCGAGCTCGCCCACCGAGACGATGTCGAACCCGGACCCCAGGCGGGCCAGGACATTCAGCACGGCCAGGTTGGCGTTGGCCTTGACCGCGAAGCAGATGAGGTGTGGGTGATCCTTGAAGGCGCGGTCGAAGGCGCGCCAATGGCGTTCAAGTGTGGCCCTCGAATAGATGTAGCAGGGCGTGCCGAAGCGCTCGGCGATGTCTGGAAGGGGTACATCCTCGGCGTGGATGACACCGTCGCGGTCGTTGAAATAGTCCATGCGGTGCTGGGACGAAGCTCACGATGATGGTTGGGCGGCGTGGCCACCGGCGTCTGCCGGGGGTGCCGGTATGCCCGGAATGTCCTCACCCCGTGACGCGGGCGTCGGCGGGGGCGGTTCCGGAAGGTAGAGATCCCCCCTCTGACCGCAGGCGTTGAGCATGCTCAGGGCCCCGAGCGCGACGACGACGAGAATGAAGAGCGTTCTGGCCCAGCAGAGCATGATGCGCCTCGCAAGGAGAGGGTCGAAAGCGCCGAGTATACATGGTCGGCAGCGGCTTGGCTGATGCGCCAAAGCCATTGCCAGGAGGCCCGCGGCAGCGGTTCTCCGCCGTTATTGCGCGGGTGCCGTGGTCTCGGCGGCGAAGCGCGCGGCCGGCTTGCCGTCCTTGTCCGAGAGCATCAACTGAGCCCCTTCGATGCGATAGCTCGCGACCCGGCCCAAGGCGGCGGCGTAGGCGCCGGCCTGTTCGGCCCTGTCCTTGCCGGCTTTGCACGCCATGCGGGTCGTTGCGATGGGGCCGATGGCGAGCCTGTCGCCTTCGAGCGTGTAGCCGCTCATGTACCTGTTACAGCCGTCGTGGCCGCTGAGTCGACCTTGGCCGTCCAGCACCAGGCTGATGCCTGTTCCCGCGATGGGCGTGACCATCGCGTGCTTGCCGTTGTTATAGGTGCTCAACTTCCAGGTGCGGCCGGCGAGCGGCGTCGTCGTCGGCAGGCTGAAGCGAAGCAGCACCTCGCCTTGAGCGTCGCGCAGCTCCAATGCTTCGCCGTCGCGGCTCGCGGTGGCGACCTTCCTGAGGGCCTGGATCACTGCCTTTTCCTGCTCCATGACGGGTAGCGGGCAACCCATCCGCGTCAAGGCAAGGCCTGTCCCCAGGGTCAGGATGCTGCCATCGAGGGTGTAGGAGCCGGTCAAGCGGTTGCAGCCGGTGCCGCCGGACAGCGCGCCCTCGGCGAACTTGAAGCGGGCCGGTCTGGCTTGTGCGACGACGTCGACGAGACCGCCGGACGCGCGGTATTGGACCAGTTGCCAGGTCGGTCCTTCGAGCTGGACGTTGGGTGCCGGTGCCGCCTCTGGCGCCGGCGACGCGGCGATGGGAATCTCGGGCTCGGCGGCTGGAAGCGCCGTCGCGAGGCTCATGAGTGAAACGGCGAAGACGATAGGGGTATGACGCATGACATGCTCTCCGAAGTAGGAGATCCCGGGTCTCGACTCCCTGATCTCTCGTAGATGACAGGATCTGGCGATGGCTCGCTCGATCTGTCCGTGAATCGCTCTGTCCGTGACGCGAGCTGCCGACGCCGGGATGCGGCGGGGTCCGTGCAGCTGGGCGCGCCGCCGTGGTCTCTGGTGCGCCGGCAACGGATGTCGTCGCTGCCGTGTCGACCGCAAGTTCGGTTGCCAAATAGCGGCCGCTCTCTACAATTGGGCGCTTTTTCGGGTTCCGATGCCAATGCCAGACGCCAGCAACGCCAACCCGCTCGTTTCGATCGTCATCCGCACCAAGGACAGGCGCGAGACGCTCGACTACGCGCTCGCCTCCTGCGTTGCGCAGAGGTATCGGCCGCTCGAGATCGTCGTCGTCAACGATGGCGGCGGAGACATGTCCGACCTTGTGGGGCCGATTGCGGGCCTTCGCGATATCAAGGTCCAGCACCTCGTCCATTCGGTCAGTCGGGGCCGTTGCCACGCGGGCAATGCGGGGCTGGATGCAGCCAGCGGCCGGCTCCTGATCTTCCTCGATGACGACGACTGGCTCGAGCCCGAGCACATCGGCGCCTTGGCCGATGTGCTCAGTCGGCGTCCGGATGTCATGGCCGCCTATGCCGGGGTTCGTTATCGCGAATCGCCCGACGCCGAGGACATCGCGCTCCTCAATGATCCCTACGACCCGGTTGCGCAGCGCCTCGAGAATCATATCCCGATTCATGCGGTGCTCTTTCGGCGTGAACTCCTCGGGCTTGGCTGCCGATTGGATCCGGCCTTGGATGTCTTCGAGGACTGGGACTTCTGGCTCCAATGCGCCGAGTTTACCGATTTCGTGCATCTGGACCAGGTGTCTGCCGGTTACCGCGCGGGAGGTGGCTCCAACGCGGGTTGGGGGCAGAGTGCCGAGCGCGTCGCCCAGGCCCGCCAGCGGCTGCTCGCCAAGTGGAAGGCGCGTTGGAGCGCGGAGCAGCTCGATGCGGCCTTGCGGCTGCCGCAGGAGCGGCTCGGCAAGGCGATGGAGGCGCATCGGCAGCTGCACGAGGAGCACGAGGCACTGCTCGCCGCGCATGATCGGCTCAACGCGGACCACGCTCGACTCCACCAGGAGTTCCGCAGCCGCGACGACGCCTATCGCATCGTCTCCGGGGCACTCGAAGCGCTCCAGGCCAAGCACACTGACCTCATCCAGGCGCATCAGGGGCTTGAGCACTTGCACGATGATCTGTTGGAGAAACACCGCGATCTCGACCAGGAGTACCATGATCTGCGATTCGCGCAGGGCGAACTGCACGAAGCCTTCAAACGCACCGACTACCTCTATCGCGAGGCGGCCGAAGCCTACCGCGCCACGCTGGCCTCGACCAGTTGGCGCGTGACGCTCCCGATTCGTGTGGTCAGCCAGGGGATGCAGCGTGTCAAGGCGCGGGGCAGGGCTGCGCTGGGTCCGCTGCCGGCGCTCCTGGCGAGCGCCTCGGATGCGGCGCGTCTGAGCGGCGGGTGGCGGCGGCTCTTGGTCAAGCTCGTCAGCCGCGTTCGACGCGATGGTCTTGGCGGGTCGATTCGGCGGGTAGGTTTCCACATGCAGCGAAGGTCGCCGCGCGCGGCCCCCGCGATGCTCACCCTGGACAGTCCGCCCTATTGTCCTTCCGAGATGCAGATGGCGGCGCTGCCGACCCTGCGATGCGGCATCATGGCGCATGTCTTCTTCGTCGATCTGTTTCCGGAGCTCTGCCGCTATCTGGCCAAGATGCCGGTTGCCTACCACTTGATGGTCTCCGTCTCTTCGCAGGCCGACCGCGAGCGGGTGCTCGGCCAGCGCGCCCTGCTTGGCGACAAGGCGCAGCTGACGGTGAAGGTTCTGCCGAACCGTGGGCGCGACATCGCCCCGCTGATCGTCGGATTCCGCGAAGAGATCGCCGCGCTCGACGTGGTCGGTCACATCCACACCAAGCGGTCCAGCTACACCGGATCTCCTCAGTTCGGCGAGGATTGGCGTCGCTATCTGCTGGAGTCCATGCTCGGCGACGAGACGCGGTTCCGTGCGGTGCTCGCGCAGTTCGCCGTCGACGCCTCGGTCGGCCTCATCTACCCGGAGACCTTTCCCGGCCTGCCCTATTGGGCGCATACCTGGCTTTCGAACCGCGCGCACGCCGAGGCGCTTCTCGGCAGGCTCGGTTTCACGGACGTCGATTTCGGCCAGTACATCGACTATCCCGCCGGCTCCATGTTCTGGGCCAGGACGCAGGCGCTGCGGCCCTTGCTCGATCTTGGGCTCGGCCTCTCGGATTTCCCGCCGGAAGAGGGCCAGACAGACAATACGCTGCACCATGCCATCGAACGCTGTCTGACGTTTTCGGCCCAGGCGGCCGGATTGACGCGGCGGCTGCTCTTCTGCGAGCAAGGGCGGCATTGCTTGCGCTCATTCAGCCCCTTCGTGCTGAGCCACTATGCCCCCCATGCCCTGGCCGAGCGGATCCGGCTGGGATGTGCCGACGCGCCGCTCGTCTCCTTCGATCTCTTCGATACCCTGATCCTGAGACCCTTCGCGCGGCCGGAGGCTGTCTTCTGGATGCTGGAGGAAGAGGTCGCGCGGGACTATGGCATCCCCGACTTCACGGCGAGACGCCGCCAAGCCGAGGCCATGGCGCGGGCGGTCCTCGAGCCGGGTCAGGATGTCGCGGTGGAGGCGATCTATCGGGCGCTGGCGCAGATGTTGAAGCTCGACGAGGCGCGCGCGCAGGCCCTGTTGCAGCTTGAGGTCACGACCGAGCAGGGGCTGTTCGTCGTCAATCCGGTGGCGGCGGATGCCTTGAAGGCGCTCGATCGGGCCGGGCGGCGGTTGATCCTGGTCTCCGATATGTACCTCGGCGAGGCGCATCTTCGGCCAGTGCTCGCGCGGCTCGGCTTGGATGTCTTCGATCGGCTCTATGTCTCCGCGGATACGGGGCGCAGGAAAGACCGCGGGGATATCTGGGAGCATGTGCTCCAGCGGGAAGACGTCGCGCAATCACAGCTGCAGCATGTGGGCGACAATGAGCATTCGGATGTTCAAGTCCTGGTCGATCGCGGCTTCCCGCACCCGGTGCATGTGATGCGCCCCGCCGCGCTCTTGGGGATCCTGCCTGGCGGGCAGGCCTTCATCAGGTGCTTCCGCGAACGCCCCTCATGGCGCAATGAGCTGATCCTGGGTCTGGTCGCCAATCGGGTCAATCGCCACCTCACGACCACGCCGGAGCCGACGCATCGACCCTTTGCCGACCCCGATGTCTTTGGCTACGGGATCATTGGTCCCATCGTCTTCGTCTTCATGGCCTGGTTGATCCGACGGCTTCAGGAGGACGGGGCGACCTCGGCCAGGTTCCTCAGCCGCGAGGGTTGGTTGCTGGAGCGTCTCTATGGCGCCATGCGGTCTCATCCCGCTGTGAGCGCAGTGGCCCCGGACCTGCCCGCGGGGGTCTATTGCTATTGCTCGCGCAGTGTCGTCGGTTTGGCCGCGATCCGGGACGAAGCGGACTTGGCGCTCCTGCTGGCGGCGCACTATGACGGGTCGTTTCGACAGCTGCTGACCGCGCGGTTCGGTCTCCTGGATGTCGAGGATATCGCTGCCAAGCTCGGCGAGGAGGTCCTGGATGAGAACCTGCGTCTCCCAGAGGATCACCATCGGATCCAAGTCCTACTGCGAGATTGCCTGCCCGAGTTGCTCAAGGCATCGGCGGTTCTGCGCGCGGCCGTGCGGGACTACTGGGCCGGGCTCGGCTGCGCCGAGGATCAGCGTCCCGCCATCATCGACATCGGCTACTCGGGTACGATCCAGCTGGCCCTGATGCAGGTCCTCGAGCAGCCGCTCAGTGGATACTATGCCGTGACCAATACTTCGGCGGGCCGGGTGTTGGACGGCGGGGGAGGGTGTGCGTCCTGCTTCGGTCACCTGCTGCCGCTCGAACGCATGGATCGCGAGGCGATTCACCGTTATGCCTTGGTCCTGGAGGCCGTGCTGACCTCGCCCGAGGGGCAGCTGGGCGGATTCGAGCGCCGTGATGGCCGGGTCATGCCGGTCTTCAAGCCGGGAGGTGCGTCGCAGCGCAGTTTCCCGACCTTGGAGCGGATTCACGAGGGGGCGTTGCGATTCTGTGTGGACGTCCTGGATGCGGTCGGCTCAGCCGCCCTCCGGGGAGACTGGGATCTCCGGGCCGTGTCTGGGCTGCTGCCGCTGATCGTCGATCGCCATCTGGATATTGGCGCCTTGTCGCAGGCCTTGTCGGTCGAAGACCAATATTGTGGGAATCAGGAGCTATCGGTGCTGGATTTCTATGACCGCCAGCGCATGGCATCAGGTCGGCTCTGATGCGGCGTCCGGCGTTTCGCGCCCAGATCGCCCCCTGATGGAGCCAAGCCGCGTTGCCGTCATCATCGTGGACTATCACGCCGGCGATCTTCTGACGGCGTGCCTCAACGGTCTGGCCCAGCAGACGCGGGTGCCGGAGCGCGTGATCCTGGTGGACAATGGCGGGGCGGAGGAGGCCCTGCCCGCGCTGGAGCGACGCCCTGAGATCGAGCTCATCCAGCCAGGGCACAACACGGGGTTTGCGCAGGGAAACAATCTCGCGCTCACCCGAACGGCCGACTGCGATTGGATCGCCCTGCTCAACCCCGATGCCGTGCCGGATCCGGATTGGCTGGAGCAGCTCTTGTCTGCGGCGGACCAGCATCCGGAGTGCGGTGCCTTCGGGAGCCGCATGTACACGGATGCAAGCCGCCGCCATTTGGACGGCAGCGGGGACGTCATGCACATCTCTGGCCTGGTCTGGAGGCGGGATCATGGGCGCCGAGCTGCCGACTGGCGGCTCGAGGCGGACGAGGTGTTCTCACCGTGCGCGGCCGCGGCCCTCTATCGGCGCGATCTCTTCGCGCGTCTGGGTGGCTTCGACGAGGAGTTCTTCTGCTATACGGAAGACGTCGATCTAGGTTTTCGGATGCGCTTGGCCGGATACCGCTGTCGGTACGTTCCCCTGGCTCAGGTCGTTCATCAGGGCTCAGCCTTGACCGGCGTCAGGAGCGATTTCGCCCTCTACCACGGCCACCGCAACATCCTCTGGCTGTTCGTGAAGAACATGCCTTTGCCGCTGCTGCTGGCGCTTCTGCCGATCCACCTGCTCATGCACCTTGCGGTCGTGCTGCGCTATCTGCCCGATGGGCGTGGCGCCGTTTTGTGGCGGGCCAAGCGGGATGCCTTGGCGGGGCTTGCGAGGAATTGGCGTAAACGTCGCCAGATCCAGTCCCAGCGCCGCATCGGCCTCTTGCCCCTGTTGCGGGCGATGTCGCTCTGGTGAAGTCGGGTTTCCAAAGTGTGGGTGATCCGTGGTATATCCGCCCTCTCCGCACCCTCGAGCGTCCCATGGCGGCAGTCGCGAGGGGCTTGGTCTCGTACTTTTCCCCGAAGATTGGTCCGGTGACAGAGACTCAGATGTCTAGATTCAAGTCCGCCGCCTCTTGGTCGACGCTCGCATCCTGTCTTTTACTGGGATTGGTCTATGCATCCTGCGCGGTGGGCGATGTGCCGGATCCGCTCGGTTTGGAGCAGGCGCTCAGAAGCCTCGACGACCACTCCGGGTCCACGGCATCGGCCGACATGCGCGTGCCCGTCTCGCGTCGCCCACCGCTCTATCTGGACTGTCAGCAACTGGCCTTCGCGAGCGGCTCGGGCGCTGAGGCCGAGAGCGACGCTGGGCTGCGTGCGCTGCTGAAACCCGCCGCGGCCCAACGTCTGGAGGTCGTGGAGCGGTTCTTCGATGTCCTGCTGGCGGACTTCAGTTTTTCGAGCGAGAGCGAAGCCATGGCGGTCGCCTATGTGCAATTCGATCGGGCAGCCGCGCGCCGGGACTTGGGTCAGCTCTCGGAGCTTCGCGTGCTCGAGCTTGAGGCCGTCTATCAAGATTTGCTGCATCGACGCACGGCCAGTGAGCTGAGTCAGCAATTGACGCGCTCACGTCTTGCTCGGGCGCTTGGCCACCCGGAGGACTTGCCTCGGACCCTCGCGGATCCCGTCTTGCCTGCGCTCCCCGAGCCCTTGCCGACGACTGATGACTGGCTGAAGGCGGCGCTCGAGGCTGAGCGCCTCGTCATGCCAGACCCTGCACTGCAGCCGAGCGACCTGCCGCTGTTCGAGTCGGAGCTGCGCCAGGAGATCACCGAACTGCTCTTGCGCCTGAAGGCCTTGGCGGCCGCGAGACGCAGCCTGAGCGTCGAGTCGGCGTGGCGAGATCTGAAGCTGGATGAGAGCCGGACCCTCTACGAGCTCGAAGTCACGGCTGATCTCGGTTACTCCATGAGTCAGCAGACGCACGCGCGCATGCGGGAGCAGCAGATCCAGTACTGTCAGGCGCTCACCTGGACTGGTCTGCACGAGCTCGTGGGTCAGCCGCTTTGGATCGGTCAGACTGGGAGCCCCTAGCCCATGTATCGATGGTTGTTGTTGCCCCTGATGTGTGCGATTGCCACCCCGGCCGCGGCTGCGCAGGCCCTGAAGGGCTGGCTGGAATGGGTTCATGAAGTCGAGATGCGCGTGCTCGAGAACGGCGTCGTCGAAGAGGTCGCCGTCAGTGCCGGGCAGCACGTCAAGCAGGGCGAGCTGCTCCTGCGGATGGATCAGCGCGAGGCCCGCGCCCAGCTCCTGGAAGCGCGCGCGCGGGTCGCACGCGCGCGGGCCGCGGGTGAGAAGGCGCAACGCGAGCTGAGTCGAGGTCAGGAGCTGTTCGATCGCGGCCTCATTGCCATCGAGGAGCTGAAGGACGCCGAGCTTGCTCAGATCGCCGCCGTCGCCGAGGAGGAGGCCGCCAAGGCGTCCGAAGCCTCCGCGCAAGTCGCTCTGGAGCATACCGAGCTGAGGGCGCCATTCGCTGGCATCATCGTGGCCCGAGATGCATGGAACGGGGCCGTCATCTATAAGACACTGCAGCAGGAGCCGCTCATCGTCATCGCGCCGGACGATCGCATGCTGGCGCGCGCCCTGGTCACGGCGACCGTTTTGCGGCAGTTCAAGCCGGGGCAGCCTATCCAGGTCAAGGTTGGCGGTGCGGTTCGTCAAGGCCGCGTCTACAGCCTGGGTGTCCAGGCGGTGCGGGTCGAACTCGAAGGTGCGGTCTACTATCTTGACGTCATCTTTGACATCAAGTCCTCCGAGATACTGCGCCCCTCGGAGACCGTGCAGCTCATGGTCCCCTGAGCAGTATTCCAGACATTACGAACACCGCGGCGCGGTTGCCGCGAAGGCGAACCGAATGCAATTTATCGACTTGAAAGCACAATACGCCCGGATCGAGTCCGAGGTGCGGGCGAGAATCGACGCCGTCCTGAGTCACGGCCAATACATCATGGGGCCGGAAGTCGGCGAGCTTGAAGAGCGCCTTGCCACCTTCGTCGGCGTCCGTCATTGCGTGGGCCTCTCCAGCGGGACGGACGCACTGCTGGCGGCCATGATGGCGCTGGAAATCGGCAGGGGGGACGAGGTCATCACCACGCCCTTCACCTTCATCGCGACGGGCGAGATGATTGCCCTGCTCGGGGCGCGGCCGGTGTTCGTCGATATCGACCCGGTGACCTACAACCTGGACCCCAGCAAGCTGGAAGCGGCCATCACCGGCAGGACGCGGGCCATCATGCCCGTGTCGCTCTATGGGCAATGCGCCGATATGGATGCCATCAATGCCGTGGCCGACGCCCATCGCATCGCTGTGATCGAAGATGCTGCCCAGAGCTTCGGCGCCAGTGATCGTGGTCGCCGTTCCTGCAGTCTCTCCAAGATCGGCTGCACCTCCTTCTTTCCCGCAAAGCCGCTCGGTGCCTATGGGGACGCTGGCGCCTGTTTCACCGATGACGACGATCTCGCCAAGGCGCTGCGCGAGATTCGCAATCACGGTCAGGACCGGCGCTACCACCATCCGCGGCTGGGCTTGAACGGGCGCCTGGACACCATGCAGGCAGCCGTGTTGCTGGCCAAGCTCGACATTTTTCCGGCGGAGGTCGAGGCGCGAGCGCGGCTGGGTGCGCGCTACACCGAGCTGTTGAATGCGCGGGGCGCGGTCTCGACTGACATTGGCGGGGCGGCTGTCCTCACGCCATTCGTCCCGGCTGACAGCGTGTCCGTCTATGCGCAATACACGCTGCAAGTTCGTGACCGAGAGGGCGTGGCTCAGAAGCTGCATGAGCTTGGCGTGCCGACGGCGATTCACTATCCCATTCCGTTGAACGACCAGCCGGTCTTCCACGTCGGATTTCCAAGCACCGGGACGCCGGTCAGTGCAGATATCGCGACCCGTGTCCTGAGTCTGCCGATGCATCCCTATCTGACCGAAGAGGTGCAGCTTCAGGTCGTCGATGCGGTCGCCACGGCGACTGGACTGGCGTCTGCGGGCTAAGAGCCGAGCACATTTACCAGGTTGGCAAGCGTCGTTTTGCGCGGATTCGTCTTGTATGAGGTGTTGGACTTTTCTGTGCGGGGTGGTCTGTAAAAAGGGCTTGACGTGTTCTATGGTTTCGCTAGAATGCGCGGCTCCTTCGGGAGGAAGGGATATTGAGGGGTTGCGAGGGAGTGAGCTGATTCGGGGATTGGATCGGCGGCGAGAAAA
>NZ_NRRF01000058.1 GCF_016583565.1 Thiocystis violacea | reverse complement strand
AGGGAAACGGGAATCGGGGTGCAGCGTGGCATCGTGTCATCAACTCATCGGCGAAACTCAAGACAGATGAGTAGGATGCCATCGATCGCCCAGAAACAGTATTAGGACTTTCACTCTAGACCACTAGGGATGCTCGAACTAGGGATGCTGCTGGCAAAACTGGGCCGTTCCAGGGTCGCGATACTGCTACACCAGCAAGAGAACATGGAGCGCCCATCCGATATCCAGGGGATAATCTACATACCATTCAAAGATAATCTAGAAAAAGACGCAGGGCTATTGCTGGCAAAAGAGATGGCGACGGTGGAATATCGAATTGATGTGGCGAAAATCTAGAGTTAAAAAGCGCATCCAGACGACGCCAAGAAGCGGCGCGACTGATGCTTTTCGTTAGATCAAAAAAGAGATCTCCTCATGAAAACATTCGAAGAAGTTAAATCGCAAATTGAGGCACTACCTCATCACGAGTACATGAAACTGGTTCATTGGTTCGCAGAACGCGACGCCGAGTCGTGGGACAAAGAAATTGAAATCGATGCAGCTAACGGAAACCTAGATTTCCTTGTTGAAGAAGCGCTTGACGAAAAACGAAAAGAGAAGCTTCGTCAAATTTAATGCACCGAACGACGAACAGATTTTGGAATTGCTTCCACGCACTTGCAGCACGCATTCAGGATCTTGCACGTAAAAACTACGCTCTGCTGAAAGAGAATCCTCACCACCCATCCCTACATTTCAAGAAAGTAGGAAATCTTTGGTCGGTTCGCATCGGGATCGAGCATCGAGCACTCGCCATTGAGGATGAAGACGGTTACATCTGGGTTTGGATCGGCGATCATCAGGAATATGATCGTATGCTGAGCTAAAAAAGAGCCTAATTCAGTCGCTTAAGCCGATTCAGTACGGCTGGCTTCGCGGCTAATCTCGAGCGTTGTGCAGCGGCTGGCCGGCTTGCATCGGTCATTTTAAGCAAAACAGTAAAATAGATTTCCACCCATTCACTCGACACTTAATGGCTTATTAA
This sequence comes from Thiocystis violacea, assembly GCF_016583565.1. Taxonomy (GTDB): domain Bacteria; phylum Pseudomonadota; class Gammaproteobacteria; order Chromatiales; family Chromatiaceae; genus Thiorhodococcus; species Thiorhodococcus violaceus_A. Next base: position 26,599 of record NZ_NRRF01000058.1, on the reverse strand, counting down.
CTGATGAAATTGATAATTCGTAATCTTACTCGCAGCACGACCGAAGAAGAGATAAAAGCTCTTTTTCAGGGATATGGCACCGTACAATCTTGTGATTTAGTATTAGACAAAATCACCGGCGGATCTAAGGGTTTTGCTTTTGTGGAAATGCCGAAGCCAGGAGAAGCCAAAGCGGCAATGAAAAACTTAAATAGCATGATTCTTGCCGGCAACAAGATTCGCGTGAAAAAAGCTGAAGACAAAACAGATTAATATGGCGTTAAAAAGCGACGCCGTAGGCGGCGCATCGCATTTTTGCGTTATCGACTAGAAACACTCAGCCTAATGTCGGCGCATCGAAATTTATATGAGTAGCGAACAACCGAATAATCCCTTGCATGGATTAACGCTCGCGAACATCGTAACGAGGTTAGTCGAGTATTACGGCTGGGATGGTATGGCTCAGAGAGTTGACATAAATTGCTTCAAGAGTGATCCGTCAGTAAAATCATCGCTGAAGTTTCTGCGCAAAACCCAATGGGCCAGAGTTAAGGTAGAAGATTTGTATCTTTCAACATTTGAAAAGCAGTCCCCCTGGGGTGATGACAAATAAAGGAAGACGAGTTCCCTCAAAGCCAAGTCGAGTATGTAGAAGTGGCAGAATAACGAGTCATTCAACTGGACTCTGCGAACGCCACGAAACCAACGCGCGCTGTTGAGCCCGCAGAGGCGCTTGACCATGCGTGATCAAGATCGAGATCGTTGAACATGTCTGAATCTCTATGGGTCCAAAAAGGCGCGACCTTGAGTCAAAAGAATGCTTGCAAGGAATTTGGATTGACAGAAAACGAAATCATGGAGGCGATAAGAGCTGGCACGCTGCAATACCGGCAGAATTACGCTCATGGCAATCCGTATTTCAAGCTACTGCGAAATGAAGTCAAATCACTCGCTCTGACGCTACATGGAAGCAAAGATTTAGAAGCGCAACACATCAAACACAGGTTGAGCGCAGGTTGAGCGCGGTCAACAGTGAAATAAACAGCATCAAGAGAAGGCTTGCCTCCTTGGAAAAGGAAAAGATTGAGTCACTTGAGATGCAAGGGCAGATGAAAGGCTAAGGAACTGTCCATCTTCCACGGCCTGACTTCAGACTGGTGATGAAGCTCCAGCTTCGTCACCCGCGAGACGAAGCTCCGCTTCGCGAGTTCGAGGATCAGCGCCTGGATCGACCCAATCAAGCGCCGGAAGCCGCCGACGTCGTGAAGCAGAGCTTCATCGCTGAGGTCACGAAGCTGGAGCTTTGGGCCTTGGTCATCGGTTGGACCGGTAGGGTGGACGAGCGAGAGCGAAGTCCACCGAACCCCGCGCCGTTGTTGGTGGACTGCGCTGCGCTTGTCCACCCTACCGAAGACGACTGGTCCGAAGGATGATCGACGCCGAGCCTTGTGACCAGAAAGGCTGGAAGCTCGTCCCGCCTACAGGTTCAACTTACGAATAAGGCAGGTGGATTTCGCTCTGGCTGGCCCAGCTTGTGGGAGATGCGGCGATCGATGCCTGCGAAGAACAGAGGTACTGAAATCCGATGAGTCAAGAGAACGAAACCAATGATCCGATCGAGAGGTTCATAAGCGATTGGTATTGGGATGAGAAATCGCATGACTATGCCCGACAGTTGGGCCGATTTCTTTTTGGCTTTTTAGACAGCTTGAAGGCGCAAGGTTTTTCCGAGAAGACCATCAATAAGCACTGGCGCAATTGTTATCTTATAGGAGTCTTCGACTGCGGCTACGGATATCGAGATCGGTTTTCACCAAAAATCGTCTTTTCCAGCCCTGATGCAAGTTACGAGTATGAGTTCAAGAGAAAAGTGAGTGATTCAGACTATGCCGTGAGTTCGTATAACTCGACTTGGCGAAAGGTACACAACTACACGAAGAAGTTGGGCGCAATTCAATAGATGGATGCTCTGACGCCTTGGCTGATCTCTTGATTGGCTGCTCTCGTGAGAAGCATGATCGCCTGACATGCGCCTCGGCCCGAGCCCGGACTGCGTGCCCGGTCGCGGCGGGGCGCCGCTCCCACGGACCAAGGACCCTGGAGCAACGCCATTGGCCCGAGACTCAGCCGTCCTCGGTGATGCGCTCGATCAGCTGCTCCAGCACCTGTGCGGCCCGGTCGTTGTCGACTTGGCAGGTCCCGGCGGCGTGGTGGCCGCCGCCGCCATAGGCCAGCATGAGTTCGCCGATGTTGGTCTTGGAGCTGCGGTCGAAGATGGATTTGCCGGTGGCGAAGACGGTGTTCTGCTGCTTCAGACCCCAGAGGACGTGGATGGAGATGTTGCACTGGGGAAAGAGCGCGTAGATGACGAAGCGGTTGCCAGCCCAGATGGTCTCCTCGCCGCGCAGATCGAGGACGACGAGGTTGTCGTGTACGGTGGCGCAGCGCCGGATCTGCTCCTTGAATTTGGGCTCTTGCTCGAAGTAGAGATCGACGCGCTCCTTGACGTCCGGCAGCTGCAGGATCTGCTCGATGCCGTGGTCCTTGCAGTAGTCGATGAGGTCCATCATCAGGCTGTAGTTGGAGATGCGGAACTCGCGGAAGCGCCCGAGCCCGGTCCGTGCGTCCATCAGGAAGTTGAGCAGCACCCAGCCCTTGGAATCCAGCACCTCTTCCTGGGTGAATTGGGCCGAGTCGCCCTTGTCGACCGCCTCCATCATCTCGTCCCAGCCCAGGGGGAAGGCGTCGTGCCCACCGTAGTGGCGCCAGACGACGCGGGCCGCGGAGGGGGCATCGGGGTCGATGACGTGGTTGTCATGCTGTCCGACACGCAGGGTCTCGGATGAGTGGTGGTCGAACGCGAGGTGGACGCCATCCACGTAAGGGAGGTTGGTCGTGATGTCCTTGTCGGAGATCTCGACCAAGCCATCTTGCATGTCCTTCGGATGGACGAATTTGATGTCCTCGATCAGGTCGAGGTGCTTGAGCAGGACGGCGCACACAAGGCCGTCGAAATCGCTGCGTGTGACAAGACGGAATTTCTGCTCGGACATCATTGGCCTCCGGCCGGACTGGCGCTGTTTACCATCCGCTGATCATACTGAGCCACCCTGCGTGAAACCACTAAGGTTGGTCCAGTCTGTGATCAGAGACACATGCCTGATCACGCCAGCATCGCCACGCCAGAGCGGCGGGCGTCCCATCGAACCCAAGCGCATGAGGCCCATCATGTCCGTCGATCCCTCCGTCAGGCAGCGCTTCCAGCGGCTGCGTTGGACTGTCTACGCCATCCTCATCCTGGCCTATATGATGGTCTTCTTTCATCGCATGGCGCCCGGTGTGGTGTCCGCGGACCTCATGGCGAGCTTCCAGACCAGCGGCGCGGCGCTGGGATCCCTGGCGGCCATGTACTACTACATCTACACCGCGATGCAGATCCCCTCCGGGGTGCTGGCCGATACCCTGGGCTCGCGCATCAGTGTCACCATCGGCTGTCTGGTCGCCGGCCTTGGATCGATTCTCTTCGGCTTGGCGGAGACCTTCGAGATGGCATCGGCGGGCCGCTTTCTGGTCGGGCTCGGCGTCTCGGTGGTCTTCGTGGGGCTGATGCGCTCCAACACCCAATGGTTCAGCGAGCGCTACTACGGCGCCATCAGCGGGCTGACGCTCCTGCTCGGCAATGTTGGGTCCATCCTGGCCGCCGGCCCGCTGGCGCTCTTGCTCAAGACGACATCCTGGCGCAGCGTTTTCGTCGGCATCGGCCTGCTGTCACTGATCGTCGCCGTACTCACCGCCGTCTTCGTGCGCAGCAAGCCGCAGGATGCGGGTCTGCCCACGGTGCAGGAGCTCGACGGTCTGCCGGCGCATCCGCCCCGTGACCGGCACTGGGCGCTGGATCTGCGCGGGGTCATGACCACGCGCGCCGTCTGGCCGAGCTTCTTTGTCATGTTCGGCATCACCGGCAGCCTGTTCGCCTTCGCGGGTCTCTGGGGCGTTCCGCTGATGCGCGACGGCTTCGGGCTGGACCGCACCCAGGCGTCGCTCTACACCACGGCGGCGCTCGCCGGGTTCGCCATCGGTAGCTTCGCACTGGGCTCGCTGTCGGATCACCTGGGCCGGCGCAAGGTGGTGATCGTCGGCGCCAGCGCGCTCTCCGTCGTGCTCTGGCTGGCCCTGATTCTCCTGCCCTGGGGACCGGGATGGACCGGGCTCACGCTCTACGCCCTGCTCGGCATGGCGGCCGGCGGCTTCGTGGTCGGTTATGCGGCGGCGAAGGAGGTGGTGCCGCCGGGCGTCGCCGGAATGGCCATCGCACTGGTGAACACCGGGCTCTTCCTCGGCGCGGCCATCATGCAGCCGGCCTTCGGCTGGGTCATGGACCTGACCTGGGACGGCACCATGACGGGGGACGTCCGGCTCTATGCGATGAGCGACTTCCGCAACGGACTCTGGCTCTCCGGCGGCTTCGCGCTGCTGGGGCTGATCGGCGCGCTCTTCGTGCACGAAACGCGCTGCCGGAACATCACGCTGCCGGCGACGGCCGCGGCGAATTCCGGCAATCAACCAAATCGTCCGACGTGATTGGACCTCGGGCATGGGCGATTTTGGCCAAGCGCGCCGGCGCCAAAGACTGGCCGGACAAGACCTTGAACTGATCCGAAACGCGAGAAGCCCTGCCTGAGCGGGTGTCTGAAAACCCTCGAACGTTGGCACAAACAGCGAGGTCCGAAGGCGCAGAGCGCCAAGAAGGGCGCGTGGCACCGCAGAGCGGTGCCACGAGACGGCAATACGAGCACATTTCGATGGAGAAGCCAACCCGCTTGCCGGAGTGGGCCAATCAGGGAGCGATTCAATATCGGTAAGCGGACTCGATCCGTCCCCGCGTCAGCACGCCGTAGATGTGGTTGATACCGGGCGCGAGCGGACGCTGGACATAGAGCGCATCCGCCCCACCCGATTTGAGGATGTCCAGGGCCTCCTGCAGCGTCGCCTGGAGATGCACTGGCGCCAGTTCGAGCCGATCGGCCGGGATACCCAGCAGGTCGACGTCCTCGGTGTCCTTGGTGTGGGAGAGATAGGTGGCGATGGCGATGCCAGGGATGAGGTAGGCGGGTGCGCCGTTCTTGTCGACGACGATCCATTCCGGCGCCGCCTCCATGAGCTGCTCGGCCGTGTCGCGGCCGAGGATGGGCGGCTTGCGGACGAAGTTGGTGTTCATGGCACTGCCGACGCCAATGCGGCGCAGCATCGCGATCACCGGATTGGCGCGGTAGTCCATGCCATTCGCCCGCAGCATGGTGAGGAACAGGGAGTCCTTTCCGAAGCCCTGCCGGCAGGTCACGGCGGCGAGGATGATGGTGAGCATGCCCGGCATGATGACGCCCGGGCTGTGTGACAGCTCGACCATCGCGGTCAGGGCGGCGAGCGGTGCCTGGAGACTCGCGCCCATCATGGCCCCCATGCCGAGCAGGGCATAAAAGCTGGTGTGGGCCGCGTCCAGCGCGACGAAATGGCCGGTCAGGGCGCCGGTCAGGCTGCCCACGACCGCCCCCATGAAGAGGGCGGGGCCGATGGTCCCGCCGGGGATGCCGAGTCCGACGCTGGTCGAAGTCGCGAGGAGCTTCGCGCCGAGCAGGACGAGCAGGAAGGTCCAGGGCCATTGCTCCAGCAGCAGACTGCGCTGGGTGTCATAGCCCAACCCCATGACCTGCGGGACCAGAACGCCGCAGAGGCCCGCCGCCACGCCCGCCAGGCAGATGCGCCAGAAGAAGCTCAGACGCTTGCTCAGACTGGCGATGGTTTGGAGCGACTGGATATAGGCGGCGGAGACCGCGCCCGCGGCCAATCCCAGCAGCAGGATCGGGAGCAGATCCGCCAGCGACGACATTACGAAGGGCGGGATCTGAAAGGCCGGCGAGCTGCCGAAGATGCCCACGGACACGGCATTGGCACTGACGGCGGCGAGAATGATGGGGATGAAGCCGGCGATGCTGTATTCGAGCGCCAGCACCTCGAGCGCGAAGATGACACCCGCGAGCGGGGTGTTGAAGGAGGCCGCGATCCCGGCCGCCGTCCCGCAGGCCGCCATGGTGCGGATGCTGTTGTTGGGCAGCGCGAAGACCTGGCCCAGCAGACTGCCGCTCGCCGCGCCCAAATACACGTGCGGCCCCTCGCGTCCGACCGAGTGCCCACTGACGATGGCGATGGCCGCCCCCAGGAACTGGAGGATGAAGCCGCGCCAGGTCATGTGTCCCTGGTGGTACTCCATGCGCTCCATGACGCGCGCGACACCGAGCACATAGATGCCCTGGGCGAAGCGCAGGAAAAGCAGTGCGATCAGCACGGCGCCGATCAACGGCAGCAGCAGCCGCGCGACGACCGGGAGCCCCTCGTAGTTCTCGCCGTGCAGGGGCAGCATGGCCTCTTGGGAGCCCTCCACCACCAGCCGGAAGGCGACGATGACCGCCCCCGCCACCAGCCCGGTGACGAGGCCCAGCATGGCATGCCAGTAGAGCGCATCCGGGCGGGAGAGTCGGAGCCGGGCAGACTCCATGGAGAATCGGAGACGGGGCAGAAAGGATGTCAGACGCCGCATGCACGCATTCTTGCGTCAGGGGCGGGGGCCTGACAACTGGCCGCGGATGCAGCGCGCGCTGTCCGCGCGCTACCTCTTCGGCCAAGCGCTTGACGCTTCCCGTGATCCCCGATCACCTTGGCATCGCTCGATGCGTGACAGTTTTCCAGAATCTGATCGGTGATGCGCTGCTGCGTCATTCCGCGCGGGTACTTGAGAGTCTCTTTGGATGCAATAAAACTGGACCTGACCCCAATCCTTGACCCCAATCCTCACGCGAATACGTCGAGACGCATCGGTGACAACCTTCGGTGACAACCTTGGGATAGGGCGTTCAGCGCGCCGCTATCCACGCATAGGGCTCTCGGCAGTCTGCCCGCCTAGCTCCTGTTGCGTCTGAACACGGTTGTGTGACCGATGGTCATGGCGTGATCCTCCGATCGCTAGCAGTGTTCCGAGTAACAGACCGATACGTGGATATGGCGAGAGTCTCTGCACAACCGTGCACAGACCACGCTAATTCCCTGTTCGCAGTCTTCTCCCGATGCTAGGGTCAGCACAGAACCTGCTGTGACAAAGCCCACCAACGGATGCCCGATACCAGCTTCAACTACCTGACCGCGGACAAGACGGATCTCTACCGGACCCTGATGCGGGCGTTCTCCGAGGCCAAAGAGCATTTCCTGGTCCATCTGCGCCCGGAAGATGTGCTTGAGCGTGCGGCGCGCGATGGTCGGCGTCTCGACCTCGACGCCGTCCAGGCGGCCCTCGGCCAATTGGTGGACTGGGGCAACCTCCAGGCCGAGCCCGACACCAGCCGGGTCACCACGGTGGAGGACTTCTATCGCGCTCGTTATCTCTACCAGATCACGCGCGAGGGCGAGGCCGCCCAAGCCGCCCTGGAGACGTATGAGCGCATGCTGGGACATCATGGCGCCCTGCAGTCGGTGGCCCTAGCCGACATCGCCAGCCAGCTGCGTGCCTTGCGCGCACTGCTCGACACCCAGGACAGCGAGGCCGGGCTCGATAGCGCCAAGGCGCACCTGTTGTTGCGCGACATCACCCGGGTCTTTAGCGACCTTGCCGACAACGCCCGCGACTTCATGGCCGGACTGGCCCGAGGGCTCGATCTGCGCCGGGCCGAGCGCGCGGCCTTCATCGATTACAAGGATCGTCTGCTGGACTATCTGCGTCGATTCATCGGCGACCTGGTGACGCGCTCCGCCGAGATCGCCGGGCTGATCCTCGACATCCAGCAGCATGCGGCCTTCCGGCCCCTGCTGGAGCGGATCGCCGAGCGCGACGCCCTGGACCTGGCCCCGGCGCCCGATCTGGACGGCGCCGAGCCCGCCAAGCTCGACTCCGCCCTGGCCAGGGCCCGGATGATCGACGAATGGCAGGCCCGCTGGTCCGGACTCGAGGCATGGTTCATCGGTTCGGCGGACAAACCGTCCCAGGCCGAGCTGCTGCGCTCGCGCGCTCGACGAGCCATCTCCGATCTCGTGGACGCCGTGGTCCAGCTCAATGAGCGCCGGCTCGGGCGCAGCGACCGCTCCGCCGACTACCGCACCCTGGCCGCCTGGTTCATGGACTGCGAGACGGATACCGAGGCCCATCGGCTCTGGCGCGCCGCCTTTGGACTGACTCCGGCACGGCATCTCGGGATCGATAGCGACAGCCTGCAGGCCCGTGCCGAGGAGCCGGTGCCGCCGTCCCGCCCCTGGGCCGAGGCACCGCCGCTGCGGATCAGCCCGCGCCTGCGCGAAACCGGCACCCACGGAAAACGCGGCGTCCCACCGAAGGTCCGTGACCGCAGCAAGGAAAAACAACTGCTCAGGGTGCGACTGGATCGGGAAAGCCTGCAGGCGCGCGAGGCCCGCCGTCGTCTGGCGACCGGCGAGGACATCCGGCTCAGCCAGATCGGACGGCTCGAGCCCGCCAGCTTCAATCTCTTTCTGCGCCTGCTCGGCGAGGCCCTGGCCGCCACCCGAGACCCAGAGCGCACCGTGCGGACGGTCACCGGCGACGGCACCATCAGCATCTCTCTGGAACCCTTGGGACCCGAGACCCGCGCGGTCATCGAGACCCCCGACGGCGCATTCGGCGGCCGGGATTATCGGGTGTGCATCACCGACCTCGAAGCTGGCTCCACTCCCGACTCGGAGCACAAGCGGGATCAAGCGCGACGCGACGAGGCCGTCGCATGAGTCAGTCCAGCCTTGAACCCAACCACGAACCCAACCACGAGCTTGGCGACCGTCTCACCCAGCTTCGCGACGACGAGCGCCGCCGGGCCATGCGTGGCCTGCTGATGCAGCCCCTGCTCTATGCCGATCACCCCGCCTACCGGCTGGTCAAACGCCATATCGACTGGCTCAGGGACTGGCTAAACAGGGAGACCCGCTGGGACCTGCGCCTTGAGGCCGATTTCGCGCGCCTGGCCAAGACCGCGCCCGAGCACGACGACGGCAGCCGTGCCGCCCGCCCCGGCAAACGCCCGGTGGATCTGGATTTCACGCGCCGCCGCTACGCCCTGCTGTGCCTGGTGCTGGCGGGCCTGGAGCGCGGCGAGATGCAGAGCACCCTGGGTCGATTGGGCAAAGCCGCCATGGATCAGTCCGCCGAGCCTGGAGTCGTGGCCAGTGGATTGGTGTTCGAGCTGCGCACCCAGGAAGACCGCCGCGACCTGGTGGCCGTTGTTCGTCTCTTGCTGAATCTCGGCGTGCTGGTCCGAGTGGCCGGCAGCGAGGACGCCTATATCAAGAACGAAAGCAAGGACGTGCTCTATGACATCGACCGCCACGTCCTCTCCGCCCTCTTGGTCACCCGGCGTGGTCCGTCCCTGGTCGGGACCCTGGAACAGCCGGCGGACACCCTGGACCGGCGCATCGGCGCCATCAGTGCCCGTTTCGTCGCCGACACCCCGGAGGCCCGCAATAGGGAACTGCGCCAACGCCTGACCGAGCGCCTGCTCGACGACCCGGTGCTCTATTACGGCGAACTGGACGAGGACGAGCGGGCCTATCTGTTCAACCAGCGTCACGCCATCGTCCAGCGCATCCAAGAGGCGACCGGACTGGTCCCCGAGATGCGCGCGGAGGGCATCGCCATGGTCGACCCGGACGGTGAGCTGGCCGACCAGCGCATGCCCTCCGAGGGCACGGAAGGACACATCACCCTGTTGTTGGCCGGACATCTCGCGGAGCGCCTGTCCCAAGACCGAGCCGAATCCTGGACCAGTCTCCATGCCGCCTATCGGGGTTGGACCGAGCAGTTCGGACGCTACTGGAAGAAGGCCGCCAAGGAGCCCGATGCCGGGCCGTCCTTCTGCCGGGAGGCTGCCGAGCGGCTGGCGTCGCTGGGTCTGGCTAGGATCGAGGCCGACGGCGTTCGCCCGCTACCGGCGATTGCACGGTATGCGGTGGAGGCGCCGCGGATCAGCCGGGTCAGTAAGATTGGTTGACTGATAATCCTCGTGTCGGTGGTTCGGCTCCACCCCTGGGCACCAACAAAACCATGAAAATCATCATGTTTCTCTGAGGCGCGCGGATTTTTATGCCTGAAAGTCCCTCGCGCTGGTGCATTTCCGGTACCGGAGCCTGTAATCATCCCTTCTCTTCATTGCAGTTCCCGCTTGCTTTCTCGCCGCGTGTAGGGCTTCGCTTCAGTGTTATCCTGATACGCTCCCTAACGATCAGGAGCCGATTGACGTGACCCCTGAACAGTTGGCAAGACACCCAACCCTCAAGGAGCGCTCGGCAGCGCACGAGCATTTTCTTGACCTCTGTCGACTCCTGAATGTCCCGACGTGGAATATTTTAAGTATTTGAATCTCATGGAAAGTTTTATGTTTTTCAACCCGATCTTGGAATCGTTGCTGTTCGAGAGCAATGCGGCAAACGTCACTGAAATTTTTCTCTGGCTGACTTTGATTGGATTTCTACTCTCGGCCTTCCTCGCTTTTGTGGGTAAAGGACAGCGATTCGTCAGCGAAACCCCAACCCTTCTCACTTCGCTCGGAATCCTCGGCACCTTTGTCGGCATCGTGGTCGGGCTTATGCATTTCGACCCGCAGAACATCGATGGCAGTATTGCTAATTTGCTTGATGGTCTGAAAACCGCATTCATCACTAGTCTTGTTGGAATGGGTTCAGCCATTTTTTTCAAGATTTTAATCACAACCCCTCTGCTGTCATCAAAGCGCGAACAGGAGGATATCAGCGGCGCAGGACCAGAAGACATTCTGCGTGCTTTGCTGGATCAAAATAGCCACTTTGACCAACTGCGTGTTGCGATTTCCGGGGCAGAAGAAACCAGCCTTGTCGGGCAGTTGAAACTATTGCGAACCGATCAGACGGATCATCACAAAGAATCGCTACGTCACTTGGATGATTTTCGAACTGCTGTTTCAGGCACGGAAGAAACCAGTCTTGTCGGACAGTTCAAATTACTGCGGAGTGATGAACATGACCGCCATAAGGAAACGATACATTCCATCAAAGAAGATCGTGATCGGCTCGACAACTTTGCGCAGAAACTCTGGGAGGAATTGGATGAATTTGCAGAAATGCTCTCCAAGTCGGCCACTGAGCAAATGATGAATGCTCTCAAAGAAGTGATTGCTGATTTCAACAAAAACCTCACCGAGCAATTTGGCGAGAATTTTAAGGCGCTGGATGCATCTGTACAGAAACTGGTTCAGTGGCAGGAAAACTATCAAGCACAACTGGAGCAGATGTCAGCTCAATATGCACAGGCTGTTGAAGCCATCACTAAAACTGAAGCCTCGGTCGCGCATATCTCGGATGAATCTCAACAGATTCCGGTTGCGATGGAAAAGCTCAAAGCTGTCTTGCTGGTGAACCAGCACCAGCTTAGTGAACTTAAAAATCATCTGGAAGCATTCCGCGACATGCGAGATAAAGCGGTTGAGGCCGTTCCTCAGATTCGTGAGCAGGTCGAACAAACAGTCAAGGATGTGACTGCATCTGTGCAAGCCGCCAGTACACATTATACCACCTTACTTGATCGCTCTGAGCGGTACATTCAGGCGCATGACGAAAAAACCCATGCCTTCCTAGAAAAGCTGGTGCAAACAGCCGATGAGGGAATAGGTAAGGTGAAATCAGGATTAGAAAGCAGCGCCAACGATGTTAAAGCGGCCATTTCTACGAGCGCCGATGCGCTGGCAAAGGATGTGAAGAGTTTGCTTTCTGATACCACAAGCGAAGTCACGAAAACGGTTACTGTGGCGAGTGACCATTACAGTAAGTTGCTGGAAAAATCTGATGCTTACATTCAGGCGCACGACAAAAAGAGCCAAGAACTGTTGGATCGCTTCGTGACAGCAACGGGTAAAGGTATCGAGAAAGTCAAGGAAGGTCTCGAAAGTAGCGCCACTGCCGTCAAGACGGCAATCTTGACCGGAGCTGAAGAGTTCGATAACAGCGTGCAGCGTTTGCAAAGCAATCTGACCAGCACATCAGATCAAATTGCTGCTCAGAGCGAAAAGATCCGTCAACAGTTGCAGGATACCTTCAAGGAAGTCAATGAACATGTTCGTGTGATGCTAGCCACGTTATCTGACGAATCAAAATCGCTTTCAAAAACATTAAAAACGACAGGCGAGCAGGTCCAGCGCGATACACAGGAAACACAGAAACAGGTCGCGGAAAGCATCAAACAGATGCAGAGCCGACTTGAAAGCTCCCTAAATGAGGTGTTTGAGGTGCAGGCTCGCTCAATGAGCCGCGCCGCAGAAGGGCTTGAAGATCATATGAAAAAAGCGATCCTGAAGACAGGAGAGGGTGTAAATACACAACTTTCTGCTATTGATCAGGCGATGCAAAAAGAAATTGACCGCGTAATGATGGAGATGGGGCGAGCATTAGCGCAGATTGCCGGTCAGTTTACACAAGACTACATGAAGTTGGTAAGCGCCATGCAGCAAGTGGTTGAGGCGCAACCAAGGCGGATACCATGAGCAATGCGTCGGATCGAACTTTTGGTCGCTCAACAGGTGCGCGTGATAGCGGAGAGCACTGGCTTTCAGTTTCTGATTTGATGGCCGGATTGATGATGGTTTTTCTTTTTGTGTCTATCGCACTCATGAGGGACGCGATGATCGAGCGAGACAAAATCAGAGAAGTTGCTGTCGCCTATCAAGAGAATCAAGTCGAGCTTTATCAAGCGCTGGTCGATGAATTTAAAAATGATCTGAAAGAATGGGATGCAGAGATTGAGAAAGAAACGCTTTCGTTTCAATTCAAGTCTCCAGATGTGCTGTTCGATACTGGAAAAATATCTCTTAAACCTGCATTTCAGGACATCCTGAAAGATTTTTTTCCGCGTTATCTGAGTGTGCTGATGCTATTTCGTGATTCGATTGATGAGGTTCGAATCGAAGGTCATACCAGTAGCGTTTGGAATCATCAAACGACGAAAGACGAGGCTTATTTCAACAATATGGAATTGTCACAAGGGCGCACGCGCTCTGTTCTTTTGTATGTTTTCGGGCTACCCGGTATTGCTTTTGAGCGGTCATGGGTCAGAGAACATGTCGCGGCAGTCGGTTTTTCGTCTTCGCGTTTGGTGAAGAATGATGACGGCAGCGAAGACCTTGAGCGGTCACGTCGCGTTTCGTTCCGTGTGATTACAAATGCAGAAACTCAGATTCGTAAAATTCTTGAAAACTGATTTTTGAATTATGCGCCTAACCGTCGATTTATCTGCATTGCATGCCGCTGTCAGAAAAATGGGAGCGGAGAATCTGAGGCTGGATTTTTCTCTTGAAAAAAACTCAGATGTACTTGATCAGATTGACATTGCTCTTTCAGGAGAAGGAATCGAAGTTGAGCTAAAAGATGTCAATATAAAATCGGGCCTCCTTTCGTATCGGGGAAGGCAGGTTTTGTTATATATTCAAGATCATGGAAAAAGGATTCATTCTGTTTTTGAAGATCCGGAAAAGGGGAATAGGTACCATATAGCAAATTGCCGAAAACTTGTGGAAATGCGAGAAAGAGGTCGATTTGAACGATATGTGGCTACAAATGTGCTTACAGGATCTTTTTTGATATCTGGAATGGATTACTATACAGGTAAAGAATTTAAAGGTGAGGCCGCGCTTAAAGTATGCAAATATTGCTTGGGGCATCTTAACTATCAAGGGTATCGCCAAGGGAGCAGAAGTCTAATTTTTTCTCAATTTTCAATTGATGATTTTTTTGCCGCTTACAGTTCTTTTTTTCCTTATATGCCGAGAAGGAAGGCCGGCGACAAGGATGGTGCATATACCGATGATTGGCCAATTATCTCAGGACAATATAAAGCTGACCAAGGCTTTAAGTGCGAGTTGTGCGGCGTCGATCTTTCCAGCGAGAAGAAACTGCTTCATACCCACCATAAAAATGGCGTAAAAACCGACAATCAACGATCCAATTTCCAGGCTTTGTGTGTTGATTGTCACCGGAAACAGCCCGCTCACGAAAGAATGTTCGTGCGTCATGAAGATATGCAATTGATAACCCGGTTACGCCGCGAACAAAATCACGACAGGCGGCGTTTGAACTGGGATGACATATTCGAGCTTGCTGATACTGGTGTTCATGGTGTTCTGCATCTGTGTCGCGCAAAAAATATGTCTGTTCCCGTGGTTGGTCACGCGATCAAAGCCCCAGGTGGAAGCGTCGTGGCGCAGCTTGAATTGGCATGGCCGCTTAAAAAAATCGGTGTCGCGATTGCCGACAAGGATCTTGATGTCGCCCGCCAACAGGGTTGGCAGGCTTGGTCGATGATCGATGCGTTGGAACAGTTTTGATCGATGAAAGGCGTTTTCCACGGCGTTGCCTAGTCGGCAAGATCGGATGACTGACAATTCCGTGTTCATAGTTTGTTCGAATCCTGCGCGTCTCACGAATAACGTTCAGAAAAAGAAAAGATTGTATATTCGGTGCTTTGCTCCTCGCCGCCTTCCAAGCATGATGGCGCTTGGAAGGCGGGAGGATTCGTGTTGATCAGATTCCGCCCGGCGAGCGATCCCCTCTTGGGATGACCGAACGCCGGGCGTGAGCCTGCGCAAGCCTCCCGTCAATTGCCCGTTGGCATGGGAATGTTGACACCTTCGTTCTTGAGCAGATCGCGAACATGCTGGAACCGCTGATACTGCGTCAGCGTGATCGGACCTGTGTAAACCTCGCTCTGCAGCTTGCGCGGGGGATACTCGACATAGGTCTTCATCAGCTTCTGGATCTCTTCGTTGATGGTGACCAGCGTCCAGGTACGCTCGGTGTAGTTATTCATGAAGATGTCGTAGCGCTCCTGCGGGTCCTGCCACAGGTCGAACACCTGGGGCACGGTGGCGACATACTTTTCCGCCCCTTTCCAGCCGAGATTGGTATCGACCGCCAGACCGCCGGTCTGCTGCCCGTCATCGCCGCGCAGGTTGAACACCGCCTTGTAGTTGCCAACGCGTGCCGCGCCGGGAGTCAGCTCGTTCTCGGTGAAGTAGAACCAGGACTTGCGATCCGACTTGCCTGTTCCGAATAGCACCGGCGACATGTCGTAGCTATCGAAGACGATCGGCGCACCTTCGCGGTCTACCTTGGGCAACTCCACGCCGGCCACGCTGGCAAAGGTCGCCATCAGGTCGAGTCCGCCGACGATGTCATGGCTCTTGCTTCCCGGCTTGACCTTGCCGGGCATGACCGCGATCGCAGGCACTCGGTTGCCGCCCTCGCGCACGGTCCCTTTCGTGCCACGGAAGGGGGTGTAGCCGGCATCCGGGTAGACGTCCTGCCAGGCGCCGTTATCGGTGGTGTAGAAGACCATGGTGTTCTGATCGAGGCCGAGCTCGCGCAGCTTGTCCATGATGTGGCCGATGCGTGCGTCAAGCTCTACGACCGAGTCGGCGTACTTGCTCTTCGACAGCGACTTGTGCTCGTACTCGGGCGCCGGCAGGTTCGGCTGGTGGACCTTCATGAAGTTGACGTTGATGAAGAAGGGCTTGCCGGGATCCTTGGCGGCCTGTTCCAGGAACTCGATCGCGGCCTTTTCGACGTAGCCATCGAAGAAGGGGATGCCGACGACGCCCTTGTCCGGCGTATCGACATACTGTCCATTGATCTTGAAGTCTTCCGTCGGCGTCTCTCCGGCCTTTCCTGACAGCGACCCTTTGGTCACTTTCTGGAACATGGCTCGCAGCTCAGGATCCATATCCGGGAACCAGGTCGGATCGGCATAGGTGTAGGCATTGAGGTGGTAGAGGCCGACGTACTTCATCTCGTCATAGCCCTGTGCGGTGGGGAGCGCATAGTCGGCCTCGCCGAGGTGCCACTTGCCGGTGAAGTAGGTCTGGTAGCCGCCCTGCTTGAGGACGGACGCGAGCGTCCATTCCGCCGCTGGCAGGCCGCCGCCCTGGCCTTGGAAGGCGACGGTCGTCATCCCGCTGCGGTTCGGGATGCGCCCGGTCTGCATCGCTGCGCGGCCAGGCGTGCAGCTCGGCTGGGCATAGAAGGAAAAGAAGGTCATGCCGTCGTCGGCCAAGCGGTCGATGTTGGGCGTCGGCATGCCGCGACCTTCCCCGCCGCCGTAGGGGCCGAGGTCACCATAGCCGGTATCGTCGGAGACGATGAAGAGGATATTGGGCTTATCCGCGGCGAGCACGAAAGCCGGGGCCATTGTCATCAGGGCCGTGAGACATACCGCTGCAGTCAAGGGACTCTTTCTATTCATGCTGATGTGGTTCTCCAGGTTGGCCTGTGAAGATCAGTGAAGGGTCGCTTGGTAATGCATCTCCTGTGTCATGTTTTCGAGCGCGAAGATAGACGCCCAGTCGTCCTTACTGCGGATGACGGTCCAGTCGCTCCTGGCCGCCCATGTCGGCCATCAGCACGTCGCGCACCAGAAACCCTGGGCGCTCCGGCTTGAAGGTCGCGTGAAAGACTAGCATAGGCGCGTCGCCCCGGTTCGCAAACGAACACAGACCGCCAGCCCGCGTAGGGCGCAATAGCGATAGCGTGTTGCGCCGCATGACTGGCAGGCGGCTCGCCCCCAAGACACAACAAGCGCTGCATGTCCCTCGCACGTCGAATTGCGTCTTTGTGCCGCCAGTCTGATGGACCTGCGCCAAAGTCCTTTCGGCGCAATACGCTGCGCTATTGCGCCCTACGAACCCGCAAGGACGGCGGCGCTTGAGCGTGGTCGTTGACATCCCAGCCGTCCGCTATCGGCGGTTTTTCCGACATCGGAGATCACGGCCCGGCTTTCCGCTCCCCGCCTATAGCTGTAGCACGCCGAGGCTATTGGGAGGCCGAATTCGTGACCGTTGAGACTTGCAATTCAGATGTGATGACCCTCGACGCGGCAATCGATGGAGCCAGCCTTTTGACTCCAGCACCCGAGGGTTGGCCGGCTGTCCCGAGTACAGGGAGGCGCCTATACTGGGCATCGGATATCGCATCAGTCGATGCGCTCACCCTCATCAAACACCAAGAGCTGCCTGCGAGCATGGACCTGTGTTCACGCATCCCTTCGTGTTGCGACAGTGAAACCCTTCGCGCCTGTGCGGTTCAACACCCTTCCTAATAGATGAACGAAATCCAAGACGCCCCATTACCCCTGCGGTCCCGCTGGCAACCTCTGCGCCTGGGCCTGGTGGACCTGTTCCACTACGACGACGAGGAGATCTGGCTTCGGGACGGCAATCTGCTGCTGCGCGGCAACAATGGCACCGGCAAGTCCAAGGTGCTGGCCATGACCTTGCCCTTTCTGTTGGACGGGCAACTCATCCCCTCGCGTGTCGAGCCGGACGGCGATTCGGGCAAGCGCATGGAATGGAACCTCCTGCTCGGGGGGCAGTATCAGGAGCGTCTGGGCTACGTCTGGATGGAATTCGGCCGGGACAATGAGGGCACGCCCGAGTTCTGCACCCTGGGCTGTGGCATGCGCGCCGTGGCCGGGCGCGGCGCGCCCGAGCGTTGGTTCTTCATCACTCCCCAGCGCGTGCGCCGCGATCTGATGCTGGTGGACGGCAACGGTCGCGCCCTGTCCAGAGACCGACTTCTCGATGCACTGGGCGATCGGGGCGAACTGCACACCAGCTCCGCCCACTATCGTGCCCGAGTCGACGCGCTGCTCTTCCGACTCGGTCCCCATCGCTACGAGGCTTTGCTCAATCTGCTGATCCAACTGCGTCAGCCGCAACTGTCCAAACGCCCGGACGAGAAGGCCCTGTCCTCGGCCCTGACCGAGGCACTGCCGCCCTTGGATCAGGCCGTGCTCAACGACGTGGCGGACGCCTTCCGCAATCTTGAGGAAGAGCGCAAGACCCTGGACGGGCTCAATGAGGCCCGCGCCTCCGTGGGGGACTTCCTTCAGCATTACCGTGGATACTGCGCCGTGGCGGCCCGGCGCCGGGCGCAAGCCGTGCGTCAGGCCCAGAGTGCCTGGGAACGGGTTGGGACGGAGCTGCGCGAGACCGCCCAGGCCCTGAGCGAGGCCGAGGCGGCCCAGGCCCATGAGGAACGGCGCCAGGGATTCCTCGACCTCAAGCTCCGGCAGAGCCGCACCCAGTTGCAGACCCTGCGCGACAGCCCCGAGATGCGCGACGCCAATCGGCTCAAGGAGGCCGAGGCGCGTGCGGCGGAACGTCGCGGGCACTGCCAGACCTTCCAGGTCAAGCTCGAGCGCCTGGTCAGCGACATCAATCGCCAGGAAGCCCGCTTGGCCGGGGAACAGCAGGCGTGCGCCCAGGAGCGCGAGGCACGGGGTCGAGAACTGAGCGCCTGGCTTGAGCCAGCTCGACTAGCCGGCATCGCCCATGCTCATGAGGGTGCGCTCGCCCCCTTGGACCTACCCGATGGCGGTTCGCGTCCACGATCTGGCTCGGACCCGGCCATCGGCAGGGCTGCCGAGGCCGTCCGGTCTCAGGTTCAGCGGCGCACTGGGGCCATCGCGCAAGTCCGTGGTCTCATCCAGACATTGGACAAGGCCAGACAAGAGGAGCGACGGGACCGGGAGCAACGCGAGCGGGCCATCGAACAGATGGAGCGCCTGGATCAGGATCGTGTCCAAGCCGCCGAGGTCGTCGACCAGCAAGGCGCGGCGCTGGTTTCGGCCCTGCGCCATGCCCTGGACGCCAATCGTGAATTGCGCCTGGAGGACCCGGAGGCCGTGCTCGCCGAGCTTGAGGACTGGTGCCAAACCCTGTCCGGTGAGAACCCCGCGCAGCACGTCTTGCGACAGAGCTACAACGACGCGAGGGACCGTTTGCGCAGTGCGAAGGAAGCGGCCGCACGCGAGCACAAAGAGGCGCGAGCCGCCGTCACCGCGCTCGAAGCGGAACAAGGCCGCATCGAGCAGGGTGAGCTTGCCGAGCCACCGATTCCGTACACCCGCGATCCGGAGGGGCGCAAGGACCTGGACGGCGCGCCTTTTTGGCAGCTCGTGGACTTCGCAGACAGCCTGTCCTCTGACGAGCGGGCAGGGCTTGAGGCGGCCCTGGAGTCCAGCGGACTGTTGGACGCCTGGGTCATGCCCGACGGGACGCTGCGCGACGCCCAGACCTGGGACCGGATGCTCGGGCCGGTTGCACCCGCGCCCCGGAGTCTGCAACAGGCCATCAAGATCGCGATCGATCCCAAGAACGCCGCCGCGGCCAAGGTCGCGCCGGAGACGCTGGACGGCATTCTTGCCGGTATCGGCTGGGGCGAGCAGGCGCATCACGCCTGGGTCGACGGCGAGGGACGCTGGTGTCTCGGACCCGCATCCGGGGCATGGGGCAAGGCCGAACCGGCCTATATCGGTCATGCGGCGCGCGAAGCGGCCCGGAGGCGGCGCTTGCGGGAAATTGCCGAGACACTGGATGCGCTGCAACAGCAGATCGGGACCCTGAGCGACGCGATCGATCAGTTGGCAAGCCGGCTGGAATCCCTGGACCGGGAATGGCACGCCGTTCCAGTTGACCTTGCGGTGCGCGCGGCCCATCAGCGCCATGACGACCTACGCGAACGCCTGGCCGAAAGCAGGGACGCAGTCGAGCACCTGACCGGCATCCTGGAGCAGAGCAAGGTTGCGACCGAACGCTGCCGGGATGCGCGCGATCAAGCTGCCCTGGATCTGGATCTACCCACGGAGGCCGAGGGGCTCGCTGCGATCACCGAGGCCCTGACCCAGTACAACACGCTAGCGGCGGGCTTCTGGCCCAGTTTGCGTCACTATTGGGACCGGCTACAGCGAACCAGCGAGTTGGCCGAGCAGGTCGCCGAACTGGCGGAACGCCGTGCCGAACAGGCCGACGAGCTGGATCGTGCCAAGACCGAGCAGCGCGAGGTCGAGGAGGTCTGGCACACCCTGCGCGAGACGCTTGGCGAAGGCGTCGAGCAGTTGCAGCGGCGGATCGGCGAAACCGAGGCGCACATTCAGGGCCTCGAAGACGACCACAAAGACAATCGCATCAAGCACGCCGCAGCCATCTCCGAGGCTACCCGCTTCTCCGAGCGCCATGCCAGTCTGACCACCAGTCTCCAAGAGAAGGACCAGGAACGTCGAGGCGCCATCGAGGTCCTGGCCTGTTTTACCCGAGTTGGCCTCTTGCGTATCGCCGCCCCGGAGCTGGAGGCGCCGGAGCGCGACACCCCCTGGCCGGTGGATCCGGCGGTGCGTCTGGCCCGACAGATGGAGCAGAGCCTGGGTTTGGTGGACCACGACGACACCGCCTGGCGCCGTCAGCAGCAGGGGCTCTACGACCGCTTCCAGCCCTTGCAGCAGACCCTGTCCCGCTACAACCATTCCGCCCACATCGAGCAGGACGGCGAGCTGTTGCTGGTGCGCGTCATCTTCCAGTCCCGCCCCTGCGGTCCGGACGAGCTGGCCGAAAACCTGGACGCCGAGGTCGCCGAGCGCAAGGCATTGCTCGACGCCAAGGAGCGCGAGCTGCTCGAAGCCCACCTGATGAGCGATGTGGCCACCCACCTGCAACAGCTCATCGGCGACGGCGAGCGCATGGTGGATCGCATCAACCAGGAATTGGAACACCGCCCCACCAGCACCGGCATGAAGCTGCGTCTGGCCTGGGTGCCCCTGGACGAGGAATCCGGCGCGGCACCAGCCGGTCTCGCCGAGGCCCGCAAGCGGCTGTTGCGTCAGACCGTCGCCGCCTGGTCCAACGAGGATCGCGGCGCGGTGGGCGAGTTCCTGCAACGGCGCATCGATGAGGTTCGCCAGTCCGACGACGGCGGCACCCTGATCCAGCATCTCGCCCATGCACTGGACTACCGCCGCTGGCACCGATTCACCGTCGAGCGCTGGCAGGGTGGTCGCTGGCGGCCCGCTTACGGACCCGCTTCAGGCGGCGAGCGGGCGCTGGTGGTCACCCTGCCGCTGTTCGCCGCCGCCTCCAGCCACTACGGCAGCGCCGCTCCCGAGGCCCCGCGCCTGGTCATGCTCGACGAGGCCTTCGCCGGCATCGACGACGACTCCCGCGCCAAATGCCTGGGGCTCATGGCCCAATTCGACCTGGATTTCATGCTCACCAGCGAACGGGAGTGGGGCTGCTACGCCGAGGTGCCGGGTCTGGCCATCGCCCAGTTGGTGCGCCACGAGGGCATCGACGCCGTCTATATCTCCCGCTGGACCTGGGACGGGAGCCAGCGCCGTATCGACGAGCCACCACCGATGATGGCACCCGTCATCGCGCATCAAGACGCCGATGACCCGCAGCAATCCCTGCTCTGATCCTCTCAGGGTCGACCTGCCGCGACTCAAGTCCTTGTTGGATCGCCCGGAACTCGCACGCATCCTGCAGGCGGTCAGGGTTGGACTGGAGCGCGGCGGCGCGGAGCGGGTCTCCATCGCCGATCCCACGGCGCAAGAGCGTCGGGCGCTGGACGAGCTGCTGGGTCGCCGACCCAGCAGCGGCAAACGGCTCGGCCTGCCCTTGCGGCAACTGGAAGACACCTTGCGGCGCGCCGGCCTCGCTCAGGACCTGCGCGCGGCCATGGAAGGACTGGGCGGACCTCTGCGCGATCTGAGCGAGGAGCGCGCGGACCGGCAGCAGGCGTGGCGACAGGTCTTCGACAGCCAGAGTGTCGAGGCGAGACGACTCGGCGCGGCGGCATGGCTTCTGGCATTGGAAGCGGAAGGCGTGTTGAAGCGGCTCGCCGACCAGGACCCCGCGCGCGCCGAAACGCTGCTCCGCCAAGCCCTGAGCGTTCTCCACTGCCTCCCGGAGCAGGGCAAGACCCTGAGCACGCTGGCGGCCGGCTGCCTCGGCGACGCCCACGGCCTGGACGCAGGTCAACCCGTGGCCACCCTGGTCAGACGTGCCCTGGCCGCCGACGACCAGACGCGCTCCACCGACGAGCTTTGGGCGGCTGCCGGTGTCCTGGTCGGCGGCGGCATCAGCAGCACCGTGCTGGCCCTGAATCTGCCCGCCGCTGGAGACGGCGCCACCGCAGCCATCATCCGTACCGCCGCCGGCAGCGGCGAACCGCTCTACCTCACGCTGAGGCAGCTCCTGCGAGCCCCGCCGGTCTGGACCCCAGGCGCGAACCCGATCTCCATCTGTGAAAACCCCGCCGTCGTCGCCGAGGCGGCGAATGCCCTGGGTCTAAATTGCGCCCCATTGATCTGCACCCGAGGCCAGCCCAGCGCGGCCGTCACCACGCTGCTGAACCAGCTCGCCGGAGCTGGCGCCCGGCTCAGATACCACGGTGACTTCGACTGGCCCGGCATCCGCATCGCCAACGGCATCATCAATCGCCACGGCGCCGTCCCCTGGCGCATGAGCGCGGCGGATTACCGCGAGGCGGCGGATTCAGGCAAACCCTTGATCGACGACCTGGTCGCCGCCGCATGGGATCCCGAGCTGAGTCGCGCCATGCAGGCGCGCGGGCAGGTCATTGAAGAAGAGCGGGTGATCCAAGCCCTACTGACCGACTTGGATTCCCGCGCGAACGGCGACAGTCCCCATGACCGAAAGGCATCGTGCCGATGAGCACACGGATGCGCGGGGCGGGACCGATCGCGGAGAGGATGGGCAAAGCCCGCGCGATGCGCCTCGCTCGGAGCGCCGGAGCGCGATGGGCGTGCTCATCATCCCAGCGCGGTGCCTTGGAGGCGTCCAGTCCCCCGCCCATCAACGCGCAATCTTGTCCGTGGACCACAACGCCTTCCGATTGAGATTCGAGCCGCGAACCGATAGGCTCGTGGCTCGATCCCTCCGCCGCATTCCCTGACGTACAGGTGCAGACCATCGCCGCCCGCCGCTACTGGCTTCCCCAGCTCCTCGCCCTGATCCTGCTCGCCATCCTCGGAACCTTGCCGTTCTGGCTGACCGACCTGGATATTCGGACCGCCGCCCTCTTCTATCACCCGGAGGCGCCGGACCCCTGGCTCGAGTCGCGCAAGGCGATCTGGCTCTTCTTCTACCAGGCAGCGCCACTCCTCGTCGGGCTCGTGACGATCGGGAGCCTGGCCGTGCTCGGCGCCAGCACCTTCTGGCCGCGTTATCGACGCTTGCGCCTCTCGGCGATCTTTGTCCTGGCGAGCGCCGTGCTTGGCCCGGGGCTGATCGTGAATGCCGTCTTGAAGGACCATTGGGGACGTCCGCGCCCCCATCAGACCGTCGAGCTGGGCGGGACTCAGGACTATCTTCCGCCCTTGGCGATGGGTGAGGCCGGCAAGGGCAAGTCCTTCCCCTGCGGCCATAGCTCGGCGGGCTTCATGCTGGGCGCCTTCTTCCTCATCTGGCTGAGGCGGCGGCCCGCCCTGGCCTATCTCGCGCTCGGCGCGGCGATCGGGCTCGGGGTTCTGCTCGGCATCGGCCGCATGACGGCGGGAGACCACTTTCTCTCGGACGTGATCTGGTCCGCCGTCATCGTCTACGGCCTGGCGTTCCTTCTCTACTACGTCGTGCTCCGCATTCCGCGGCGCGAGGATGCCTGGGCGAGCCAGCCGCCCGCCGAGCACCGGCCGATCAGGCATCCGGTTGCCCTCGCCAGCGCTTATGCTCTCGCCGCGGCCGCCGTGCTCTTCGGCGTCCTCCTGGCCACGCCCGTGCGCCAGAACCTCTCGCTGGACGTGATCCAGTCCAGGTACGATCCGCCGCCGCGGACCTTGCGCCTGCGTGCCGATCAGGCCCAGGTGACCGTCGCCTGGCAAGGCTATGCGGACCGGGCGGCGCTGATCCTGCTCAAGGGCCGCGGCTTCGGACTGCCAGGGACACGGGTCGAGCATCGGCTGGAGGCGCGGGACGGCGTCCTGACCTTCGCCGTGACGCATCGCGGGCTCTTCACCGAGACGGACACCTCACTGATCGTCGGCCTCGTCCCCGCGGATTGGGACCGCGTGGAGGTCGCGACAGAGGTCGGAGACATCCGCGTCTATCCCATGCCGCCGCACGCGCCGGAGGTCGTCCTCGAGACCGGCAGCGGCAAGGTCCTGCGCGATGTCCAGTGGAAGCCCGCGACCCTGACCACTGACCACTGACCACGCTCAACGGACCTCTGCAACCATGTGCGGCATCGCCGGATTCATCATGCGCTCGGGCCGACGGCCCGAGCCAGAGCAGCTGGAGCGCATGTCCGCACAGCTCGCGCACCGGGGGCCGGACGACAGCGGCATGCACTGCTCCGGAGCGGTCGGGCTGGCGCAGACGCGCCTCTCGATCATCGGCCTGGCCACCGGCCATCAACCCCTGGTCTCCGCCGACGGTCAGCTCGCCCTGGCCGCCAATGGCGAGGTGTACAACTACATCGAGCTGAACGCCGAGCTGCGCGAGCGGGGACGCCATCCGCGAACGGACTCCGACTCCGAGACCATCCTGAACGCCTACGCCGTCCACGGGCCGGACGCTTGGCCGCGGCTGCGCGGCATGTACGCCTTCGCCCTGCATGACGCGCCGCGCGGCGAGCTGGTCCTCGGACGCGACAGGCTGGGGATCAAGCCGCTCTTCTTCGTTCGCCTGCCCGACCGCATCGCCTTCGCCTCGGAGATCAAGGCGCTCCTGGCCATCCTGCCGGAGCGCCCGCAGATCGTCCCGCACGCGCTGCGGCAGTTTCTGCAGAACCAGTTCGCGAGCGGCGAGGAGACGCTGATCGCCGGGATCAAGCGCGTTCCTCCGGGCGAGGTACTGGTGATCGACCGCGACCTGACCATCCGGCGTCATCGCTACTGGTCCGCCCTGGACATCGCGCCGCGCCGCATCGGTGTCGAGGAGGCCCTGGCCGAGCTGGATGCCCGAATGGACGCGGCGATGCGCGAGCACATGCGCGCAGACGTCCCCTTCGGTCTCTTCCTCTCCGGCGGCGTGGATTCCGCAGTGCTGGCCGCCATGCTCCATGCCCATGGTGCCGGGCGCATCAAGAGCTTCTCGGTCGGCTACCGAGGCACGACCATGGCGCATGAGCTGGACGAGGCCGCGCGGGTCGCCGAGCACTTCGGCCTGGATCACACCCCGCTCGAACTGGAGCTCGACCAGGTCTTCGCACGCATCCCGCACAGCATCTGGTGTGCCGACGAGCTGATGCGCGACTACGCCAACCTGCCGACCTCCCTCCTGGCCGAGACCGCCGGCGCGCAGCTCAAGGTGGTCTTCTCCGGCGAGGGCGGCGACGAGGTCTTCGCCGGCTATGGACGCTATCACCCCCGGCTTGGGGAGCGCTGGGTGAAGGCCCTCCTGCATCCGGGGAGCGGCGGCTTCCGCACCCGAGGCCAGTGGGCCGGGCGCTGGTCGCGGCGCCTCTTCGGCCCGGACCTGACGGACCCGGCCATCATCGACCGCGCCCCGTTCCTGCATGCCTGGCGGGAAACGCCCAGGACCTGGTCGGCCATGCAGCGGCGCCAGTACACGGATTTGACGACCGCGCTGCCGGACAATCTGCTGGTCAAGACGGACCGCATGCTCATGGGCTTCGGGCTCGAAGGACGTGTCCCCTTCCTCGACCATCGGATCGTCGAATTCGGGCTCTCGCTCCCTGACAGCCTGAAGGTGCGACAACATCGCGGCAAATGGCTCCTCAAACGGTGGGCCGAGCCACGTCTCCCGCCCGGACACCTGCACCGGCACAAGCGCGGCTTCCACGTCCCGGTCGGCGACTGGCTGCGCGGCGAGGTGGCGGAACAGGTCGGACAGCGCCTCGCACACAGCCGCGGTATCCGTGAATGGTTTCGTGCCGAGTCCATCCCTGATCTGGTCGCGGCCAGACAAGGCGGGCACGGCGGCGGCCGGGAGCTGTTCGGACTCATGCAGTTCGCCATCTGGCACCGGCTCTTCATCGACCAGCCAGGGCTCAAGCCGGCACCGAACGAAGATCCGCTGGAGTGGATCGCGTCGTCTTGATACCCCTCATTCGAGGCGGCCGCGGGCGTATCGACCGATAGGGTGCGAAATACCACCGAGAGGGGCATACCCTCGGGCCATTTCCGGGAAACGACAGGCCGGCGTGCGATGAGCTTCGCTCGAAGCGCCGCGGGTCGACGGGCGTGTCCATCATTCCAGCTCCACATTGCCAGCACCATCAGAGCCAGCAATGACTGGAGCGTCAGCTCGCCCTTCCTGCTGACGTTTACCGTGCCCGAGGCGCTGCGAGCGCTGGTGTGGGCCAACCAGCAGGCGCTCTACGATCACCTCATCGGCGCGAGCTGGGAGACGGTGCGCAACTTCGCACGCAACGACACAGCCCTGCAGGGCGAGGCCGGGGCGATTGCGGTGCTCGATACCCATTCGCGTCGCCTCGACTCAACCTGTCCACCTGATGGTGCCGGCGGCGGCCATCGATCCGGACAAGACGCCGTGGCGCACCACGTCAGGCAAGCGCGGCTATCTGTTCAATCACAAAGCGCTGACCAAGGTCTTCCGCGCCGGCCTTGGTCATCAGTTGAACCGGTGGACTTCGCTCTCGCTCGTCCACCCTACCGGTACCGGGTGGCCGCGGGTGCTTACGCACCCGCGGCTCCCACAGATCCGGACGTGCGGGACTACCGCATCCGGCTCCTCGATTGAGCGCTCGCTGCACAACACATGTCGCACACCCGTTGGACCCTGAA
>NZ_NRRF01000057.1 GCF_016583565.1 Thiocystis violacea | reverse complement strand
CAGCTATCTGCACCTCTACTTTCCGTCCGCCCCACGGGCGGCCGCGGCACTCTTCTTGGCGGATTGAGCTTGCTGAAGGGCTGCGGCCAGGACTGCTGGCGCCTCCGCTGGCTCGCCTTCATCAACCAATCCTGCGTCATCGCGGCGGCGTTTGGGCTCATCACCGGCGAGCGTCTGAAGGGCGGCGCACGCGCCCTGCTCGGCCTCATTGAGCGACCGCGGAGGGTGTCGGATCGCAGGTGGATATATTCTGAGGGTGCTGTAGCATAAGCGTCGGCCATGCAACCTGGCCAAATTACCCGGCGCTTCTGCGCGCCACATCAAGACGGCGGCTTCCGACCGCCAGCTCAATCGCACTCTCTGTGCTCATCGCGGACCCTTGTCCGCACAACTCGGCGAACATCTCGCGCCGATCGAAAACTCGACCTCGGTGAGTCGCGGCATCGCGCGGCTCCGACCAAACCCGGAAGGCGTTTGCCTGGTCCGCTTGCGTCTTTTGCCATCCAGATTTCCCCGTTGCTGGGACCGGAGATGATATGACTCGTACCCACGTCAAACCTAACACCCACGTCAAACAAGAGTTCGGCAGGAACCCCTTGCAGGTTCGCGATACCAACCACTACACGGCGGAGTACGTTCACGCCTTTGTCGAGAAATGGGATCAGCTGATTGATTGGGATCGACGCGCCGAAAGCGAAGGCGACTTCTTCATCCGTCTGCTCCAGGAGCACGGGGCGAGGAAGGTGCTGGATGTCGCGACCGGAACCGGCTTTCACTCGGTCCAACTCCTCAAGGCGGGACTCGAGGTGACCAGCGCGGACGGCAGCCCGGTCATGCTCGGCAAGGCCTTCGAGAACGCCCGCCGCCGCAATCACATCCTGCGCACCGTGCATGCGGACTGGCGCTGGCTGAACCGCGATGTGCATGACTACTACGACGCCGTCATCTGTCTGGGCAATTCCTTCACGCATCTGCACGACGAGAACGACCGTCGCAAGGCCCTGGCGGAGTTCTACGCCACCCTGAAGCACGACGGCATCCTCATCCTGGATCAGCGCAACTACGACGCCATCCTCGACCATCAGATCGCGCCCCAGCACAACTTCTATTACTGCGGCGAGAACGTCCGCGCGACACCCGAGCACATGGACGAGTCCCTGGCGCGGTTCCGCTACGAGTTTCCAGGCGAGGAGGTCTTCCACCTCAATATGTTTCCCCTGCGCAAGCATTACGTGCGACGCCTGCTCAATGAGGTCGGCTTCCAGCGCGTGACCACCTACGGTGATTTCAAGGAGACCTACCGGGACGCCGAGCCGGACTACTTCATTCACGTCGCGGAAAAGTCCTACGTCGAAGGGGGCGAGGACGCATGAGCACCAGCTATTCGGAAGTCGTCGAGACCGCGCGGACGTACTACAACAGCGAGGACGCGGACAACTTCTACTTCCACGTCTGGGGCGGGGAAGATATCCATATCGGTCTCTATGAGACGCCGGGCGAGGCGATTGCCGACGCCAGCCGGCGGACCGTGCAGCGCATGGCGTCCAGGGTGCGGGGCCTGGGTCCGGACACGCGCGTCCTGGATCTCGGCTCGGGCTATGGCGGCGCGGCGCGCTATCTCGCCAACACCTTCGGCTGCAGGGTCACCGCGCTCAACCTCAGCGAGCGCGAGAATGCCCGCAACCGCGAGATGAGCCGCGCGCAGGGCGTCGGGCATCTGATCGCGGTCCTCGAGGGCAGCTTCGAATCCATTCCGGCGCCGGATGCCGGCTTCGACCTCGTCTGGTCGCAGGACGCCATTCTGCACAGCGGTCAGCGCGACCAGGTCATCAGCGAGGCCGCGCGCGTGCTGCGTCCGGGCGGCGAGCTGATCTTCACCGACCCCATGCAGGCCGACGACTGCCCGCAGGGCGTGCTGCAGCCGGTCTACGACCGCATCCACCTCAGCTCGCTGGGCTCCATCGGCTTCTACCGCCAGTCCGCCAAGCGACATGGCTTCAAGGAGGTAGAGGTCATGGAGCTGACCGAGCATCTCAGCGTCCACTATGCCCGGGTCAGGGAGGAACTCGAAGGTGCGCGCTCCACCCTGAGCCGCCTGGTGTCGGACGCCTATATCGAGCGCATGCTCGGCGGGCTGGGCAACTGGATCGAGGCTGGCCGCAAGGGTTACCTGAGCTGGGGTATTCTGCACTTCCAGAAACCGCCTTCCTGAGAGCACTTGACCAAGTTCTTCGACACGCTGGCATACGACAACTGGCACCTCTTACTGGCGGCCTTGGCGGTCGTCCTCTTGGGGCGGCTCGGTGCCTGGATGCTGCATGGGAAATCCGGGGTCTCGCGATTTCCCCGCCTCGTGGCCCTCATCGATCTCGTCTTGCTGCCATGCGCGGTCCTCGTCGGCGGGGCGCTGGTCCGGCTGGCCGCGGATCTGTTTGAGATTCCCGGATCTGAGGCTCCCATACGGATGCTGACGCTGCTGCTGGCCTATCTGGCGGTGGGATGGGCGCTGGCGCGCCTCATTGAGGTCATGCTGTTCAATCGCGCCGACGAAAAACTCTCCGAGCGCGTGCCGAAGCTGGTGATCGGGCTCATCTATGTCACGACGACGCTGCTTGGGATCGCGCTGTTTCTCTGGCAGCACGGTTACTCATTCACCGGCATCTGGGTCTCGACCGGGGTCGCGGCGGCGGTCCTTGGACTGGCCCTCCAGAAGACGCTGAGTGACCTATTCTCCGGCATTGCCCTGGGGCTGGAGCGGCCGTTTCGGCTTGGCGATTGGGTCGAGCTGAAAGACGGGATCATCGGGCAGGTGGTCGACGTGAACTGGCGCGCGACCTGGCTGCGGGGTTGGGACAATGCGACGCACATCATCCCCAACTCGCAGATGGCGGGACAGGCAATCAAGAACCTGCATGGCGATCAGCACCTCTTTGCGCCCTGGTATTTCGTGAAGATTCCCGTCGAGGTGGATCCGCGCTTTGCGACCGCACTGATGCTGGAGGCGGCGCTGCGCTGCGAGAACGTGCTGAAGTTCCCCTATCCGGTGGTGCGTCTCGCCGATGCCACGAGCGTCCCTTACTCCTATATGGTCTGGGTGCATCTGAAGAACTATCCGGCGATGTTCCGTGCCCGCGAGGAGTTGTTCCGCGAGATCCATCATGGACTGCAGGCGGCGGGCATTGAGGTGGCGCCCCAAGTGCATGAAGTGCGCACGCGCCGCGCCCAGATCACGCAAGCCGAGCCGCCAAGCGTCCTGCTGGCACTTCAGAGTCTCGACATCGCGGGTTTCCTGACCGGCGACGAGCTGGAACGGCTGGCCGCGCGAGCGGACTACTGCCAGTTCGACAGCGGTCGGATCCTCCTGGCGGAGGGTGTGCCGAGCGAGGCCTTTTACGTGGTCACGGCCGGGCTGATCGAGGCGGCGGTCATGCTCCCCGACCGCACCCGCAAAGTCACTGAGACCCTCGGGCCAGGGAAGCACTTCGGGATCACCTCGATGCTGACCACGGATCCTTCCTTCCTGGAGTTCATGGCCAAGAGCGACGTGAGCCTGATCCGCATCGATCTCGACTGCATCCGCGGACTGGTTGCCGAGCGGCCAGAGCTGGCGGACCGTCTGGCTGGGATCGTGAAGGAGCGCTTGGACGCCGCGGAAGCGGCCCGCTATGCGAGCCGCCAGCCGTCCAGGAGTCTCAGCATGCGCGACATCCGCGAGCGCATCGAGGGCCTGGTGGGTCGTCAGTCGCGCCTGTATCGGGGGCGTTGAGGCGGTGACGGCTCCGCCGGCGGTTATCCCCATCGTCGCGCCTGGGGATGATCGCGCATCTCCCGTCCGCCGCTTTCCCGATGCAGGTCGACGCGGTCAGAAGTAGTAACCCAGATTCAGGTTGAACCTGTAGTTCCACTCGTCGTTGCCATTGACGCCGAAGTCGCCAACCCCATCGATACGGCCGTAGTCGTCGCTACCGTCATGGGCGGCTTCGTTGCCGACGAAGTAGTTGCCGTTGGAGTAGGCGAGGTCGCTGTAGATGTACCAGCCTCCGCGTGCCCAGGCCGCGCCGACGACGAACATGTCGCTGTCGTTGAAGGCGTCCTCGTCCTTGACGATGCTGCTGTACTCGACATAGGGCAAGACATAGTCCAGCCAGGGAATCCGCGGCGTCTCGTGCTTGTAGCTCAGGGACACGGCCGGGATCCAGGCCTTGGCGGCGACCGGCCAGGCGAAATCGTAGGCGCCCATGGGGACCAGCGTGTCCGTGCCCCAGGGATTATCGCCGTCGATGTCGTATTCGTAGCGGGTTAGCTGAGCCGCGAGCGTCCAGTTGTCGAGATGACTGACCATGTGCGCAGAGGCCGCCCAGTGGCTGCCGTCATCCGTTCTCTGCCCCTTGAGCTGGCCGTATTGCAGCGAGGCCCCAATGTCGGTGGGGATGGCCACGTCGCTGAGGCTGTAGATGGCCCGGACGTTGAGCTGGTTGCGCTCCTCATAGCCATTGTGGGCGCCGCCATAGCTGACATTGCCGTCCTGATCGACGGATTCCGTCCAGCGCACGGCGTCATAGCTGTATCTGGCGCTGTTCAGGCTGCGCCCGAAATAGCTTCCCTCGCTGGCCGCGTAGTAGGCGACGTCGATCGTCCAGTCGTCGATGCTGGTGGTGTACTTGATGCCGAGGTCCATGTCGTCGGCGAGACCGACATAGTAGTGCTGGTCGAAGAACCAGCTCTGCGAGACGCCGTAGGGGCCGGGACCGAAGGGTACCCGGTTGACGCCAACCTGAATCTCGCTGTCGTCGGCGAAGCGATAGCCGATCCAACCCGTGTGCAGGAAATTGTAGCTCTCGCCGCTGCTCGCGGGGTACCAGCGATACTCCAGCTTGCCGATGATGTTGTTGTAGTCGAGCGCCAGGTCGATACGGAAGGTATCGAGTTCGACATTCCCGCCATTGCCGCCACGGTTTGGGCCGTCATCGTAGCCCCGATAGCTGCCAAGCACATAGTTCACACGCATGGCACCGCCGATGGTGACTGGACCGATCTTGAATCCCTGGTCGGCCTCCGCCGCCGGAGCCGAGACCACGTCGAATTGTTGCTCGACGGTTTCTTGCTCGACGGTCTGCTGCGCGACGGTCGCGGCCTCGATTGGCGCGGATGATGTCCCCGTCTTGGCCTGGGACAGTGCCTGCTCGGCCTCGGCGAGCTGGCGTTTCAGATCGGCGACCCGCTGCTCCAGCTCGGCCGTGCTGGTGGCCAATGCGCTAGAGGGAAGGGCGGACAGGATGCCGAGCGCGAATAGCGCCACACCCGAGGTGGCACGGGTTGTTCCTCGATCGATCACGACTGATTTCCCAGTCACGGCTTCCAGGTCTCGACGGTGTCGGCGTTTTCCTCGACCCAGCGGCGAGCGTTCTTATAAGGGTCGGATCGCTTCTCCTGGTTCCAGATCATGAGCTCGGCCATCTGGTCGGGCGTCCAGTGGAACTTGTCGAGGACGGTATAGACCTCGGGCATGTCTTCCTTCAGTCCCTTGCGCACGATGGTGTGGATCTCTTCCTCGCCGCCGTAGATGCCCTTGGGGTCATCCAGATACTTGAGATCGTCTTTGGCGAACATCCAGTGCGGGGTCCAACCGGTGACCACGACCCACTCCTTGTCCTTGATGGCATCGCCGAGCACGGCGGTCATGATGGGGCCGGTACCCTCGACCAGTTTCATGTCATCGAGGCCGTAATCCTTGACGACCAGTTCGGTCTTGCTCATCAGGCCGGCGCCGGGATCGATGCCGATGATCTTGCCGTCGAACCTGTCGGCGTTGGCGTTCAGCTCGGTAATGGAGTCGATGGTGACATAGCTCGGGACCACCAGACCGATGCGGGTTCCTTCCAGGTTTGGTCCCAGATCCTCAACCTTGTCGGCGACCTTGGCCAGATATTGCTTGTGCGTGGTCGGTAGCCAGGCCGCGACCAGACCGTCGACATCGCCGGTGCCGACGGCTTGCCACATGGCGGCGGCGGAGACCGGGGTGATCTTGACGTCATAGCCCATGTCTTCCAGGACGGCCCGGACGACATTGGTACTGGCGACCTCGCTGGACCATTCGACATAGGCCAGCTCGACCTTGCCTTTGTCGGCGGCGAGCGCCAGGGTGCCAACGGCGGTCAGTGCCATGGCGATGATCAGGAGTGCGATTCTCTTCATCGTGAAGGATTCCTCGTGTGGTGAGTGGATGTCACGCCTCGCTTGGAGCGCGCGGACGATCTCTACAAGGCGGGACGGGGTTTGCACCCCGCTCCGCTCCGGAGGATCAGCCCGCCGTTCCCGGCTTGCGCCTGGCGATGCCCTGGGTGATGCGGTCGAGCACCATCGCCAGCACCACCACGGCGATGCCGGCCTCGAAACCCATCCCGGCCTCGTTGCGCTGGATCGCGCGCCAGACCTCGCCGCCCAACCCCTGGGCGCCGATCATGGCGGCGATGACGACCATCGACAGGGCCAGCATGATGGTCTGGTTGATGCCGGCCATGATAGTCGGGACCGCCAGCGGCAGCTGGACCTTGGTCAGTTTTTGCCAGCGCGTGGAGCCGAAGGCGTCGGCGGCCTCGACCAGGTCGGCGGGCACTTGACGGATGCCGAGCGTGGTCAGACGGATCGCCGGCGGCATGGCGAAAATCACGGTCGAAAAGACGGCCGCGACCGGTCCCAGCCCGAAGAAGGGGATCGCCGGGATCAGGTAGACGAAAGCCGGCATGGTCTGCATGAAGTCCAGCACCGGGAAAACGACGCGATAGGCCGTCGACGAGAGCGCCGCGATCACTCCCAGCGGGGTGCCGATGGCGACCGCGACAAAGGTCGCGATCAGCACCAGCACCAGGGTCTGGAGGGTCGGCTCCCAGAGGCCGAGGTTCCACAGCAAGGCAAAACCAAAGAGCGACAGGAGGGCGGTGTGCACCCCGGCGAGGCGCCAGGCGAGCAGGGCGAAAAGCAGAATGGTCACCCCCGGCGGCAGCCACATGAGGCCGTCGACGGCGTTGTCGATGCCGTTCTCCATGACATCGGAGACGATCTTGGTCGCGGTCGCGAAGTGGTCGGTGAGGACCTCGAGCCCGTTATCGATCCATGCGGCGAGCGGCAGGCGTGGGATCTCGATCATGCCGCCTCCTCCTGGATCTCGCCGGTGTCGCCGGTGGATTCGGCCAGTCCCTGCAGCAGCGAGGCGCGCACCACGACGCCCTTGAGTTTGCCGTCTTCATCAACGACCGGGGCCGGCATGGTGGTCTGGGCGAGCGGGCCGAAGAGATCGCGGATCGGGGTGTCGAGCGAAACGGCCGGCACGCCGGGGGCGATGATACCCTGGATGGATGTCTCCCCGCGCTGAACGGCCGCGAGCGCGGCGTCGTCGCAGACGATACCGCGCAACCTGAAGTCGGACTCCACCACGCACAGACAGTTGAGGTCCTCGTCCTCCATCTTGCGCAGCACCGTCCGCGGACCGTCGGTGACGAAAGCGACGCTGCGCGCCCGGCGCATCACGGCGCTGGCGGTCAGGAGCTTGGTCTTATCGACCTCGGCGACGAAGCGCTCGACATAGGCGGTGGCGGGATTGGCGAGGATCTCCTCGGCGGTGCCCACTTGCTCAATGCGGGCGTCCTTCATCAGGATGATGCGGTTGCCGAGAAAGAGCGCCTCGTCGAGATCGTGGGTGATAAAGACGATCGTCTTTTGCAGCCGGCTCTGGAGCGCCACCAGTTCCTGCTGCATGTCGCGTCGGATCAGCGGGTCGAGCGCCGAGAAGGCCTCGTCCATCAGCAGCACGTCGGGATCGACGGCCAGCGCGCGGGCGAGTCCCACACGTTGCTGCATCCCGCCGGATAGCTGGCCTGGGGTGGCGTCCGCCCAGCCCTCCAGACCGACCTGCTTGAGGGCGGTCAGCGCCTTCTCGGCGCGCTCGGCCGGGGCCATGCCCTGGATCTCCAGGCCATATTCCACGTTCTCGCGGATAGTCCGGTGCGGAAAGAGTGCGAAATGCTGGAAGACCATGCCGAACTTGCGTCGGCGCACCTCCAGCAGCGCATGGCGATTGAGACCGACGATGTCCTGGCCATCGATCAGGATCTCGCCGCTGGTCGGCTCGTTGAGACGGTTGAGACAACGAATGAGACTGGATTTGCCGCTGCCTGACAGGCCCATGACCACCAGGATCTCACCTTCGTGGACATCGAAACTTGCATCGGCCACGCCGACCGCCTGACCCGTCTTCTCGAAGATGGCCTGTTTGGTCGCGCCCTGGCGCAATAGTGCCTGGGCGTGCTCCGGCGAGTCGCCGAAGACCTTGGTCAGACCGCGCACGGCGATCTTTACGGATTGTTCTGCGGGCATGACCCTGATGGTCCTAACGGAGACTTGATGTGCGGAATCCTGGGTGATTCCGCGACGTGATTTGCAGCAGGAAGCTGCCTGTCCCGATCGACCGGCAGCCTAAGCTGGGCATCCGGCGGGCATCGGGGCGATGTTCAAGGCGATGGCGACAGGGTTGGATCCTTGTCGCTGCTGATTTTTACGCTACAGCCTTTTTTGGGGCATCGCAAGGTGAGCTTGGAACGCGAGCCGGGCGATCTGCAGCCCGTCGATGTACCCGCCTCCCTATCGGTAGCCTCCACAAGCGTGCGGTAGCCCAAGAACTTGGTTTGGGGCGCTCGCCGTTGCAGAAAGCGAAGTGCGCGCTCGGCCCAAGCCGCAGCCCGGACAGGCTGGCATAGCCCTTGAGGTAGACGTCCTCGTATTTCACCGTGGGCCAGAGGACTCGCATGAACGCCATGCTGGTAAACCCGGAGTGTCGCGTCTGCCCTCGTGATACCTGTCGGGTCGATCCCTCGCCGACAGCACTCGTGCAGGGCGACAACCTTCTCAGCCGGGGTTCGTCCCGCTCCGGGACTCGGCTGCGGCCCTTCGCGCCTGCGCCAAGTCCCTACGACGAATGGGCGCGACCTCGTGTCGCACCGGTGTGCGGGATGCGCTCTGCATATCCCCTACGCGCCTTCGGGACTGCGCCCCTTCGTCACTGCGGCGCTACGCCCGCGCCCACACCTACCCGGGGCCGCTCGGCGTCGTGCCTCACGGATTGGACTCCACCTCGGTGCCCTCGACAGAACCTGACATCATCGAACTCAATGGAGTCAACCGGCGGCATTCCCTCCACCATGCCCGGCAGGAGATCATAAGCCCGCCGATCCAACAGTACGGGAGCATCCCCGAGCCGAAGGCGAGGCGCTGGCATCCTTCGCCTTCGTCGGCCACCTGGCGCAGCGCTCGTTCGAGTGCGCAAAGGGACGCCTATAACGCCGAGCTTGAAGATGCGCCGATAACTGGCCAGGCGGCACGTGCGCTCCCGCTTCAACGTCCGGTTGAGGCGCAACGAGCAGCGTCAGGACCCGCTGACAGCTTCAGAAGCGGGCGAGCGACGCGGCGACCCGGTCGAGCCGTTCACGTACCGCCGCCGCAACCTTGTCCACCCGCGGATTGTCGACCAGATCCAATACGGACTTCGGATCCATGAAGGCGACGCGGGTCTTACCCTGGGCATCCTCGCGGACCACGACGTTGCAGGGCAGCAGCAGCCCGATGTCGGGCTCCGCGTCCAGTGCCTGGTTGGCGAGCGGTGGGTTGCAGGCACCCAGAATCCGGTATGGCCCCTTATCGAGCCCGAGCTTCGACTTCAGCGTCGCTTGCACATCGATATCAGTGAGCACGCCGAAGCCCTCTGACTTCAATGCCTGGGTCACACGCTCGACGGCGTCGTCGAACCCAAACTCCACATCAACGGCGAAACCATACATTGCGTCTTCCTCCCAAATGACGAACGCGGTTCAATGAGTCGAGAGCTCCGTGAGGCATCACCAGCCTGCACACAGCCTCGCCGCCCGCGCCCAGAAAACTCAACCGTCTTTGCGCGGTGCTCGCGCCTGCCACAAGACCCAACGAGCCCATCAGGTCCTCGCCCCGGCGCCATTCACCCGCCGCGCCACAAGCCCGAGGAAGATCGCCGTCCAGCCGTTGATCAGCAGTTCCACCGCAATCACCAGACCGATCACCCAAAAGCCTGACACCGGCCATTGCAGCAGGACGAGCACGCCGAGCAGTAAGGACAGCGCGCCACCGCCGGCGGCCCATTTCCAGCCGTTCTCGTCGCGGTGCTGAAAGGCGATGACCAGCCGGAGAGAGCCTGCGGCAAGTAAGGCAATACCCAGCACCAGTGTCAGCGCGATGGCCCCGCCGACAGGGTCGAGGATCATCATCAAACCGGCGATCAGATAGACCAGGGCGATCCCGCTGTGCGCCAGGATGCTCCGCCAGCCCTTGCATTTGGAGGCATCGAACAGCTGCAGGCCCCCGCCGAACGCCAGCAGCACGCCGAACATCAGCACGCCCGCGAGCGTGAGCCAGAACGTCATCCCCAGCCCGATGACGCCGAGCAAGACCGACACGACGCCAAGACCCAGTAGCCAGCCCCAGTTGTGAGGCAGCTCGCCATAGAGGACGGGATTGTCTTTAACGATCGCGGATTGACTCATGGTTGCGTCTCCTGATCCTGAGTATGCGAAATCCAGCGGTCGCGAGCCGGATATCGGCACCCGCTCAAGGCCAAGCGCGGTGACTTCTCTGCCCGAAAGCCGCCTGAGGGCATCCTGCCGCCCGAGACGGCTTGGATGGACGTCCACTCGATCCGGAGCCATGACCGAAACAGCCAAGGCGTTTCATCGTCCGGGACCTCGGCATGCCTCAATGCACGTTAGGACGATATCGAGACGACGCGAAAATGGCTTAGTCGGTGCGGCTCTCCACGCGATCTCCAGCCTCTTCCACCTGATCGCCAGCCTTCTCCAGCGCGCGCGACATCGAGCTCTCGGCAGCGTCGACCTTGTCACCTGCCTGCTCGGCCGCGCGGTCGAGCTTTTCTCCCATCTGCTCGGCGGCTCCATCGTCTGAATCGCCGCATGCCGTCAGCGTCAAGGTCAGCAAGGCTGCGACCGGGATTGCGAGTCGTTTCCTGCTTATCGTCTTCATCGAGATCTCTCCGTGTCAGTTTGGGTCATCTTCAAAATACCCCATCGCGCTCGGGCCGAATGGCTCCCTCCAAGCGTGCGAGGCGAGTGGCGAAACGCGCTTCTTGATCGCCGATTCCGCCCCTACCCTGCCTCTTCAGCACAGTGCATGCCATTTCCTCTCCGAGGATGAATTCGGGCGGCGCGAGAGGCATGGATACGCATCGGGCGTCGAGACGCCAGGAGGATGCGCAGCCAAGCGGCTTTCAGTCGGGTCTTTTCAACCGTCGGTCGGCTCAAATGCACCAGTGAGTGGTGCTCCCTGGCGTGGCCTTTCGAACCCATGGGACGCGGCTTTCGCGCGCGCGTCTGAGGCTGTGCGCTCGGCGGCGTCGGTGCGTGCCGATCGCTTCGCCGACGCCCCTGCAAGCGCTGTTGGCATTCTTCTTGTTGAGGTCATGACCGAACGGCCAATGATCGTTATCCCGAATACCGCGCTGGGATCTGAGCGTATCACTGTCGCGCTCTGGGGACCCGCAAGCTGCGGGCCATTGATCTGATGCGCGCCACCGAGCCGAGTCGCAGGCAATCGCAAGACGGCTCGGAACCATCGACACACGAAACAACCATGGGGGTTCGCCATGCCAGGCTCATCGGAAGGACTGCACGAAGCGCCGGAAACACTGAGCACAACGGCGCGGGACATGCACCGCGCGCTGGTTTCGCTGCAGGAAGAGCTGGAGGCCGTCGACTGGTACCAGCAGCGCGCCGAGGCCTGCCTCGACGAGGACTTGCGCGCCGTGCTCGAGCACAACCGGCGCGAGGAGATCGAGCATGCGGCGATGCTGCTGGAGTGGCTGCGCCGACGCGATCCGAGCTTCGCCGGTCATCTACGCGACGACCTCTTTTCCCAAGCGCCGATCACCGACGTTGAGGAACCGGCAACGCAAGATCCACAACCCCAGCCTGAAGAACCCCCCGCCGACAGTGAAGGTTTCACGATCGGCAGCCTGAAGGAGCATCCCTAATGCACGCACACAACCGCACCTCCACCGGCATCCCGGATGAACTCTGGAACCTGATCGACAACACCGCAATCGAGGCTGCCAAGCGACTGCTCACGGCGCGCCGCTTTCTGGGGGTCGATGGACCCTTTGGGGTCGGTCTGACCAGTCTCGAACTCGGCGAAGAGGCCTGCCTCGACGGCGGTGACAGCGACCTGGCGAGCATCGTCGGCAGCCGCTCGCTCTCGGTGCCGATGCTGCAACAACCCTTCAAGCTCAGCATTCGGCGTGTCGAGGGACACCTCCGGCTGGGATTGCCGCTCGATCTGCGGCCGGTTGAGGACGCCGCCGAGGCGGTGGCCCGGCGCGAGGAAGACCTCATCTATCACGGCCTCGGCACGCTCGCCCTGCCCGGCCTGATGACGGTCGACGGTCGCGACACACAACCGCTGCATGATTGGTCCGCCGTCGAGCAGGCGCTCAACGATGTCCTCGCTGGCGTCGAGCGGCTCGACGCCCAGGGCTTCAACGGCCCCTATGTCCTGGCGCTCTCGCCATCGCGCTACAACGCCCTGTTCCGCCGCTACCAGGGCTCGGACATGCTCCAGCTCGACCACCTGCGCCGACTCTGTCAGGGCGGGGTCTTCAAGGCGCCGATCCAGGGCGCCGTGCTGCTCGATACGCGTGCCGGAGACCTCAAGATCGGCCAGGATCTGCGGGTCGGCTTCGCGGCCAGCGACGGCGTCCATCTGCGGCTCTTCGTGTCCGAGAGCTTGGCCCTTCTGCTCGACGCGCCGGCGGCCATCTGCACCCTGGAGGAGGTCTGAAGGGGGCAGCGGCGATCGTCAGCGACGGCATCCGGGCCGCAAATCGAAACTCACGCCGCGGATCGGGCTCTATCGACTGGCCAGGATCGGACGCCGGTGCGGACCTGCACCCTGCGCGCAACCACGGCGACCGGGATTGCCCCTCCATCTCATGAGGTTCGCCCAATGTCCGAGCAGCCAGATTATCGATCCGATGGACGTCGGGATTCATCGAAGATGGCGGCATTGCGTGTCGCCGCCACCTATTTCCTCGCCAGCCTGCTATGGATACTGGTGTCCGATCGGCTCATGGCGGCACTCGGTGCGAGTGCCGATGCGATGGCTTGGCTGCAAAGTCTCAAGGGTGGATTATTCGTCGCCCTGACCAGCCTTGGGCTCTATTGGCTGCTCCGACTCAGTTATCGTCAACTGTGCGCGAGTGAGGCACGCAGCCGGACCGCGCAACGCCTCTCGGGCGTTGGCGTCTGGGAATGGATCCTGGGGACTGATCAGGTCTACTGGTCACCGGAGGTGAGGGTGATCGTGGGTGAGGAGTCAAAGGCGCTCGAGCCTACCCTCGACGCCGTCGAGGCGCGGGTGCATCCCGACGACCAGCAACGCTGGCGGGATAACCTGCGTGACTGCCTCAAGGAGGGCAAGGGGCACGATATCGAATTTCGCATCCTCAAGCCCGATGGCCAAATCGCCTGGGTCGCGGCACTGGGCGACATCGAGCGCGACGCCTCGGGCCAGGCGTGTCGCCTGGTCGGCGTGGTCATGGATGTCACCGCGCGCAAGGAAGCCGAGCAAGACCTGCATGACCGCCTCGCCCTCGAAGCGGCTCTGGCCGATGCCGCGACGCGACTGGTCCAGTCCAGTGACGAAACCTTGGATTCAGCGATCGGTCAGTCATTGCAATGCATCGGTCATGTGATGGCGGCCAACTGCGGCCTGTTGATCCGCGTGGATGACAACGGCGCGTTGAGCGGCAGCCATCCCTGGTCAGCTCAGAGTCCACCCAAGCACCAAACACCCGTGCTACAGGCGCATCCAGAGATGCTTCGTGGCGCGCTCGCACGCCTGAGACGTGGCGAGATCCTGCACCTCTCGACGTCTCGCGACCCGGCCGGCGATCTGGCGCCCCTGGTGGTCTTCATGGGTCAGCAGGATCTCCAAACGCTGGTGCTCGTTCCCATCCTCAGGGAGGGCCGTCTGCTGGGCGCGGCGAGCTTCGAGACCGCGAAACCGAGTGCGGTTTGGACAGCGCCCGATGGGCGGCTCTTACGCACCCTTGGAGCGATTCTCGCCGCGGCGCTCGACCGGCAGGCCGCGGCCCGGCGGAATCGGGAGCATACCTGGTATCTGGAGAACCTCGACCGGCTGTCGCGGACCCTCGTTGAGCAGCGCTCGCCGAAGGAGCCGCTACGCAGCCTGACCGATCTTATCCTGGAGGTCTTCGAGGCCGACCGCGCCTGGCTGCTCTATCCCTGTGATCCGCACGCAGCCAGCTTCCAGATTCGCGTGGAATCCACGCGCCCTGAGTTCCCCGGGGCCTTCGCCGAGGGTAGCGAGGTGCCCATTGATGGGTTCACAGCCGAAATGATGCGCCTCGCGCTTGCCAATGACGGCACCACAATCCTGCACGCCCAAGACATCGCGGAACCGCCTGAGTACCTGGATCGCTTCGGCGTTCAAAGCCGCATGATGATGGCCTTGCGTCCAGAGATTGGGGATCCCTGGATACTGGGCATCCATCAGTGCGCGCATCCACGCCCATGGACCGCGGTGGAGCGACGGCTGTTTCAGGCCAGCGCAGAGCGGGTCGCCTCCGCGCTCTCGAGCCATCTGCTTCTCGATCAGGTCCGCGAGAGCGAGAATCGCTTGCTCGAGGCAGAGCGCATCGCGCACCTGGGGCACTGGGAACTGGACATTGCCCGCGATCAGCTCAGTTGGTCCGACGAGGTCTACCGCATCTTCGGCGTCAGCGCCAACCAGATGATGACCCCCGAGCGGCTCGCCACGATGATCGACCCGGCCGATTGGCCCGCGGTCGATGCCTCATACCAGGCCGCCATCCACGAGGGCAAGGAGCACGCAATCGACTACCGCATTTACCGCCAGGACGGTGAGCAGCGCTGGATCCACTGCAAGGCTCGCCGGCATCTGGATGCCAAGGGTCGACCCTTGAAACTGACAGGCGTCATGCAGGACATCACCGAGCGCGTGCGCGATGAGCAGCATCGGCGGCGCGTCGCCAGCGTCTTCGAGAAGTACGAAGCGCAGTTGCACCACCTGTCCCAGCATGATGCCCTGACCAACCTGCCCAACCGTCTCTTGCTCGACGAGCGTCTCGCGCAGGCGCTCAGGCGGGCCGAGCGACAGCATCGAACGCTCGCGGTACTCTTCCTGGATCTCGACCACTTCAAGCACATCAACGACAGCCTGGGTCATCCGATCGGAGATCGGCTCCTGCAGGCGGTCGCCACACGCTTGACGCAGCAGCTCCCCCGCGACCATACCCTAGCCCGGATCGGCGGCGACGAGTTCGTGCTCCTGCTCGAGGACATCGGATCCCCGGAAAGCGTGGGACGGGCCACCGAAGAACTACTCGCCTCCGTCGCGCAGCCCTACAGCCTCGATCAGCGCCGGCTGACAGTGTCCGCCAGCGCGGGGATCGCCCTCTATCCGCGCGATGGTCAGGATCCAGCGACCCTGCTGCGCAACGCCGACGCCGCCCTGCACCGCGCCAAGCGCGAGGACCGCGACAACTATCAGTTCTACACGCAAGCCCTCACCCGCGACGCCACAAAACGGATCTGGCTGGAGAATGGCCTACGCCAGGCACTCGCCCGCGAGGAATTCCGCCTCGTCTACCAGCCCCAACTGGATCTGGCCTCCGGATGCTTGATTGGCCTCGAGGCATTGATCCGCTGGCCACATCCCGAGCGCGGCGAGATCAGTCCCGGGGAGTTCATCCCGATCGCCGAGGACATCGGGTTGATCCATCGCCTTGGCGACTGGGTCCTAGACGCCGCCTGCAGGCAAGGCGTCAAGTGGCTGGAGCGCGGGCTGGAGGTCGGTCGCATCGCCGTGAACGTGGCCGGCCCTCAGCTCAAGCGCGGCAACCTAGCCGCGAAGGTCGCGCGGATCCTCGCCGAAACCGGTCTTCCAGCCAAGCGCTTGGAGCTGGAAGTCACCGAGGGCTTCATCATGGCGCAAGCCGAGGCGGCGATCGCACAGCTCGACGCCATTCGCGACTTGGGCGTGACCCTGTCGATCGACGACTTTGGCACCGGTTACTCGTCGTTGAGCTATCTGAAGCGGCTCCCGATCCACAAGCTCAAGATCGATCAATCCTTCGTGCGCGACATCCCGAGCGACGCCGATGACATGGCCATCTCGGCCGCCATCATCGCCATGGGGAAGAGCCTGAAACTCACCGTGATCGCCGAAGGCGTGGAAACGCCAGAGCAGGCGCGTTTTCTCCAAGAGCGGGGGTGCCAGGAGGTCCAAGGTTATCTGTACGGCCGGCCGGCGCCTCCCGAGGAGCTGGAAGAACGGCTCGCCTCGGCGACGCGCGGCTAGCCTGAGCATCCAGCGCGAGCGGCTCATCCGCGTTGGCGCGACACAAGGAAGCGTGCCATCAAGGGCAGATGGTCGGAGGCCAGGCGCGTCTGGCGGGTGCGAACCGCCCCACTGGCCTCCAGCTCGAGCGGTCCACCATACCAGATCCGATCCAGCGCCAGCAGCGGCCAGCGCGTGGGCCAGGTGGCCCGGCGCACGACTCGCTCGAGACGCGCATCAAGGGGTTTCAAACGTCGGCTTGGGTACCATTCATTGAAGTCGCCGAGCAGAATCACCGGCGTCCTATCACCTGAGCCTTGTCGGATCGCATCGAGACGCGCGGCGATGCGCGCGATCTGAGCCCGCCGTTCCACCGCGCTGAGCCCGAGGTGCGTTGCCAGGCAGTGCAGTGAGCGCCCGACAAGGCCATCGGGCTCGGCACGGTCTGGGCCGGTCAAATCCGAGCCGGACATCAATGAGGCCGCGCGGCTCACGCCCGGGTCGGCTCAGATCCAGGCGCGCGCGCTGACGCACCGGTAACCGCGTCAGTAAGACATTGCCATAGTGGTGGGCGTCGGAGCGCATCGTCGGACCCAGGACGGGCGCATACCCCTGCTCGATGAGCTGGCTGAGCAAGGCGATGGGAGCTGGTGCATGCGGCGTCTCCACCTCCTGCAGCGCCACCAGATCGGCATCGAGCGACAGGATCACCTCGGCGATGCGGCGCGGATCCAGACGTCCATCGCGTCCTTGGGCGCGATGGATATTGTAGGTGGCGACCCTGAGCATGGGTTGCGCGAGGCTCATCGCCGCGCCCCTCGACCAGTGGTCTTTCCCGTATCCGCCGACGCCGCTTGCCGATCGCTCAAGCGCCCTGCTCCCGCCGCAGCATCCGCCGGCCCAGCCAGGCCAGCCCGATGAGCGCGAGCAGACCAAACAGCACCAGCGCCACCGAGCGCGGACTGGCCTGACCGAGCAGGGCGACCAGCCCCTCGGCGAACACTGCCATGGCAAGGATGGCGGGCGTCATGCCCAGCAGGGTTCCGATCAGGAAGTCCCGCAGCCGGACATGGGACGCACCGGCAATGAGGTTCAGCACCGCGAAGGGCGCGACCGGCACGATACGGACCGTCATCACCGTCAGGATGCCGCGGTGGGCCAGGCGTCGGCTCAATCGCTCCAGGGCGCCGCCCGCCATCCGCTCAAGGGTATCGCGCGCGGCGTAGGCACCGATCCCGTAACCGCCCAGCGCCGACAGCAGCGATCCGGCCATCGCCACCAAGGCGCCGGTGAAGGGCTCGAAGATCAGCGACGTCACTAGAATCAGAAA
Organism: Thiocystis violacea; assembly: GCF_016583565.1. Taxonomy (GTDB): domain Bacteria; phylum Pseudomonadota; class Gammaproteobacteria; order Chromatiales; family Chromatiaceae; genus Thiorhodococcus; species Thiorhodococcus violaceus_A. Next base: position 11,677 of record NZ_NRRF01000057.1, on the reverse strand, counting down.
GGTCACCGGCACCCCAGCCACGGCGGCCAGGCTGAAGCCGGCCGCGGCCACCGGCGGACCCCAGAGGCTGCGGCCCAGACCGCGCGCCGCGTCGGCGAGCAGATGCGGATCCATCCAGACGCCGAGCGGTGTCCAGCGCCAGGCCGCCGCCAGCGCTAGGAAGAGCAGCAGCAGGCCGCCGCCGATCAGCAGTCGACGCCGCAGATGCGGGGTATTCTCCTTGCCGACGACGATGTCCGCGACCCGCTGCGGGGCCAAGGGCCGGTCCGGATCGATCAGACGCGCGTCCGGCAGTTGTCGATCCCATTCCGGGTCCGCCCGTCCGTCCAGCTCCACCAATCGGGGTCCGTCGTGACGCGGCTCCGACCCGGCGGGCAGCTCACGCCCGCTCGCGTCGGCGGCGCGTAACTGCTCGATGGCTTCGGTCACCCCGCCACCCGTTCGCGCCGCGCGCTGCTCGGCGCGGGCGACGGCATCCGGCGGCAGCGCAAGGAACTGGGCGATCAAGCGGCGCCGAAACCCGGCGATGGTCGCGCGCGTCTGCTCGTTGTCGGCAACAACGCACAGATCGCACTCGCTATCGAGGCCCATGGAGCGGTTGCTCAGGTTCGATGATCCGACGCGGAGCACGCGATCGTCGGCGATCATCAGCTTGGAGTGGACCATCATGCAGGCATCGCCGAGCCCAGGAACCTCCGGAGAGTAAACCCGCAGGCGTCCGTGATCGTCGGCATCGCGCAAGCGCGCCAGGATCCGCGCGCGCAGGATGTCCATCGTGTGCTGCTCCAGCCAGTGACCCGTCTGGCGCGGCAGGATGATGACCAGGTGCGGCCCCCGTGGTTGCGCGAGTGAACGGCACAGGGCGTCGGCGATGGTCCGCGCGGTCAGGTATTGATTCTGGACGTAGAGCAGTTCCTGGGCGCTCGCGATCATGTCCAGATAGAGCCGCTCGGACTCGCGCACCTCCGCGCGGCCATCGTATTCGGGAAGGGTGCGCGCGATGCCGACGCACTGGTCGCGCAGCATGGGGGTGATTCCGCAGGGCCAGGGATCGAGGTCCACCCGGCGCGCGCTCGCGTCTGGCGCGTCGCGCAAGGCGTCGGACAGCCGACCGCCGGCGCGCTGCCAGCGCTCCCGAAACAGCGCCAGCAGCGCCAACGCCGCATCGCCGTCGACGAGCAGTTGAACGTCGTGGTACGGCGGATAGGGCTCACCGTTGGGGTCGCGCCGACGCGGATCGTCAGAGACGTGGGCGCTGGTGTCCCACCGCCATTGACTGAGGTCGAAGCCGCCGCACCAGGCAATCCGCCCGTCGATCAGGACCAGCTTCTGGTGTTGACTCGCCAAGGCCGGATGGGCGTTGTCCATGATCAGATGCAGGCGCGGATGGGCCGGCCAGGGGTCATCGCCGAGCAACGAAGCCTCGCGCTCCAGCGCGTAGATGGGCGCATGCGCCCAGAGCAGCAGCGACACCGAAAGATCTGGATGTTGCTCCAACAAGGCGATCAGGAGTGCGCCGAGCGCTGTCGGTAAGGCGTCGTCGCTGGCGGCCTCCTCGCCGTCGCCGCGCACCAGCTCGACACGGCTATGGATGTCCCAGGCGGAGATGGCGATGCAGCGGCGCGCGCCGATCAGGCTGCGTCGCAGAGCAGCGAAATAGCGCTCGCCGTCCACACATGCCGCCACCCGTTTGGCGTGCGCGATGCGCCAGCAGTTCCTGCCGGCCTCGAGCTCGAATGTGGGCCGTCGATCATGGTCGCTTGGGGTCGCGGGTAGCACGTCTTCCATCGATTGCTCCAGCGGGTGCCTCGTTCGCATCGGCTCGCGCTTGATTTGAAGGGTCGGTCCGCGGCGGTCCGAACGTGGCATGCCCGGCCCGCAAAGGGATTTTCGGACTGACCGGTGCAAAGAAGGCGCCAGAAGTGCGCCCTTGAGCGAAGAAGGCGGGCCGACCTGTCTCAAGACGCGCCTGACAATCGGCGGTGCGGGGCATTCGCACCATGCCCCGCACCGACATGGGTGCATTTCAACCGATTGAAGCGGGGCGCGGAGGGAGTTATGGCGCCCGAGCCTGCCTCGCCTCGGGCACGAACTTCGCTTGAGAGGCACCATCTGTTATCGCTGCCATGGCATTCGCGCGCTGAGCGTGCTCGATGCGTCGTCGGCACGCCGTCAATCGACAACCCAATCGGACGATATCTTTGAAACGAGACCCCCAGCCGGATTCAAACGACCTGATCGCAACCGAGATCGAACGTCTGCGCGCAATGCTCGCGCACGACCAGGGTAAGCGCGCGCGCAGCCTGCTCAAGAGGATGCATCCGGCGAAGATCGCGAGCCTGCTGGAGACACTCACGCCGCCGCAGCGGATGGCCGCCTGGCACCAGATCGATGCGCGCACGGAGACCAAGGTGCTCGCGCATCTGTCCAGCGCGCTGCAGGTACGGCTTGCGCGCGACCTCGAGGCCGACGCCGGCGCGGGCGGCGCCGACACCCCGATGGAAGACGAGCCGGAAACCCAGTTGCGTCTGGTCCTGGAGGCGCTGGACCAGGGCAAGCTCAAGCGCATCGCCCGCCTGTTCCGCAAGCTGCACCCGGCGCGCATCGCTGGACTGCTGGAATCACTCCCGGCGACCGAGCGCGCTGCCGCTTGGGACATGATCGACAGCGAGCGCACCGCCAAGGTCCTGCGCCATCTGCACGAGGAGGTGCGGCGGGGTCTGGCCGCGGAGATGGACCTGGAGCATCTGGTCGAGGCCGCGCGCGGGCTCGAGGCCGATGACCTGGTCGATCTCATCCAGGACCTGCCGACGGCCACCGGCCGCCAGATCCTGGAGGCCATGGACCGGCGCGAGCGCGAGCGCCTGCAGTCGATGCTGTCCTATCCCGAGGACAGCGCCGGCGGCCTCATGAACATGGACCAGATCGCGGTGCGCGCCAACATCAACGTCGGCACCCTGCTGCGCTATCTGCGGCTGCGCGAAGACCTGCCTTCGAACACGGACAAGTTCTTCGTCATCGACCGCAAGCATCACTATCAGGGCATCCTGCGCGCGCGCCGCGTACTGACCGCACGCCCCGAGACGCCGGTCTCGGACCTGATGGAGACCGACGTCGAGCCGGTGCCGGCGGACCAGCCGAGCGACGCGGTGGCGCGCCGCTTCGAGGAGCAGGATCTGACCTCCGCCCCGGTGGTGGATGCGCAGGGCCGGCTGCTGGGGCGCATCACCATCGATGACGTGGTCGACGTCATCCGCGAGCAGGCCGCGCACGCGATGATGGGCATGGCGGGCCTGGACGAGGAAACGGATATGTTCGCCCCGGTGCTGGCCAGCAGCCGGCGGCGCGCGGTCTGGCTCGGCATCAATCTGATCACCGCCTTCCTGGCGGCCTGGGTCATCGGCCTCTTCGAGGGCACCCTGCAGCAGGTGGTGGCGCTCGCGGTGCTGATGCCCATCGTCGCCAGCATGGGCGGCATCGCCGGCAGCCAGACGCTCACGCTGGTCATCCGCGGGCTGGCGACCGGCCAGCTCGCCGGGGGCAACACCCGCATCCTGCTGTTGAAGGAGGCCGGGATCGGACTGCTGAACGGCCTGCTGTGGGCGCTGGTGGTGGCGGCCCTGGCCATCCTCTGGTTCGGTAACTGGGCCATCGGCGGCATCATTGCCGTGGCCATTCTCCTCAACCTGATCTGCGCGGCGATCTCCGGGGTCGTCATCCCGCTGCTCCTGCGCCGCCTCGGCATCGACCCTGCCCTGGCCGGCAGCGTGGTGCTGACGACAGTGACCGACATCGTCGGCTTCTTCGCCTTCCTGGGACTCGCGACACTCATCCTGCTCTAGCCGACGGGGCGAGTTCGCCGCTCGCGGCCATCCAGAGCGCGTCGACAGCGGGGCATTTGAGCCCATCATCGGTCGCTATCCCCCAACCGGGCACGCCAAGCGGCCGCGAATCGAGCCGCCACGCCCACGGGCGCTTGGGCGCGGCGCGATTGGCATTGGGTTTGCTCAATCTCTTTCGAGATGACGCGCGCCGAGGCGTCGCGCCCATCTCCTGGGCTAACGCCCATCCCATCGAAATTTCGCCATTCCTGACCACCTCCACCCTGAGGAACGCCGCATGAAACCGATGATCCCCATGAGCGTCGCACTCTTCCTCGCGCTGTTCACGCTGAACGCGATGAGCCAAGCCGAAACGGCCGATGATGCGACGACACGCGACACCCAGACCCCCTCGGCCGAGGCGATCGAGCAGGACACCCAAGACCTGCTCGAATCGCTCAAGGCCTACGGCGCCGATCAGCGCCAAGAGGCGGTCGAAGCCACCAAGGCGGCGCTCGACGCCGCCGACAAACGCATCGATACGCTACAGACTCGCCTCGACGACAACTGGGACAGCATGAGCAAAGCCGCCCGCGAGAAGGCGCAGGCCAGCATGAAGGCCCTGCGCGAGCGCCGCACCCAGGTCGCCGAGTGGTACGGCAGCATGAAGACCAGCTCCGACAGTGCCTGGGACGAGATCAAGGAAGGCTTCGCGAAGGCCTACCAGGCACTGGCTGAGGCTTGGGACGACAGCGTTAAAGCCTTCGATTCCGAGCAATAGCCCCCGAGCCCGCGGTGCGCCCGAGCGGCGCGCCCGGAAGCACACCAGGATTGGAGCGATCGCGCGCGGGGGCTTGCAATCGCTCGGCGGGGATTCTGCGCCCGACTGACGGCGCCCTGCCGAATCCTGGTCTCGCGTACCCAGGTGATCGGCGCCGGCATCGACTTTGCCGTTCAGCCCATGCCGCATCACCGCACATCCACCTCAACAGGCCGGTCATGACCGGTCGGGAGACGACCATGAACTGGGAGCAGATCCGCGGAAATTGGGAGCAAGCCAAGGGCGAGCTGAAGGTGCGCTGGGCCAAACTCACGGACGATGACCTGGCCCTGATCGACGGTGAGCGCGACAAGCTCGTCGGCAGCCTGCAAGAGAAGTACGGCATCACCAAGGAAGAAGCCATGAAGCAGCTTGACGACATGAGTTGATCGTCATCGCCTGCGCCAGGGATGGCTCGGGAAGCCCTGGGCGACACAGCCGTCTAGCCACGTCTGAAATCAAACTCGATCCGAGGAGAAACATCATGATGCAGTGGGCTCTCGTCTTTCTTATCGTTGGCATCGTCGCCGGGGCGTTCGGCGCCTCGGGGGTTGCCGGTGTCGCGACCCAGATCGCTTGGATCCTCTTCGTGGTCGGTCTCGTGCTCGCGGCGATCTTCTTCATTCGCGGACGCGGTTCGCGGGTTCCCTGAGCAGCTTTGCCCAAGCTCTCCGGCTGGCTTGGGGTTGGCCGGGAAGCCGACCGCAAAGCCGCTACGACACACCAGTATCCGTGCGTGGAGGAAAGACATCATGAGGCATGTCATCACCCAATCGACCTGGTTGCTCTTGCTGCTGTTCCCGCTGACGATCGCGCTGACCGGCTGTAACACCATGGCCGGCGTCGGCGAAGACCTCGGGGCCGCCGGCGGTGGTCTCGAGAAGTCCGCGGAACGCGAGAAGGGCTATTGAGGGTCGGCGGCCCGGGCGTCGCGCGGGCCGCGCATCGCTTCGCTTCAGATCGCCGGAGGTAAGATGTTTATTCAACACCGAGAGAACGGGAAACTGATCGAGGTTCTCGCGCTGACCGATCTGATCAACCCGCTGCACGCGGAGGTGATCGGACGTTTCCACCAGGGCGAGGAGGCGCAGGAGCCGGAGTCCTTTCCGAAGACCGCCCTGGTCTTCCCATCCGGCGAACCGCTGCCGCGCTGCTGGACGGACGTCCACTACTGTGATGAGGAGATCGCGCGAGGATGACGCCCGGAGGACGGGCGACTGAGATGGCTGGCCTCAGGGAAACGGTGGGGTTCCGGCGGGGTCCGATCCCAGCACCGCAACCTCGGGATGGCGCGCCTTGATCCGGTCTTGGATCGCGCCGATGGCGGCGTGATCGCCAGCAAGAACGAGCAGCAACTCGCCACGGCGCAAGGCGTTGAACTGCGGCGCAATGTCGCGATTGGCGATTCTGGCTCGCAGCGCGGCGAACACGCCGCCCACGCCCGCCCCAAGGACGAACACCGACACAGCGAATGGGACGTCGCCGATCAGCCACAGCGCGGCAGTGATCGGACTGGCGAACAGGGCGCCAAGGATGCCGCCTTCGACCAGCGCCCGCGCCCACGTCCGATGGATGATCAGCGTCACTGCGAGATCGGCCTCTCGCGGCTTGCCCGCGGCATGGACGCAGATCCGCGCCGGCTCGACGCCCTCGCCCAAGAGTTCGTCGATAAGCCGGCGGACCTTTCCGAACGTCCGCGCCCTCAGGTAGATGTTCGTCATCATGGTGTTCTCCGTCATGCGCGTGCGGATTCCGATCCGATCGCGTCTGCGCATCGTGCCGCACGCAAGCGTTCAAATGACATTCGCGGTCCGGGCAAGGATCGACTCCAGATGGCGCAAGAACCGGAATGCAGAGGGCTCCCCAGAGCCCCCTCAAACCGACGCACACCACATGCCAACCAAGCCGGCCCGGAGACCGGTCCGCAGGACTGACGCTCCACGGCGAGGGCAGTGGGGCCTTTGCACCGCCGGCTGTGGTTTTGCCCCGACGCCTTGCCGTTGTCCAGGGAGCATCACGACACCCGTATCGGCGGACACCGTGGCCATGCGCTTCTCGTGGGCGCGCCGCCGCAAGTCCGGTGCCGTCGGCATCGCCCACCAACGGCTGGCGCACCTCTTGCGTCTACTCAAGCGATTCAGTGCAAAGCGCACCGGATCTTCGCGACGAGTTCCGACCGAGCCACCGAGTGAGCACACCGCTCGCGCAGCGTCGCCGTGAACCCTCGACCAACACCCTTAGGAGGCCGCCTCATGTCACATCGCCTGCCCGATCTCCCCTACCCCGCGGACGCCCTCGAGCCACGCATGTCCAGCGAAACCCTGTCGCTGCATCACGGCAAGCACCACGCGACCTATGTGGACAAGCTCAATGCCCTGATCAAAGGAACGGTGTTCGGCGACGCGGCCCTGTCCGACATCGTGGCCCAGGCCCACGGGGGCATCTTCAACAACGCCGCCCAGGCTTGGAACCATGCCTTTTTCTGGAATTGCCTTCGCCCGGACGGCGGCGGCGATCCTCGAGGCGATCTGGCGGCCGCGATCGACCGGGACTTCGGCGGCGCCGATGCCTTGCGTCAGGAATTCTCGAGTCAGTTGACGACGCTGTTCGGCTCGGGCTGGGTTTGGCTCGCTAGAGACAGTGACGGCACGCTCAGCGTCGAGTCCCGCGGTAACGCGGGCAACCCGATCACCGATGGCAAGCTGCCGATCCTGACCTGCGACATCTGGGAGCATGCCTACTACGTCGACTACCGCAACCAGAAGAAGGACTACATCGATGCCTTCTGGCAGCTCGTGAACTGGGACTTCGCCGCCACGAACTTCAACCGCGGCGCACCCTTCGAGCCCTGAACGAGACCCATGGGCAAGGGCAAGGGTCTTTGCCCATTCCGCCTGCCCCCCACCCGCCCAGGATGAGCGCTGACCGCTTCCAACAGCCTCGGCGACGCCTCACCGACCCGCCGACGCATGCGGTGGCGCGGCCACGCCGCGGCCGCGATCGTCGCGCGAGCGCCGGACGTTGATGCCATCGATTTCGAGCACTGAGATGATGAAAGGACTGACCTCGACCTATCACCTACTGACGCGGATCCTCTACGGTCTCGCCAGCCTTGCCCTGACGGCGATCAGTCTCGCGATGATCGCCGTCGCCGGATTCGATGTCTGGCACGCCGCGGAGGCCAGCGAACCGCTCAAGTACGCCATGCTCGACGGCATCGGTCTGGTGGTGGTGTCGCTGGCTGTCTTCGACGTCGCCAAGTATCTGATGGAAGAGGAGGTGCTGCGCGACCGCGAGCTGCGCTCAGCGACCGAGGCGCGCGAGACGCTGACGAAGTTCTTCGTGATCATCATTATCGCCGTGACGCTGGAGGCCCTGATTTTCGTCCTCGGCGCGGGCAGCCAGGATCTCTCCCTGCTCGTCTATCCGGCCTTCCTCCTTGGCATCGTCTCCCTCATGATGGTCTCGCTCGCCCTCTACCTGCGCCTCAGCAGCCACGCAGAAAAGCAGCTCCCGGAACCTCGAAGACCCAAGGCGGACGCTCGCTGAATGACGCGACGCCGTCGCGGGCGCTCGGACCAGCCGACCGACCGCGCTCTGTCTCTCGCGCAGCATCACCGGCGCGCTCTTCGGGCAAGACTGCAGGCGACGCGTTCGCGTGATCGGGCCCACCGTCTTGGCGGGCCCGATCGAAGGGGCGTGCTCGCGCTTGTTTACACCCGGACAGAAATACTCCCTCCACATGGTGTTACATGCCCGTCTGATCAGCGTATCCGGGCTTTGCGAGGGATGTAACAAAAATCGGCATTACACGGGGAAAGTGGAGGTGTGCCGGAGCAAGATTGAGCGCCGGAAACCGACAACCAGCGACCGGCCACCGAACTGCAGAGTCGGCCTGCACACAATCTCGGAAAGCAAGTACCTGTGCACGCCAGGTGATCTTATGAGACTTGCGGCCACCGGACCCGGTCGGACCTTGATTCCTTGCAACGTACTGCAAAGCGTTATACGTTTCCGCATCACATCGTCAGCATGGTGACTTCTTCATGGCCCACGCGTCCACCAACCTCATGGTCCGCCTCGACCCGGACAGCAAGACGTTCGTCGTACGTGCGGCGGAGATGCGCCATGTCAGTCTGAGCGACTACGTCCGCTCGGTCGTGGTCGCCCAAGCCCGTCGCGAGATCCAGGCCGCGGAGCAGCAGGTCATTGCCTTGACGCCGGCCGAGCAGCAGGAATTCTGGCAGGCGCTACAGGAGCCGACAGCCCTCACCGCAGCGCAGCAGGCACTCGGCGGACTGATGCGCGGCGAATGACCGCCGTCCGTTTACCTCCCGGATACCGCATCGAGCCACTGCGGCGGGATCACCCACCAAGGTCTGCATTCCACAGCGGCCAGGAGGAGGTCGATGATTGGCTGGCGAACAAGGCGCTGCAGAATCAAGAAAAGCACCTTTCAGCAACCAAGGTCCTGATCGATCCGGTCGGGGCCATTGCCGGGTTTTATACGCTTGCGACCGCGCAAGTCGATTTCGCCGACCTGCCGCCGAAGCTCTTCCGACGCCTGCCGCGGCGCAATCTACCGGTGGCCGTCCTGGCCTGGCTTGGGGTTCGCGAGGGCGATCAGGGTCAAGGTCATGGGCGCCGCCTCCTCGCCCAGGCACTGAGAGATAGCTACGACGCCGGCCAGATCTTTCCCTTCGTCGCCGTGATCCTCGACTGCATCGACGACAAGGCACTGAGGTTCTACCAGCGCTGGGATTTCTGCCCGCTTCCTGGTCACAACTACAGACTTTTCCTGAGCTGGAGCCAGCTTCAGGCCATGGCGACGGGTTGCTGACAGACGCTTAGGATCCGGAGTAAGTAGTCAGGATCGGCAACCGGATCCGCTATGTTCCAGGCGCGGATGATGGCCGCCGAACGGCGAGCCGACTGCAATTGTCTGGCTCGTGGACTGCGCGCGCCCCTCGCAGAACCCTCATCGGCTGAATGCCTCGACAGCCTTGTCGGCGCCGTAACCGCCCGCTTCCAACAGCCGGTCGAACAGGTCCAGGCACTCTCGGCGCAGGTCCGGAGCGTTCTCGGCCTGACGGTAGGCACGCAAGATCAGCTCACTCAGTGTCATGGCGGCATGAGCGTTCGTACCAGCGATGTTGCCGGCATCGGTTCCGACTGCATCGACAAATCGTCGCCCAGCGCGAAACAGGAGGTAGGGTGATACGCATGCCGCCCTGTCAAGTCTCCCGAAGAAACCGCTCACGGTCAGCGCGAATGCGGGACTCTCGATGTATGCCGTCAGCAGCTCGGCAAGCGACTCGTCATCCGTTGCGTCCTTGAGCCGCTCCGTCCAGTCGCCAGCACTTCGTTGCACTGCGGCATCCGGATCTGCGAATAACCCAATGAGGCGTGACTGAGCGTAGCGCTGGTCAGGCGCTGACAGCACGTTGAACGTTGAACGCCAGTACTTCGGCGACGCCTTGGCGCATTTCAGCGTCGCCGTTGAGCGCGGTATCTGCCAGAGGTCGCGCCTCTTCGAGCGACAAAGCAGCCAAGGTAGCCTGCCTGGAAGCCGCCTGCCTCGCCGCCGCTTGGGGCGATTCCAGCATGCGCTCAAGGATAGGCCGAATCGATTCGAGTTCTTTAGTCGCTGTGTAGTAAATGAAATCCTCGATCGATCGGGCGGTGAGCAAGATGTCGTCACTGTCGCAAAGCCGCAGGAAGAGCCGGATCGCGCGCGGACGGTCGTATCTCAGTACCTGGATACAGGCATCGGCCACGCAGGTCCGTACGGCAACCGACGGATCATCGACCATAGGCTCCAAGACTGGCGTGAAGTACTCCCAGTAGGCGACATCCTGGGCGATGAGTGTCGCGATCACCTGCGCTGCGCTGCCTCGAACGCTGTTGATGCCGTGAAAACGGGGATCGCCGCCAAAAGCAGACTCCTGACCCGCCGTATCGCTGCGCCAACCCTCCTCCGCCGGGTCCGATGCCTCGGTCGCGTACCAGGCGATCATGTCGAGCAGGTCCGGCGAAAGCTGACTGCCTCCATGACTGGCAATGGTCTGAGCAAGCCAACGTCCGTGGGGACGACCAGGGCGATCATGCACACGCTCTGCGACCCGAGCCAAGAGGTCCAGCGGCAGGGCATCGTCCTTCAGACCACGAACGATCGCCTCGTAGTACGCTTCGGTGGCGTCTTCCGGCACTGTGAGCAGGAGCCTGGCGAAACGTTCAGGCTGCACCTTGGTCCGCTCTTCGAGTACCCCGGCAAGCTGTCTGGCGCCACCGAGAACGCAGTTGTCAAGCCACTGCTTACCCGAATCGTCTCGATACCCGCGAATCGCGGACAACCATCGGGCGTCGCTCATTCGCTCCGTCGCCTGTTGCGGGAGTGGAGAAATGACCGTCCCGCCACGGGTGCCCCGAGGGGCCTCCAGCCTCCATCCGATCGATCGCGCCTTGCGTTCCAACTCGCGCAAGCGGCGGCGACCAATGGGAGAAAGCTTCGCATCCGGAAGGGCGCTCAAAAGCGAGAGTTGGCGAATCCCCAGCTTCGAACGATGCCATTGCGCCTCTCGGAAACGGCTGTCGGACCTGTCGGATCCATCTACTGAATCCCAGGGATTCCATCGCTCCCAATGATCGAGCATCCAAGGCTCCAAGCGGGCGACATCGTCACAATCGAGGTCGGCTCCCAAGGTTTGGAGAAGCACACGGCAATCCCACAGCGCCTGGGAGTCGAACCAAAGCCCCCATCGGGTCCAGATCTCCAGCAGGTAATCGATGGCGATCGACTTGGCATCTGCGCCCCATGGCTGTGAAGGTCACGATACGATCGGCGATCCACAGATCCCCCGCCTCGATCGCGCCATCAAGACGCGCGAGCATGGCGCGCTCTTGGGTATGGGCGGGATCATCCAGGTGATCACCTCCAGCGCCGGCTCGAACACCACCAACGCCTTGTCCGGCAGGGGCGCGGCGCTCTGCCCACGGGACTCGGCGAGGCGATGCTCGCGCCCGCCCAGCGCATTGC
>NZ_NRRF01000056.1 GCF_016583565.1 Thiocystis violacea | reverse complement strand
CGTGCGTCGCGCTGCCTCGCCAACCAATCCTGGCGCGCAGTTTGAGTCAAACGCTGGGGCCTGTACAGAATCGAAGGTAAATCCCACTACGGCGAGTCAATCTGCGGTAGAACGGTTTCGCCGTGCCGAGCCGGCACGGCCGGTGGATTCGATGGCGCACTTGCCCTAGCCTAGTCGCGACCAAGAAACGCCTGCCAAGAAGGAAATTCTGCTATGCGTAAAGTGTTCGGCGCGCTCGCGCTGCTTCTGTCGACGAACGTCTGGCCCGCGATTCCGGCGACACCCGTGATGACGGTCTATCAGTTCAACGGCCCAATGGAGGTTCCCTATTACGATGCCGACCGTTTCGCGAGATCCGGCACCGCCTCGCGTGCCGGGACCCTGACTCAAGGCACCTCCGTCATTCCCTGTCTGGTGATCCGCAATGGCGCCGCTCTGACCGATAAGAGCGGTACGCCCTATGTTGGCTTCGAGGTGGTTGTCGACCCCAGAGACGCCTCGCGGTCATCGACCGATGTCTTCAAGCGCGCGGTGTCGGCCCGCAAAGGCAAGATGGTGCGCAATCATCACTGCCCCGCGACTGTGCGCAACGTCATCAACGTCCGTAACCTCTATGCGCTGGAGAAGGCGCCCTTCTTCGATCCGCCGCCGACCGGCCGGGCAGGGACGAGTGCCGGCGCGAGCCAGTTGGACCGCATCGTCCGAGCCTTTCATGCCTCCTCCGACTGCGAGGCGGCGAACCGTCGGCTGACGCGCCGTCGGCCCGCGCTGGAGAGCGCCTGGGAGTCCTTCATCCGGAAACGCTCGGACCTCGGTTCCGCGACGACGCTCGCCCGCGCCAAGCATCTGGACTACGCCATGCGCACGGCGCTCTACGAAGGTCATCTCGGTCGCGGCTGCAACGCCTATGGTGCCTGCGAGCGCAACGTCATCGTGCTGTCCATCCGCAACCGTGCCATCGGGCAGTGCCAGCGCGGACAGGGCTGCTCCTTCCCCGGCGACTTCCAGGGCGTTTCCTCGTCCGTCTCGCAATACAACATCTGGGACGAGTATCTGACGCAGATCTCGGGGCTGACCTCCTGTTTCCTCAGGCCCGATCTGGCCAGCAATGACTACTACGCCAAGATCCAGGCGATGTACGCGCAGACGGAGCCGGACGCCGAGCGCATCCTCTTCGGCAGCACGTCAGATCTGCGCGACGTCTTCCCTGGCAATCGCCTCTCGGATCTCACCGCCATGCGCCACTACTACCATGCGCCGGCGATGGGCAAGTGCTTCCCGCATCATGATCGGGTCGAGTACATGACGGGGGCGGTCGCCCGCAACGGGACGGACTATGCGCTCATCGCCAATACCCGCGTTCAGATCGGCTCCAAGTCCGGGAGCGGCTATGCCTTCAGGGAGTTTCTCTTCGAAGAGGCACCGGATCGTGACATCGTGAGCATCAGAGACAACTATCCGGGCTTCCTGGTCGATGCCCGCAAGGTCTCCTTGCGAGACCCCGGCTCCTGTCCGGCCTACGGCATTCCGAGCGGTTGCCGCTCGGGTGGGGCGGGGCGTTACCGCAAGACGCCGAGCTGGCTGCGCTCGGGCAAGCCGGTCGAGATCAACTGCCGCGTGTCCGATCGCGGCGAGTCCTGCCGTGGCGGTGGCTCTAAGCGCGCCGTGAGCGTCGGTGGCACCTGCGACAAAGAGATGCGTCCGGTTGCCGGGGTGCCCTAGCCTCGATGCGGCGGCCAGCACCCTGCCTGATGTGATGGCAGGGTGCTGGCCGTTTTCTGGCCCGCCTTGTGCTTAAACCCCTGGCGATTGGCGGATGTCGGCTCGCACCGGAAAGAAGGTGAGTCGCTTCAAGGGGTTGGGTATTCAGTGGGTGCGGCCTTGCCGGTCGAGAACCCTGCATCTCGGATGCGATTGTCGGATCCCTGACACTCACCCCGGTGGCGCGGCCCCTTTCCGGGCGCGAGCAGGCGCTGCCACGCATGTGCGGCGCCAGGATGCCAGCGCAGGTTCAGCTGCTCGATGATGGGCGTCCCATCGGAAGACAGCTGGTAAGAGGATACGTTGAGCCGGCGGCTGGATGCTGGCGGCTCCTTCCATGATCAATGGTTTTGAAGAGGTGCCAGAGGTGCAGTCCGCCGCCCCGAAGACCGACCGCTACATCAGTTTTGAAGGCATCGAGTGCGACGCCTGTGCCGAGCGAATCCTCAGCCTGATCCGCGAGTGTCTCGGCGAGGTCGAGTGTCCATCGGCGTGGCAGCCGTACTTCGAGCGCAAGCTTCCCGAGATCACGGGCATTGGGCAAGACGCGCTCTTCTTCGTCGGGAGCCAGGTCAATTACATCCGCGAGCTCTTCGAGCATCACGGGCTCGAAGCAGGTCTGAGCCTGCTCGATCAGATCGAGGATGAATGCTGCTGAGCACGCGGCGCCGGATCGACAGGCGGGATCATGGCCTGTCGAGCGGCTCTGATCGCTGGACCGCCTTCGCATTGAAGGCCTGTACGAGGGTCTGCGTCAGCGCATGGCCGGTGTCCGCGACCGACACGCCCGCGACGAAGTCGGAGAGTTGCGTCATGGCGAGCCCGGCATAGCCGCAGGGGTTGATACGGCGAAAGGGCTCCAGATCCATCGCGACGTTGATCGCGAGTCCGTGGTAGCAGCAACCGTTGCGCACGCGCAGCCCGAGTGAGGCGATCTTGGCCCCCGCGACGTAGACGCCGGGGGCGTCCGTTCGCCGTGCGGCCTCGATGCCATAGCCGCCAAGGACGTCGATCGCGGATTGCTCCAGCATGCTGACGAGGCGCTTCACCCCCAGCCCGATTCGTCGCAGGTCGAGCATCAGGTAGGCGATGAGCTGGCCCGGTCCGTGATAGGTCACCTGTCCGCCGCGGTCGACCTGGATGACGGGGATGTCGCCCGGATCGAGCAGGTGCTCGCGCCGCGCAGCCTGCCCCAAGGTGAAGACCGGTGGGTGCTCGAGCAGCCAAAGTTCATCCGGGGTCTCCTCCCCGCGCCCATCGGTGAATGAGCGCATGGCCTCCAAGGTGGCGCGATAGTCTTGCAGTCCCTGCAGGCGTCTCAGGAGGAAAGGCGTTTGGTCGTCTGTGCGCCCCCCGCTCACAGCGCCCAGGCCACGAGCTCGTGCGCGCTCAACTCCCGGTAGATGGCATCCAGCTGCGGCTTACTCTGTGCCTCGATCACGATTGTGATCGCGATCCATTTTCCGCCACGGCTCGACCGCACACGGATCGCAGCCTCATCGACGCCGGGCGCGTGACGCTCGACGATCTCCACCACCACGTCTTCCAGTCCGCTCTCGGCCGGCCCCATGGCCTTGATCGGGAAGCGGCAGGGGAATTCGAGCAGGGTCGTCGGAGTGTCAGACATGGCCGTTCCTCACCTGCTCCTTGTGCGCCTGATAGAGCCTGTCCATGCGCTGCCAGAGCTGTCCGGGGCGGCCATCGCCGACGGGTCGCCCGTCCAGCCGGGTGACGGGCAGCACCTCGCGGGTCGAGCTGCTGAGCCAGATCTCATCGGCGCCGCGCAAGGTTTCCAGCAGGATCGGCTCTTCCAGGTAGCGAATTCCGTGCTCCTCCGCCAATAGCAGGGCCAGCCCGCGCGTGATGCCGGGCAACAGCAGGTGGCTGTTCGGCGGGGTCATGAGGGCCTCATTCTTGACGACGAAGACATTCGAGACCGCGCCCTCCGTGACCAGGCCCGCGCGGTGCATGATGGTCTCCAGCGCGCCTTCTTCCTCAGCCTCGCGGCGCATCATGACCGCCGCAACGAGCGAAATGGACTTGATCTCGCAGCGTTGCCAGCGGATGTCCGGCCGCGTGATGCAGGCGACGCCGTCCTGTGCGATCTCGGGCCGGCGCGGCTTGATGGGGCTAGCGCTCGCGAACACCGTTGGCTGGGTGCCGGCCGGGCAGAGGTGGTCGCGACTGCCGGGCGCGCCGCGGGTGACTTGCAGATAGACGGCCTGATCCGCCGCGGGTGGGGTGCCAATCAGCCGCCTGAGCAAGGTGCGCCACTCCTCGCGGGACAGCGGATTGTCCAGGCGAATGGCGGCCAGGCTGGCATCGAACCGGTTCAGATGCTGCTCAAGCCTGAGGAAATAGCCGCCATAGCTTGGGATGACTTCATAGACACCGTCGCCGAAGAGAAAGCCGCGGTCCATGACCGAAACCTTGGCTTCCTCTGGACGCAGGAACGCACCGTTCAGATAGACCTCGCTCACCTCAGACTCCTAGCTCGGCCGTTGGGATCGGGAGAGGTCGGGTGACCTCAGAACATTTGTAGCACACTGTCCTTGGCCTTGCGCCAGAGACCGCCCTCGGGCACATCCTGGAGGGCGACGAGCGGGACGCGGATGACTTCTTCGTCGCCCATGGTGACGACGACATCGCCGACTTGCTCGCCCTTGGCGATCGGCGCATTCAACTCAGAGGTCTTCTCCAGCCGGGCGTTCAGCTTGTCATAGTTGCCGCGCGGGATGGTGGCGACCACGTTCAGGCTGGGGCCAACGGGCAGGTTCTCCTGCTCGCCGTACCAGACTCGCAGGCTCTCGATGGGTTGACCGGAGGCGAACAGCTGATGGCTCTCGTAGAAGCGGAAGCCGTAGTTGAGCAGGGCCAGGCTGGCCTCCGCGCGGGCGTTGGGGCTGGCCGTGCCCATGACGACCGAGACCAGGCGCATGTTGTCGCGCTTGGCCGAGCCGATGAGGCAGTAGCCGGCGGCCTTGGTGTAGCCGGTCTTGACGCCGTCCGCGGCGGGGTCGCGTTTCAGCAGTGGATTGCGATTGGGCTGCGTGATGTCGTTGTAGGTGAATTCCTGCGTCTTGTACCAGCCGTAGTAATCCGGGAACTCGCGAATCAGCGCCAAGGTGACCCGCGCCATGTCACGCGCCGTGGTATAGAGCTCTGGATCGGGAAGACCATTGGGGTTGGTGAAATGACTGTTCGACATGCCGAGTCGTTTGGCATTCGCGTTCATGAGATTGGCGAATGTCTCGACGCTGCCCGCGACATGCTCGGCCAGGGCGACGCTGGCGTCGTTGCCGGACTGGATGATCATGCCCTTGAGGAGATTCTCGACGCTGACCTGGGTACCGACCTCGATGAACATGCGCGATCCGCCGGTTCGCCAAGCCTTCTCGCTGATCGTGACCATGTCGGTCAGGCGCACATGTCCGGCGGCGATCTCACGAAACACGACATAGGCCGTCATGATCTTGGTGAGGCTCGCGGGCTCGAGCAGCTCGTCGGCGTTCTTCTCCGTCAGGACCTTTCCACTGTCGAAATCGATCAGGAGAAAACCCTTCGCCTCCAGTTCGGGCGGCGCTGGCGTCGGCTGTGCGGCCAGGGCGAGGAGCGGGGCGGCGCACAGGAAAAACCAGAACAGGGACAGCTTCAATACAGACTTCATGATGGGGTCCGGTGGGAGCGGGATGGCGAGGTCGTTTGCGCACGCATTCTACCCCTCCCGCCTGGGATTTGGCACCAATGTCTCAGACCATCAGCCCATCAGTTCCAGATGAGACGTGGGTTGCCGACGCCGAGCCCCGTGAGCTGTTTCGAGATGCGTTGCGCATCTTGCTCCGACGCGAGCGGCCCAACACGCACCTTGTAGAGCGCCTGACCGGATTGCCCCGGCTCGAGGATCTCGACCCCGCTCGTGCTCAACTGGCTCGCCAGGCGCTCGCGCAGCCGCTCGGCATTTCTCTGATCGCCGAAGGCGCCGACCTGCAGATAGCCTGTGCGCCCCCCTTGGCTGGGTGTCCAGGGACGCTCGCTGGAGGCCAATGCGCGCGCCGTTCGTGGTCGCGAGGGGGTGTGCGCGACCGTTGGCGGTTGTTCCAGAGTGGTCTTGGCTTGCGTCCGCGGGCTCCGGCGGCGCTCGTCGGCGGCGCTCGCCGCGGACGCCGTCTTGGCCCGCGCAGGCCGCGAGGCTTCCTGGCTCGCCAGGAAGGGGCCGGTGTCGGCGTTGTCCCGCCTGGGATCGATCGCCTTGATCTCGACCTTTGCGGTGCCTTTCTTCACCACGCCGAGCTTGACCGCGGCGGTGTAGGAGAGGTCGATGACGCGCGGGCCGTGGAAGGGTCCGCGGTCATTGATGCGGACGACTACGCTGCGCCCGTTCTCCACGTTGGTGACCCGCGCATAGGTGGGCAGCGGGAGCGTCTTGTGCGCGGCCGTCATGGCGTGCATGTCGTAGATCTCGCCCGAGCTGGTCTTGCGCCCGTGGAAGGGCTCGCCGTACCAGGAGGCGAACCCGCGCTCGACGTGCCCATGGCTGTCCTTCTTGGGGTAGTAGCGCTTGCCGAAGACGACGTATGAGTCTGGGTTGCCGGATCTGGACAGCGGCTCCACCTTGGGGACGGCGTCCGGGACCCGGGCGATCTCCGGCGGGATTGCGTCGCCGTCGACAAGCCGTTTGCCCTGGCTGGCGCAACCTGTGAGCAGGAGCATCACGCTGACGATCGCGAGCCAGGGAGGACAGCGCAATCCGAGGAAGGCCGTGGGCCGGGTGCATGTCGGAACGGCATCGAGCGAAAGGACGTTGCGCATGGGTTGTGCCCCTCTTGGAAACCCTGTGTTGAGCGGAGTCGCCGTGACTCAGCGAGCCTTGTGACTCAGCGAGCCTTGTGACTCAGCGAGCCTTTGAGCCTTTGAGCCTTTGAGCCTTGTGACTCAGCGAGCCTTGGCGTGGGCGGCCCGGATGGCTTGGCTCAGCTGGTGGACCGCCATGGCGTAGAGATTGCTGTGGTTGTATCGGGTGATGACATAGAAGTTCTGGAGGCCGACCCAGTGCTCCGTTTCAACGCCATCGAGCAGGATCAAGACGGCGGGGGCCGAGGAATCCGGCACGCTCGCATCCCAGGCGACGCCGCTTTCCTGCAAGGCTTCGAGCGTCAGACTCGGCTTCAGTGGGCGCTTCTCCGCGACCTCCACGGCACCCTGGAACTCGGGGGCGAGGCGCGCGGGAAAGGCGACTGACTCCCCACTACGCCAGCCGTGCTGCTTGAAGTAGTTGGCCACGCTGCCGACGACGTCGGCATTGCTGCGCCAGAGATCGCGCCGGCCGTCGGTGTCGTAGTCCACCGCATAGGCCCGGTAGCTGGAGGAAATGAACTGTGGCTTGCCGAATGCGCCGGCGTAGGAGCCGCGAACCTCGACCGGCGAAAGGTCTTCCTCGCGGGCGAGGAGCAGGAATGCCTCCAGCTCGGAGCGGAAGAAATCCGCGCGCTTGGGGTAGGCGAAACCAAGTGTCGTCAGGGCATCCAGGGCGCGGTGGCTGCCGAGGTTGGCACCGTAGCTCGTCTCGACCCCAATGATGGCGACGATGATCTCGGGTTTGACGCCATAGTCGGCCTCGGCGCGGCTCAAGGCGTCCGCGTTCTCCGTCCAGAAGGCCGCGCCGCCTTGGATGCGCTCGGGTGTCAGGAAGAGCCTGCGGTAGTCCCGCCAAGGTTTGCCCTCGTAAGGGCGGTTCATGGCATCGATGATGCTCTGACGATACGTGGCCTGCCCGAGCAGGTCCGCGAGCACCTTGGGGTCGAAACCGTGCTTCGCGGTCATGTCGGCAATGAATCGCTCGGCCCCCTGACGGTAGGTCTCGGGTGCGGCGTCGGCGCTCGCTGCCGTCAGGGCGAGCAGAACGAGTGAGAGACGAAGGGTGAGCATGGCGGCTCCGCGGATGCCTCATACCTCATGAGTTGCCTGCAGTATAGGCGCAAAGCTCTTCAAATTCCCAGGCTATTTCTTGCCCTTGTGTGTCTCGATCGACATGAGCATCCCGAAACCCGCCATGAGGGTGACCATGGATGTGCCCCCATAGCTGACGAGCGGTAGGGGCACGCCGACCACCGGGAGCAGGCCCGTGACCATGCCGGTGTTGACGAAGAGATAGACGAAGAAGACCAGTGTCAGACCGCCCGCCAGCAGCCGATCGTAGTTCTCCTGGGCACGCGCGGCGATGAAGAGTCCGCGCACGATGATGAAGAGGTAGAGCCCGAGCAGGGCGAGGATGCCGGTGAAGCCGAACTCCTCCCCGATGACCGCGAAGATGAAGTCGGTGTGCCGCTCGGGCAGGAACTCCAGGTGTGACTGGGTCCCGTTCAGCCAGCCCTTGCCGGAGATGCCGCCGGAGCCGATGGCGATTTGGGACTGGATGATGTGGTAGCCGGTACCGAGGGGGTCGGACTCCGGGTTGAGAAAGGTCATGACACGCGCGCGCTGATAGCCGTGCATGCCGAACCAGACCAAGGGCGCGACGGCCGCGGCGATGATGGCCAGGCCGATGATCATGCGCCAGCTGAGTCCGGCGATGAAGAGCACCAGGATGCCGGCGCTCGCGACCAGCAGCGAGGTGCCGAGGTCCGGCTGTTTGGCGATGAGCACCACCGGGAGCAGGGTCAGCATGATCGCCAGCAGAATGCTCAGCGTTCGCGGCGGCAAGGGCCTGAGTGCCAGCACCCAGGCGGTCGTCATGGGCACGGCGAGCTTCAGGAGTTCGGAGGGCTGGAAGCGCACGACGCCGAAGTCGAGCCAGCGCTGGGCGCCCTTTCCGACCGAGCCGAAGAGCAAGACCGCGATCAGCATGAGCACGCCGATCGCGTAGAGGCTGAACGACCACCGACGCAGACTGGCCGGTGGGATCTGGGCGATGAGGAGCATGAAGCCGAAGGCGATGCCGAGCCGCAACAACTGCCGCTCGACGGTCTGCGGATCCTGATCGCTCGCGCTGTAGAGCACCATGAGGCCGAAGCCGCAGAGCGCCAGGAGTCCCATCAGCAAGGGGACGTCGATGTGCAGCCGGCGCAGCAAACCCGGCTCGGCCGGCCGCACGTCCCAATCCATGCGGGAGGAAAAGGGGTTAATCGCCATGCTCCTCGCCTCCGATCTCCGACAGCTTGGATCCGCCCAGGTGTGCATCCAGCACCTGGCGGGCCACGGGCGCGGCGGTCGAGCCCCCATGCCCACCATTCTCGACGATGACCGCGACGGCGATGCGCGGATCCTCGACCGGCGCGAAGGCGATGAAGAGCGCATGGTCGCGCATGCGCTCCGGTGTCTTGGAGGCGCTGTAGGACTCCTTCTGCCCGACGGTGAAGACCTGCGCCGTACCCGTCTTGCCGGCGATGCGGTAGTCCTTCGAGCGAATCCGTTTCGCCGTCCCGCGCCCGCTTTCCACCACCTGGGCCATGTAGCCGATGATCAGATCCCAATACCCGGGGTTGCCGACGTCGATCTGCCGGTTCACCTCGGGGAGCTTCTGCGCGGTGGGCGCGCCGGGGATGCGGCTGGCATAGGCGAGCCGCGGTTGGATGTAGTGGCCATGGTTGGCCATGGCCGCCGTCGCGGCGGCGAGCTGGATGGGGGTCGCCAGAAAGGCGCCCTGGCCGATTCCCACGATCAGCGTTTCGCCGGGATACCAGGTCTGCTTGCGCACGCGCTCCTTCCACTCCCGCGAGGGCAGCAGTCCGGGCTGCTCGCCGGAGACATCGACCCCAGTGCGCTCGCCGAACCCGAAGTCGGCCAGGCGGTCGTGTAGCCGATCGATGCCCATCTGGTTCGCCAACGAGTAGAAGTAGACGTCGCAGGACTGCACGATCGCCTGCTCCATGTTGACCGTGCCATGGCCACTGCGGCGCCAGCAGCGAAAGCGGTGGCTCTGGCCGGGCAGGCTGAAGGAGCCTGGGCAGTAAGTCCCCTTCTTGGGGGTGGTGACGCCCGCGGCGAGCCCACCCATGGCGACGAAGGGCTTGACCGTGGAGCCCGGCGGGTACTGGCCGCGCACGGCGCGGTTGTAGAGCGGCTTGTCCGGCGAGTGGAGCAGTGCGTCGTAGTCGGCCTGACTGATGCCCTCGACGAAGAGGTTGGGATCGAAGCTCGGGTTGCTGACCAGCGCCAGCACGCCGCCGTTGCGCGGATCGATGGCCACCACCGCGCCGCGGCGGTCGCCGAGCGCCTCGGTCGCCGCCTGCTGCAGGGCGATGTCGAGATAGAGGTAGAGGTCCCGGCCGGGCACGGGTGGGGTACTTTCGAGCGTGCGCAGGATGCGACCGCGCGCGTTGACCTCCACCTGCTGATAACCGACCCGCCCGTGCAGCACCTCCTCGTGGGCCTTCTCGACACCACCCTTGCCGATGAAGTTGGTGCCGGCATAGTCGCCCTTGTCGATGCTCGCCAGCTCCCTCTCGTTGATGCGGCCGACGTAACCCAGCACATGGGCCGTCAGCTCGCTCTTGGGATAAGTGCGGATCAGCTCGGCGTTGACGTCGACGCCCGGGAAGCGATGTCCGTCGACGGCGAAGCGCGCGACCTCGGCGGGCGTGAGATTGAGTCGGATGGGGACCGCCTGAAAGCGCATGCGCTGGCGCTTGAGCCGCTCGAAGCGCGCGCGGTCCTTGTCGTCGATCGGCATCAGCTTGGCCAGCTCGTCGATGGTCTCCGCGAGGTTCGCGACCTTCTCGACGGTGATCTCCAGCGAGAACGAGGGGTGGTTGTCCGCGAGCAGGACCCCCTTGGCGTCGAAGATGAGTCCGCGCGTCGGCGGGACGGGCTGAATCTTGACCCTGTTGTCCTTGGAGAGCACGGAATAGTGCTCATGCAGGGTCGACTGCAGATGCAGCAGGCGCATCAGGATGAGGGCCAGGCCGATGGAGACGAAGACCCCGGCGACAACGGCCCGCACCGTGACCAGCCGCTGCTGGCGGCTGCGGTCTTCGAGGCTGTCTTCCAGCATGGCTCAATCCGCTCCCAGGCGGCGCTCGATGGGATCCAACAACAGGGACATGAAGGGCCAGAGCAGCATCCCGATCAGCGAGGGGGTCCAGTAGGACAGGGGCGGCATGGGCTCTCCGGTCGCGCCGATCACCCAGAGGGTCAGCAGGCGCTCGACCAAGAGGATGAGCCAGATGAAGAAGGTCTGCTGCCAGAGCGGAAAGATGCGGATCCGGGGGCGCAGGATGAGCGCGAGGTAGGCCGTGACCGACAAGGCCAGCGCATTCTGCCCGAGCAGCGTCCCTGTCAGCACGTCCAGCAAGAGGCCGGTGAAGAAGCCCACGAGCACGCCGACGCGCCCTGGTGCGGCGAAGCACCAGAACAGCAGCGCCAGCACGACCCAAGGCGGACGCTGGTCGAGCGGCCAGGCCGAGAGCGGGAGGATGGTGAGGTAGAGGGCGAGCGTCAGGGTCAGCATGGCGGCCCAGAGCTTGCCGCCGGTCCGCCGCTTCTTCACGGAACTAGCGCGTGGTCTGCTCACTCGGCGCCCCCGGCGGGCGGTGCGTCGGCGGCCAGGGCTTGCTGGCGCGAGGTTTCGCTCAGGTTCCACACCAGCAGGACTTCCCGGCTGCGGTCGAGGCGCGCCGTTGGCTCGGCGATGACCGTGGTGAAGGGGTTGTCCGGGTCTTGTCGGACGGTCTTGACCCGGGCGACCGGGTAACCCGCCGGAAAGCGACCGTCCATCCCGGAGGTGACCAGGAGGTCGTCGACCTTGATGTCGGCGTTCTTGGGAATGTAGAGCAGCTCCAACTCCTGGCTCAGACCCGTGCCGGCCGCGATCGTCCTGAGACCATTGCGATTGACCTCGACCGGCAGGGCATGGTCGGCATCCGTGATCAGCAGCACGATGGACGAAAATGGGGTGGCGCGGATCACCTGGCCCATCACGGCGTTGGCGTCCAGCACCGGTTGCCCGATGAAGACGCCCGACTTGGTCCCCTTGTTCACCATGACCTGCTGGCGGTAGGGCGCCAGCTCGACGGCCATGATCTCCGCGATCACCACGCGCTCGCCGAGATCCAGCGAGGAGCCAAGCAGGTCGCGCAGCCGCGCGTTCTCCGCCTCGAGCGCGTCGAACTGCTGAATGCGCGCCTTGAGGAGCAGGTTCTCGCGGTGGAGGCTCGCGTTCTCGGTTCTGAGCGTGTCGGTGGAGGCGAATTGCACCTGGGTCGCGCGGATCAGTTCGATCGGCTGATCGGCGGCGAGCTGTAGCGGGTAGGTGACAACGGAGAGCGCCGAGCGAACCATCTCCAGATCCTGCTGACGATGGTCGGCAAGGATGAGTCCCAGCGCCACCAGAGCAGCCAGAATCACTCTGAAGGTGGGTGATGGTCCACGGGCAAACAGGGGTTTGATAGCGGCATTCCTCAGCGAGATCTTCGAGTCGACGCGGCCTCACAGGCCAAGCTTGGCGCCGAGACGCCGTTCGGCCCTGGCCCGTGCGCTACTCGGTCGTGAATAGCCCGATCTCTTGGGCGTCGAGCATCTCCAGCGCCTTGCCGCCGCCGCGGGCGACACAGGTCAGGGGATCTTCGGCGACGACGACGGGCAGCCCCGTTTCTTCTTCGATCAGCCGGTCGAAATCGCGCAGCAGCGAGCCGCCGCCGGTCAACACGATGCCGCGCTCCGCGACGTCGGAGCCCAGTTCCGGAGGCGTCTGCTCCAGCGCCATCTTGACCGCCTGGACGATCATCGAGAGCGGCTCCTGCAGCGCCTCCAGGATCTCGTTGCTGTTGAGCGTGAAGCTCCGGGGCACGCCTTCGGCCAGGCTGCGGCCCTTGACGTCGATCTCCAGCACCTCGCTGCCCGGGAAGGCCGAGCCAATGCGATGCTTGACGCGCTCGGCCGTGACTTCGCCGATCTGGGTGCCATAATTGCGCCGTACGTAATTGACGATGGCGTCGTCGAAGGTGTCGCCGCCCACCCGCACGGATTCGGCATAGACGATGCCATTGAGCGAGATGACAGCCACCTCGGAGGTGCCGCCGCCGATGTCGATGACCATGCAGCCGCGTGGCTCGTGCACGGACAGTCCGGCGCCGATGGCCGCGGAAATGGGCTCCTCGATCAGATAGACCTCGCGCGCGCCGGCGCCGGCGGCGGATTCCTTGATGGCGCGGCGTTCCACCTGGGTCGAGCCGCAGGGGACGCAGATCAGCACCCGGGGACTGGGCTTGAAGAGGCTCGTCTCATGGACCTTATGGATGAAGTACTGCAGCATCTTCTCGGTGACCGTGAAGTCGGCGATGACGCCGTCCTTCATGGGACGAATCGCCGTCACGTTCTGCGGGGTGCGCCCGAGCATCAGCTTCGCCTCCTCACCGACCGCCACCACCGTCTTGCCGCCGCCGGTCTTCTCATGGCGGATGGCGACGACCGACGGCTCATTGAGCACGATTCCCTGGCCGCGGATGTAGATCAGGGTGTTTGCAGTTCCAAGATCGATGGAGAGATCGTTGGAAAACATCCCTCGAATGCTTCTGAACATCTGAATAGCTACCTTCCGGGTGGTGAGGAACGCCGGCTTCTGGCGGCGTGCGAAGGAGATGGCCGGTCTGGATCCCGCTGAAGTGATCCATGATGATTGGGCGGGTAATCTAGCAATGCGTACCGGAATCGGCAAGGTTGTCCAAGGATAAAGCGCTGAAAGACACGACTTTAGACCGACTGCGCGAGTTTCGCCGCCGGCGCCCCTATGCTATTTTTCGCCGCTTTAGTCTCATGGCGGATAGGCAATGTCACTGGACGCTTCCGATGTCGAAAAGATCGCTCACCTGGCCAGGCTCGCGATCGCACCCGGGCAGACCGAGCGCTACGCCGCTGATCTCTCCAACATCCTGGACCTGGTCGCGCAAATGGACGCGGTGGAAACCGCCGAGGTGACGCCGATGGCGCATCCACTGCACATGGCCCAGCGTCTGCGCCCGGACGAGCCCAGCGAGCCCAATCAGCGCGACCTCTTCCAGGCGAACGCCCCGCTCGCCGAGTCCGGGCTCTTCCTGGTTCCGAGAGTCATCGAATAATGCAGAACAAATCCATCGCCCAGCTCGCGGCCGACTTGCGGCTGCGCACCTATTCCAGCGTCGAACTCACCAAGCACTATCTGGAGCGGATCAAGCGCTTGGATCCGGCGCTCAACAGTTTCATCACCCTTGCGGAGGAGTCCGCGCTGGCCGCTGCCGAGCGCGCGGATCAGGCACTGAAGGCAGGCGATGCCGGTCCCCTGACCGGGATCCCCATCGCCCACAAGGACATCTTCTGTACCAAGGGGCTCAGGACGAGCTGCGGCTCGCGCATGCTCGACAACTTCGTCGCCCCCTATGACGCAACCGTGGTGGAAAAGCTGGCCGCCGCCGGCGCCGTGGTGCTCGGCAAGACCAACATGGACGAGTTCGCCATGGGGTCGAGCAACGAGACCAGCTACTACGGACCGGTCAGGAACCCCTGGAATCAGGATCTGGTGCCCGGCGGCTCGTCCGGCGGCTCGGCCGCGGCGGTCGCGGCCCGACTCTGCGCCGCCGCGACCGCAACGGACACCGGCGGTTCCATCCGCCAGCCCGCCGCGCTCTGCGGCATCACCGGCATCAAGCCGACCTACGGGCGTTGCTCGCGCTGGGGCATGATCGCCTTCGCCTCGTCGCTCGATCAGGCCGGCGTCATGGCCCGCTCCGCCGCCGACGCGGCCTTCATGCTGGACGAGATGGCGGGCTTCGACCGCCGCGACTCCACCAGCGCCGATGTCCCGGTGCCCGACTATGTCGACGCCCTGGACGACGACATCAAGGGCTTGCGGATCGGTTTGCCCAAGGAATACTTCGGCGAGGGGCTGGATCCGCATGTCGCACGCGCGGTCCAGGAGGCGATCGACGAATATCAACGGCTCGGTGCCGAGGTCGTCGATATCAGCCTGCCCAACAGCCCGCTGTCCGTGCCTGTTTACTACGTTGTAGCCCCGGCCGAGTGCTCGTCCAACCTGGCGCGTTTCGATGGGGTGCGATACGGGCATCGCTGCGATGATCCCAAGGACCTGGAGGATCTCTACAAGCGCAGTCGTGCCGAAGGCTTCGGCGCCGAGGTGCAGCGCCGCATCATGATCGGCACCTATGTCCTCTCGGCCGGCTATTACGATGCCTATTACCTCAAGGCGCAGAAGATCCGTCAGCTCATCGCGGACGACTTCAAGCGCGCCTTCGAGCAGGTCGATGTCATCATGGGTCCGACCAGTCCGACGACCGCCTTCCCGCTCGGCGCCAAGATGGACGACCCGGTCGCCATGTACCTGAATGACATCTACACCATCGCGACCAACCTCGCCGGTCTGCCGGGCATGTCCATCCCGGTCGCGCCGGTCGAGGGGATGCCGGTAGGGCTTCAGATCATCGGCAACTATTTCGAGGAGGCGCGCCTGCTGAACGTGGCGCACAGGCTCCAGCATGCGACGCATTGGCATCAGGCGGCGCCCGAGGGATTCGAGTGAATCCGATGGCTGCGTCGAGCCGTCCATGTGGCCGTATGAACATCTGGGTTGTCGGTTGGCACGAGGCCCGATGCGACGCCGAGTGTTGGGCCTCCTTGCGGCGCCACAACCGACGGCCACTACGAGCGCGCGACCGCTTGGCATCTGTCCATCAATTATCTGTCCATCAATTGCTTCCCGCCTTTCTGGTCATGAAGCTCCCGCTTCGTGACCTCAGCGATGAAGCTCTGCTTCACGACATCGGCGGCTTCCGGCGCTTGATTGGGGCGCGACCCAGGCGCTGATCCGCGAACTCGCGAAGCGGAGCTTCGTCTCGCGGGTGTCGAAGCTGGAGCTTCGGCACCAGGCTCAAGGCAGGACGCGGAAGATCGGCAGTTCCTAAGCTGCGCGATTGCGCCCGATGGAAGCTGACGCGCTTTGAGAGGCTGCTCGGTCGGTGGGAGCGGCGCCCCGCCGCGATCCGGCGTCGGCGTGCCCTCGTCTTCCCGGCATGTGGCGCGCCCGTTGCGCCTTCGCGGTTCACATTCACGAAACACAGCAGGCCCACTATGCAATGGGAAACCGTCATCGGTCTCGAGATCCACACCCAGCTCGCGACCCAATCCAAGATCTTCTCCGGCGCGCCGACGGCGTTCGGTGCCGAGCCGAACACCCAGGCGTGCGCCATCGATCTCGGCCTGCCGGGCGTCCTGCCGGTGCTCAACGCGCAGGCCGTCAAACTCGCGGTACGCTTCGGCAAGGCCATCGAGGCGGAGATCGCGCCGCGCTCCGTGTTCGCGCGCAAGAACTACTTCTATCCCGACCTGCCCAAGGGCTATCAGATCAGTCAGTACGAGTTGCCGGTGGTCGGCAAGGGGCAGGTGGAGATCGTCCTGGATGACGGCGCCGTCAAGACCATCGGGGTTACTCGGGCGCATCTCGAAGAGGACGCGGGCAAGTCGCTGCACGAGGATTTCGACGGCTACACCGGCATCGATCTGAATCGGGCCGGGACGCCGTTGCTGGAGATCGTCTCCGAGCCGGATATGCGCTCGCCGCAGGAGGCGGTCGCTTACGCCAAGAAGATCCACCAGATCGTCCGCTACATCGGTATCTGCGACGGCAACATGCAGGAAGGCTCCTTCCGCATGGATGCCAACGTCTCCGTGCGGCCGGTCGGCCAGGAGACCTTCGGCACGCGTGCCGAGATCAAGAACCTCAACTCCTTCCGCTTCCTTGAGAAGGCCATCCAGTTCGAGGTGGAACGTCAGATCGACCTCATCGAAGGGGGTGGAGTCGTCGTTCAGGAGACCCGTCTCTACGACGCGGCCAAGGATGAGACGCGCTCCATGCGGACCAAGGAGGAGGCGAACGACTACCGCTACTTCCCAGACCCGGATCTGCTGCCGTTGGAGATCGATGCCGCGTTTCTGCAGGCGGCGACAGCGGATCTGCCCGAGCTTCCGGACGCCAAGCGGGAGCGTTTCCATACCCAGTTCGGGCTGTCGGAGTACGACGCCAGCCTGCTAACCGCCAGTCGGGAGCTCGCGGACTACTTCGAGGCGGTCGCCCACGCGGCGGGCGAGCCCAAGCTGGCCGCGAACTGGGTCAGCGGCGAGCTGATGGCGGCGTTGAACAAGGCGGAGCTTGAGATCGGCGCGAGTCCGGTGTCCGCGAGTCTGCTCGCCGGGCTCATTCGGCGCATCCAGGACGGCACCATCTCCGGCAAGATCGCCAAGCAGGTGTTCGAGGCGATGTGGAACGGCGAGGGTGATGCGGATCAGGTCATCGAATCGCAAGGGCTGAAGCAGATCACGGATACGGGCGCCATCGAGACCATGATCGAGGAGATCATCGCCGCGAATCCGGGGCAGGTGGAGCAGTATCGCGCGGGCAAGGACAAGGTCTTCGGCTTCTTCGTCGGTCAGGCCATGAAGGCGAGCAAAGGCAAGGCGAACCCGCAACAGGTCAACGATATCCTCAAGCGCAAGTTGCAGGGTTGATCGAAGCTGGCCCCGTCGGCCGAATTCTCATGGCCGATGCGGGGCAGGCTCTGCTCTGCCCGAGTGCGTCGGCGCTCAGTGCGCGAACTTGTAGATGATGTCCGTCACACGTCCGCGCCAGTAGGCCTGTCTGCCGCTCGGCAGGATCCAGGCGGCCTCCGCCTGGATGGGAACGCGCATCCCGGTCCGCGCCTCGTAGCCCCAAAAGCGGCCTTCCCACGGCGTTGCCGTGAGTGTGCCGTTCTCGCTGCGGCAGCGCTCGTCCGAGCGCACTGAGCAGATCATGCCGCCTTCGTCGAAGCTGAAGATCGCGGATGCCTGTCGCTCGCCATCTGTCAGGGTCGCGCGGGCCGAATCCTCGTCGATGGCTGACCATTGCACGCCTTGGCTCGGCAGCAGCTTGGTCGGATACCAGGGCGCCTCGGCCAGGAAGCGGGCGAGTTCCGACTGCGCCATCCTGTCCTCGTTGCGCTGCTCGGCCACCCGGAACAATCCGAAGAGGGCGGCCTTCAAAGAGCCTTCCCCGCCAACATAGCTGTCGTGGACGAAGACCTGGGCGCCGGCTGTCTGGCGGATGCGCGCATCCCAGTCGAAGCCTGGGTGTTCGGTCAGGATCACCTGATCGGCGGTGAAGGGCCACCATCGCTGGCGGTCGAGGCTCAGCCGCATCTCGCCCCGTTGTCCGATCTCCGCCACCGCGACGACGGATTGGTTCGGGGTGAGCGCGGCCTGAAAGTAGCGCCGGACAGGCGTTGGCAGTGCCTCGATCTCCTGCGGGTCGAAGGTGCGCACGGCGATCTGGCTGCGTGTCGACTCCAGCTGGCGACGAAGCTTTCCGGTCTCGGACTGCCAGCGGGTGATGCCATAGAGCAGGATCAGGATCGGCACGACAGTGAAGACGAAGATCAGGGGCAAGACGACGACTAAGAACATGACGGCTCCAGATTCCGAAAACCGCGGGCGAGTGTAATGCCAGATGGCGTCGCTAGCCACCCGCGGTCAGCGGCGTTCGATGGCAAGCCTCGGGCGCGGGCGAGGCGTGGGGTGGGTGATCCGGCCTCGGTCCGCGTCCGGGGGGACGCCATGGTCGGCATCGGGCGGGCGATGTGCGCCATGATCGACTCAGCGCATGGGCAGCATCCCGCGCTCGATCACGAAATCGATTACCGCATCGACGCCTTCGCCCGTCTTGAGATTGGTGAAGACGAAGGGCCGCTCGCCGCGCATGCGCTGGCTGTCCTGCCCCATGACCGCGAGCGAGGCCCCCACATGGGGCGCGAGATCGATCTTGTTGATCACCAGGAGATCCGAGCGGGTGATCCCGGGACCACCCTTGCGCGGGATCTTCTCGCCCTCGGCGACGTCGATCACATAGATGGTCAGGTCCGCCAGTTCCGGGCTGAAGGTGGCGCTGAGGTTGTCGCCACCGCTCTCGACGAAGACGACATCCAGGTCGGGAAAGTGCTGCTGGAGGTCTTCGACCGCCGCGAGGTTCATCGAGGCGTCTTCGCGAATCGCCGTATGCGGACAGCCGCCGGTCTCCACGCCGACGATGCGCTCGGCCGGCAGCGCCTGGCTGCGGATCAGGAATTCGGCATCCTCGCGGGTGTAGATGTCGTTGGTCACCACGGCGAGTTCAAAGCGGTCGCGCAGGCGTTTGCAGAGCAGGTCGAGCAGGGCGGTCTTGCCCGAGCCGACGGGGCCGCCGACGCCGACGCGCAATGGGGTTTGACTCATCTGGGGCTCCTCAGGATCGAAAGAGTCGGGTGTATTGGGTCTCGTGCAGGCTGCTGGCGATGGCGAGCGCGGGCGCGCTGGCGCCCACGGCATCGTCCTTCAGGGCCAAGGCGTCGTCGAGCGCGCTTGGCAGGGTCGCGAGCAGCCGTGACAAGGTCTGCTGACCCTGGGTCTGACCGAGCGGGATGATCTTGATGGCCGCAAGGACGAGGTTTTCGAGCCAGCTCCAGGCATAGCCGAGTAGGGCTTGCTGGCGCTCGATATGCCAGTTGGCCGCGGCGTAGGCGAAACCGGTTGCCTGTGTTCGCGCCAGCAGCGCCTTGCGCTCGGCCGCGCCCGGCACCGCCAGCGCGACGAGCAGGTCGGCCAGGGCGCGGCCACGGTTGGCTTCCTCGCTGCGCAGCTCGCGCGTCTCGCGGCTCGCCAACAGCACGGCGGTCCAGTCGGCCAGCGCCCTGTCGTCTGGAGTGAGCGACGCGTCGTACAGCCGTGCGAGCAGCGGCAGATCGACCCCCGTCAGCGTGGTCCGGAGCTGATCGCGCAGCCAGTCTTCGAGATCCCCGACGTCGCGCAGCCAGCCGCACTCGACGGCCCATTCGATGCCCTGCGAATAGGTGAAGGCCCCCGTGGGCAGGCTCGGGCTGACCAGGTGAAGCAGGCGCAGCAACGCCGGATCAGTGGTCATGATGGTGGCCCTGGTGTCCGCCGCCATAGGCGCCGGGCTCGGGCTCGAAGGGGGCTTGCGCGAGCTCCACCACGAGCCCAAGGCCGCGCAGCATGTCGTCGAGCACGTGATCGTGCTGGTAGCGCAGCCGCCCAGGCTGTATCTGCAGGGCGACGTGACGGTTGCCGAGGTGATAGCAGGCGCGCGCGAGCAGGAGCGGATCATCGCAGTGGACGGTGCTCAGCGTCTCGTCTCCGGCGACGATCCGCACGACCAGCCCCTCTTCGGACTCCAGGCAATCACCGTCGCGCAGGCTCGATCCCCGCTCGAGAAAGAGTCCCACCTCGCGGCCGTCATCGAGCCGGGCGCGCAAGCGACTGCGAACCCGCTGCTCCAGCGTCAGTGTGAGCTGCGCCTCGGGCGCGGCGCCCGGTCTTGCCTTTCGGATCAAGCGAATCATGAGTGGTGCGGATTTCTCGTGGCCTGATGAGTGGAGCCGCGGCGATCGGCGTCGTCGACGGTCATGATGCGCTTGCATTGCCGGCTCGGCCCGCGGCGGCTAGGATGCGTGCAAGCCCCGTTCGGGTCGAGCTCGATCCCCGCTCTCGTCCGCCTGACGCGCGAGCATCGCTTTTCTCCCCAATACCGCGGCTGTTCGCCGTGCCTGTCCTCGCCGGGCAGGCGCGGGCTCGTTCGGCAGACAACAGAGGGGAAAGACGATGGCGAATGCCGTCTTCGACGATTTGCTCCAGCGCTTGCGCGATACGCAGCAAGAACTCGACCGTGAATTCGACCGCTTGCTCGAAGAAGGGCGGGAGCAGTTCCGCTATCGGCTGCGGCGTGGGAAGGTCGTCTTCGAGCGCAACGTCCGCCGACTCTATCTGCGGCAGCGCATCCCGGCGTGGCGCTACATCCAGCGCGCGCCGATCGCCGTCATCCTGACCGCGCCGCTGATCTATGGCATGGTCCTGCCCTTCGCGATCCTGGATCTCTCCATCACCCTGTTTCAACAGGTGTGCTTTCGCATCTACGGTATTCCACTGGTCCGGCGATCGGACTACCTGGTGATCGATCGCCATCGGTTGCCGTACCTCAATCTCATCGAAAGGCTCAACTGCGTCTACTGCGGCTACGGCAATCAGGTGCTCGAGTACGCTCGCGAGGTGGCAGGGCGCACCGAGCAGTTCTGGTGCCCGATCAAGCACGCCCGGCGCACGGTCGATCCCCATGCGCGGACGCAGCGCTTCTTCAGCTATGGCGATGCGGCCGCTTACCGGGAGGGACTGAAGTCCCTGCGCGTCAGCTGGGACGACGATCCTTCCTGAGGCAGTTTCCGAAAAACACCTTCCTCTTCCGAAAAACACCTTCCCCGTAGGATGGGCAAAGCGCAGCGTGCCCATCTTGCCAGCGCCGAGGTGTGAACGATGGGCACGCCCGTCCAACGCCAGTGCTCCGATGAAGCCACCGAGCACGGGCTTTGCCCATCCTACGGCAGCGTGACGCTAAACGCTTTAAATCGCTTTACTCCACCGCCCGCGGCTGTTCGCGAAGCACGCGCTCCGTGACACGGCGCGGATGGGTGCCTCGACATGGACAGCTCCCAGGCGCGCTCAGAACAGGAAATACCGCTGCGCCATCGGCAGCACGCTGGCCGGCTCGCACACCAGCAGCTCGCCGTCCGCGCGGACCTGGTAGGTCTGGGGATCCACTTCGATGTTCGGTAGAGAGTCGTTCAGCACCATGTCCTTCTTGCCGAGATGCCGGCAGCCCTTGACCACGCCGATGTGGCTCTGCAAACCGATGCTGTCCTGCACGCCGGCCGCGATGGCCGACTGTGACAGAAAGGTCATGCGTGTCGCCGTGCGTGCCCCGCCCAAGGCGCCGAACATGGGGCGGTAATGGACCGGTTGGGGTGTGGGGATAGAGGCGTTGGGATCGCCCATGGGCGCGGCGACGATCATGCCGCCCTTGATGATGAGGCTCGGCTTGGCACCGAAGAAGGCCGGTTTCCAGAGCACCAGGTCCGCGAGCTTGCCGACCTCGACCGAGCCCACCTCGTGCGCGATGCCGTGGGCGATGGCCGGGTTGATGCTGTATTTGGCGATATAGCGCCGCGCGCGCAGGTTGTCGTGCTCGGCCGGGTCGCCCGCGAGGCTGCCGCGCTGGACCTTCATCTTGTGCGCGGTCTGCCAGGTGCGAATGATGACCTCGCCGACCCGGCCCATGGCCTGGGAGTCCGAGGCGATCATCGAGAAGGCGCCCAGGTCGTGCAGGATGTCCTCGGCGGCGATGGTCTCGCGGCGGATGCGCGACTCGGCGAAGGCGACGTCCTCGGCGATGCTCGGGTCCAGGTGATGACAGACCATGAGCATGTCCAGGTGCTCGTCGACCGTGTTGACCGTATAGGGTCGGGTCGGATTGGTCGAGGACGGCAGCACGTTGGGCTCGCCGCACGCCTTGATGATGTCCGGGGCGTGGCCGCCGCCCGCGCCCTCGGTGTGGTAGGTGTGGATGGTGCGGCCCTTGAAGGCGGCCATGCTGTGCTCGACGAAGCCGGACTCGTTGAGCGTATCCGTGTGGATGGCGACCTGGACGTCCATGCGCTCGGCGACGTCCAGACAGCAGTCGATAGCGGCCGGTGTCGTGCCCCAGTCCTCGTGCAGCTTGAGCCCGATGGCGCCGGCGCGGACCTGCTCCTCCAGCGCCTGCGGCAGGCTGGCGTTGCCCTTGCCGAGGAAGCCGAGGTTCATCGGCAGCGCATCGGCGGCCTGGAGCATGCGGTGGATGTTCCAGGGACCGGGCGTGCAGGTGGTGGCGTTGGTGCCGGTCGCCGGCCCCGTGCCGCCGCCCAGCATGGTGGTGATGCCCGACATGAGCGCATCCTCGATCTGCTGTGGGCAGATGAAATGGATGTGCGAGTCGATTCCGCCTGCGGTGAGGATCTGGCCCTCGCCGGCGATGGCCTCGGTGCCCGGACCGACGACGATGGTCACGCCGGGCTGGGTGTCCGGGTTGCCCGCCTTGCCGATGCCGGCGATGCGCCCGTCCTTGATGCCGACGTCGGCCTTGACCACGCCCCAATGGTCCAGAATCAGCGCGTTGGTGATGACGACATCGACCACCTCGGCCGCGACCTGCTGCGACTGCCCCATGCCGTCGCGGATGACCTTGCCGCCGCCGAACTTGACCTCGTCCCCGTAGACCGTGCGGTCCTCCTCGACCTGGATCCAGAGGTCCGTGTCCGCGAGCCGCACCCGGTCGCCCGTGGTCGGGCCGTACATCTCCGCATAGGCCTGCCGGCCGATCTTTGCCATCGCTCAGTCTCCAACGTCGGTTTTAGGCGCGCTCACTCAGTGACGATGCCTCAAGGGGGTTAGCATCGACAGGGTTTTGCGCGAATCCGCTCAAGGACGCGCAAAGCGTGTCTGCCGACGCCTTTGATCTGACTCCTGCGGTGGGCTCGCTGGCGGGGGGGTCACAATCCAACCCTCTGCGGCGTGCAGGGCTTCGCGGGCCTTCAAGTCGGCATAGATGCGATCGAGGTCGCAGCCCATGCTGCTGGTGTGCTGATCGCGAAGGGCGCGAACGTCTTCCAGGATGCTGTCAGCCATCGTCGTCTCCGATAAGCTCTTCGGGCGTGCAGATGAAAGGCAAGAACAGAGGTTTCCAGATAGACCTTGCGCTTCATCTTGCCACCATCCAGCGCAGGGGCTGCAACGCGCGATCGATTGGACGCCGGCTTCTCGCCATGATTCCTATCGCCTGGATCCGCTCACAGCGCACCCATCACCTTGGCATTGAAGCCATACACCTTGCGCGCCCCGGCATAGGCCACCAGCTCCACCTCGCGGCCCTGGCCGGGCTCGAAGCGCACGGCCGTGCCGGCGGGGATATTGAGCCGATAGCCGCGCGCCGTCTCGCGCTCGAACTGGAGCGCCGGGTTGGTCTCGTAGAAGTGGTAGTGGGAGCCGACCTGGATCGGCCTGTCGCCGGTGTTCTCGACGCGCAGGGTGAGGGTGTCGCGTCCGGTGTTGATCTCGATCTCGCCTGGGGCGGCGATGACTTCGCCTGGAATCATGGGTGGCCTCCGCTTCTGGATGTCAGACGATCGGCTCGTGCACGGTCACCAGCTTGGTGCCGTCCGGGAAGGTCGCCTCGACCTGGACCTCAGGGATCATCTCGGGCACGCCCTCCATCACATCCTCGCGCGTCAGCAGGGTGCGGCCGTGATCCATCAGCTCGGCGACGCTCCTGCCATCGCGAGCGCCCTCCAGGATGGCCGCGCTGATGAAGGCCACGGCCTCCGGATAATTGAGTTTCACGCCCCTGTCCTTGCGGCGCTCGGCCAACAGGGCGGCGGTGAACAGCAGCAGCTTGTCTTTCTCGCGGGGTGTGAGCTCCATGGCGGATCCTCGGACGGTCTCAGGTGGCCCAGATGCGGGGCGGGGTCGCGGGGCGGCCCAGCAAAGCTGGACGAATACTAGCCCAGATTGCGGTCAGCTTGGCACGGACCTGGTCGGTTGCCTGGCCCAGGGCGCGGGCGACGAGCAGGTCGTCGATGCGAGTGATGCCGAGCAGGGTTCGGTCGTCGGGTGAGGCGGCAGCGCGGGCAAGCTGCAAGGTTTCTTCATCGGCGCCCGTCGCGATCAGGGTGCCGACGACCGGCATGCCGCGCAGACTGCTCAATCCGTCCAGGTCATCCGCGCCCTGGACGCGCAGGCGGTCCCAGAGAAGCGGCTCGCCGTCGCGGTCGATGCGGAGCTGTAGGTCGGCTCGGCCGGACTCGAAGCGCTGCCCGTTCGCGGGCAGCCCCAGGCAACTGATCTCCCAGCCGATGAATCGGGCCGCGGCGCTCAAGTCGATCCGCGTGCTCAACAGGGCATTGGCTCCCGGGAAGAGGATGTTCTCCTGCGGGAGCCATTCGAGGCTCGCCCTGTCCGAGATGCGCAGAACCTGATGCTGCTCGGCGCTCGGCCCCAGACTCCGATAGAACTTGGCCGCGCCCGGCGTCGTGAGCATGGCCGCGGCACCTGCCTCGACCTCGACCTCGATCCGCAGCCGATCCCCACCGACCAGACCGCCGGGCGGGTGCAGCAGGTAGAGGTGACAGAGATCGCCCTCGGGATAGAAGGGGCGCTGGACCTTCAGCGGACCCTGATGTCTGCGGTGGACGAGAGCGGTGCGCGGGCCGCGGCGGGCAAATCGGAGGGCAAGATGGGCTGCCCAGCCGTCTTGGGTACCCTCTGAGCGGAGCGACGAGCTTGCTAGCTGCATGGCGAGCGTCAATGGATGCGGGGGCTTGCGTGACTTCGCGTCATTGGTCGCCTCAATGGTTTGGCACTCGCCGAACGCAGCGAATGTAGTAACCTATCTACTTTCGTTCGATTGTGAGTTCCGGGGACAGTTTACTTAATTGCCCTCTCCGTGCTCCAAAAGGTCCCGTGTGCATTCATCCCGCTTCCGAGGCCTGCGAGTTCCGGGGACAGTTTACTTAATTGCCCTCTCCGTGCTCCAAAAGGTCCCGTGTGCATTCATCCCGCTTCCGAGGCCTGGGTCCGGGCTTCTGGCGCTTGAGGGGGCGCTGGAGGCGTCGCTCAAGATCCTCGACGAAGGAATCTGGGCCGAGCGGGCGGCCCGTGCTGGCATGAGCGTGCAGCAGATCGGCGATATTCGAGGTATCGGGCTCGCCGATGAATCGGTCCCAGTCGGCGACCAGCTCCAGCAGCGGCTCTACGCTCACGAGCGCATCGTCAACGCCTGCCAGATGGGCTTTGGCACTGGACCATAGCCAGTCTTCTGGCCGGCCAGCGAGCCGTGCACGCACGGGATTGCGCTCCACATACCTGGCGGCAGCGAGCAGATGTCGCTCGTCCATGACGAATGAATGGAAGCGCTCTTGCCAGAGGTGCCCTCGCCAGCCTTCCCGAAAGTTGATCCTACGGGTGTACCGACGGTGCGCCTCGCCCAGCGCATCACGCAGCCCGAACTCATCGGCTGGCACCAAAATCAGGTGAACATGATTCGGCATGAGGCAGTAAGCGAGGACGCTCGTGCCACAAGCTCGGCAGGACGATGACAGCAGACGCCGGTACTCGGCATAGTCGTCATCGCACAAGAAGGTCAGCTGCCGTCGGTTGCCGCGCTGGGTCACATGATGAGGGAGTCCAGGAACCACGACTCTCGGAAGTCTCGCCATCGGTCGATCAATCCTTTGCCGCTAGAACTCTTGCCCATTTTCTAGCCTACCCAACACATTCCGGCTAGCGAATTACGTAAACTGTCCCCGGAACCGTCCCCACCGTCCCCGGAACCGTTAGGGGATTTCTTCGCTGTTTTGCCAAAGCTCATATTCGCTAATGTCGATTTCCGAGTTCCATGACACAGCGTGACCGCCCGGTTCAACGGATACATTTCTAAAGAATGCTGGATTTTGGAGCGGCAGAAACATCTCGCGCTCTGCGAGCCGATGTATGTCGTACTTCTTCCTTTTTCCGTTTGAGAATAATACAACAAGAAAATGTCCTTCTTGAGGTATAGCACTTTGAACTTTTGGAATATTCATGGCTATTGAAGCGGTGGCAGTTTCTTGAATTCCTGTGATTTCCACATTTCTTGAAGATCGGATTGATAAGAGGTTGCCCACTCCACCACGAGCTTTCGTGCTCTTGAGGGAAGGTCGCCCTCAATCATCTCCAACGTTTCTATGTTGAAGATAGCGTTGTACTCTCCATAAACCGCGTGAAAATGTGGTGGCGGATGATCGCCAAAGAAGAGCTTGATGATGATTCCGTAAAAACGTGTGATCTCGGGCATATGCCTCTACTCTTTACGTGCCCTAACGCGTGGCTGGCCCGCCCAATACCGCGCTGGCACGGTATCGCACATTTGTACGGAGCTGTCCGCGCGGTATTGGGTCGGCGCCGAGCCTATTGTTGGGCGTTCTTTGGCGATTGGTCGCGTGCCAGTTCCATGAGCAACCGCAGTGCCCTGTTTACAGAAGCAGAGTCACGAAACGCACGCGCCACATCAGGCTCTAAAAGTACGACATTCGTACCTTCTTGGTAGGCTCGGTGATGCTTGCCTTGCACGGCCTCCGAGAAGTCGTAGTCGGCACGCATATCATCGCTGGCATCTGGAGTCATAAATTTGCCTTTCTGATCTGGACGCGACCCTGGCGCTTATGATGCGGATCGCGTTGGGGTGGCGCTCGGCATATGAGACCACAAGAAGGCGATCACGTTCTGAGCGACCAATGTTCAGGAACCGGTACTCTCCATGGGAGTGATCCGGGTCGGATATTGTGAGTTCGAAGGGATCTGAAAAGACTGTGCTTGCTTCCTCGAATGACACGCCGTGCTTGCGGACGTTCGATTCGGCTTTGCTTGTGTCCCACTCGAAGTCAATCACGTTTCAAATGCGATCCGTATCCCGTTGATTGAGATAAGCATGTTGCGAAGCTTGCACCCTGTCGGCGCCCAACGTCACCCATAAGCCGGGCCATACTGCGCCACTACAGCACCAAAGGATTGCTTTGAGGGCGATGCGCAGTATGGCCTCGGCTTTATGGGCGTGTTAGGTGATTTCTTCGCGTCAGTCACCCGCGCGGGCTTCTAGAGTTAAGTAAACTGTCCCCGGAATTACATTTACTGCTTCCTGAAGTTCCAGAATTGCTTTTCGCATTTCATTTCGATCACCTGGAAAAGAAAAATCCATTAGCATTTCTCGCCGCAATTTGATTCAAGTTATACGAAAAATTGAGCGGCCCCGCAGACGCAACGTCACAGTAAAAATACTGAGCCGTCTGCAGGGTCTGCTCGTAAAAAACCTGTCAACCGGTTGGCAGGTAATTACTTAATTACTAATGCTCGCAAAGTTTACGAGAAAATACCGAGATTATTTGCGGATTCCCCAAGAGTAGTTACCATTACTGTCCCATTTTTGCTCAAATCCGTTATCTGAGCGAGTTCCATGAGAATAGCTTCCTTTCGAATCGTATTCACGGAAATCTCCATCATTGCTTTCATATCGCTGCCCCCAAGATGAACTACCGTCCGAGTTGTGGCGTTGGTAGTAACCGCTTCTATTTTCATTAGATGAATCATCGTCTCCGTATCCATACGCAAACACAGTGAACGGGACCATCAAACCAACGACCAGTACAAAGTGATTTTTCAACATGAAAATCTCCTGTTTGTGTTGCCTAACGCCATGCTCAGCCGAGCCAGTTGAGCGAGAGCGAAACCGGCTTCGGCTGGAGCAGTTCGTTAGGAGATTATGTTTCCTCAATGGGCATCCCATCCATTTAGGGTACAGATGTAAAGTATCGAGTTAACCTCATCCACAATCATCCGACCATAATGCTGTTGTCCCGCACAATCATTGGCTGGCGGAAAGCTGCCGGAAGTCGTGTCTGCGTTGAAATAGCCACCTTGGATTTTAATTTCTGGTTTTTCTATTTCGTACGATACAGTAGCAATTGCTCCAATGGCATCTATATCAGCTCCAGGAGTGCTTCCCCCTCCATTTCCTTCATTAGGATCATCAGTTAGCCTGACGAAATAGAATTCGTCTGCGGATGTAAATCCATACGAATCAATATCAATGCTATCTGTACTCCCGTATACTTTTCCTACATCATAGTATGTGATCCCATCTTTGCTAATTTCGACAAACGTATCTTCAACATCCGGACCCACTTCAAATATGTGAAGATCAGGTGTAGAGTCATCGCTACCAGTTAATGAGTTATTAAGAAATCGAACAGTCAATCTACCTCCATGACCTAGTGTTACAGCATAAGGCTCTCCTTCACCATGGTATGGTATGCCTAGTGCATATATAGGATCTGACCAGTTTGGATCGCTAGGCCCAGGCCCCCCATTATATAGTGGCTCATATGATATTAATTCATCAGCAAATGATGATCCTCCTCCCGGAAAGTCTATACCTCCAAAATCCTCAGCAACAAGATTGCATGAAAAAAGAACAACAAAACAGAAAGTAAGAATGATATGTTGCATGTTAATATGCCTTTAGTAATTTTATTAAGGAACCTAACGTATGAATAAGCCGACCAAAAAGCGCGCCACTTCGAGCGCTGAGCATTGCTCCGAGCTGGACGCGCGCTTTTTGGGTCGGCTTGATTCGCTCGTTAGGCGCTTCATTGTTTATTGCATCAAGCTTTAATTGAGCCTAGCCAATTATCTTAATTTGTTGGAGAACTTTCACTACATCTGGAGATATGAAAGGTTTCCAAAGCCAACCGCTAAGCCACTGTCTGGTCTCTTCATCTGCTGCATCGAGCATTGCCGATACAACCAAGTCTACGGTCTTTTTAATGTCGCCTACGGTACCCGAGCGAACCCCGCTCATGGTCGTGGGATACTTTTCGCTGTCTGCAGCTTCGCGCTTACGTCCCCGGAAATCAAATGAGGGACCGTAGTAGAACATGTTGTGATCTTCGATTAGCGCGTACAAATAGTGTTCAGGCGTAATGTTCCCGTGAACTACTGAATTTCTGAAGTCTCTCAACTTTAACAAACGTGCCCAGAGTTCGGTTTTAGGAGTTACGATTTGCTTTTCGAAGCCTTGACAGAAAAGGTGTGCTGTCATCAACCTTACATCTACGTCAGCCCGTACTGCTATACGGTCATAATGGTCCGCGCGAAATTCATCTTTTAATTTTAACGTCAAAACCGTATTAATTAATGCTTCCAGGGCTGAAAAGAACTGTATAGCCGAAGAGACGTAAAGCGACCCGTACGTGTTGACCCCAATATCTCTTTCCCACGCAAGATATAGCCATTTAATATGGTATCCAGACGCGCTTATTAAGCGGCATATTGGGTTTCCGGAAGGTGAAAAAACGATATTATGCGTTCTGCGCGACCCTTCAAAGACTTTAAAGCGGAATACAGACGACTGTTCAAATCGCGCTTGTTTTTGATTAGTTGCCGACCAAGCTGCTTATCCTTAATTTCCTCCCAGACATGCTCATCTGGATTGAGTTCTGGGCTGTAGGTCGGAAGGTAATAGATACGGATTTCATCGCGATGATGCCAGATGAATGCGCGGACTTTTTTTGAACAATGAAAAGAAGCACGATCAACGATCAAGATGATCCGGCGATCTCGCTCTTCAATCAGCTGTTCGAGAAATTTAATATATTCATCTGAATTAATTCGCTTCTCGGTCACGTGATAGTAAAAATCGCCTTTGGCAGTAACAACAGAGAGGACGTTTAATCGGCCACGTTGACCAGTCACATAAGCATTCGGTCTAGCGCCACGCTCACCCCATGTTTTTCCTGAATGGTCTCGAAGATCGACAGCCGCCTCATCCTCAAAGCCAATGTCAGCGCCGATCTTATTCGCAAAGCTTTGAATTTTAGGGAATTCTTCTTTGAGAAATTGTTCGACGGCCGCTGGATCCTGCTCACGAGCAATATAGTTTGGTTTTTGACTCGTTAATTCGAGTTTATGTAAGTGGTGATTGATCGTTGAGCCGATTACATTTACACCATATTGATCTGAGAGTAACTTGGCTAACAGGTCACAAGTCCATAACGCTGTGTCGTAACCGAAATCCTCGGGGGTCGATCCAAGAACGGTATTTTTCAACCATGCATCCATTTCATCGGTCACAGTGGCTTGAACTCCAGGCGCTTTCTTGGTATCAAGGGCCGCGTAACCCCCTTCGCGAAAACGCTTGAGCCATTCATACATGACACTTCGACTAAAACCGAAAATCTTGATGACGTCTTCTGGACTGTAATGATTTTCTTCAACCGCATGAACGGCAATTTTTCGAATATAACTCATCACCTCGTCAGGGATTAGACGTGCATCGGATAACCAGTTGGGTTTCATGATAGGC
>NZ_NRRF01000055.1 GCF_016583565.1 Thiocystis violacea | reverse complement strand
GCACTGACCCAGCGACCCCGAACAGTACTCCCCACCCCGCCGAGGGCAAATGGCCACCCGCCAAGCCTCGACCTCCCTCCCGCAAACCGTCCGTGGAGGAACTCCGGTTAAGTGGAGAGCCCAGATCGGCCTGTTGATCGACGATGCCGACTGGGAGCTGGGCTATGTTGAGCTGACGCTCGCCCCCGAGGCTCCGGAGCACGGTCAGGACGACACGGACTCGGCTTTCCGCCGTCTGGTGCCGCGGCGGTCCATCGATTGGCTCGACCGCGACACCGGGATCCTGCATCTCGCGGTCACCGAGCAGGAGCTGAGACAGGCCGTCTCGCCAGACTAGCAGGGCGGCCGGCAGCGCCGCGTCAACACCGTATGGAGACAGGAGCGAAACGGGCATGCACCTAATCGGTCGATGGCACCAGCGGTCACGATCTCAGCGGCTGGCGTCTCCTGTAGCGGCTTATCCATAACGGGTGTGTTTGCCACAGACCAAGCGCCCTGGAGTCCTGCACCCTTGGCGGCACTGACGGTCGCGAAACCGGTGAGCCCGCCAATCGATACAGCGGTCTCCATGGCTAGCGGTCGGTCGAAGGTCCGGCAGAGTCATACAACGTTCTCCGGTCCTTAGGCCGAGGCCCGCGCCATCTCGAGCGTACGGAGGATCTGTTCGACGAACAGGGGGATATCTCCTGGGTGACGGGAAGTGATGAGGTTTCCGTCGACCACGACCTGGTCGTCTCGATAGTCCGCGCCGGCATCCTTGAGCTCGCTGGCAACACATGCATAGCTGGTCATTTGACGTCCACGCACCCGCTCGGCCGAGATCAGGATCTGCGGTCCGTGACAGATGGCCGCCACGGGCTTGTCCGCGTCCATGAAGTCGCGCGCCAGATCGAGCACGCGCTCGGACTGGCGCAGCTCGGCCGGGGCCTTGCCACCTGGCAGCAAGAGTAGGTCGTAATCGCCAGCCTTGACGTCCGCGACGCCCAGGGTCGCCTGAACCTGGACGCCCTTCTTTCCGGTGATGGTCCCGGGCGCCAGGGACGCGATGTCGACATCGACTCCAGCTGCGGTCAGTGCCGCCACGGGATCGATCAGCTCGCTGTCTTCGAAGTTGTTCGCGCTGATGGTCAGTGCACGCATAGCGATACTCCTTAGGTTGGGTGTTGGTGATCGCATTTCGGCACGGGGCGCGGCAGATCTCGGACCATACCGCGAGGTATCGGATCCGGTGACTCAAACGGCAGCGCGGCTCCGCCGCAGACCAGGCTCGCTCGACAACACATCAGACCGAGACAAGGATCCACGAGAAAGCTCGAAAACGTGATGTCTCGGCTCGCCCGGGTGAAAAGCACCCCAGCCGGGGCAAAAGAACCAGATCGACATGGGACGTCGAGCCTGCCAACGTGCGCGTTACCACCTCGCCGGTCGCTACTCCGCATGCTGAGACAGGCACTTGCAGCGCATGCGTCGAGGCATGTGGACAGTCAAGCACAGGGGCGCTCAGGCCACCTAGACATGCCCCTGTATCTGACTGATGGCGGCCATCAATCACCTCGCCCAACTCCGCATCGGCTCGATAGGCCAAACACTGAGATTCATCGTTGTGTGCCCGGCTGCAACGGATGTCGATATCCGCCGGAGTGCAACGCGCTTCAGTCGTGCTCGAAAAGCCCAGCCGCGCGCATCAGCGCGACGCCATAGTCGATATCGACCGCGAAGGAGATGTTGGTGTCGCGGGCTGGCCGTCGCTCCCAATCCGCGCTGCCGCGAACGACCTCGGCCGGCTCGAAGCGGCCGCTGACGATGCCGACGATGTGGCCGTCGCTGACGTGAATCAGCGGTCCGCCGGTATCGCCGTCCTGCACCATGGTGTCGAACAAAATGAGCCGCGTGTCGTTTGGCGAGCGGATCTTGGCGGACGCGAAGCTGCCGATGCTGAGCGCCGTATGCAATTGCTCGTGCCCGAAGGCGTAGCCGAGACTCATGAGCGAGGCGCCGGGCCGCACATTGGCGCCACTGCCCAGGAAATCGTCTGGAACCCCGATCGCGATCTCCTGCTCCATCTTGAGCAGCGCCACGTCGTGCACGATGTCCCGCTGGACGATCGAGACCGGGATGGCCGAGACCCGATCGAAGGTCATGGGCTGATACGCGTCGCCGCTCGCGGTCGCAACGACCAGCAGCCCCTCGGGCTTGGACACCAGATGAGCGGCGGTCAGCAGGTAACCACTTCCATGGACGAGAAACGCGGTTCCGAGAAAACCCACGGCTCCCTCGGTGTCG
Source organism: Thiocystis violacea (assembly GCF_016583565.1). Taxonomy (GTDB): domain Bacteria; phylum Pseudomonadota; class Gammaproteobacteria; order Chromatiales; family Chromatiaceae; genus Thiorhodococcus; species Thiorhodococcus violaceus_A. The sequence goes on along the minus strand of NZ_NRRF01000055.1, from coordinate 27,834 downwards.
CGGACCAGCATGAGACAGCCTCCGCGAAATTTCTGGCTAGTGCCTTGCAGCATTTGAATTGCTCCTGATCCGAGTCGAGCGTCAATCGGCCAGGCCGGTGCCGAGCCAGGCTTGCACACGCCGAGGATTGGCCCGCGTCCACCGCAACGCCTGTGCATAAGGGTCTCGTCCGCCGTCCTGATGGATCCAGACCAACAGCTGCTCCATGGCCCGCGAGTCCCATTCGAAGCGGTCCAAGATGCCTTGGGCCTGGGGGTCATCCCGCGCCAGGCCTGGGCGAACCAGCGTATGGATACTCCCTCGCCCGCCATAGACGTTCTTGGGGTCATCCAGGAACTTCAACGACCAGCGTCCGAGCATCCAATGCGGCTCCCAGCCGGTGACGACGATGGGGGCATTGCGCGCGATGGCATCCGCGAGCGCCTGGGTCATCGCCGTCTCCGAGCCCTTGACCAGCCGGAAGCCTTCGAGGTCGTAGGCACCGAACGCGCGCTCGGTCGCGGACATGATCCCAGCGGCTGGATCGATACCGACGATCCGTCCGCCGAGCGCTTGCCGGTGATCGGCCAATTGCGCAATGCTGTCGATGTCCAGCGCCGGCCGGGTGCGCTCGCCGCGACCGCCGGTCTGACGCCCAACGCCGACGGCGGGGATGACGAGTCCGGCTCGCGTGCCGACGAGATTGGGACCGAGATCCGCAAGCCGATCTCCGTACTCGGCGTAGTACTGGGCATGGGTATCGGGCAACCAGGCGGACAGCAGCGCATCGGCCTCGCCGTCGGCCACCATCCGCCACATGGCATCGGCAGTCGTTTCGATGAGCTCGCACGGATGCCCGAGTCGTTCGCGAAGGACCGCGCAGACCACATTGGCGCTCGCCACGGACGAAGACCAGTCCACATAGGCGATGCGCAATGTCGGTGCGTCCGCGGCAGGCGCGCAGGCGGCGGCCGACATCAGGACCGCGAGCAGGCCCGCGCGTTTCCAGCGGTTCAGGGTGTCGCCGAGCCTTTGAATCCTCGTGACGATCATGACTTGCCTCCCGTCGGCGTCTCGGTGGGTTTGCTCGGCTCGCCCCGACCGCTGGAGCCCTCAATCTGGAAAGCGGGGCTGGGGCGAGGACGCATCGCCACTGCGGGGTTGCGCTGCAGCGCCTCGGTCAGCCAGAACTGACGCCGGCCGAAGGTTGGCATCTTGCGCGTGGCATGGGTCTCGAACTCAGGCCCCTGATAGCCCTGAACACCAAGCTCGAAGCCCTGCCCCGTCTTGTAGTGAACCAGCCCCAAGTGCAGCGACCAGCACATGCCGAGCAGGATGATGGCGAACGGCAGTCCGGTGGAAATCGCGGCGGTCTGCAGCGCGACCAGGCCACCGCCCAGCAGGAGCGCCGCAGCGACGGCACCCTCCATGACGGCCCAGAACACGCGTTGGATCACCGGTGGCTCGGTATTGCCGCCGGCGGTGATGATGTCGATGACCAGCGAGCCGGAGTCGGACGAGGTGACGAAGAAGGTGATGATCACGATGATGGCGACCACCGATGAGATCTCGCTCAGCGGCAGGCTCTCGAGCATCACGAACAGCGAGACCGGGATGTTCTCCTGCACCGCCTTGGCCAGACCGCCGTCACCGAACATCTCGATGTGCAGCGCGGTATCGCCGAAGACGGTGACCCACAGGAAGGTCACCAGGGTCGGCACCAGCAACACGCCCTTGATGAACTCACGGATGGTACGCCCATAGGAGACGCGGGCGATGAACATCCCCACGAACGGAGACCAGGCGATCCACCAACCCCAATAGAAGACGGTCCAGCCATTTTGCCAATCGGTATCGTTGTAGGTCTCGTTCCAGGTGCTCAGCGATGCGAAGTTCTGGACGTAGACGCCGATGTTCTCGATGAAGGCATTCAGGATGAACAGCGTCGGCCCGAACAAGAGCACGAAGCACATCAGCAGCGCGGCAACCACGACGTTGAGCTGACTCAGCAATTTGATGCCGGAATCCAGTCCGCGCACCACCGACCAAGTCGCGATCATGGTGATTCCAGCAATGAGGACCAATTGCACGCTGGCATTCTGGGGGATGAAATCGAGCAGATGACTCAAGCCGGCGTTGACCTGCTGCACCCCGAGGCCCAGCGACGTCGCCACACCGAACATGGTCGCGACCGTGGCCATGATGTCGATCACATTGCCGATCGGCCCATAGATGCGCTCGCCGAGCAGCGGATAGAACACCGAGCGGATCGACAGCGGCAGCCCCTTGTTGAAGGCGAAGAACCCGAGCGCGAGCCCGACCAGGGCGTAGATCGACCAGGGATGCAGCCCCCAGTGCAAAAAGGTGAAGTCCATCGCAACGCGCGCCGCTGCGGGCGTGCCTGGCTCGGCCATCGGCGAGGCGACATAATGGAACATCGGCTCGGCAACGCCGTAGAACAAGAGACCGATACCCATGCCGGCGCTGAAGAGCATCGCGAACCAGCCGAGCGTCGAGAATTCCGGCTTGGCGCCCTCGCCGCCGAGACGGATGTCGCCGAAGCGCCCGAACAGCAAGGACACCACGTAGATCAAGATCAGATTCATGGTACCGACGAAGAACCAGCCGGCGTATTTCGACACCGCCCCCTGAACCAGATTGAACAGGTTGTCGACGGTGTTCTCGAAAAAGATGGTCAGGCCGACGAAGAGCACGATGATCGCCGCAGAACTGAAGAACACCCAAGGATGGACGTCGAGCTTGAACAGCCCCGTTTGGCGTTCATCGGCGGTGCCTGTTTCGTTGTCGTGCATGGTTTCTTACCTGATTCGGATCAGTGGTTTAGCTTGGCTAACGGCGGCAGCCTGCGACCTGTCGGAATTGCGAACAGCCTAACAGCCTGAGCACTGTTTCTCACCCCAGCCGCCCCGCGACCTGTCCCGATCGTCAGTAAATCCAAGCCCCAAGGTTCCTTACAGATACTGGTGTCGCAGGGGTCTCAGGTCGGCGTCGAGCTGGCAGATCAGAGGCGCTCCGGTCGGGATTTCGAGTCGCTCGATGTCCGCATCGCCGATCCCATCGAGAAGCTTCACCAGGGCGCGCAGACTGTTGCCATGGGCGGTGATGAGCAACCGGTTGCCCTCCCCGATCGCGGGTGCGAGACGGCGCCGGCTGTCTCGATCCCCCTGTCAGTCAAAGGCGAAGAACATACCGACCAGGCCACAACCAAACCGCGACGTTTTCGCCTTGCTCGCGAGCGCGGTCAGTTCGCTGATCCTTGGAGGCGCCTAGTCTCAGGCCCCTTGAGCGTGCGGCGCGCGCAACAACCTGGGCCGCGTCTCAGCGGGATCTGCACGCAGCGCCCCCGGCCGAACGGCAAATCAACCGCCGATGCGGGAATTCAACTAGCGATCACAGGCATCTCCCCCTGCGCAGTGGCCGTTCGGCACCTGCGCGGCTCGAGCATCTCAGCGATCCTGGAGGGCATAGGCGATGACGCTGTCGCCCGCCTTGGTGCCGGTGGAGCCGTGACCACCGGCGACGACAACACGATATTGGCGTCCGTCAGCGCCGAGATAGGTCGAGGGGGTGGCCTGGCCCCCGGCGGGCAGACGGGCGCGCCAGCGCTGCTCGCCGGTGCGCAGGTCATAGCCGCGGACATCGTCGTCGAGCGTTCCAGATAGGAAGGCCAGCCCGCCCTTGGTCAGGATCGGACCGCCGATGCCAGGCACCCCCATCTTGAACGGCAGAGGCAGCGGCGAGAGGTCGCGCACCTTACCGTTGACGTGCCGGTAGCCGGTCTCCCGTCGCGCTCGGCCCCTCAAAGAACGGCGACCAATCCAAGGACACCAAAGAGGATCAGATAGATGGCAATGACATAATTGAGCAGCGCGGGACGCACCAGAATCAGGATTCCGGCGATCAAGGCAATGATCGGCTGTAGCACGGGATGAAGCATGGGACTGTCCTTTCATGTTGGTGTAAGCCGCGGGTTGCGCGGCAGCGATGACTGGCATGAGGTTCAAGCAAACATGACGCCAGTTTATTAGCGAGCATCCGGGAAGCGGTTCACCGCTGGCGAGCGCCGATGCCTCGGCCGATGTCGACGAGCGTGGTCCACAAGTGCCCGCGGTCAGCCCGCCTCGCCGCCAACCCTCAAGGTCTGGAAGATCTGCTCGATGAAGGCAGGGATGTCTTCGGGCTGGCGCGACGTGATGAGATTGCGGTCGGTGGCCACCTCCTCATCCCTGTAGTCGGCACCGGCGGCCTTCAGCTCCCTGGCAACCGACGCGTAGCTGGTCATCCGGCGCCCCTGTACCCGATCCGCCGAGATCAATCGGATGCGCCTGGCGACCTCTGGACAGCAAGCGTTTCGCAATTGGCGGGCCAGTCATCGGCAAGTGCGACGATGCAATCGCTACTGTCGGGCGTCGCGGCGACGATCCTTGCTCCGGCGCATCGAGTGAAGCGGGTTATTTCCACCGTCGCGGGGGCATAGTCACCACTCCTCCGGCAGATCACGCTCGCTCTTCATGCGCTTCGGACTGCCGACGTCACCGAAGTCCGTTAGCGTTCCGCAAGAGCCGCTGTCGGTCCGACACGGTTCGAGGGAGCTCGCTCATCAGCCCATTAACCAGGGTTGACTGTGCACCGCTCATCGCCCAGGCACAGCACTGCGGGAGCGCCGCCTCGGCGCGACGGGCGCCGGATCGCGGCGAGGCGCCGATCCCACCAATCGCTCCTTGCTTCGAAGGCGTTCCACTGACCCAGGAGTCCTCACCACGGCGAAGTCGAAGAGTCACGGCCCTCAGATCCAAGACGACGCCCAGTACGAGGCGCTGCGCGACAAGGGCGTGAGCAAGAGCAAGGCGGCACGTATCGCGAGCTCTGATTGTGCAAAACCTTGGGCAAGGGCACTCGCAGATGTCGAAGGGAGAGCTGACTCAAGTCGCTGCGCCGAACATGTTCGCAAAGCGCGCGCCGGGAAGCCCCGTCAACCCTGCTTGGTCGGCGCCACAGAGGAAGCGCGAGGCGCCCCCAAGGCGTCGAGAGTCAAGAGGATGTCACGCAGGGTCTCACCCATGGCCTCATTGCCGCCCATGTTCTCCTCCTCCGCAACCATCTCCTCACGGACATCCTGCTCCCATGCACGTAGCAGCGAGATCTTCTCTTCGGTGCTCAGGTCTTCCCTGCGCATCACATCGCGCGGTGTCGCCAGCTCGAACCCGGCGGTGGCGCGCGCCCGAATGTCTTCCATCGTGTCTTCAATCATGGGGATCCTCCGCATCGTGATTTACGCCGCCTCACGGCTGCGCCTGGCGTCGGGGGCGGCGCGGAAAATCAGCCGCCCAAGGCAACCCGCTCGTCGCGGCATTGAAGGTGCGGGATGCAAACGGCAGGCCAAGACGGTTGCAGCCAAGGGGAACGGCGGCTCTCCGTCGCGGATGATGAGAACCCGTGCTCCTAGACAGCCCCAGCTCTTCTAAGAAAGTCTCGGCGCGCCTGAGAGCGACCTTCGCGGAAAGGGCTTCATCATGACGAACCAGGGCGGACACGGGCTCCCTTGGGCGTCCGCCCGTGAGTGCCAGTACTCCGGTCACGGAAGAGAGCAATTCGGGTCGTGGTGCTGGAAATCCAGGCTCATTTCCACCGCCGGCCGGGGCATTGCGCACGGCGCAACCGGAGTCTAGGTGCCGCCCGAGACGGATGCGTGTCGGGACAGCAGGCAGCGCAAGGTCTGTCGTCGCGGCCAGCCCTGCCCGCGAATCGCGAGCGCCGGCGGACGCCCTCACGGGTCCGACCTGACAGCACTCCGAGGGGTCTCGGGCCTCGCTTCGCCGGGGCGACCAGCGCGTGCCTGGCACCCCGGACGCCGTCGACGTCGCCAACACCTGAATCACCGGGCGCTTTGGTCATGTGTGGGGCGCTTCTGCCGCGGACCGGCGGTGGCGCGGACTTGGGGAGAGACGTCGCACAGGATATCGTCGCGCAGCACGCAAACTCGCGTCTGGCATGAATTCCGCAAAGTCTTCGTCAACCAACAGTCCCTCGTCAACAAAAACGGGTGTTGGTGCCTCGGGCTCCTGACGTTCGGGCAGCCACTGTCGCAAGCCCATGGAGCCGTGAGACGAGACCACTTTCCAGCAGGAGAGACAAGACCATGACTCAACGATACATCAATCATCGACGCCGGTTCGTGGCCGCGATCGTCGCGGCCGTATTGCTCTCGCCGATCACGTCGGCCATGTCCGCCGACGCGAGCGCCGTGCCGCCGGCGCAGACGCAAAACGGCATCACCTACGTCACAGGCGGTATCGGTCAACCCGAATCCACGGCGATGGAATCGGTCGCGGGCCAGTACGCTCTCATGATGACCTTCGCCAGGGATGACGGCGCCTTCGTCGCCGCCGTCGATGTGTCGATCACGGACCAGCAGGGCTCGTCAGTCCTGGACCTGGTCTCGGGGCCGATCCTGCTGGTCGATCTTCCCGACGGGACCTACAAGATTCGGGCGAGCTTCGCGGGCGCTCCCGAGGTCAGAACAACCACCATTGGCGCAGAGCCGCAACGATTGGCATACACCTGGCCCGCGACGGGCGATGGCTAACGCAGTTGGCGGGACGCCACCCCGGAGCATGAGACGCTGACGGCCTCGATCGCCCAGAGGCTGGGCGGGGCCGCGCACAAGCGTGGGAGCCGCGCCGCCCCGCCAGTCGCGGCGAGGCGCCGCTCCCGCGACCACCAAGCGGCCGGCCTGGCGGATGATCGAGGCGCCCGCGCGTGATTCTCGGCAACGCAAGCCTCCCGCCCTCGCGCCTTACCACCCCCGGCTGACCAACCTGAGAACCGACGGAAGCACAGAGGAGGTCCACATGCTTCGAAGCCTCACCGAAATCGAAGGCGCCGCGTTGATTGCCACCGACGGCGAGATCGGCCATTGCCGCGACTTTTTGTTCGACGACGACGACTGGACACTGCGCTACATGGTCGCGGAGACCGGGCCTTGGCTGCTGAGTCGCAAGGTGCTCGTCTCGCTAACATTCATCGAGCCGCCAGCGGCTGCATCGCAGGGCATTCCAGTGCGGCTCGCACGCCAACAGATCGAGGACTGCCCGCCGCTGGACAGCGATGCGCCTGTGTCGCGTCGCTACGAGCAGACCTACCATGATTTCTTCGCCACGCCCTACTACTGGATGGGCACCGGCCTCTGGGGCAACTTCGGCTACCCCGGATTGATGGTCCCGACCCCTGATCTCGATTCGCTCCCCGATGAGGATCCGGAGCGCACACATCTGCGATCGGTCAGAGAGGTCACTGGATACGGGATAAGAGCGCGTGATGGCCTGGTTGGCCATGTCGCCGATTTCATCGTCGACGATCGGAGCTGGGCCATTCGCCATCTCGTCCTGGAGCGGTCTCGCCTGCCCTTCTCCAAGAAGACCCTGATCGCGATCGACGCCTTCGATGCCGTGAGCTGGGTCGAACGCGAGATCCGGCTCGATGCGACCGCCGAGGAGATCGAGGGTGCGCCGCCCTTCGACCCCGACGCCCTGCCAGCCGACGAGCAAGAGGCGACCTGATCGCGCACCCCATGGGTCAGGGGAAGCGCCCATGACGCTGACACCGCGTATAAGCGGGCCTGTCGTTTGGTGAGCTGAACGGCCCTGACGCCTGGTCGTTCGTGCGGTAATCGCCCGCCCGACGACGGGCGACCGGATTCAGCCGAGGACGATCACGGCGAGACCGACGGCATAGAAGATCAGCACCAGCCAACTCTCGAAGCCGATGTTTCCGATCCCGCTGCGCTCGCGCCGAATCAGGCCGAGCAGCAGCGTGGCGGTCAACAGAATCGTCAGGCTGATAATGAACAGCGGCTGTTCACCGACGGCATGGTAGATCGACCCCGGCCGGTAGGCGATGTCGGAGAGCGAGAGAAACAGCACATCGAAGGTGTTGCCGCCGATGATGCCGCCCACGGCGAGCGTCAAGGCCCCGTGCCGGACGGCGGCGACTGCGGTGACAAGCTCCGGGAGCGACGTCACCACGGAAGTGAGCAAGGCGCCGACCAGGGTCTCGGACAAGCCCGTCACCCGCACCAGGGCCATGCCCGAGAGACCCACGAGATAGCCGGCGGCACCCACCAGGATCACGGCCGCCGCGAAGCCCATCCAAAGTCGGCCCTGCCCTGCCCCATCGGTGATGGCCTCCTCTGGCACATCTTCGAAGGTCTCGGCGGTTCGAACAGGATGCCAGGCCGGATGATCCCGGGCCAACGACGCCAGGCGCAGACCGAACCCGTAGAGCACCAACAGGAAGAGCGACGCCGGATGCACGCCGAACAGCGTGATCGGGGGCGCCGTCGCGGCCATTAGCGGCACCGCGAGCAAGGCACAGAGCATAGCTCCGTTGATGAGGTTCGGCACCGAAGCCGCGGCGTGCTCGAGATTGGCGCGCTGGTAGAAGATGTCGGCAACGACCAGAAAGGCCGTCTGCACCGCGATGCCGCCGACGGCGTTGCTGACGGCCAGCTCCGCCTTGCCCGCGGAGGCGACGGTGATCGACACGATGATCCCAGGCAGCGAGGTGCTGGCTCCGAGCAGAACCGCGCCGAAGACCGCTTCGCCAAGGCCGGTCAGGTCGGCGAGCCGGTCCGCGAGGCGCGCCATGCGGGTCCCGGCCACGGCGATGACCGCCCCGCTCGCGATGAAGACGATGAGTGTCAGGCCCAGGGGCCAGTGCTCAGGTGAAAGCATCGATTTCGTTATCCAAAGCTCAACCGCGACCCGGTCGTTGAACGCCGCATAGCAGAGGCGAGTTGCCCGACCGCGCAAAGCCTGACCGAGGGCGGCGTGGATCTCTGGCGACGCGACGGTCCGGCTCCAGTGGGCGGCTGGCCTCGCAGTCGGTGATCTATCGATACGGCAATGCGCGAATCGACATCTGGCAGCTCTCAAGCATGTTACGCGCCAGATTCGAACGGCGACCGCGCATCCCCGTGACTCCGCCAATTGCACGACCGGTGCACCGAGACCGCCCTCTCGACCATGCCCTGGCGAATCGTCCGGTGGTTGTGCGCCGGTGACGGTTGAATTGCACAGCTCGGACGTTCGGTGACGGCCCTGTTGGACGTCCGCCTTGCCGTGACGACGCAACCGGGCATGGCGGTACAAACCCTGCTTAAAAGGTCAGGTGCAACAGGCACAAGCACCATGAATCAATCGGAGATAACGGTTTGAATCTAAGCAACACCATGGGTGAGAAAGACCGCATGATCCGCCTGGTCGCTGGGGGTCTTTCTGCCCCAGAGCCGGCGTCCCTTTCCAGCCAGGTGAAACGGACGGCGAGGATGCGGTCGCCGCGGATCATCCTGCGATCCGGCGCTGGACGGCCTCCAGCGTGCGTCCAACCTTCGAACCTAGGATGCATGAGCCCAAGCAGGTGAAACCATGAAGCCAATAGAGCTGCTGACCGAGCAACTGATGGATATTGCCCGAGGTGTCTTGGCCTCCATACCGCAAGTCCTGCTCGCCCTCTTCCTACTCATCCTCACCTTCGCGGTCGCCAAGATCGTCCGCGCGATCATGCATCGAGCGCTACGCAAGGCGCGCTTGCGCAGGAGCCTCAAGAACCTGGCGACCTTGTTGTCGTCGATCGCGGTCTGGACCTTCGGCCTGATGCTGGCCGCCTTGGTCGCTTTTCCCCACCTGACACCCACCAAAGTGCTCGCCGCACTCGGCATCGGCTCCGTCGCCATCGGGTTCGCGTTCAAAGACGTCTTCGAGAACTTCCTCGCAGGCATCATCATTCTGTTGCGGCAAGAGATGCGGATCGGCGACTTCATCGCACTCGAGGGGATCGAGGGTCGTGTCGAGAGTATATCGGTCCGCGAAACGCATATCCGTCAGACGGATGACCAACTGGTGATCGTGCCGAACAGCTTATTGTTCAAGAACCCACTGACAATCTTGACCGATCGGGACCAGCGGCGTACCACCATTGTTTGCGGGATTGCTTACGCCGAAGACGTCGACGAGGCGCGTGAGATCATCCGGTCTGCCGTGGCGAGCTGCGAAGGCGTCTTGACCGACGCGAAGCCGATCGAGGTCTTCGCTCAGGAATTCGCCGATTCATCGATCAACTTCGAGGTCACCTGGTGGACCGGCTCAACGCCCCTGGACGTCAGACGATCCCGCGATGCCGTGGTCTCCGCAGTCAAGCGTGCGCTGGACGATGCCGGTATCGAGATCCCATTCCCCTATCGAACACTGACCTTCGGCGCTGCCGTGCCGGTTCGCTTGTCCAATTCCGAAGATTGAGTCATATCGCACACCGATCGACTACGGAGTATCGAACTGGAACTTCAAGTAGTTGATCGAAGAAGGCCCTTCCAGCGACACCAATAGCATCGGTCGCCCGGTCGAGTCATGCTCGGCCAGACGGGCGATGATGCCGCTGCGCGTCTCGGCCTTTCCAACAAAAGCCCGCCGCCGTCTGAGCGATTGACGCGCGCTCCTCCTTTACCGCTTGACGCCGCTGCGCTCCCGGAAGGCTTGGTCGACCTCGGCCGCCTGCGACTCCTTCCAGGCTGCGTGGCAGGCTCCTCCGCAGAAATGGAGAAAGTAGTCGTGGGCCTCCGGCGAGATCGCCTCGGACGCTGGGATCTCCTGCTTGCAGACGGCGCAGGCGACGAGGCCAGGCGTGACTTCTGTGTTCTTGGACTCGGACATGTGAACCTCCTCGAGCGTGCGTGCGATGGCGGCGTCGGCAGCGCCGCGCGCTCGATCGCGGCGCTGGAGCGGTCGCTGATCCCGAATCCGACATTCGCCGTAAGTGCGGCCAGGTGCTCGGTCTGTGGAACGGCCTGAGGGAGCGGCGCCCGCCGCGATCAGGCATCGTCCCGGCGGGGCGCCGCTCTCACCGCATCAGTGTGCCGGACTTATGATCGATGCCCCGATTCAATCCGACTCAGCTCAGCGTATCGAAGAGCCGCTCGGGCAGATGATCGCGGATCGCCGCGGCATCGAGCCGGGTCAGATCCTTGTCGATCTCCAGGACCAGCTCACGGGAGGTCTCGGTGGTCATCTGCTTGCGCAGATGCCCCAGGAACGCGGGCGGCGCGACGATGCCAAGATGCCGATAGCGCCCCTCGATCCGGCCCCGATTCAAGGTATCCGCCAACGCCTTGGCGAAGTCGATCGCCTCCACTTCGGTCGGATCGGTCGACGGCTCCATGGCATGGCGTCCGGAGCCGCCGCTGTCGAAGGTCCGTCCGGGTCGATCGGTCGTGAGATCCTGATCGCGCATACGGCCCTGCGGGGCGACGACGTCATGCACCTCCTCGAGCGCCCCTCGCGCCGTCATCGCGCTGAACAGGCGCGCCCGTCCCTGGTCGGCCACCAACAGCCACAGTTTCGCTTCGGTCATGAGTCTCGGCGCCTCCTCGACGCAATTCGTGCGCAGCGCTCCGCCGCCGGTGATCGAGCCCTGTCTCTTCGGGTTTCCATGAGTTCCGCGTGGCGGGAACCGCCGGGAGCGGCGCGGCACGGTTGAACGTATGACGAGCGTTGAAGACGCAAACGAGATGCCAACCGCGATCGTCGCCCTTATCGCGCCAACGGCAGCCGTGACCGGACCCCTTGGGTGCATTTCACCCGTTTCGGCTGTTTCGCCGGGGCAAATCGCCCTCCGTCGAAGACGTCGGAAAAAGAAAGGCTGAGGGACCGCACCCGACCCAGGTCCACGCCAATGCAGGACTGCACGCCTAAACGCGGAATCCAGGCGGTCGTGACGACTCGGCACGATCCCTATGCGCGATTTCACGAGGGCGTGACCGAAACCGGTACAGCGGTTGCTTTTTCGTCTGTCACCGATGCCACCCCGGAAGAAGCAGCCGTCTTCGGCTGCCCAGGAACGCGATGACGACTCACACACGACGAACCCTATTGCTGCTGTTGCTGACGCTCGTCGTCGGGGCCGCTCTTTCCGCCTGGCTCTTCCGCGCGACCTTGTTCGCAACCGGCGGCCAGGAAGAGGCGGCGCGGGGACGACCGCCACCGGCGGTCGAGACCGCGCGGGTGGAGCGCGCGACCATTGCCGACCGCATCCGCGCGACCGGCACGCTGCAAGCCCCCGAGGCGGTGACCATCACCGCGCAGACGGCGGGGCGTGTCGCCACGATCCACTTCGAGGAGGGCCAGCGCGTCGCCAAGGGCGCGCGCTTGGTCGAGCTGGAACGCGATCGCTCCGAGGCGGCGGTCGAGCGCGCCGCCGCACGTCTGGAGCAACGCTCCAGCGCCGAGGCGAGACGCGAAGAGCTGATGGTGAAGGATTTCGTCTCCGCCGCGGAGCTGGACAGCGCCGAGGCCGCCGCCCGGGAAGCCCAGGCACAGCTGCGCATCGCCAGGGAGGATCTCGACGACCGGCGTATCGAGGCACCCTTCGCCGGCGTCATCGGGCGTCGCCTGATCAGCGTCGGGGCCTTGCTGAAGCCCGGCGACCCGATCGCGCGTCTCAGCCGCACCCAACCGCTGGATCTGTTGTTCATGGTGCCCGGCGTGGAGATCGGACGCATCGAATCCGGCCAGCGCGTCGAGGCGACGACGCCGGCCTATCCGTCGCGCCGCTTCGACGGCGCCCTGACACTGATCGGCACCGAGGTCGATCCGGGCACCCGCACCCTGCCGCTGGAGGCGACCCTCGACAACCCCGACGATCTGCTCAAGCCGGGGATGTTCATGCAGGTCGCCTTGATCGTCGGCCAGCGCGACACGCTGCGCGTCCCCGAGGCCGCCCTGATCACCGAGGGGCCGAACACCTTGGTCTATGCCTTGAGGCCAGCGGCAGAGGACGGGGAGAACAGCGGCGCCACGGTCGAGCGCAGACGGGTCGAGACCGGCGCGCGCCGCGACGGTTGGGTCGAGATTCGTGACGGCGTCGCGGCGAGCGAGCGCGTCGTGATCGCCGGACTCCAGGGGCTGCGCGACGGTCTCGCCGTGCGCCCAACCTCCGCGACCGAGCCGTCCGATGCCGGCGCCACGCCCGCCGAGTCGGCGGAGACACGCCGATGAAGCCGACCACCCTTGCCGTCACCCGGCCGGTCGCCGCCACCGTGCTGTCGCTGCTGTTGCTGGTGCTAGGGATCGCCGCCGTGCTGACGCTGCCGGTGCGCGAGTACCCGGATGTCGACGAGCCGACCGTGACCGCCACGGTCGTCTATCCCGGCGCCTCCGCCGAGGTCGTCGAGCGCGAGGTGACCGAGCCCATCGAAGAGGCCCTCAGCGGTATCGACGGCGTGCGCCAGATCCGTTCCACCTCGGGCGACGGACGCAGCCGTGTCGAGGTGGAGTTCTCGCTCGGGCGCAATCTGGATCTGGCCGCTGCCGACGTGCGCGACCGCATCTCCACGGTGCGCAACGAACTCCCCGAGCAGGCCGAGGCGCCTGAGATCGCGCAGCGCTCGCTCCAGGCCCAGGTGGTGATGTGGTTGCTGCTGACCAGCGACACCATGAACCGCCTGGAGCTGTCGGATCTCGCCGATCGCGTCCTCGTCGATCCGCTATCGACGGTCTCCGGCGTGGCAACGGTGCTGTTCGGCGGCGAGCGCCGCTATGCCATGCGCATCGATCTGGATCTCGCCGCACTGGCCGCGCACGCACTGACCGTGCTCGACGTGGAGCAGGCGCTGCGCGCGCGCAATCTGGAGCTGCCCGCCGGACGTCTGGTCTCCGACAGCCGCGAGCTGACCCTGCGTACCATGACCGAGCTGGAAACCCCGGAGGCCTTTCGCGAGCTGATCGTTGCCGATCGCGACGGCGCTCGGGTGCGTCTCGGCGACATCGCCCGGGTCGACTACGGACCGGAGAGCGACCGCACCGCGGTGCGCCTGGACGGCGAGGACGCGATCGGACTCGGCATCGTGCGTCAGTCCGGCTCCAACCTGGTCGCGGTGTCATCGGGCGTGCGCGAGCGCATCGAACAGCTCGCCAACCGCGTTCCGGACGATGTCGCGCTGACCGTCGCCTACGACTCGGCGATCTTCGTGGAGTCTTCCATCCGCCAGATCCTGCTGACCCTGGCGATCACGGTCGCGCTGGTGGTGGCGGTGGTGTTCTTCTCGCTGGGCTCCTGGCGCGCGACCCTGGTGCCGGCGGCGACCATCCCGGCCTCGGTGGTCGGCGCCTTCATCCTGCTCTACGCATTCGGCTTCTCGATCAACGTCCTGACCCTTCTGGCGCTGATCCTGGCCATCGGCATGCTGGTGGACGACGCCATCGTCGTCAGCGAGAACGTCTTCCGTTTCTCCGAGCAGGGCAAGCCGCGCCTGCTGGCCGCCGACCTGGGCGCCGGCGAGGTGGCCTTCGCGGTCCTGTCGACCACCACGGTGCTCTTGGCCGTCATCACCCCGCTCGGTTTCCTGAACGGCGACGCGGGACGTCTGTTCAGCGAATTCGCGGCCAGTCTCGGCGGCGCGCTGGCACTGTCGAGCCTGGTCGCGCTGACGCTCGGGGTGACGGTGGCATCGAAGCTGATCGCGGCCGAGCGCATCCAGGACGGCGCGCTCTATAAAGCGATCTCACGGGGTTTCGAGCACACCAGCAACGGCTATCTGCGCTTGCTGCGCGGCGTGCTCGGGTGGCGCTGGGTGGTCGTGCTCTTGTCTCTGGTGCTGCTCGGCGCGACGGTCTGGCTGTATCGGGAGCTGCCGCGCGAACTCTCGCCGCGCGAGGATCGTGGGGTCGTCTTCATCCCGGTGGCCGCGCCCGAGGGCGCGACCCTGGACTACATGCGCGACATCCTGTCGAAGATCGAGACCGTGCTGCTGCCACTGACTGAAGATGGCGGACCAGCACGGCATGTGATTTCGCTGGTGGCGCCGCGCAGCGCCGGTCAGGGGCCGGTCAACTCCGCCATCGTGATCCTGCGGCTGAAGGATTGGGGCCAGCGTACACAGAGTCAGTTCGCGGTCACCGCATCGCTCCAGCCGAAACTGGCCGCCATCACCGGCGCTCAGGTCTTCGCAATCAATCCGCCCAGTCTCGGCGGATCCAACGCCGGGCAGCCGGTGCAGATGGCACTGGTGGGCGAAGATCTCGATCAGCTCCATCAACTGGCCGAGCAGGTGCTGGCACAGACGCGTTCGATGCCGCAACTGGCGCAGACACGCCTCGACTATCAACCGACCAATCCGCAGCTGCGCATCCACATTGATCGCGACCGCGCGGCGGCGCTCGGCATCGACATCAGCGACATCGGCCGCACGCTCCAACTCCTGATGGGCGGCGAGGACGTGACGGATTTCTCCATCGATGCCCAGACCTACGAGGTCATGGTCCGCGCCCGCGAAGCCGATCGCGCCGCGCCGCAAGACCTCGGCGAGGTCAATGTTCGCGCCAGGGACGGCTCGCTGGTGGCCCTGAGCGGGCTGATCGAGACCGAGATCATCGGCCGCGCCGCCGAGCTGAAGCGGGTCGACCGGCTGCCGGCGGTGACGCTGAAGGCCACGCTCACCAGCGGCGCCGCGCTTGGCGATGCCCTGTCGGCGCTGGAGGCCAGGGCAGCGCCGCTGCTGCCGCCGGAGGTCGAGATCCGCTGGCTCGGGGCCAGCCAGGACTATCAGCGTTCGGGGCAGGCCTTTCTGCTCGCCTTCGCGCTGGCGCTGACCATCGTCTTCCTGGTGCTCGCGGCCCAGTTCGAGAGCTTCGTCCAGCCGCTGGTGCTGCTCGCCGGTGTGCCGCTAGCGGTCTTCGGCGCCCTCATGGCGCTGTGGATCGGCGGCGGCTCGATCAATCTCTACAGCCAGATCGGCTTCATCCTCGCCATCGGCATCATGGCCAAGAACGCGATCCTGCTGGTGGAATTCGTCAACCAGCTGCGCGATCGCGGCCGCGCGCTGCGCGAAGCCGTCGAGGACGCCGCCAGGGCGCGCGTGCGGCCCATCCTCATGACCTCCATCGCCACCTTCTTCGGCGCCCTGCCCCTGATCCTGGCGATGGGGCCAGGAGCCGAGACGCGCAGGATCCTCGGGCTCGTGATCCTCGGCGGCGTGCTGTCGGCGACCCTGTTGACGCTTTTCCTGGTGCCCGTGCTCTATCTGCTGCTCGCGCGGCGCACCCGTCCCCGCGCCGCTCTGGCGCGTGCGCTGGAGGAGCAGCGTGCAGAGGACACACGGACAAGCACGCAGGAAACCTGACCCGAACGACCGGCTGAAATGCCCCGCGAGATGGCTCATAGGACTCGCCACGATGAAGCCCGCTGCCCGGCTCCGGCGCGCCCACGGCCTGGCATCGAATCTGCGTGGCCCATGAGACGCGCTGAAGGACGTTCAAGACACGTCGCGCGAGATGCGACCTCTTCACCTGTATTCTGCGCAGACCAGCCCCAGAAGAGGCCCCGGCGACACTTGGCTTGGTCTTTGCAAAACATTCCCTGCTTCTTGCAACAACGACAACGGAGGAATTCAAATGAGTGAACGAGAAGCCTATGTAGACCAGATGAAAACGAAGCTCGATCAATTGAATGCTGAGATCGGCGTACTCGAGGCCAAGGCAAAGGTCGCCGGTGCCGACGCCAACGTGAAGTACGACGAGTACCTCTCAACGCTGAAGGAAAAACAGGCCGCCGCATCGGCACGGCTCGAGGAGTTACGCGAATCGAGCGGTGACGCTTGGCAGGACATCCGCGACGGCGCCAGCCAAGCCGCAGACGCCTTGGGCGAGGCGCTGAAGTCCGCAAAGTCCAAATTCCATTAAACCCAGAGCGTTCGCGGACCACCTGCAGCAACCGCTCGCGGCTGGCCGGGTATGAGGGTCTGGGGTCGATTTTCCGCGCTGCCTCAACCATCAAGGCAATCAGGGCAAGTCGACCCCAGGCACCCCCTTAAGCCCGAACCAGATCAGGCAGGCACTCAAAGAGGTCGAGACGCCATGAATGCACCGAACACAGCCAAGGCGGAAGACCAACCGCTCTATGGCAAGCAGACACGGCTTGCGATCGACAACTTTCGTATTGGCGGCCCACCGCTCCCTGGCGCCTTCATTCGGGCCTTGGGACTGATCAAGGCGATGACCGCGCGTGTCAACGGCGCGCTAGGGGTCCTGTCTCCGGACATGGCCGAGGCCATCGCCGAGGCGGCGGACGCGGTTGCTGAGGGTCGCCACCAGAACCAATTCCCGGTCGACGTCTTTCAGACCGGCTCGGGCACCAGCACCAACATGAACGTCAACGAGGTCATCGCGGCACTGGCCGAGCGCCGACTCGGACGCCCGGTCCACCCGAACGATGACGTCAATCGTGGACAGAGCAGCAATGATGTCATCCCGACGGCGATCCATGTCAGCGCGGCCGTGGCCCTGCGAACGCTCACCGGTCGTCTCGGCTCGCTCCAGCGTGCGATCGAGACCCGCGCGCGAGCGCTCGATTCGGTCGTCAAGACCGGTCGCACCCATCTGATGGACGCGGTGCCCATCACCCTCGGACAAGAGTTGTCGGGCTGGGCGGCCCAAATTGCCGACGACGCCGAGCGCTTGAGCGATGTCGAGCGACGCCTGCTCAGGCTCGCGCAGGGCGGAACGGCCGTCGGCAGCGGACTCAACACCCCCCCCGAGTTCGCCGAGCTCTTTGCCTCGCTGCTCGCGGCCCGCACCGGGCTGGCATTCCAGCCGGCGCCCAATGCCTTCGCGGCGATCTCCGCCCAGGACACGGCCGTCGAGCTGAGCGGTCAGCTGCGCGTGACCGCGATCGGCCTACTCAAGATCGCCACGGATCTGCGCTGGATGAACAGTGGTCCGGTCGCCGGTCTCGCGGAGATTCGACTGCCAGAGCTGCAGCCTGGCAGCAGCATCATGCCCGGCAAGGTCAACCCGGTCATTCCGGAGGCGGTCTCCATGGCTTGCACCCAGGTCATCGGACTGGATGCCGCCATTGCCTTGGCCGGCCAAGACAACAGATTCCAGCTCGCGACCATGCTCCCGCTCATCGCCCTCGACCTGCTGGAGCAGATCCATCTCCTGAGCGGATCGACCGAGGCACTGGAGACACAGGCCATCGACCGCTTCGAGGTCGATGCCGAGTCCCTGGGCAAGCGCGTCCGCTCCAATGCCATGCTGGCAACGGCCTTGACGCCACGCATCGGCTACGACCGCGCCGTTGAGATCGCACGCCTGGTACAAGCGCAAGGCCGTGAAGTGATCGAGGTGGCGCGCGAGATGACCGATCTTTCCGAGCAAGACCTGGAACGCCTGCTGGATCCCAGCCGCATGACACACCGCGAAGACGGGAAATAATTCGGCCCGAAGAAGCGTCCTTGCGGGACGCCTCGACCACCGCTCGCTCCGTGACAGAAACTACCGGTCTTCGCTGCTGCGCTTTCCTTGGCCGGAAGCGGTCGCTGGGCTCGACGACATCCCAGGTTGCGCCGGGTCCATCCGCGACTCCTCCTCGTTCTTGATTGATGTCTCGGGCGAATACGGCGACTGCATCGGGCTCTTGGTCACTCGTGAGGTTTGGGTGCGCGATTCGAAGTAATCGGAGTCCGGTTTCATTTCATAGTAACTGCCGGTCTCGGCCTGAGCGTTTGCCGCGGCAGGCGTAAAGGCCGTGATTGCCAAGGCGATTGGCCCAAGTGTGCGCAAGTTGATCATGGATCTCCTCCTGATCGAGGTTTCTGAAAAGCCGGAGATTTTGTCAGCAGTTCATCACTCCGGCACTCGCCCTGCCACTGGCGTGCACGCCGACAGCAGCACGGTCTCCGGCCTGGCCATTGCGGCCCAGACCGCCCGGCATCAGCGCCCTGCCCCAGCGATGCGCCGGACCTCGCCCTTCTTGGGCGGCTCGCCCAGGACCGCGTCGATGGCGGCCCGATCCAGGCTCTCTTCGTCCAGCACTGCCTCGGCCAAGCGCTCGAGCCGGTCGCGATGCTCGTCCATGAGTCGGTGCGCACGCGCCTCGATGTCCTCGATGAGCTCGCGGATCTCCTCATCGATCAGCCTGGCCGTCGCATCGCTGAAGTCCTGGGACTGGCCCATCTCTCGGCCTAGGAATACCGGCTCGTCGCCGCGACGGGATGAGTCGTCAAGTCGTCGCGGAAACGGAGCAACGCACTCGGACCACGCGTGAGGGACTGTTGAGCCACGACGCCCTCTAGGCGTCCCCGCGCACCTGCCGCACCTGTTCCGGTTCCGGCCCAGAAAAGGCTTGGGGCGCCGTCAATGCCTCGATGACCTCGAACGCGTCGATCATGCCGACCAAGTCACCGTCGGAGCTCGTCACGCAGATCGCCGGCTGCCGATGACGGCAGATCAAGCTCCGCACGTCCTTCAAACTGGTCTCCATCGCGCAGCGAAACGGCTCGCGCGTCATGGCGTCCGCAACCCTTTGGGTCCCGTGCTGACCCTCGTTAGCGCGGCCGTAGGTGACCATATCGAGCAGCGAGAGACTGCCAACCAGCTTTGGCCCGATGCAGACCGGGAGCAGCCAGTGGGCAGACCGGCTCATCACCTCGGCGGCTTCTTCCAGGTCGAAATCCGGATCCAGAGTCGTGAATTGGGTCCTCATGGTTTGGATCAGTGTCATGTTCGATACCTATTGATCAAGACCAAAGATTCGTCCCGCGCGCGGTCTCTCTAGAGTCCAATCGATCCTCGCGAAGGAAGCCGCGACTCGCGACGACGCCCAGACAGCGATATCCGCAAGGCGCATGCGCGCACGGACGGCATGTCCCGGATGGTTTTCATCGCACTCCTCCGTGCGGCTGCTCGACCGGTGACGCGTTGAACCGACGACCCCGAACCGTCTCGGACCGACAAGACAATCAATGCGGGTTCCATGCCAACACCGATGCGTCGAGAGACGCCAGACCGCGGCAGATGACTGCGAGCGACGGATTGCATTGAGACCTAACGATCGTCAGCCTGCGGGTATGCCGATCGCGCCGGCCTTCGCGACCGGGTGATAAGAGAAAGGCTTCGGTCGAGACGTGATCGCGCGCCTGCTGCGCCAGAATCGGGTGCACGCCTACGATTTCACGACCAACCGGGTTCCGGGACTCGAGTTCCGCCAGTCGATGCCAGCAGCCCAGGATCTCCCTGAAGAGCCGCGCTGACGCAGGTCGGAGGATCCATACGAGGGAGCCAGCACCCGTCGTTACCGCGCAACCGGCAGCGCCTCCGCCTCCCAGCCGGTCATGCCGCCGAGCACATTGAACACCGCCTTGTGGCCGCGGCGCTTGAGGACACTGGCAGCGACCGAGGATCGGAAGCCACTGCCGCACACCACCGCAACTGGCCGGTCCTTGGGGATCTCATCGGCGCGACGGACGATCTCCGCCCCCGTGATATGGACGGCTTCAGCGATGCGTCCAGCACTCCATTCGGCCGGTTGGCGAACATCCAGCACCGTTAGGCCGGGCGCCTTCTCGATCTGGTCGCGCAGTTCCCAAACGGTCCATTGCGGCAGGATGTCGATCGGCATTCCCGCGGTCCGCCAGGCGAACATGCCGCCCGCCAGCCAGCCGACCGGAAGCTCGTAGCCGATCCGCAACAGCTGCCAGCAAACCTCCCACAGATCGCCCGGCTGTTCGAGCACCAGGACGATCGGCCGATCATCGGGCACCACACTGCCGGCCCAGGTCGCGAACGAGCTGCCGACACCCACGTTGAGCGCGCCCGGAATATGAGCGGTGAAGGCCTCGGGCGAGCGGCAGTCGAGCACGGTGACGCCGTCGCGCCGCAGCCGATCGACCTCATCCACGCCAAGCGGGGGCGGATCGGCGAGCACGCCAAGGAGCGGCGGCCCCTCGCTGTTGAGCTTACGCATGCGCGGCCAATAGGGGGGCACCGAGGGCAGATCGGTCAGATCCATACACTGTTCGACGAAGCCATCGACGTCCGAGAGACGCGCGAGGAGTTGGTTCATGCGCCGCTCGTAGCCCACGGTGGTCGAGAGCCGGCTGCCGATGTTCCCCCCGCAGAGCGAGCCGGCGACATGGGTCGGATAGACCTCGACAAAGTCGGGCAAGGTCAGCACCTTGCTCTGAAGGGTCTGGCAGAAGGTCTCCGCGCTGCGCCGCGCCTCCTCCGGGCCACCGAGCAGATCTGGCCTGGCCAGATCGCCGACCAGGAGCGCGCCGCCGGAGAAGAAGATGGCGGGCTCGTCGCCGCGCGAGCGGTCGGTGAGTACGAGACTGATGTGCTCCGGCGTATGTCCCGGGGTGTGCAGGAATTCGATCGACACCTCACCCATGTCCAGGCGCTGCCCGTCGTCCATCGGCGTCACCCTGTACCCGAGCTCGGCCCGCCCGCCCGCGAGAAGCTCGATGTCGCCGCGATCGGGAAGCTCGCAGATCCCAGTCAGATAGTCGTTGTGCTGATGGGTATCACAGGCGTAGCGGATGCGCATACCCTGCTCTCGCGCGGTCTGAAAGTAGGTATCCACGTCGCGGCGCACGTCGAGCACAAAGGCCTCGCCAGTTTCCTCCGAGCCTACGAAATAGGACGCATGGCCAAGGCTTTCCAAATAGAACTGCTTGAAGAACATGGTTGGTCTCCTGAACGGTGGCTGCTCACTCGGGAACCAGGAGTGCCGCGATGGCCGGGACATCGGCCGAACAGCCCCCTGCCGCGAGCGAGACAATCCACCGGAGATCAGCAAATCCTGGACCAAAGGTGTCGAGTCCCGCGATCAGGGTGGCGAGATCGCGCCGCACCCGCGCGAAGGGCGATCAGGCGCAAGCCGTTCGGTATAGGTGTTGCGAAGCCCGCTGGATACCCCTGTAAAACAATAGGTTGCATGCAAAAGAGCCACGGAGAATATTTTCTCGGTGGCTTTCAAGCCTAACCTATTGAGTTCCAGAGACAAGTAGGATGTCTAGCCACACCTTTGTCGGACGGCTTGGATCAGGCGGTCCTTTTGAACTGCGGGCTGGGGCAAATCCACCGCCTCGGTACGCAATCAACCCGACCCGAGAGCAGGCCCCGCGTTGTGGTCAGACCAACAGGCCAAGCCCGGAGACAGGGTCGACCACCTGGGTTCGCTCCAGCGCTGGACGCAAGGCACGCTGCTTGCTATCTGCCTGGTGAGTTGCCAGGTAGGTATTAGAGGCGCGGAGTCACAACAGATAGCGCCCTCCTCGGTCTCACGAGGCCAGGGCATGCCTGCTCGATCGAGCAGGCACCACGCAGCAGTCAGGCGGAACGACGCGGGAGCGCGCGATCGGACATGAGGATGATCCAGGCCGCCTCGCGGCAGACGTCAGCCATCGCCGTCACTCGACCCAGACGAGAGGAAAAGCACAATGTCGAAGCCAGCGAGACTCCTGATGAGCGAGTTCGTCACCCACGACGTCCAGCGACTCCTGCTGAGCAAGCCGGACGGCTTGACGTGGAAACCGGGTCAAGGGCTCAAGGTCCAGATCGACGACGATGCCTGGCGCGACGAGGGTCGGCCCTTTACACCGACCTCTTTGCCGGACGATTTGATTCTGGAGCTTGCCGTCAAGCGCTATCCGGAGCACGACGGTGTCACCGTCGCCCTGCACGATCTCAGACCCGGCGCCAAGCTGCTGCTCGACGAGCCGTTCGGCCGCATCAGCTACCAAGGCCCTGGCACCTTCATCGCGGCCGGGACTGGCGTCACGCCCTTTCTCGCTATCCTCCGGCAGTTGGCGCGTGACGACGCCCTGGAGGGGCATCAGCTCTTGCTGACCAACAAGACCGAGCGGGACGTGATCTGTCGCGCGGAACTCGAGCACGACCTCGGCGAGCGCTGCATTCTGACCTACACCCACGAACATGCCACCGGCCAAGAAGGACGTCGCATCGACGCGGCCTTCCTCGCCGCGCACATCGGCAGGCTGGACCAGTCCTTCTATGTCTGCGGACCACAAGGCTTCGTCGAATCGATCAACGCGCACCTGCTGAGCCTGGACGTGCACCCGAACAACCTCGTCTACGAGCGCTGAGCGCTCTGGGCACGCACTCGGCCGTAGACAGCCACAGCGATCTCACGAAGCCGAGGAAACGGAGTCCCATGGGTGCACTCAGCAAGAGCCCCTGGCTGGACGCACGAATGGCACAGGCGAAAGCTGCGGCTGCCGATCGCATCGACATGCGGCGCGAATGCCTATTTCACAAAATTGCTCTTCAACAGGTCCACCACCTCGTCGGTGCGGCCGTTGAGCACCGCCTTGAGGCCGAACAGCGCGGTCGAGGCGACCTGACCAGCCTCGATCTTGGGCGGCATGACCAGCTCGAAGCGGTTCACCGCCACATCGAGCAGGGCCGGCCCGTCGTGTACAAGCCATGATGCCAACGCCACCTCCAAACGATCCGCCCGGTCAACGCGTGCGCCGTAGAGTCCGCACGCCTCGGCCACCTTGCCGAAGTCCGGATTCTTCAGCTCGGTGTAGGCATCGAGCAGACCTTCGACGCGCTGCTCCATCTCGACGAAGCCCAGAGAGCCGTTGTTGAACACCAGCAGTTTCACCGGCAGCCGTTCCTGCACCAGGGTCAACAGATCCCCCATCAGCATGGTCATGCCGCCGTCGCCGCACAACGCGATCACCTGCCGGTCCGGGTACGCCTTCTGAATGCCGATGGCTTGCGGGTAGGCGTTGGCCATGGTGCCGTGCAACAGGCTGGTCAGAAAGCGTCGGTGACCGTTGGCGCTCAGATGGCGCAGCAGCCAGACCATCGGCGATCCGCCGTCGGCCGTGAAGATCGCGTCCCGCGCGGCAAGCCGATCCAGCACTTGGGTCAGCTGCTGCGGATGGATGAGATCCCGATCCTTCTCGGCGCCGCGCGCGCGGTACTCGTCCTGGTCCCGCCGCCACCGATCCAGGGCCTTTTGCAGATGCGCGTCGTTGTCGCGCGGTGCGACCCTCTCGCTCAGTGCGCCGAGCGTTGCCCCCACATCGCCGACCACGCCGATATCGACCGGAGTGCGCCGTCCCAGCCGCGTCGGGTCGAGGTCGACCTGGATGATGCGCGCCTTATCCGGATAGAACTGCGTGTAGGCGAAATCGGTGCCTAGCGTCAGCAGCAGGTCGCAATCGGCGACCGCTTCCATTCCCGCCCGATTACCGAGGATACCGGTCATCCCGACGTTGTACGGGTTGTCGGGCTCGACGAATTCCTTAGACCGTGTCGTGTGCACGATCGGCGCCTTGATCCGATCGGCGAATGCGATCAGTCGATCGCGCGCGCCGCGCGCACCGATACCGACGTATAGCGTGATGCGGGCGGCGCCATCGATGGCCTCAGCGATCGCCTCCAGCTCATCCGTTGACGGGATGGTCACCGGGGCCGCGCGATTCACCGTCCAGCGCAGGCTGTCGGCACAAGTTTCCTGCAACAGATCGCCATTGACGATCACTACCGCGACACCCCGCCGTGCCAGCGCGGCCTGGGCCGCCTGCGCGGTGATGCGGCGTGCCTGATCCGGGTGCGCGATCCGCTCGCAGAACACCGAGCATTGTTCGTAGAGCTTCTTCTGATCGACCTCCTGAGGAAAGCCCAGCCCCTCCTCGCGCCGATCGACGTTCGAGGCGATCAGCACGACCGGTGCACCGTTGCGGTGGCTCTCGAAGATGCCGTTCAGAAAGTGCAGGCTACCCGGACCGCAGGTGCCGGCACAGGCGGCCAGCTCTCCCGTCATATAGGCTTCACCCCCGGCGGCCAAGCCGCCGACCTCCTCGTGGCGCACATGCACCCACTCCAGCTCGGAGCGGCGGACCGCGTCGGTGAAATGATTGATGGTGTCGCCGACGATGCCGTAACAACGTCGCGTGCCGGCCTGGACCAAGGTGTCGACGATGACTTCGGATACGCTCGTGCTCATGTGAACAGCCCCGTGTTGCGCGTGTCGATGGAGACGCGCCGCTCGGTCAGATCGATCCGGGGCGCGAAGCTGTCTGGGTCGGCCGCCTCCCAGAATTCGGCATACTGCGTGCTCTGCGGATCCTCGAGCAGAATCCCTTCCGGCAAAAAGTGCTGCAGCTCATCCAACGGCTTGGCCTCTGCGGCGCCGGTCCGGATCGCCAGGTGGTGGGGCTGCAGATCGGCGGGATGCGTCAGGCCGCACGCGGCCGTGATGTCGACCAGAGCCTCGATCGTCTTGCGATGAAACCGGGCCGCACGCTCCCCCTGCACCGCCGGCACCAGACCGCGCTGACGCCAGCGATCCTGGGTCGCGACCCCGGTCGGGCAGGTTCCCAGATGGCAGCGTTTGGATTGGATACAGCCGATCGAGAACATGAAGGCACGGGCCGCATTGCACCAGTCCGCCCCCATGGCGAGGTTGTGCGCAATGCCCATTCCGGAATAGACCTTACCGCTGGCTGCAAGCCGCACATGGTGGCGCAGACCGCTACCCTCCAAGGCGTTACGCACCACCGCCAGTCCCTCGTTCAGCGGCATGCCGACCCAGTCCGAGAGTTCCAGCGGCGCGGCACCCGTACCGCCTTCGGCGCCGTCGACGACGATGAAGTCGAGCCGTATTCCGGTCTTCAACATCGCCTTCATCAGTGCCATCACCTCGTGCGGCTGGCCGACGCAGAGCTTGATACCCACCGGCTTGCCACCGGAGAGTTCCCGCATGCGGGCGGCAAACTCCAGCAGCCCGACCGGGGAGGAGAAGACCGAGTGGCCACGGGGCGACAGGCAGTCGCGATGCGCCGCGATCTGGCGGACCGAGGCGATCTCCGCAGTGACCTTGGCCGCTGGCAACAGGCCGCCGTGTCCAGGCTTGGCCCCCTGGGAGAGCTTGATCTCGGTCATCCTGACCGCCTCCTGCTGGGCCTTGTCGCGGAATGACTCGGGATCGAATCGTCCCTGCCGATCCCGAGCGCCGAAGTATCCCGAGCCGAGTTCCCAGACCAGGTCCCCGCCGTGCTTGAGGTGGTAGTCGGAGAGACCCCCTTCCCCTGTATCGTGGTAGAAGCCGCCTTTGGCGGCGCCGAGGTTCAAGGCCTCGATCGCGCGGGCCGACAAGGCCCCGAAGCTCATCGCCGAGATGTTCAGCACGGACGCCTCATAAGGCTGCCGGCACTGATCGTTGCCGACGCGCACCCGCGGATCGGAGTCGGGCTCCTCGACTGGCGCGATCGAGTGCGATAGCCAGACATAGCCGTCCGCGTCCATCGCCCGCTCGGAGCCGAAGGGCTGCGTATCCGTTTCCCCGCTGGCGCGCGCCTTGACCAGGTTGCGCGCCTCAAAGCTCAGCGGTGTTCCCTCCAGGTCGTCTTCGACAATGTACTGGCGCAGAAAGGGCCGCATCCGATAGGCCAAGAAGCGCAGATGGCCGGCGACCGGGTAATTGCGGATCACCGCATTGCCGCGCTGGAATAGGTCGATCAGCCCGAACAACACCAAGCATGCGCTGAGGCTATAGACCAGCAGTGCGAATGTGGAACCCGGTGCCACCAGCGCTGCCATGATGCTCGCCAGCAAGGCCAGCAACAGAACGACGGCGCGTTTCAAAGCATGCAGGAATGCGGTCATACGGACGGCCCATGTGCCAGAATCACGATCTCGCCGGTGAAGTGTCGTCACGACGCCAAAACCGATCGGGAGATGGGCCTTGGCCGCCGCGATTATTGGTCAAATAGCAAGCAAACGCCGCACCAACCCGGCATGAGCCGCCACGACGTCGCGCTGGCCGGTTGTCTCGAACGCCAAACAAAGGAGTGGTGGTTATTCACCGGTCGCTATCCACCAGGTGCCGCATTTCAACCGCTGCTTGACGCACTGACTTCATCGCCTGTCGCTCAACGCCGGGCTGGGTACAGAGAGGATTCGCGCGCAAATCGTGCCCGAGCACCTCGATCGAAAGGGCCGGAACTTGGACGTGGATTGCGTTCGAGACAGAGGAAGCCCGGTCTTGCGGTCCTACATGACCACCGTCTCGCGCTGATTGATGATGCCGATGGCCTGGAGGTCGTTGGCGCGGATGGCCGGGGCGCGGATGGCCGCGGCGATCACCTTCAAGGTGACAGGGCGATCTCTTCGGCGTCGTGCTCCACCCAGCCGGGCTTCGGATGGTGCAGAGTGAACGCGGAACAGGCACGGCCACGCAGCTTTCACGCTGGGCGCGGTTTAATGAACCCTTCCTAGGAGAATCATACGCTTGCCCTCAGACCGAGGACGGCTGTTCGCCAGGCAGGTGATCTGCGACATAGGCCCCGCGCTCCCCCGGCGGGCGCTCCTCGCTCCGCGTGGTGTCGCTGGAGGTCTCGCGCTCGACCTCCGCGTTGAGCGCCGCGCCGATAATCGTGATCAGCGCGGAGATGTAGAGCCACATCAGCAGCACGATGACGGCGCCGATCGATCCATAGGTCGCCTTATAGGGGCCGAATTGGGAGGCATAAAAGGAGATGAGACCGGATGCCGCCAGCGAGAGGACGACGACACCCAACGCCAGCGCGCGAGACGCCGTGACGGGCCGTAACGATCGAGGATCGCGAGCATCGTCAGCCCCAAGGCGGCAGGGATAGGCCCCACGGGCGCCAAGTTAACCGCAACCTGACATCCTTGCGAATTCATCATCCGAACGCAGCTTCGGTTCGAGCATCAAGCACCCGAGATCGCACACAGTCTTGACCACCATTGACATCGCCGCTGCATCGACTATCGAGGGTCAATCCTCTCCCGCCCCTCCGCCACGCGCCAGACTCCAGCATTTAAGCGGCCGCCCCCTCGGTCACCAGCGCCCGCAGCGTGACGAGCGCGGTTGCAAGCTCGGTGGAGTCGCTGTCGCCCGGATAGACGCAATAGGTCGGCAGGGTCAGCGTCGGGGCGCCATCGATCCGATGCAGACAGCCGCCGCGCAGATAGCTGGCGGCGACCCGCTCGGGCACGAAACAGC
>NZ_NRRF01000054.1 GCF_016583565.1 Thiocystis violacea | reverse complement strand
GACCGCCAGGCGTTCACGCCAGGGAAGAAGAGGGGAGGGGGCTTTGAGTTTCTAGGCCCGAGCGCGTCTAGGCGTGGTTGATGGCCATGTAAAGCCGCAACACCAGCACGCTTGCGGGGAAGGCCAGAAGGGCGTAGGGCAGCCCACGCATTCGGGGGTGTTGAGCCAGCCATCCGGCCACGCCAAAGCCGAGCGAGGTGATCCAGACCCAGGGTGCTTGCTCGCCCAGGTGCTCAAGGGTGGACACCAGCGGATTCAAGCATCCGCGCGCAAGCGCCCATGCAACTCCGTCCCGGTAGTCAGGAAGGAACAGCCACACCCACGTCATCGGTACGAGCCAGGCGGTTAGCCCCAGGAGCATTGCCAAGGTAGAACGGATCGCGGACCTGAATCTGTGCGTGATCATGTCGAAATATCGTATATATCGTTTATACTGTTTGTATTATTTTATTAGCGGTATCCTGCTCGGGTTTTTCCAGGATAGGCGGTATCTTCTCGAAGGGTTTGTAGATTTTCCGCTTCAGCCGGAGGCATGAAGGATCGAGAGAGGGGAGGGCGGCTGTCTTTCGTTTGGCGCTCGTCAGCCTAAACAGGGACCAGAGCTGCCGTCGGACCGGTGCGTAAGGTTCCAAGGGCAGGCTCCGAAAATCCCGCTCCAGGGCCTTTTTAGAGCGTTTTACGGCCATCTCCAGGAAGTAGGCACGAAGGTCCTTGTAGGTGTCCTGCTCGATTCTGACGCTTGCGGTCTGATTGGAGTAGGAGACGGAATAACCGCCATATTTGATCGGCCTTCGTCTGACATCCTTGATATTCCCGGCTTCTTCCTCAAAAAAATCATGCACGCCATGGGTCGCAAGGAGTAGAAAGTAGCGGCCAGAGCGGATGTATTGCATGTTTGCATATCCGGCACGTTTCCTTCGACAGCGCTGATATTTCGACAGGTCAATGCCGTACTTTTCGATAAGCTTTTCATCGACGGCTTCCGGACTCTTGGTTTCGGGTATCCATCCTTCCACGTAAAACCAGTAACCCCTTCCAACGTAGCAGACGGCCAGTTGTTGAATAAATCCTTCCACTGACATCGCTTTACACTGGTATTCCATAGCGCCATTGTCCTCCATGTTTTCCACTCAGGTGAGAGATTGTTTTTGGCACAATCTCGAAAGCCTAACCATTGAAACGAACCTCAAGAGGCAACCTGAAACCTTGAGTCATTTAATGAACAAACCTTGCCGAATACCTTTAGACAAACCATGTTTTGCCTATAGACTACCTCGCTAGCATTTAGGTTGCCTGATGAGATTTCCTCGCCAAAGGACATCTCATCAAGCCACATGAACGGCCCAGCCAAGGACAAGGTGCAGCTCAAGCGTTGGGGGCTATAGTGGCCCCACGCTTGATACTGCGCCCAGATACTTTCGAGCGCTAAAAAGCGCGTCGTCCCTTTCGTCATCGCCGCTACGGCACCACCCGGTAGCGTAAAGAACGAGCCGCGACTGCCTTGCCGCGAACATCGCCAAGCGGAGAGAATCTAGCAGCATCAAAAGCCAGTCCTGTGAGGACAGATGCTCTTTTGCCTACTAGGTTCTTTAGTTGTCGTTGCGCAATCCATAGTGGTTGCGCATCCTTTCCGCTTGCTTCTACTCAGGACACACTCCCTCACTACAGCGTTTTAAGCACCTAAGTGACAGTCTTAGGCACCGGCGGCTAGACCGGCTGCTATAGTGATTCCCGGATTAGTGATGAAGTTTGCTCAGAACGTCACGTCGCTAGGGTTTCATGACCCAAGTCTTTGAGGTATGTCCGTAGCTCCCGCTACGGCATAGTTTCCTCGATCCGATGATCGAGATTTCAGCCGACCGAACCTAGAAGCGTCAGCTTACCCATCCCCAAAAACCGTTCGCCGTTCGGCACCGTCTCGTGCTGAGCTTACTGGCAAGCGCTTACGCGCCTTTCACGGTTGAGCTATTCGCGTTCCGCTGTTTAGGCGGATACCCGGGCTTGGTCTCAGCCCGGTCCCGCGTGTTGCCACGCCAGGAGTTCCCCGCGCCAGCATGGTTGAACGAACCGGTAACGGCCCGGACCCCCATGACGGGATTACACACGCCAAAGCGCGCTTCACCCGCTTCCAAACACCACAGCCTTGCAACGCCTCGATGAAGAGGGCAGAGCAAGGTTTTTCTCCGTCGCCCCAGCCCACCAGCGCCATCGTTGCCGATCGCGCCCACAACCCCATCGGATCGAACGCCGGGATTACTCTTCGGGAGTTTGGAAAAATCGGGAGAAAACCTCGCTATGATGTTGTGAAAAACCAAAATCGGTATCCGAAGGATTAGACCGGCGAGCCTCCGTCGAACCGGACAAGCACCTCTCGATGCATCCGGCTCTACGCGCACAACACGCCGTGGGAAGCTACCCCCACGCCCTTAGCCTGGCTGGTGAGGCCAGGTTTGCCAGGAGTGTTGCTAACGCTCGAAAGTATCAACCATGTGGTACACACATTGGTGACATTTCGACTCTACCTGGAGACCGCACCTCTTGCCTAGAAAAAAAAATCTTGGCCTATACTTTTTCCATTGATGCAACGCGCAATCCCGACTTCAACACTCAATTTTTATCATTCAGTTTTGTCTGTGCTGCCCTAAGACGTGGAAGGTCCGCGTTGAGCTGTTCATAGGGTACGCCTTCCTGGGGAAGGCATTGCACACCCCCTGGCCGGAGGGGCGAGGAGCCGGTCGAGGATGAACCAAGGAACGATGAGGTGAGACATGGATGATGCAGATCGTCACCAGCAAGCAGAGATGCTCGCAGGTGACATTGTGAACGCGCTTGATGACCTTGAATGCTTGTGGGCCTACCACGGGCTTCCGGGAGTTTCACAAGAACTCTATGACAAGAGGTTATGGGTGCGTAGCCAGGTGGTCAGGATGATCGCCCGGCAGTTAAGGACAGAAGACCTTGTTGGTCTTCTTCGAGCGCTTGGAGAGACTCTCTACAAGCGTTTTAGTAAGGACCCCGAATAAAGGAGAATCGGGATATGGATAAGGGAACATGCCGCAAATGGACGCGGCAAATACTAGGTGCTGAGGCATACCAAAGGCTTTTAGCCAATGGTCAGGAGATGGAGCCAAAGAAAGGGACAGACGCTGAGCCAGACTTTTGGCCAGTGGCGAAGCTCTTTCTCCCAGGCACGAGGGCCACATGGCTCTTGACGGAGCTTGATCCTCAAGATGAGCGCATTGCCTTTGGGCTTGCTGATCTGGGGATGGGGTTTCCCGAGCTTGGCAGTGTTTGGCTTCCAGAGCTTTGGGAGCTGAATGTTGAAGTGCCAATATGCACGGAAAACGGAAAGCAAGTCGATGCGGCGATACTCGCGGTTGAAAAAGACTGCACTTTCGTCGGAAAAGCGCCCCTCTCGTGGTATGCGAGAGAGGCAAGAGCAGCTGAAAGCCTCGCGGCTATCAGCTAAATAAAAACAAGCTCAGGGCCAAAGTCTTCACGGACTCCCTGGGCTTTATACAAGGACGTATATCCTTATGTATAAACGGAATTTTATATATAAACGGAACTTGTTAGAACGTCAATTGGCGTTTCGTTGGAGTGTGCTGAAGTGGTTAGGAATACTGGTGATTTTTTTTGGGTTGATTCAGTTAGCCCTATCGCCAGAACTGACGCCTAATCAACGGAAGTTCGTTTCGGCGATTAGAACGAATATTCAATAGAATCCGCCCCGTCAGAAGCATCTCGCTTCTGCCGGGTTTTTTTAGCTTCCGAGATACACTGATGTGATTTGCGTTCTCTCGTGACCTAATTCGAGAGAAACCTTCGCTCTTGCGTCGAGATCGATCGATTTTTGTAATGCGGAGAGTTTCTTTTTTTCTGGACCTCCAGCGGCAGGGGCAGACCAGCCAGAGGAGAGCCCTCTTTCTTTTGCTAATTCATCCGTGATTTCTTGGTAGCGGGTTTGTGCGTATTCGTGACGAAGCCCATGCATCTTTGAAAGTCCCGCGTTTGCCGTGTGGCGTTCATAGACTTTCAGATGTTGGATATAGGTGCGAGATTGCGGAATCAGTGAGCCACGCCCGGCGAGCTTATGGGCTCTATCGAGAACCTCTCTTTGCTTGGCATTACGAATTGGAATCTCCCGCTCACGGCCGCCCTTGGTCCAGCTTGCTTTCAAGCAAATTAAATCGCCCTTGTCCGCGTAGCTCGGGACAAACTTAATTGCTTCCTCCCGCCGTAGACCGAAGGCACTTTGTAACTCCAGCGACATGGCCACGAAGGGGTCTTTTACCTTCGAGAGCGCCTCTTCTGAAACTGTTTGCGCCTTGGATTTGTTCGTGACATAGGTTCTGTCGGGAATTCCGTAATGGGCGTTTTCTCTCGCGATGACGGAGGAGCGGCCGACTTTCTCGGCCCACCAGCGCAGTGCTGACATGCGGTTCTTGATTGATGCCGGTGCAATCTCCTCGCGTGTCCAGCGCTCCACGAGAGCCTGGACATGCCGCCCTTTTAAATCCGAGGCGTGCATCTTCTTGTAGCCAAGCTCATGAAGCTGGTTGGCCACCTGCTGGAGCATACGGTGACGGTTCGCCTGCGTGGCATGGCTTCCGTCCCGATTGCGTTTCATGAGCTGTTTCAGCTCGTAGTTCAGGTCTCGCAAATTCGTTTGGTAAGTGTTTATGACCCGCCTAGTTTGCCCGTGGGCAAGTAGGTTTTTGATGAGTCATGAGAACCTGAAGGTGGCGGATTTTCGCCATCCACGGCTGGAACCTGGAGGTCATGCCGAGGACTGATACGGTGTCTTTAGTTGGTCCATAAGGCCGCCCAGCGGCACTTTCCGGACCAGCACCCAGCATTGTGGCAGATCGTCTCCTCGATGCCGGGTAGCCGGTTATGCGCTCCCTGAGCGCTGGCTGGCTAGGCCATTTGTCCCGCCGGTTGCTACCTGGGACCGCACGAGGCGACCTCTCAGGAGGCAGGGGCAGGAGCAAAATTCGTGGTTGCAGTGCCAAGTCTAGCTATCCATCACGCAGTGATCAATCCCATCCCCTCCACCGAGACGGAAAAAACCTCCATTTATTCCGTCTGCTGCGGACCTGACCGGGCCGTCGTCACTACCGCGATCGGTAGTGACGACGGCCTTTTCACATGGACTCACTAGAGCCCTGCTTCTTTCTGTTCTGTCTTCTGCTTTTCCGTCTTTCTTGCCTTTCTCTCACACTGTCGTTCACTGTGGTGGTCACGGTGTGCCGATCTCCGTCTGGCCAGGGGCGGCTTGCCCGCGCTTGGTACTCCTCCCAGGACATCGAGTATCCGGAGCGCACGATCATGGGATAGCCAAAGTATCTTGAGTAACCCGCCCCCTTTTTAAGTTGGAATACGCCGCCGAACTCATCATCTGTCATTTCCAACAGATGATTCTTCGATAGCCTAGGCCGTATAATTTCCTGAAACGACTCTGTGTTTGTTCCACCTGCTGTACCGCTCGTACGGCTCCATCCACGAAGAACCCGCGCTACTTCACCGGAGGATTCCATGACTAAGTGTCCGTGGTATAAGTCACTGGTTCCGAATGTATGCCACATTCTTGTATTACCTTGCACTGTCGGAAAAATATCATTAGTGTCTTCCCGAAGATCAGAAGGTGTTTGGCTGCTGAGAATCATCGGGATTTTCATGGATCGCGCTTGTTGCATGACCACTTTGAAGTTTTCTGTCGCAATCCGCTGAAACTCGTCTATAAAGCAATAAGTTGTTATCTGCTCCTTCCCACTTCGGTGTTGCTGATACGCAGCCGCTAGCAGGCTGTAGAGCGCCAGTTTTCCTATTTCGCGCACACTGGAGGCGTTAATGACCGCAGGTAGCCAGAAATAGATAACATGCGGCTGTTGCACGACATCGGAGAACTCAATTGTCTGAGTTTCTGGGTCTTCTGGTATCTCATTGAGTTGAACGAATCCCTCTAATGTTTTCAATACCGACGTTAGCTCCGCGATGTTTTCTTTCTCGTAGCGATCGATATTCTTCATACGTTCAAATTCCACTGCTAGATCCCTTAAATCTCCAAATGTTTCAGGATTCTTGTGGTTCTTAGTTACCTCATCAGGTAAATCTCCAGATATTGCGCGATATAGCCATACGCGTGCTTGTCTGGAATAAAAACTTTTACCATACCCAGTTCCGTGATCTAACGATAACGCCGAGAGTTGCATCTCCGCTTGCGCCATCTTGGAAAGCGCTTTATGCGCCCGTTGTTGTAACGGGTTAAAGATATAAGACGAGTAACCCATTTCTGGTGTAAACCATAGAAACGGCAGCCCCGCGTCTCTGGCTTCCTGCTGCGCCGTTTGAAAAAATACGTTATCTCCTTTCAGGTCGAGAATGACGAAGCTCGCTTTTTTCTCGCCCCAATCTTGGTTCCGCGCCTTGGTCATTCTCATTAACTGAGTCATAAGAGGTATCATTCCGAGGGCGGTTTTTCCCGATTCGGTATCTCCAGAGATATAGGCGTGGCCTGACAACACCGAACTGTCCATCAGTATCGGGATACCAGAGGGATGATGCTCTCCGACAAAGATGTGATTTCTCTCAATCTTATCTTTTGAGTTTTGCAATCTGCTGACATGCCGTTCCCAAACATCGGCCGTTAGCGTTTGCTTCTTTATCTTGTCCGTATACTCCAGAAACCGTCGATCGTTCCAGGGTAAAAAGTAGCTTATAAATATACATGTGGCTATCAAAGGAACGATGAGGCATGCTGCTAGAGAAAATAAACCAAAAATAAGAAATCCAATATTTTTTTTGAACGCCAAATCGATGGTAAATATTAAGTACCCTAATGGAACATTTTCCAGAAAAGACGCAAAATTCGCATCTTGCCAATTTTTATATCTTTTAAGATACGCATCCTGCTGCTCAGGAGTGCTAAGTACATAGGGTATTTCTCTAAGATCGTTTGGTGGCGGAATATCTGTTTTTAGCTTTTCTGAAAACCACGCACTGAAGGTGCCGTCATAATTGGTTTTCGATTGCATATCGAAAAATATTTCAGAAAATGGTTCTAATGGTGGCATGTGATAGATCAAAGCAAAATAACGTGTTGCCGGTGTTATGACTATCGATATAAAAAAAACGGCAACGAACGTTAAGAAAACTCGGTGTGAATGTTTAACGGCAGGCTGGTATGCACCAGGGGCATAAGAGCTATCAAAACGAAGACCATATATCCATAGCAAGAAGGATTTTATAGAGATGCTCCAGTACTTTTCTGGTAAAAGACGGCTTCTTTTGATGGCTAACCCAGCAGCAGCGGCTAGTAAGCAAAAGAAAACCAGGGCATGAATGTATACATGAAAATGGCCCTCAACGATGTAGTTAGTAATTCCTATCACTGTTACTAAAGCGGCGATTGCGACGACCGTCCTCACCTGGAGAAATGGCTTTATCACCGGACGTTTTTGCTTTACGTCTTTGTTCACGTCAGCGTATCGCGAAACTGTGTCCATTAGGAATAAATTAACCTGGCGGGAAAGATATAGAAGAAAGACGATGCTGATAAAGAGGAGTAGAAGCCAAGATAGATGAGAGTCGTTGGTGCCTATGATTAATAGTATAAAAAGAACAGGAATAAAGAGTTTGGTGACTAAGGTAAATAAGCTAGAGAAGCGAAGATTACCAATGATGGATAAAAATAACATATAGCCAAGAAATGCTATGGTGGCTTTACCGAAAAAGCCCGCAAAGCTATCAGTTGGCACAAACATGAAGAGAGCAAATAGCGCGAAAGCGGAAGCAAAGATCGAAATAGATATGCCAAGGGTTTTTGCAAGCCGCGTAAACGACTGATCTTTTAGTGGTTCAATCAGATAATCCAATTCCATGTCGTCGACCGGTGGTAGATTATCGAAATCTACAGGGTGGACGGTGAAGTGTTCGCGAGCGGCGTCTGGCGCGTCGTGCATGAGAAACTCCTGTCTCTACAGAGTTGATTGTTTTTGAGCAATGATCGCTAAATTACGAAAGAGGTTGTGGAAAAATGCGGATTTTCTTCTGTTGTGTGATGATGATGGCAAGTATGCCGAGCTTTGGAATGGATATAGACATAGTCGTCAATGGCCAGTTAGAAGAGATGAAGTCTGTATCTCGCTATCGAGGTAAGGAGAGAGCCAAAAAGTTCATAGCCGAAGTGGAAAAGTATCCTAACATCAAAAGGGTGCGTGCGATGCATAAAGGATACTATATTTTGGCGGAATACGAAGGCGGTACGGCAAAATATTTTTGTGACAGTAATGGCTATAAGGACTGGGCGGGATATATGTCGATAGACACACGGTATGACCGATTCGGAAAAGAAGCGATATCGTTGCAAACAGGAAAAATCTGCAAAGACTGTAAGCATATACAAGCTGTATGGTGCGTAGAACATAGTAGTCAAGAAGATAAGTACAGAGATATCCTGCTCGCTGTGCAAAGTAGCAGCGTAGAAAAGGCTCTAGCGTTAGCGCCGCAATTGGAGAAAGGCGATATACCGGAAGACTCCGATATTCTTGTGACGGCGATGAGAATACACAAGCCAGGGGTAATCAAGTTACAAAAAGAGCTTCTTGAGAAAGGCGCGAGTGTTCATGCCAAAGGACGGGTGCGAGAGAATACGCCGCTTCATCAAATTATGACCTTCAAGAAAGGACAGGAAAGACGGTGGGAGGAAACCCGGCACGCGCATATGGTGAACGTGCTGTTAGAGCATGGGGCAGATGTGAATGCGACCAATAGATTGGGAGAAACACCTTTAATAGTAGCCATGGACTCAGAATGGCCTAAGACGAAGAAGGGGGGCAACTACGGAATAATATTGGCACAAGAGCTTCTCAGTCGTGGGGCGGAGATAAACATCGTATCGACATCGTTATGGTCGTCAACGCCGCTTATGGCGGCATGCGCCAACAATGATGTAGACCTTATTGCCTATCTATTGCAGGAAGGCGCAGATCCGAATCTAGGGACCAAGAACGGAAAGGTTCCTCTGCATGTGTTGATATATAAATCTGGACGTGAAAATGTGTATGAGTCAGTGAAAACGCTTCTTAAAGGAGGGGCAGACCCAAAAATTCCGATAGATAACGAAAAGACAAACATCGCGTTTTTGGTGGACAACTATGAAAATGTCAGAGTAGAAAACAGAGGACTCTTGAAACTGCTTGCGAAGTATGGTGATAAACCAACGAAAGAAATTAAGGAGATATTACGAAGCAAGCAGCAACAGAAGAAGATCGATAACATTCAAGAAGAACTAAGAAAAGCCTACCCAGAGGAATAGAGAAAACAAATACTTGCGGCTGGTCGTGGAGCCATGATATGGCGGAGAGTAGGTCAAATCGAAGAATCACACTCGACCTGGTAACGGTGATTGTGTAGATGGTGCTGTATCCCGGATGTCGCCGCGTGGGGTGGTCCGTGCCCTAGGCGGCGGTAGCCTTTTGCTACTCGCAGGTGGGCATGCCAAATATTATGCCCTGATGGTTTTACCAGTTGTGGCCTAGCCAGACGGCAGGCCCCAACGGGAGCTTTGCCAGCCTGGTGAGGCCCCGAGGGGTCAGCCGTGAACAATCAAGCGATCATCCAGAGTGTCACAGCCCGAATCATTGAGCAGTTGGAGGCCGGAGTAAAGCCGTGGGAGTGTGCCTGGAACCGTGCCGGGGGGCAGTTCGAGATTCCCTGCAATGGCAAGACGAGGCAGGACTATCACGGGATCAACGTGCCTATTTTGTGGGAGGTGGTCAGCCGTCAAGGCTACGGGACCAACCTATGGTTCGGATTCGGTCAGGCCCATGAGCTTGGCGGTCACGTCAGGAAAGGCGAAAAAGGGACGCATGGCATCATTTACAAGCCCCTTGTCGTCGATGATGAGGAAGCGGAAGACGGACAACGGACGATTCCGATGCTAAAAACCTTCGTGGTTTTCAATCTCGACCAGATCGAAGGGCTTGAGCATTTACGTCCAGCGCCACCGGATGAGAATGCGGTCTTTGAGCCGATGCAGGTGGCCGAGGACATCCTAGGCAAAAGCCAAGCGCGGATTGTCGAGGGCGGTACGCGTGCCTTCTACCGCAAGAGCGAGGACATGATCGGACTGCCCGATCGGTTCCGCTTTGACGCCGCAGAGGATTTTTACGCCACCGCCTTGCACGAGCTAACCCATTGGACGGGCCACGAAAGCAGGCTGGATCGGACCTACGGCAAGCGTTTTGGCGACCAAGCCTATGCCTTCGAGGAGCTGGTCGCCGAGATGGGCTCTGCCTTTCTCAGCGCCAAGATCAAGCTCCAGGGCGAGCTACAACATGCTAACTACATTGCCAGTTGGCTCAAGGTGCTCCAGGAAGATGATCGGGCGCTGATTCGAGCAGCAAGTCTGGCCCAAAAAGCCTTTGAATTCATTCATGCGCTTGTCGAAAGCAAGGCTGAATCGGCCGGAGAAGCTGTGAGTGATTGAGACCGTGGAGGTTATGTCAACCGCCCCCAGGGAAGGGAACGGTTGAGCAAAGGTCGACGAGTAGCATGGTGGCCGCACCCTAAGTCACTAAAAAATCAAATTTTTATTTGAAACTCAATTGGGATCGTTGGTATGGTAAAAATGCCCGCTTGGAGGATAGGGCAATTCTGGGAAGAAACCCGAGCGCCATAGCGGGGAACTATGCGGGAGGGAGGCTTTGCCTCCCTTTCTTTATCTTTCCGATAAGAAATGTCCCGACAGTTCCAAAAGCGATAAATCCCAGGGGTTTGGGGACAGCGTCCCCAATGTAGAGATATGGCGAAAGTCCTCAGAGGGACGCGCGCAAAAACGATACTGCTTTGCCGTGAAATCGGAGCAGGCGCGCTCGTACAGTTCCCTGTACTTAAGAAGCCTAAGAGCTATAGATGGCTCAGTGCGAGCACCGTTCATCCCTGAACGGTGCGGAGAGGCGGCCGCGTCGCATGTCGAGAGCTTGAGAGTAACTCGAAACGCTATCCCAAGACTCACGCCCACTGCGGCCGCTCCTTGGGTCCACTCATAGGGTCTTCAGGGGGGAGTGTCACAGGAGGGAGCGGAAAGAATCAAACTTCAGCAAGAATTTATGGGTGGAGGCCCATTCACTTTTGATGGTGTCAGCTTCGTCGACTGTCAGAAGGTGCTCCCGAATCATCGAGACGATCAGCGCTTGCGTGGTGATGATGTGAATGCTTGGACAGGATGCTTGGGCTTGCTTGATAGCCCGTTTATCGTCCATGGCCAACGTATAATCTCGGTGGAGCGCCACAGCAATGCACGAACATTCGCCATATCCAAAGCGTTTGAGGCTGGTCCAATGGGCAAAGGTTTCGACTTCATCGGCCTGAGTTACCGACACCTCTTCGAGAATACCCTGCTGAAGAGCGTTTTCCAGTCTGGATAGTTGTTCCTGAAAATGAACGGTGACTTCAGACCTGACATGGTCAGTGATGAAAAAGCGGCACGCATGCCGCTTAATCAAATCCATTCGGTCGATTGCCAGAAAGTTGATGAGAACCGAGGTATCAGCAATGACGATCGATAGCGAATCTTCCACTCAGCGCTCCTATCTCTAATCTTCCTTCACAGCTTCGGCAAG
Organism: Thiocystis violacea; assembly: GCF_016583565.1. GTDB lineage: Bacteria > Pseudomonadota > Gammaproteobacteria > Chromatiales > Chromatiaceae > Thiorhodococcus > Thiorhodococcus violaceus_A. The sequence goes on along the minus strand of NZ_NRRF01000054.1, from coordinate 20,863 downwards.
CTCAAGGAGCGTACGTCCAGAAAGTTCGAGTTGCTTGCTAAGGTCAAGTAGCTTGCCCCGCGAAATCTCTTCCCGGCGATAGGCTTCAATGGCCAGTTGGACGATCTGACTCTTTAGCTCGCGCTCCTGCTGCTCTTGACTATCGGGTCTATCTAAGTCGTCTAACATTCTCAGAAAATCCAAGAATACCTTGCCCTCCGCTTCACGTTCCAGCAACTTGGCGCATTCTTGTTGTGACACCAAGCTCAAGCTCTTGAGTCGGTACACTGCGGCTTGATAGCTGACTCCGAAATGATGGGCAAGCAATGCTGCATCCTGATGAGTAATGGCTTGAGATCCAGGAGCAGGGCGAGTTTGGGTGTCAATACGCCCATCAGTCGCGACATCGAAGATGGCATCCTCATGCCGGCTTGGTAGACCTTTATCGCGCGAGCGAATGAAATCAATGACCCCTTCGCGTGGCAGGAGCAGGGCCGCAGCAAAGGCGTTTGCCCGCTTCTCGATGAGTTCGGGGGCGTTTTCGCGCGTTGAGACGGTTGCCGTGCGATCGCGGTCGAGAAGGGCATGCGCGTATTCATGAGCATAAGAAAAGCGCTTGCGCCCTCGCACATGCGAGAAATTGACGAGGATCGCCATGCCAATCGAGGCATGACGGAGAAAGAGACCTGACATCTCATGGGGGAGGTGAATACCAGAGGACCAGATACCTTGGTCCGAAATCAACTCTCCCATATCTGCAATGGGCTTATACCCTAGACCAAGCCGTTTGCGTTCTTGGATTGCGACTTGCTCCCCTTGACGCACGGCATTACTCGCCGAGCGCGGCGACGACACGGCGTAGGCGGGTGGTCCACTCCGGGCGGAGCGACCTAGAAGGTGCTCCAGGGAACAACCTTCTCGGCAGAGGTTCAGGCAACGCTGAACCTGCTTCTTGACGTCCGCGTGGGCATCAATGCCGGGCGCCAGGCGATGCAGGGCGACCAGGATGTCATCCTCATGAAGCTCCTGCTCACCAAAGAACTCGCCGATCGGACGTTTGTATAGCTCCGCGAGCTGAACCAATTCCAGAGTGGAGACGGAACGGTTGCCGGCTTCCAATTGCGTGATAGCCGTGCGAGGCAAACCAATGCTGTCTGCGACGACTTGTTGGCTTAAGTTGGTGTTCTCCCTTGCTTCACGCAGCCTCTGGCCGAGGATCGTTGGGTTGAAAGGCATGGTTTTTGCTCTCCCGCCGGTTTTCGGTTGCGATCATGTCGCTCCCTAAGTTTATGTTTTTATTTTATTTTAAATCAATCAAACAAACTTGTCAAAATCATACTTGACTGTTCGATGATCTAACAATAAGATTATCCTCTAGTAAATATAAATTTACTAATGTCTATCACTTTCAGCGATATAGGTTCGATATTGCCAAGAAAACGAACAACGAAGTGAAGAGCAAGCGGGCGGCGGCAGGCAGGGCGATAAGAAAAGGTAAACCTAACGAATAAGGTTCGAGCGGAGCGAGCGACCTAGCCTTATTCGTTGGGCGCACGATGGATGGCCCAGCTCGGATAACGTGCAATCTGTGGCGAAGGAGGCAAGATATATGGCGCTAAATCAGGTCGGGGCCAGAACCGAAGGCGATGTCTTCCAAGGATTATTCTTTTGGAAGCAGGCCGCTGACCTTCTTCGACCTTCATCAATGGTTGAACGAGTCGTACTGGAGCATGACGAAGCTGATGGCGTGGATGATGTGGCCGTGTTCTATCGCGAGCCCGGTGTCAATGCTGGCGGCGGGATGGTGAGCGCCGACTACTTCCAGTTGAAGTACCACGTCGACAACCGGGGCTCATACAGCTCCGACGCCTTGATCGATCCAGCTTTCATCAATGCTAAGTCGTCCCTGCTCCAGCGCTTCCATACCGCCTACAAAAACCTCGCCTCCAAGCATGCCGGTTTCAGACTGCATCTCGCGTCCAACTGGCGCTGGAGGGACGACGACAAGCTGGCGCAGCTGTTGCGCGAGTACGATGGCGAATTACCTCGGAAGTTCTTTGATGACGGTTCCCGGGGCGACCTTGGTAAGGTGCGCGAGACGTGGCGAGCCCACCTTGCGCTTGAGGACGACGCATTCACGGCATTCGCGAAGACCCTGCGCTTTCAGCTGGACCACTTCGGCCGCCGAGACTTCAAGGCGTACGTCTATGCGAAGCTGAATGTGGTCGGTCTACAGACACCAAATGCCGATCGGGCCGCTTGCCCGTACGAGAGCCTGATCCAGCAGTTCTTGATGAACGGTCCGAACTCCTTCGATGGGGCGTCATTTCGGGAGTTGTGCAAGCGCGAGGGCCTTTTGAGCGACTGTTCTAGTGGCCAGCCCGGACCGCCGACAATTGGCGTTCGCAGTTTCGTCCGCTTTGCGGAACGGCTCGAATCCGAGGTCGACGAGATCGTCTGTGTTTCGGATAACTTCGAGGGGCGGCATCTGGCTTCGGGTGGATCCTGGCACACTGCTGCATCCAAGGTGCTGACCTTTCTGAGCGATCCTGACCGTCGCGCACGACTACGTGGCGTTCCGTCTGCGATCGCCCTGGAGTGCCACGGCTCGCTTGCGCTGTTGGCCGGCTGGGAGCTGAGTCGGAACTCTGGTGTGGATGTTGCGCCGATCCAGAAACCCAGCCTGGAGATCTGGAGGCCATCGCCGGACGTCGAGTGTGACGCATCTTGGGTCACACAGATGTTCGAGCGGGCGGCGGAACATCAGGATATCGCCATCTGCTTGTCGGTGACCCATGACGTGCGTGCGGATGTCGAGGAGTTTCTCGCGTCGGAAGGAGCGCCCGAGGTGGGCCTACTCCTCCTTGTGAATCCAGAGGGAGGCCCATCCCCACAAAGCATCAAGGGGCCAGACCACGCGTACCGGCTCGCTGCGCAGATTCCTGCTGTCCTCGCTGAAGCTCGTTCAACCCGTGCGGCTCACGCCCACGTCTTCTTCGCCTGCCCGAATGGGCTCATGTTCTTCATCGGCCAGCAGCGCGAAGCGCTTGGTCGGATAACGCTATACGAGTTCGACTTTGGACTAGAGCGGGACGGATCGTACAGGCACTCATTTTCGCTCCCGGTCGCGCTGAACTCCCGCAACGAAGACCATGAGGCGCCCAATGATTCTCCTGTCTGATTTCAACACGTTCTTGCAGGAGATCCGGCCAACGAAGGCTATGCGAGATCAACTGATCACCGGACACAGGACACTGCGGGAGCGCCTCAACGCGGACGTGGACCTTAAGCCGATCCTGGTCAGCGACTTCCTGCAGGGTAGCTATCGCCGATACACCGCTGTGCGTCCCAAAGGGGACAAGCGTTCGGATGTCGATATCATTGTGGTTACCAAGCTGGACGAGAACGAGTACACCCCGAAGGACGCACTCGCTCTCTTTGAGCCGTTCCTGAACAAGCACTATAAGGGCAAATGGCGTCCCCAAGGTCGGTCGTTCGGGATCGAGATGAGCTACGTCGAACTTGATGTTGTCCCGACGTCTGCTCCTGCAGAGCAGGAGTATGGAATCCTGCAGTCGGACGCAGTCACCTCTGACGAGAATATTGTCGATGCTCGCGACTGGCGACTGCATCGTTCATGGTTAGCCCCCGAACACCGCATGCGCGCCGATGCGAAGTTGCTTCTCAATGAAGCCGCCGGCGAATCAGAATGGCAGGCACAACCACTCCGCATTCCGGACCGCGACGCGAACAAGTGGGATGACACCCATCCCCTTGAGCAAATTCGCTGGACTCGCGACAAGAATTCACGATGCAACAGCCATTTCGTCAACGTCGTGAAGTGCATCAAGTGGTGGCGACTCGAGCACTACGCAGAGCCGTTGCATCCGAAGGGCTTCCCACTCGAACGCTTGGTAGGCGAGCACTGCCCTGACGGCATAGGATCCGTGGCAGAGGGCGTGGTGAAGACGCTTGAGTCGATCGTAAGCAGCTACGTCGTGCTCGTCCTCCTCAGGAAGGGAAAACCGACGCTCCCCGACTACGGCGTTCCGTCGCATGATGTGTTCGAGCGCATAACCGGCGAGGATTTCTGCACGTTCTACGACCAGGTAAAGACTGGAGCTAACCTAGCGAGGCGGGCCTTCGACTCCGAAGACCGCACCCAGAGCGGCAATCTCTGGCGCGAGATGTTTGGATCCAAGTTCCCCGCGCCTCCGGAAAACGGATCAGGGAAGAAGGCTGGCTTTACCACACCGACAGACCCGGCGGCGCCAGGCTCCGGCCGGTTTGCATAATGGAGAGTCCTGATGGAGGAGGTGCCTGAGCCTATCAGAATCGCGGTTGGTCAGATCTCAGGCGTCCCCAACGTGGTAGTCGAGTCGTTTCCCGAGTTCATCCAAGCCGAATCCTCGTGGGCAGTGCGGCTTAGGTTGACCTCCGGACACCCCTCGGACTTCGTTCCCAAGGAGACGAGGTGGGTCGTCCTCGTCGATGTTTCATACCCGGCGGGGTGCATTCGCATCTACCCCGATCAGAAGGGCGGTCTCGTCCACACGTTTCCCCATCAAGATCGCAACGTCGTACCCAGCGCAAAGCACGCCACGTGGCGTACCGGCAAGCCCTGCTTGGACAGCCCATCTCAACGCCTTGGGCGAATTGCTGGGGGGCCAGAGCCAAAGGGCGACATGGAGCAGCGACTGCGCTGGCACGTCGAGCGCTGTCTTGGTTGGATCCATGTTGCGGGCGACGAACAGTTGATGGTGAACGATGAGCCGTTCGAGGTGCCACAGTGCCCCGAGGAGCTTCTGAGCCCTCGCGTCAGTAGGGTGGTTCACGACGAGGGGCATGACACCTGGCCAAGCTGGAAAGAGCGAGACGGGCAGTACGGTGAGGTTCACTGGGGCGTGATGCCGGGCTTCAAGAAGATCATCGCTCCGGAGAAGTTCCTCGACGCTCTGGGCGAAGTGGTCCGGGTTTGTCGGTGCAATCATCAGCCCACTGACAAGCCTTGGGTCGGATACTGGTGGCTGTGGCCATCTCCAATCGTTCTTCCGCCGTGGCACGCCCCAGGCACCTGGACCGAACTCCGACGAGTCGGCACTCGGATGAAGGTGGACGTCGATGGGTTCATTCGCTGGATGGCTCACCGCGCGCGAGGCAAAAAAGATGTGATCGTTCTGCTTGGATACCCGATCCCGGCACTCTGGAAGAGGGCTCCCGTCGAAGTCCACTGGCAGGCCCTCTTACCGCCCGATGTCCCCACGATGATCAAGCCCATGAAGGGATTTCGGCCAAATCCTCGCGGCCGAAACGAGCGGCTTCGACGAGACACCTTCGGAGGGACTAAGAAGCTCTCCTATCTCAAGACGTCGAACTGGCACCCTGACCGGCTCCAAGCTCGCGGGAGGTTCCCGGGCCACATTCGAACATCGTCCATTGCCGTCATCGGCGCTGGGGCGTTGGGATCCACCGTTGCTGAGCTTCTGGCTCGTGGTGGCGTCGCCAACATCCTGATCGTCGACCACGATGACCTCGAGCCAGGGAACCTCGTGCGTCATACGTTGGTCGGGGCTGATCTTGGGCGCAACAAGGCGACGGCAACCGCAGCGCGGCTCCAGGGCGCCGCCCCGATGTCCAGCATCTCCGCACACGCGGCCTCGTTGCCGTGTGGCGACCGTCTTCAGAAGCTACTTGAGCCGATCGATATCGTGGTGGACTGCACGGGCGAAGACGAGGTCCTTAGGCGTCTCGGCGATGCTTGGTGGACTATTCCACGGCGCTTTCTCTCCGCATCGTTGGGCTTTGCCGCCAAGCGTTTGTTTCTGTTCGGAGCACATGCATGCGCCTTCCCGTTCGAAGAGTTCGCGGCGGCGGTGAAGCCGTGGCTCGCTGCAGAGCGTTCGCAATGGTCGACGGCGGGCGAGACGCTCGAAGGTGCCGGTTGCTGGTCGCCGCTGTTTCCCGCGCGATGCGATGACGTTTGGCTCGGGGCGGTCGCAACCGTGAAGTACCTGGAAAGCATGGTCCAAGGGGCCTCGGCGAACGGACTGCGCGTCCTCGAGCAGTCGTTGGATGAAGGCATTGCTGGCTATCGGGTGGTCGATCTCGACGCGGCGAGTGCCGATGCAAACGTCGCCGACGAAGGTGGTGCTCCGTGATTGCCACTCTCGACTGGATTACGCCCTGCCAGGGATACGCCCTTCGGATAGCCGCTGAATCATGGCGGCAGATCGACAGCGAGTGCAGCCGCTCCGGCGCGGTCGAAACGGGCGGCATTCTGGTTGGGCACTATACGAACGGTCAATCGACGGCCTTTGTGACGGAGGCTCTACCTCCTCCGAAGGACTCAGCCCGGGGCACAAGCTGGTTCCACAGAGGCGTGGCCGGACTGCGAGGACTACTCGCCAAGCGATGGGAGAGCGAGCATCGCACCTACTACATCGGCGAGTGGCACTATCACCCCGCGAGCATCGTGGAGCCAAGTGGGGACGACTTGGCGCAAATGTATGCGATCAATGCCGACCCACGATACCGTTGCCGGGAACCTGTGATGATAATCGTGGGCAAAGAAGGTGAAGGCGGTGAGCGACCGGTTCGCGTATTTGTTTTTCCGCATGGAGTGCCCTTCATAGAATTTGGAGAATCTGACAGGCTTGGTGCTGCGTGAGCGGATCCCGGTGGAGCGGCGCCCAACAGCGCGATGCACCTGACGGCGCTTCGCGCTGCAGGTTATCGCCAAGGCGTTATTGGGATTCTGAATGGCCGCTTCCCAGATTTCTCCCGACTCAGATCGCAGCATGTGTCGTGTCGACGCGGAAATAGCTCCTGGTGACACGTTATGAGTCGTCTCCTGAGTTACTAGAAAAACCACGCTGAGTCAGTGGCCTATAGCACGGTAACGGTTACTTACGAATCATAAGACGCGACTGTTTGGTTTGGCTAAGAAGTCGATGCGTAAGGAAATGACATCGACTTTATTGGTCATGCGCTCGTATATTTCTCGTAATGCGTCCACATGCGCAGGATTTTAACAACCTTTTCTTTTTCGAGTAATTGATAGACTAGACGATGTTGGATGTTGATTCGGCGCGAATAGGCCCCGGCGAGATCGCCAACTAATTTTTCGTAGGGAGGGGGCCTCTGATAGGGATTTGCCTCCAATAAGCTCAACAAGGCTTGTGCCTTGTCTTTCAACCCAGAAGCGGATAGTTTTTTTGCGTCCTTAGTATAAACGAGAGTCCAACTCACCAATCTAGATCCTTTGAGCATTGAGATGTTGGATTTTTAAGCCCTTCGACGATAGAATCTCGCATTCCAGGAATCGACATCAAACTTAATGTCTCTGAAATAGCGTTCCAATCTTCTTCAGAGATCATGACGGCATTCACGCGCGTACCCTGAATGGTGATTGGGTGATGAGTGGTGGCTGTCTCATCGATTAAACTATAAAGTTTAGCACTTGCTTCATCTGCGGTGATTATCGACATAAATCCTCCTTCTATTAAAGATATACCTGATCTCGGACCGCAATAGCAAGGACAGAGAAAAGCGATTTCTTCCCTACTGCCAAGATTGTATCCGGTGGAATGGATCAGTAATCCACACGAAACGTCGGACTGTCTTCTGGCCGGTTCTTCCGCTTGTCGTACATGCGCGTCGTCGAAACATTAGCATGGCCGAGCCACTCCTGGACCTTGGCGATATCGGCGTTGTGCTCCAGGGCGTTAGTGGCCGCCGTTGCCCTTAGAGAATGCACACAGAAGCCATGCACATCGGCATTGATACCGAGCTTGTCACCGTAGTAGCGCACTACTTCCTTGTAGATCGAGGTCGGATTTAGGGGTTTGTTCAGCGTGCCAGTGGTGTTATTGCGCACCGGGCGAAAGAGCGGACCGTTTAACTCCTCGGCATGACCGGCTGCTTCCAGATATTCCTTGATCAACCGAGCCGCCTTAGCCGCAACGGGCACAAACCGGATTTTGTCACCTTTACCTTCCACACGAAGCTGAAGCACGCCATCGCGGGATTGAACGTCCCGCACCCGGAGCTTGCATAGCTCCTCGCGGCGTAGCCCGTGATAAAGGAGAGCGGCAAGAATCGCGCGATCGCGCTTGCCCTTGAGGGTGTTTTCCGGTGGCGCTTCCAGTAAGGCCCGCGCTTGGGCATCGCCAAGCGCGGGGGTCAGACCTTCGTTGTTGTTCGCCTTTGGCCGCTTCACGCCATCCACGGGGTTGTGGCTGATGGCGTTTTGCTCACAGAGATAGTCAAAAAGGGAGGACAGCGCCGAGAGCTTGCGCCGGATGGTGGACGATGCGAGCGAGCGCCTTTCCAGGTCCTTGCGCCAGGCGATGAAGTGCGCCCGGGTCACCAGGCGGAACTCCTCGGGACGCTGAATCCCGACGAAAGTGCTGAAGTCCTTCACATCCTGCTGGTAAGCCCTTCGGGTCTTCGGGTTGTCGATGTTGGCGAACCACTCCAGCTCCGGGGGCACCTCGGCCAAGCCCTGAAATTCGGCAGCCGTCAAGATGCGGACCGGCAAACCCTCAGAATCGGATGCAGAAATCAGTTCGGTGGTCGTCATGCCCGTACCCTACCCTCGATCGCGGTTTTACACAAGATAATCTATTTTATCTTGGGTAAAAGTGGGGGCTCCTATCAAACGACTCGACTTTACTCTGCTGCCGCCGCTTCGGAGCGCAACAAATCAGACAGTGGCAGCGGGAGATGTTGGTAACCAATGTAAGCCAACTGACTAATCGTGTATAATACCGCGATGAATGAAAGAACTTTTGCCGGTGTAGATTCAGTAATTCGGTTCACTTTTTCTTTCCAATTGCTTCTTTGAGTAAGAATCTTATTTTTCAAAAGAAGCCAAAAAATATTTTGGAACCAGTAAGCTTTTGCCATCGTGGAATTATGGAGTTTAATATATTCTTTCGCTTTAAACGCTTCGACTTCCTCTTGCCCTGTCAGCATATCGCGCGGCTTTCCTCCGTTTAACTCCATAAGATTAATCATTCTAGGATGATCGACACAATCTTTTCCGTATTTTTTTAATATTAGTGTAGAAATGTTATATCGCCTTGAATCCGCAATCTTTGGGGCTTCTTTTCCCATAAGCACTCGATACCTATGGCTAAGCGTTTCAAATCCATAGTTTATATTGGACATGTTCCAGTGAAGCCATCGTGCATTTGGATTTTCTGATACAAAACGATAAAATCGATCGAGCATTTCTCCTTCTAAACGGTCATATTCGCATTCGATATTGTCTCTATCAACCTTCTCTTCCTCTGCTACCAAATGAATTGAGAAGCTATGCATGATCGATCGCTCAACATGCAAAGCAGCTATTGATGTGATTCTGGGAGAATAGTTTTCATTTGAGTCACTCAGATTTTGGCAAGAATAATGAATGATGCGAAGATCACTCATGTTTTCCTGTAATTCTTTAAGTGTATCCCTAAAGCTCATTATTAGACTCTTCCTTATGCCGCCCAACGTTCCGACAACACCTCGGCTTGCTGCAACACAGTCTGCACGGCGGCGTCCTGGAGGTCCGGAGGATAACCGTATTTGCGCAAGATACGCTTGACCAGAACCCGAATGCGCGCGCGGGCCGGTTCCCGCTGCGCCCAGTCGATGCTGACGTTCTTCTTGAGATTGTTCAGTAGCTCATGGGCAATTACCCGGAGCTGGTCGTCGCCCATGACCTCGACCGCACTCTCGTTCTCAGCGAGAGCATCGTAAAAGGCGATTTCGTCCGGGGAGAGCCCCTGCTCTTCTCCGCGCTGCCGAGCAGCGCGAATGTCCTTGGCTAGATCGATCAGCTCCTGGATCACCTGTGCCGTGGTGATGGCGTTGTTGTGATAGCGGGCAATTGCGTCTTCCAGGCGCTCGGAGAACGCCCGCGTCTGTACGACGTTGGCCTTGCTGTGCGAGCGAATTTCACCGTTCAGGAGCTTGCGCAGGGCATCCATAGCGAGGTTCTTCTTCTCCATGCCCTGGACCTCGGCCAGGAACTCATCGGAGAGGATCGATATATCTGGGCTTTGCAAACCGGCGGCACCCAGGATATCCACGATCTCCGTCGAGACAACGGCGCGGCTGACAATCTGCGCCACAGCCAGCTCACGCTCCCTGGCAGACTTTCCTGCCCCTGGCGCGCTCTTGACCAGCGCCGCGCGCACCGTCTGGAAGAAGCCAACTTCATCGCGGATATCACGGGCCTCGTCACTCGCAGCAGCCAAGGCAAAGGCTTTGGACAGAACCAGCACGGCATCGGCAAAGCGGCGATGTGCCCGCTTCTTGCCCTCCTCCTTCGCTTCCTTTGCCGCAGCCTTCTGCTGCATTTCCAATACCCAATCGATGGCCCCGGCTAACACGCCAAGTCGTTCCTGGGGTGTACCTTCGAGACCGCGCCGATAATCGAAGCCGTGGAACATGTCGCGCACGATTTCGTATTTCTCCAGCAACACAGCCACGGCTTGGGCCTCGTCAATCCCGGCCTGCTTACGGTCGCTGTCTGAATACTGGCTGAGCGCTGATTTAAGGTTTTGGGCAATGCCGATGTAGTCCACGATCAGTCCGGCGGGCTTGTCGCGGAAAACCCGGTTGACGCGGGCAATCGCCTGCATCAAACCGTGGCCCTGCATGGGTTTGTCGATATACATCGTGTGCATGCATGGGGCATCAAAACCTGTCAGCCACATGTCGCGCACGATCACGAGCTTCAGAGGATCGGCAGGGTCTTTCGTCCGCTTGGAGAGCAGCTCTCGGCGCGCCTTGCCACCAAGGTGCTTCTGCCAGTCCTGCGGATCGGCAGCGGAGCCGGTCATCACGATCTTGATGGCGCCGCTCTCGTCATCGTCGCTGTGCCAGTCCGGGCGTAGCTTCACGATCTCGTCGTACAGCGCCACACAAATCCGGCGGCTCATGCAAACGATCATCGCCTTGCCGTCCATGGCATGGACCCGGTCCTCGTAGTGACGCACCAGGTCTTGGGCAACTAGAGTAAGGCGGCTGGGGGCACCGACCACGGCCTCGATGTTCGACCATTTGCGTTTCAGGCGCTCCTGCTCGGAGAGGGCCTCATCCTCGGTCAGCTCGGCGATCTCATCGTCGATGGTCGGGCGTTCGTCATCGTCCAGCTCGACGCGCGCGAGGCGGCTTTCGTAGTAGATCGGCACCGTTGCCCCATCCTCCACGGCGCGGTTGATATCGTAAACGTCGATGTACTCGCCAAAGACAGCGGGGGTGTTTACATCCTCCTTCTCGATCGGTGTGCCCGTGAAGCCGATGAAGGAGGCATTGGGCAGGGCGTCGCGCAGGTACTTGGCGAACCCATAGGCGATCTCGCCGGTTTTGCTCTGGACTTTGGCCTTGAATCCGTACTGACTGCGGTGCGCTTCGTCGGCGATGACCACGACGTTGCGCCGGTCGGTCAGAACCGGATAGTCCCTCTCACCCTTCGCGGGCGAGAACTTCTGGATAGTGGTGAAGATCACCCCACCAGAAGGACGGCTCAGGACCTTCTGCAAGTCCTCGCGGCTGTCGGCCTGCTGCGGGGTCTGGCGGAGCAGGTCCTTGCACAAGCTGAATGTCCCGAAGAGCTGGTCATCGAGATCGTTGCGGTCGGTGATGACCACGATGGTCGGGTTGGCCAAGGCCGGATCGGCCACGATCCGGCCGGTATAGAAGGCCATCAGCAGGCTTTTGCCCGAGCCCTGCGTGTGCCAGATGACGCCGATGCGCCGGTTACCCTCCGGGCTGGAGGCGGCAATGGTTTCCTCAACAGCATGTAAAACCGCATGGAACTGATGGTAACCGGCCACGATCTTAACGAGGCCCGAGCTGGCGTTGCCAAAGACGGTGAAGTCCCGGATCAGGGTCAGGAAACGCCCCTGCTTGAAGACGCCTTCGAGCAATGTGCCCAGCTCGGGCGAGCCCTTCGGGCTGATTTCCTGCCCGTCCACCGTGCGCCAGGGCATGAAGCGCTCGATGTCGGCGGTGAGCGAACCGATGCGCGCCTGAATGCCATCGGAGGTCACAAGGACGGCATTGGTACGGAACAGCGCGGGGATTTGGTCCTTGTAGGTTTGGAGCTGGTTGAAGGCCCCTTCCATCGTCGCGTTCTCGGCGCCGGGGTTCTTGAGTTCCAGGACGGCGAGCGGCAGGCCGTTCACAAACACCACCACGTCGGGGCGGCGGTTGCTTTGGTGCTCGATCACCGTGAACTGGTTGACGGCCAGCCAGTCGTTGTTTTCCGGGTTCTCGAAGTCGATCAGCCAGGCTTTATCACCGCCGATGCTGCCGTCGGCGCGCGGGACTTCCACGTCCACGCCCTCGACGATCATCCTGTGCAGGCGGCGGTTTTCTTCGACAAGCGAGGGGGTCTCGGTCTGCTGGACCTTCTTCACCACCTCATCCAGCACGTCCGGCGGAAGGTGCGGATTAAGCCGAGCCAGTGCCGCGCGGAAGCGGTCGAACAGGATCACGTCGGCATAGCTCGCCCGCTCCGGGGAACCGCCGTCCGGGGAGATGTCCCTGCCGTGCAGGACGCTATAGCCGAGGTCCTCCAGCCAGGAAAGGGCAGCGTCTTCCACATGGCTTTCCGTGAAACCAATCATGCCGACCTCGCCCCGCTGGAAGTCAGCGGTTTGAAATAAGGGTTCTTGTGTATCTGCGCGGCATTGATTTTCTCTTCGAGATACGTCGCAAGTTCTGCCTGCGTCTCCAGCACACGCACAATTTCTTCCAGATGCACAAAGGCAATCAGTTTGTGCTGGAGGAAGTCCCGCGCAGTGGTCACAGCGGGTTCCGTGTAATCACTCGCGGAAATGAAAATGCCGCGTGCCTCGGCACGGCTCATGAGGCGTACAAGATGCTCGGAGATTTCTGCTCTGCCGACGGGGGCCTTGTACCATTTCATTTCCACGAAATAGAGCGCGCCCTGTAGACCTATAACCCCGTCAATCTGCTCGATGATGCCCTCACCCGCTGTGCCGACGACGTGAAAGGCTTCCTGCACCAGAATGCCGTAAGCATGAAACAGGTTATTGAGTGCCCACTCCAGTTTCTTGCCCCGCTCGGATGGTGTAAGGCCCGTCGCAAACAGGCTATAGAATTCACCTTTTGCCGCGTCGATCTTGGCAAGGCGTTCCTGCTTCGCGCCTGCCGCTTCCTGTGCTTGCGCGAGGCGCGCTTGCCGTTCCTTCTCACGCTCCTGATTGATACGCGTGAAAGCGTCTTTCTGATTCACCACCTCGCGGATGCTGGCGATCAGCCCTTTGGCTTTGAGCTTATCCTCTGTCCAGCATGAATCGAAGTTGGTGAATTCGACGACACGACGCAGCACCTCGCGCCGTTGGCGTAGCGTCGCCTCCCCGCGCGCATTCAGGCGGTCGAGCACAGTCCGCGTGATTTCGTACTTGTTGATTTCTTTCGGGGTTGTTTTCAGGCGTTGCTCCAAATCCCCTAACATCACCGAGGTCACGCCCGCGCCGCGAAAGAAGAGCAGCACGTCTTTTTTTGAGCGATTGAGCAGGGGAATGGTGTCAACAAGCAGGTTGAACAATTCCGGCGGGTAGTGGAAGGTTATGTCACCTGTTGCTTCTGTCATGCCACGGCCTCCACGAGCTTCTCGGCCTCGCGCAGGCGGATATCGCCGGACATCAGTTTGGGCAGCAGCAGATCGCGGGTTTGGGCCAGGGTTCGTGTTTCTGAGACGCTTTCCCGTATGCGCTGGTCTAGAGGCCCGACATATTCTTCAAAGACGTGTACCATTTCTGGCACAGGCTCGATTGTCTTTAGTGCTTCAAACTGCTTTTTGTTAATAGCACCAAAAACCGTTCCGGTATGCTCATATTGCTGTAGCTCTTGCTGTATCGCCCAAGCCGAGTAATAGGTGAAAGAAACCGAACTGGACTTGTGCCTTAGTGCAGCAACACCGCGCCCTATACAACACTTCTCGCGAGCCATGTTGATGTCTCCAACCGGCGCACGAACGCTGACGAGCGTGTCATCCGGCTGTGCAATGCGTGTCGGAACAGAGCAGTATTTCCTATTCTCTGGATACCGGAAACCGAAATCTGTTCGCCCTTGAAAGAAGGGAAGCCCATCGCCGTCGTCGTTGTAAGTGCTGCCAGGGGGAGATTGGCCCATCGTGAGATGGAAACATTCACCGACGGTTCCTGTCTCCCACCCCACCGGCTTATCCTCATCATCGAGGGCGTCGGGGAAGAGGTCCCAGAGGTCCGGGGCGAGGTAGGGCTCACGGCCTTCGGCCTTGGCGCGCGTCGGGCCGAAATCCACAAACCAGTCCTTGAAGATCGCCCGCGCGAGAGCCTCCAAGGTTTCGTTTGTCTGGCGGTTTAGTTCTATCTTGTCGTCGAGGGCACCTAGGAGGGAGGCAATGGCTTTTTGGGTGGAGAGGGGGGGGATGAGTACCGAAAGCTTACCTATTTGCGCACCACTGATATTAGCTTGGTTTGCACTACCTGTTGCGCTAGAAACCAGCTCATCTTGAAGTCCGGGTTGGGTCAATAAAAAAAACAAAAACCGCTGATCCAGGGTGTTGGGCTTCGTAATTTGAAACCGCCCGACTCGTTGATTAACTAAATAGTGATTACATGGTCCTGTAAATCTCGCGACCCTTCCGACAACAGAACTTGGGGCCTGTGGCCCGGAACCAGTCATTGAAATAAGCACATCACCGTAGTTACAAAAATAATTAGACGCTCGATCAGCAACTTTCTGATCCACGAAAGCTACTTCCGTAACGTCTACTTCACGTTCACGAACATTCTTGATTTTGAGGACGGGAATTCCATCTGTAGTAAAGTCTCTGCTCTTAAAAGCAAATCCCCCTTGAACATAAACCACATCTCCCAATGTTACTGGCATCCACTCACCCATCGATCACGACTCCTTCCAGCTTTGCCTGAATCAGCGCCCCCAGCTCCTCGCCCTCGGCAAGCTGCTCGTCGAGCTTCTCTTTCAGCGCCGCAAAACGCTCCACGAATGGCACGTCGTCCTCCTCTGCGGCTGCCGCGCCGACATACCGCCCCGGCGTCAGCACATGGCCGTGCGACCTGATCTCCTCTAGGCTCGCAGCCTTGCAGAAGCCGGGCACGTCCTCGTACTCGTCGGCTCCCTCCTCCCCGCGCCAGGCGTGATAGGTCTGCGTGATTTTGGCGATGTCATCGTCCGCGAACTCCTTTCGGGTGCGGTCCACCAAGTGCCCGAGCTTGCGGGCATCGATAAAAAGCACCTCGCCGCGCCGGTCGCGGAATTTGTGGTTCTTCTTGTCGCGGGCCAGGAACCACAGACAGGCCGGAATCTGCGTCGAGTAGAAGAGCTGGCCCGGCAGGGCAATCATGCAGTCCACCACGTCGCCCTCGACCATGGCGCGGCGGATGTCGCCCTCACCGGACTGCGCCGAGGACATGGAGCCGTTGGCCAGCACCACGCCCGCCGTGCCGGTTGGGGCCAGGTGGTGGAGGATGTGCTGGAGCCAGCCATAGTTAGCGTTGCCAACCGGCGGGACGCCGTATTTCCAGCGGGCGTCCTCGCGCAAGCGCTCCCCGCCCCAGTCGGAGACGTTGAACGGCGGATTGGCCAGGATGTAATCGGCCCGGAGATCGGGGAGCGCGTCCTTGTGGAAGCTGCCCTCGTTGTTCCATTGGATGTCGGCGTCGATGCCCCGCACGGCGAGGTTCATCTTGGCGAGGCGCCAGGTGGTGTAGTTGCTCTCCTGCCCGTAGATGGCGATGTCGCCAATGCGTCCGCCGTGCTCCTTAACGAACTTTTCCGACTGGACGAACATGCCGCCCGATCCGCAGCAGGGATCATAGATACGGCCCTTGTAGGGCTCCAGCATCTCGACCAGGAGTCGCACGACCGAGCGCGGCGTATAGAACTCCCCGCCCCGCTTGCCTTCCGCCCCGGCGAAGCTGCCGAGGAAGTATTCATAGACGCGCCCGAGAATGTCCTTCGAGCGGTCGGCCTCCTCGTTCATGGCGATGCCGCTGATGAGATCGATCAGCTCGCCGAGCATGACCTTGTTCAGCGCAGGACGGGCATAGTCCTTCGGCAGAACGCCCTTGAGGGAAGCGTTCTTCGCCTCGATGGCGAGCATGGCGTCGTCGATGGTCTTGCCGATAGTCGCCTGCTTCGCGCTCGCCTGAAGGTGGGACCAGCGGGCCTCCTTTGGCACCCAAAAGACGTTCTCGGCCAAATACTCCTCGGGGTCCTCCGGGTCGGCGAGGTCCTCGACAAGCAGCGCTTCACGCTTGGCCTCGAAAGCATCGGAAATGTATTTCAGGAAGATGAGCCCCAGGGCCACATGCTTGTAGTCCGATGGCTCCATGTTGCCGCGTAGCTTATCGGCAGTAGCCCAAAGCTTGGCCTCAAATCCGAGGTTGGCCCCGCCATTCGTCCCATTCTTGTTTGTTTTTCCTTTTGCCATTGCCCGATCTCACTCAATCGTTCAATTAATATAGTATTAACGATTTATACTATATTAACTATTTTTAGATTTCTGAAAATCCACATATTTCTCAAACTCCAGCTCTTCGGGTCGCGTGAGAAGCTCCTCGCGTAACTCGGTAAAGAACATCCCTTGCACCATGGGGCTCTCAAAGCCGTTCTTTCGCAGGCTCGCTCGCACGACATCGGAACTCCCCTCCCCTTCAAGGGTTTTCAAGAACGTCTGCCGCTTTTCCTCTTGCCACTCGGGCGGTTGCTTGGCGAAATACTCCCTGGTGCGCTCCATGCGAAACCGCTCCCACTCGGCCTTGAGGGCCTCACGTTCTTTTTTCTTCTTCGCCGCCGCTTCACGTTTTCGTCTTGCTTGCTCCTCTTCCTGCTCTTTTGGCGATGGTTTTGGACGATAATCCTCTTCAATCGCTTTTACGAGATACGCGGGAACATTGTTAATAGTCTTGCCACTTCTTTTCTCTTGTAGCAATTTTTCAATGTTTCCACGGATACGCTCATCATCATAAGTTTTTATGAGCGCCTGTGCCTTTCGCTTTCCAACACCATAATGCTCAAGGAGTGCTTGTAGACCCCCTACCCTATTTGCCGATCGTGCTTCTTCGAGTTTTTCGACGTGATCAAGCCGTCCGGAATCAAAGTCGAGAGAAAGTTGAAAACTATCTTTTTTCTTGACGTTAAAAACTAGCTCAACCACTCTACGCCCATCCTTGTTCGCTTCATAGGTCACTTCCACATCTGTGTGTTTTGTGATTTCTGCGAGGCTAGGTTTAATGACATCCCGATTAAAAAACTTATAACCCATTTCCGTATTGACAGAGAGTAGTTCGTAGACTTGAACAACTGGCACGACAACACGAACGGATGTTTTTTGTAAGCGGCTTAAGGCATCGAGAAAGAACTCATAAAGGACAAGGGCATGACGCTTGCGAATCTGGCTTTGTACCAGGAGCTGAATCTTTGCGTAAAGCGTTGGTTGATTGATTTTCTCAACAATTTTGGGATTAAGAATGTACTGGAGCTTCCCGTTACGGATCACGCCGCTCGCAAGAAATGTACAAACCCCCCACTCGTCAACACGATCGGCACCCAAGATATTCCACTCGACAACCGTGCCGACCAGGCTTCGGATAGCATCCTTGAGCACGTCCTGATTACGGCTGCTGTCAAGACCGATGAGATGGAACACATCGCGTATCGGAAGCGCGTGCTCGCCCGGCTTAAATTTGTGTTTTTGGGAGTGCCAGATGATGGCATTTAGAATTTTACGCTCGATGAGCGTGAAGTTATTGGCGATCTGAACCGTGCCAGTCGGCTTGTAAAAGAGGGTCTGCTCCAGTAAGTCCATGTCCCCCATACTTAAACACAGGTAAGATTTTGTCAAAGCATAAAATCTCACCTATCACTGAGGGCAAATCCACCATGAAGTTATCCACAGGCGCCTGACCAAATCTTCTCACCTATGACCAAATCTTCTCACTTTTCCGGACCAAATCTTCTCACCTGAAGGACCAAATCTTCTCACATTTAAGACCAAATCTTCTCACCTATGACCCCTAAAAGCAAAATAAAAACAATAACTTACGCGGTCCCTTAAATATGTTAAATATATTAAAACAACAACAAGGGCGAAAATCCGACCAAATCCTCTCACCTTTGAGAATAACCAAGTGAAATGTTGTTGTTTTTCTTTTGGATTCTTCTTAGGAGGCCGAGAAATGCCCTCTGAGCGCGAAAAGCGGTCCGATGCGGTGGTTCGGTCGTGCCAACCCCACAAAACCCCGTGAGCAGCCTCTCAGCGCGTCTGAGGAGCATTTCTGAATGCCCTCCAAACCCTGCTTGTCGACCCGAACCGGGAAGATGGTCCATACCCGCACCTGTCTGGTGACCAAATCCTCTCACCAAGGCGTTTTGCTTTGCGCGACCGTCACGCGCCCTCTATAATTCGATGCAAACAATATAAATCATACTAAAAGTATTTACGATACAAACAATATTAACTATATATATGATTTGTAAAATATTAACTGATTAATGGTGAGCAGGATGATGGCAAAAATTCTCACTGTCGCAAATCAGAAAGGCGGCAGCGGTAAGACGACCGTCGCGATGCAGCTTGCCGGATGCTTTGGACGACGCGACAAGAAGGTGTTGGTGATTGACGCCGACCCACAGGGCACCGCGGTACGTTGGGCGGCATCGGCCGAGGACGGGAAACCGTTTCCCGCCAGGGTCGCGGGGCTCAGTGCCGCCGGTGGAAAGGTGCATCGCGAGGTGCAGAAATTCGTCGATGACTACGATTACATCGTGGTGGATTGTCCACCGGCAGTCGATTCACCGGTGCCCCAAAGTGCCCTGCTGGTGTCGGACCTGGTGTTGGTGCCGGTGATCCCCTCCCCCGCCGACCTCTGGGCGGCAACCGGGATTCAGCAGCTCATCAGTAACATCGGGGATATCAACGAGGGGCTACGGGCACGGATTGTCCCGAACATGTGCCAGCCCAACACCTCGCTTGCCCGAGATGCCCTCGATGTGCTGAAGGATTTCGGTATTCCCGTTACTGACGCTTGTTTGCACCTGCGGACGGCCTATCGCAGAGCGGCGGTCTTTGGCGGCATCGTGCATGACCAAGGCGCTCAGGCGAGACAGGCCATCGAGGAGGTGGATGCCCTGGTGGACGAGGTGCTGAGGATTTTGGACACACCACCCGCAGCAAAGGAGGTGGACAATGGCTAAGGATATGAAAGCGGCCTTGGCAAAGTCTGTCGAGACCGAAAAAGAGTCGTTTCAGGATCGATTCTCGAAGGCGGAATCGGTCCTGGGGACCGGGAAACCGGCACCGAGCGCCGAGGAGAAGGGTAGGGTTGCGAAACCCAAGCCCGCAGCGCCAAAGCGTCCAAAGACCATCCGCGATACCTTTACCTTGCCAGAGGACGACTATGCCCTGATCGCACAGGTGAAGCGCTCTTGCATGAAGGCCGGTGTCGAGGCGAACAAGAGCGAGATCGTGCGCGCCGGTCTCAAGGTGCTTGCCGCCATGACTCAGGCGGACCTGAAAAATGCCCTCGGGGCCATCGAGCGGCTAACACCCGGTCGGCCGAGAAGTGACGATTAACGATATAACCGATACAAATGATATATATTATTTGTATCGTTATAACGATTTTTATCGTATGTGCTATTTCTGGTCTGTCGCGGGCACCGGCCGGTTACTTCGTCTTTGGGGAAACGAGCTTTGCTTGTAGCTCGCTGACCTGTTGTTGAAGGCGCTTTGCCTCCGCGTCCCGATTGGCCAGGCGCTCGCTCAATCGCGCGTGCTCTGTGCGGAGCGCTTCGCCATTTTCCAGGGCGTTCGTGACCGCGCGCTCAAGTTTTCCGATCCGCTCCTTGTACTCTTCTGCCAGGGTGGCAGCGCGCGAGTCCCTTTCTTGGGCATCTTCTAGTTTTGTCGCAAGACCGGCCTTTTCTTCCTTGAGCCGCTCCAGCTCCTTTCTCAGCTCCTCGCTCAGTGCCAGGGCTTTTACGCGTTCCTCCTCCTTTGCCCCAAGCGCCGTCTTCATGGCCGTGATCTCGGTGTCCCGGTTGGCCAAGCGCTCGGTCAATTGCGTGGCTTCTTGCCTCAGTGCTTCGGTCTCCTGGCGAGCGGTTTTTGCTGTGGCCTCCAGGACGTGCAGTCGTTCCTTCCTCTCTTCTGCCAGGGCCGAAGCCTTGGCGCCTCTTTCCTGGGCGTCTTCCAGCTTCGCCGCGAGCGCGGTTCTTTCCTCTCTGGTCCGTTCGAGGTCCTCGCCCAGTTGGTCCGCCAGTGCCAGGGCTTCCGCCCGTTCCTGATTCAGCTCTCGTTCCTTGAGTTCTAGCGCCGACTTCATGGCTTCAATCTCACCGTGCGCCACTTCGAGGGCGGCCTGGTGAATCTTGCGGCCCGCCAACTCCATTGCCTCACGCACCGTTTCTGGAATCGGCAGCTCGGGCGCGCGCTCCTGCTGCTTTCGCTCGGACCGCCAGCGTTTAAGGGCTTCGCTGATCGTGGTGTAGCTCCCGCCGCCACCGCCAAAGCGTTCGGCGAGCTTGGCTCGGACAGCGGCCAAGGTCACCTTTTCACCGCTGGTCTCGATCTCGGTGGCAACTGCGTGGATTTCTTCTTGGGTAGGCATCGTGATGGGCCTCAAGCGCTTTTGTAGTATGTAGTAGTATACAACATACTACAAAAAAATACGATACAAACGATTTGTATCGTATGCACTATTTTCTTGACCTAGGTGCGACCGCCAGGCGTTCACGCCAGGGAAGAAGAGGGGAGGGGGCTTTGAGTTTCTAGGCCCGAGCGCGTCTAGGCGTGGTTGATGGCCATGTAAAGCCGCAACACCAGCACGCTTGCGGGGAAGGCCAG
>NZ_NRRF01000053.1 GCF_016583565.1 Thiocystis violacea | reverse complement strand
TCTGACCTTCAGGCTTGTGCCGTCGAGTCATTACACTTCCGAGCGGCTGACTAAGCCTTACTCGGGAGAGCTTCCCGCTTGCGCGGTTCTCTCACAGTCGGCAACCATTGCCAGGTCACCCAGGTCTAGCTTTGTAGCATCGCAGCAGAGCCTCAAGCACCTGGGGTTGAAGCATTGAGAGGCGTTGACGCTTGTTGACGATCGCGGTTAGTGCGTCTAGCAGCCTGTCGGACTTAACGGTCAGAATCGCTTTTCGAGCGCTCTTAGGGGCGAAAAATAGCGAGACTTTGGCGCTAAACGCTGTTTTTCTTGGTTTTTCATTATTGCGGGCGCAGCACGGCCACCAGGCACACCAGGGTCCATTCGCCCTAGACGTTCTGCAGCCCACGGGTCAGGAACTGACGGAAACCCATCACGAATTTGATGATCCCGAAGACCGGTTCGACGGTCTGCTTGCGCAGCGCATAGGCCACCCGCCCGGCACGGGTCTTGAGTCGATGCGCCATGCGCGCGAACGGGGTCGCCTCGGGCGCCACCTTTGCCGGCTCGCTGAAGCGCTTTGACCAATGGGAGTGATGTTCCTCGTGCGCGCGACCTCCAGCACCTGGATGAACACCGCCTCGAATTCCGCCCTGAACCGCCGCCGGAAGGTCGCCAGGGTGTCGTGATCGGGGTGGTGATTGCAGGCGATGAAGCGAAAGGCCACCGAATCGAACGTGGCCCACTCAATCTTGCGGCTGGAGTAACAGCCCGTGGCGTAGCCGTAGATCAACAGCGAGAGCATCATCGTCGGGTGATAGGGCGGGCTCCCGCGCCCAGCGTACGCCTGTCGCAGGGCGCTTAGATCTAGCGCTTCCACCACCTCGACCACGTAGCGCGCCAGATGCCCTTCGGGCAGCCAGTCCTGTAACGACAACGGCAGCTCCAATGGGAGGTTGCGATCGATCTCCTTGGCCTGCGCCGAGCCCGCCAGTCCCTCGGCGCGGCACGCCGCAATCAGTGAGACGATATTCCGCGTCTTTTGCTGAAGGGGCGCGATGGTGTCGCCGATCTCTTTGGGTGCGGTCCTGGTGCGCATGGCCAGGGTTGAGTCGGCCAGTCGATTCGCCAGCGAATCGATGCGGCCGATGGTCTCCGTGACCTGCGGCTGTCCATGCTGGGCATTGGTGCTGGCCTGGTGTGTCCGCTCAGCCGCCATTTCGGTGTTGCGGGCGATCTCCTCGACGGTCGCGACCATTCCGATCGACATCGGGACGCTGCGGCGGACCATTACAGAATGGCTTGCTAGCCAGCGGCCGCGCACGCGGAGGGTCCAGAGACGAGCTTGGTGGGCGACGCGGTGTCGTCACAACACCCCGAGGACATCTTCGATCCTCGATGTCTTGATCAGCTTGCCGAGAACACCTCCGAGGAGCTGCTTCCGGAGCTGGTCGATATGTTCCTCGACGAGGCGGTCAAGCGTGTCGCGGCGCTTCGACAGCACCACGAGAACGCGAACTTGGAGGCGGTGCAGACAGAGGCCCACAGCCTCAAGAGCGGCTGCGGTACCTTCGGCGCCCTGAGGCTGCAGCACCTGGCTCAGCGGATCGAGATCGCCGCCAAGGACCGCGACCTGGCCGAGCTGAGATCGGCGATGTGCGAACTCCCTGAGCTCGCCGAGGCAAGCTTCGACGCCATCGCCCGCCATCTTGCAGAGCGATCGGCATTCTAGGTCATTTCCGGAAGAGAACAGACCGGCCGCCCCGAGCCGAGCGATCCCGTCGTCACCCTGATCGCTGAGGCGGGATAGACGCGGGTAGCGCTGGAGACGTTACTCATAGAGATGTCACTCATGATTGTCGGTCGCCGAAAACCGCCCAACAACTAAAAATAAATAATTAATTCAATGCATTAAGGAATTTTGGACAGCCTGTCCGGGAGGTCTGTATCATCTGCGCGCAATGACTATACTCCGGACTGGCCTACTTCCATGAATGTCGTGTACCCACTCTCCACATCCCTGCACTCGAATTCGATAGGCATCACTCTATGTCTGTGCCTTGGTCTACTGTTTTCCGGTTGCAGCCAGACCCTAATGACGAAGGGGGACGATATCCCTCCTATCAGCAACCCAATGCTCAATGCAAACTATTCTGAAGACGCGGAGGTACCGTTCGTCGGCGCGCCCAAGAGGGCTATGGGACGAGCTTCCAGGCAGGCGAGCTTTGAGTCAGAGAGCGCATCGCGCAGAACACGGGAGATGGCAGACTGGGTTGTCAGCTCAAAAGACAATCTCAACATGCCGTTTGCGATTGTCGATAAAGTCAATGCCCAGGTCTATGTATTTGACGTGGACGGCCAGCTGCGCGGCTCTGCGCCCGTGCTACTAGGACTGGGGAAGGGTGATCACGTCGCCCCCGGCACTGCCAATAAGCCAATGTCACTGATCCCGCCCTCTCAGCGTACCACGCCAGCAGGGCGTTTCGTGTCGGCAATGGGGCCCAGTTTACATGGAAAGGAAATACTCTGGCTGGACTATGAAAATGCCATATCCATGCATCCGGTCGCTACGAGCAAACCCAAAGAACGGCGGGTGGAACGTCTGGAATCTCCAACGCCGCTCGATAACCGTATTTCGTTCGGCTGCATCAATGTCCCGGCGAAGTTCTTCGACAACGTGATACATAGCACCTTTTCCGGAACCTCCGGTATTGTCTATGTCTTGCCGGAGGAGAAGCCTGTCAAAGAATCATGATCCGGAGGACGTAAGCCCGCATTACCCCTTCACCCATCTCTTGACCTGACTGCATCAGGGCTGGAAGCCCTGATGACGCAGGGATCGGCAGTAACTGGACATACCATGATCATGGTCGACGAGGCTCAAGGCCGTCAATAGGCCATCGAGACGGGCGAACTATTCCTTTCAATAAGGCAAGTGGATTCAATGCTTCTGTTAACGCCGGTACGCTGGTGATTTCCGGCGACATAGCTTAGAGATTGAATGCGGGGTAGAATTCATGCGATTGAATGGTGGTTCCCAGCCTTTCTTCTCGTCGATCCAGCTCGCTAAGGGCATGACTATTGGCAAATGGCCATTCGGACGATACCAGGAGTCAACACTCCAGGGAGTCTTACTTTCCGTATCAATGATAACGGCCGTCCAGTGAACCGAGGCGACATCGAAAAGATTGCGCACTTTAGGAGATGAGACCTGCCAACCGGCGAGTTCCTGGATGTCCTGGAGAATGTGCAGATAGGTGGTCGTGTTGCTTGCGTTATCCACGCAATCCGTCCGCCCATCGACTCCAACCTCGAAGTCGTTGATGGCAAGATCGTTTGCCAAGGACGGCAGATATTTTTGAGCCAGCAACTCCATTTGCCAGACACCAATACGCACGCGCTGTAATCTCTCCTCAATACGCTTACCAGGGCAAAGCCTCATCTGGCTTTTTAACAGGGCGAGATCGTTGCGAGTAAAGGTCATGGTCTGTCTTCGCGCACACGACCAGTTGAAGCAGATGCGCAGCGTGACAGACCCGTTTTGGTTGATGGCGTACTCAGGCGGAAGTGGGACTGATGATCCATGATCGGCATCAAGAAGCTGCCGTGACGCAGCGGCACCGACCAAACCGGAATAACTCATAACGAGAGCAAAGCACCCGTTCATAGCGAGCCGGATAATCATAAGAAGTCGGTACAGATGGAGGAGAAAGGTCGTGCCAACATAAAGGTGATGGCCCCTATGTTGACACTACCTTTTCCGCTAATTGAGCAGTCGAAACTGACGCCTCGATCATCCAACTTATTGCTGCAAACCAGCACGCTAGATATGCACTAACGTCATTTCGATGCTAGCGGTCGATCTGATTGAAACCGAGAGGTGATCAACCCCGGTACGGTTTTGCCTCATACATTGGCGCTGGAGCCGCAGCAGGTGGCGCCGGCTCGTGCTTTGAAGCGGTACTGCAAGCCGAGAGCATCAGCACTAAAGCAACGGCACCAAGAGTGGCGCCAGTAGACACATTGTTCATCGGTTATTACCTATTTGGGGTGGGTGGCAGAGATTCACGCGATTGAAAGTAAGGCAGCGATGGTGCTGACTGACCGCCAATCTCGCTGACTAGAACGCTGACCGTCTCGGCAAGGACTCAGGCACAAAATACGCCCAGACATGTCATCGACAGTTCTCGAAAGAGGCGAAAACGCTTCCCCCAAGCCGACCTGACCTCTACCTATGAACGGTGTCACGATGTAGATACTGCCATGCGATTTAGGGGGCTGCGCGCAGCGCTGTGAGGTCACGAAAAACGTAGAAACCTAACCGCTTGATTTACCTGTTGTGCGCTACCTCGAATCCGGTGCTGAACACCGGGGCACCGCCTGAAAACCTGCGTAAGGCACTGATTATAAGATTTTATAAGAGTTGTATTTTCGCACCTTCAAAGCCCTGTGATCTGTGCGTCATGAGCAACAAGCTTGAGCGGTGACACGAATCGTTGCCCAAGAACCGGTCGTTGTCAAGAAAGATGTCGCGCCAATCGGTCGTCGTTGTGCAGACGCCGACCTCCTTCTTTGGCGTCGGTTTTCCAGGCGCGACTGGCCGGCCGGCCACAAACCCTGGCTGCCGCCACTGGACGCACTCAACCCCTATCCGCGCTTCGTCCGTCGAGGCCCGGCAGGCAGCGGCTGTCAGGCCCGAAGTAGCTCGGCGTGCTTGGCCCGGAGCTTGGCAAGCTTAGGTGAGATCACAACTTGGCAGTAGCCCTGGCCGGGATTGCGGCGGTAGTAGTCCTGGTGGTAACCCTCGGCGGGGTAGAAAGCGGGCAGTGGCTCGAGCTGGGTCACGATGGGGTCCGTCCAAGTGCCGCCGACCGTGAGGCGCTCAATGACGCGCTCTGCGGCCTCGCGCTGTGCCTGCGAGTTGTAGAAGATCACCGACCGGTACTGGGTGCCCACGTCGGCACCCTGGCGATTCAGGGTCGTCGGATCATGGAGCGTGAAGAAGACCTCCAGCAGGGTCTCGAAGTCGATCTGGTCCGCATCGAAACTGACCTGCACCACCTCCGCGTGTCCGCTCGCGCCGCTGCAGACCTGCTGATACGTCGGGTCCGGCCACGCCCCGCCCGCATAGCCGGAGAGGACCGATTGCACACCTCGAACGTCTTGAAAGGCCGCCTCCAGGCACCAGAAGCAGCCGCCGCCAAGAGTCGTCGTCTCGATCGCCATTGATGAGGGTCTCCGCATGAGTTGCGCCGATGACTGGCCAGTGGCCAGCATTGCCCGTGCGTGATCAGCGACTCGCGCGGCGCTGAGATTGGTAGACCGAACCCCGCACGCCATCTGTCACACCTGGGCTCAGGTGGGGACCAACCCGTAGCGCTCAAGCTTGCCGCGCAGCCCGACGCGCGAGAGACCCAGCTCGTCGGCGGCCTGGGTCTTGTTCCAGCGATGGCGGATCAGCGTCTCGCGCAGGATCCGCGCCTCCAGCGCCTCGACCCGGTCTTTCAGGGTCGCGCCCGCAACCCAAGGCGCTGGGCTCGGCTCGGAGACCTGCTCGCCCGCCGCATCCGCGCGCAGAATCCTGGGGTCGAGCAAATCGGCGGTCAGTGTCCGTCCCGAGGCCAAGACCAGCATTCGCTGGATCTCGTTTTGCAGCTCCCGAACGTTGCCGGGCCAGGCATAGCGCCTCATGCACGCCGATGCCTCGGCGCTGAATCCGTCCACCGGCTTGGCGAAATCGCGCACCGCATCGGCCAGGATGCGCTCGGCAATGGGCTCGATATCCATCGCCCGCTCGCGCAGCGGCGGGATGTGCACACGCACCCCGGCCAGTCTGTAGTAGAGATCTTCGCGAAAGCGACCCTCGCGCATCTCCCGCTCCAGGTCCCGATTGGTCGCCGCCACCACACGCACATTGACCGTGCGGCGCCGATTCGAGCCGATCGGCCGGACCTCGCGCTCCTGCAAGACGCGCAGCAGCTTGACCTGAAAGGCGGTGGAGACCTCCCCGATCTCGTCGAGAAAGATGGTCCCGCCGTCGGCCTGCTCGAAGAGCCCGACACGCGCATTCACGGCACCGGTGAAGGCGCCCTTCTCGTGCCCGAAGAGCTCGCTCTCGAGGAGCTGATCGGGCATGGCGCCCGTATTCTCCGCGACGAAGGGCTTGTCCGCCCGGGGCCCGTTGTAGTGCAGCGCCCTGGCCAGCAGCTCCTTGCCCGTGCCGGACTCGCCCGTCAGCAGCACCGGGATGTCATAGGGGGCGATCCGCGCGATCTGCTCGCAGACCCCATTGAGCGGGCTCTCGGGGCTGCGCACGATGCTGTCGAGATCGAAGTTGCGCTTGAGCCGCGCGCGCTGCTGGGCCATGCGCGCCTCCAGCGCATGGCCCGTCATCTTCATCTCCAGCGCCAGCAAGGCGTTCTCGCGCTGCAGCTCGACCAGCCGACAGGCGTTGCGGACGATCAGCAGCAGATTGTCCGGGTGCCAGGGTTTGGTGATG
This sequence comes from Thiocystis violacea, assembly GCF_016583565.1. Lineage (GTDB taxonomy): Bacteria > Pseudomonadota > Gammaproteobacteria > Chromatiales > Chromatiaceae > Thiorhodococcus > Thiorhodococcus violaceus_A. The sequence goes on along the minus strand of NZ_NRRF01000053.1, from coordinate 26,867 downwards.
TATTGATGGATGCCGCCGCGATTGATGCCGTCGATGATGTCCTCGGCCTCGGTGTAGCCGGAGATGATGATGCGCGCCATGTCCGGCCAGCGCTCGCGCACCCGCGCCATGAGCTCGACGCCGGTCATCTCGGGCATGCGCTGATCGGAGATGACGACCTGGATCCAGTCCTCTTCCAGAATGCGCTCGGCATCGAAGGCGTTGGTTGCCGCGCGGACGTCGAACTCCTCATCGAGGATGCGGGCCAGCGTGTCGAGCGACAGCGGCTCGTCATCCACCAGCAGAACGCTCGGTCGGGTCACCCGCGCTCCTCGTGAATGGTCACACGCACGCGCGGCTCGTCCGCGCCCCATTCACGGACGATGTCACCCGAGTAGAGGCCGCGATGCCCGCCGGGGCGATCCCGGAAGTAGAGCTTCAGCGTCTCGCGCACCGTCTGGAAGGCGAGCAGCTCCCAGGGGATCTCCCCTTCCTCGAACAGCGCGACCTCCAGACTCTCCTCGCCGGGGCTGAACTCCAGATCCAGCAGTCGGGCGCGAAAGAGCATGTAGACCTGATCGATATGCGGCAGATTGAAGAGGCTGTAGAGCTGGCCGACCTCCACGCGGGCATTGGCCTCCTCCAGCGTCTCTCGGGCAGCGCCCTCGCGGGTGGTCTCGCCGCGTTCCATAAAGCCCGCCGGCAGGGTCCAGAGACCCTGCCGGGGTTGAATCGCCCGGCGACAGAGCAGAATCTTGTCTTCCCACTCGGGAATGCAGCCGACGACGACCTTGGGATTCTGGTAGTGGATGGTCCCGCATGCGGAGCACACATGGCGCTCGCGGTTGTCTCCGGGTGGAACGAGAAGGCTGACGGGCGCGCCGCAGTCACTGCAGTAATTCATCTGTGCTCTGTCGATGGCTGGCGAGGATGCCCCACAGATAGACAGAATTCAGGGCGATTTTCAAGAACCGGGGAGAGCGAGCCAACCTCATGCATGCCGAGATGATCCGCGTTCGCGGTCTGGTTCAGGGCGTCGGCTTTCGCCCGACGGTGTGGCGCCTTGCGCGCGCCCACGGGCTGGTCGGAGAGGTGCTCAACGACGGCGAGGGTGTCCTGATCCGCGCCCAGCCAGCGGTGGGATCTGGCGCGCAGGCCCTGGACGACTTCTGCGCCGCGCTGCGCCTCGAATGCCCGCCGCTCGCCCGCATCGACGCCATCGAGCGGACCCGGCTCGACCAGGCGCTGTCGACCGACACCTTCGTCATTCGCGGCAGCGACCCCTCGCAGGTGCGCACCGGCATGATCCCGGACGCCGCGACCTGCCCGGCCTGCGCCGCCGAGATCCTCGATCGGGCCAATCGGCGCTATCGCTATGCCTTCACCAACTGCACCCATTGCGGACCGCGACTGAGCATCGTCAAGGGCATCCCCTACGACCGCGCGCGCACCAGCATGGCGGTCTTTCCGATGTGCCCAAGCTGCCAGGCCGAATACCAGGATCCCGCCGACCGCCGCTTTCACGCCCAGCCGAACGCCTGCGCCGATTGCGGACCCAGCCTCTGGCTGACCGACGCCGCGGGCGAACGGCTGGACCCCGCGGCCTTGGGCGACCTGGACCCCATCGCCAGCGCGAGCCGATTGCTCGCCGAAGGCCGGATTCTCGCGATCAAGGGGATCGGCGGCTTCCACCTGGCGTGCGACGCAACCAACCTGGCGAGCGTCGTCGAGCTGCGCCGACGCAAACGCCGCTTCGGCAAACCCTTCGCGCTGATGGCACGCGACCTGAGCGTCATCAGGGCCTACTGCGCGGTCGGCGCGGACGAGGAGGCGCTGCTCGCCAGCCCGGCCGCGCCCATCCTGCTCTTGGAGCGGAGCGCGACCGATCCGCCCCGCCCCCTCGCCCCGGACATCGCGCCGGGCCAGCGATCGCTCGGCTTCATGCTGCCCTATAGCCCGCTGCACCACCTCTTGCTGCGGGACTGGGCCAGACCGCTGGTGATGACCAGCGGCAATCTGAGCGAGGAGCCCCAGTGCATCGACAATGCCGACGCGGCCAGCCGCCTGGGTCCGCTGGCCGATTTCAGCCTGCTGCACGATCGGGAGATCGTCAATCGCGTCGATGACTCGGTCGTGCGCCGGATGGCCGGGGCACCCCGGCTGCTGCGGCGTGCCCGCGGCTATGCGCCGACGCCCATCCAGCTGCCGCCAGGCTTCGAGGACACGCCGCCGATCCTCGCACTCGGCGGCGAGCTGAAGAACACCTTCTGTCTGCTGCGCAACGGCTCGGCGATCCTCTCCCAGCACCTCGGCGACCTGGAGGACGCGCGCACCGCGCGTGAGCTGGAAACCACCCTCGAACTCTATCGCGCGCTCTTCCAACACCGCCCGGAAGGCATCGCCGTCGACCTCCATCCGGAGTACCGCTCCACGGTCATCGGGCGGGATCTGGCATCACGGGACGACCTAGCGCTCTTCAGCGTGCAGCATCACCACGCCCATCTCGCCTCCACGCTCGCGGACAACGGCTGGCCGCGCGAGGCCGGCCCGGTGCTCGGCATCCTCCTGGATGGTCTCGGCTATGGGCCAGATGGCACCCTCTGGGGCGGAGAATTTCTCGTCGGCCAGTACCTGGACTACCAACGCGTCGCCCACCTCAAGGCAGTCGCCATGCCCGGCGGCACTCAGGCCATCCTCGAGCCCTGGCGCAATCTCTATGCGCAGCTGGAGGCCGCCGGCGGATGGGACGCAACCCTCGGCCGTTATCCGGACCTGGAGATCCTTCAGCGACTGGCCGAACGACCGCTCGGGGTACTCCGGACCATGATCGCGCGTGCGGTCAATGCCCCCTTATCCAGCTCCGCCGGCCGGCTGTTCGATGCCGTCGCGGCGGCCCTTGGACTCGGCGGGGCGCGCATCAGCTACGAAGGTCAGGCCGCGATCGAACTGGAGGCCCTGGCCGCGGGCGAGCGGCTGGAGCCCGATGGCGGTTACGCCCTCGCGAGCGCCGTCGAGCCCTCGGGCGTGGTGCTGGATCCGTCCCCGATCTGGGACGCCCTCCTCGCGGACCTCGCGCGCGGCGTGCCGAAGGGGCGCATCGCCAGCCGCTTCCACGCCGGCTTGACCGCCAGCATCGTTCGCCTGGCGATCGAGATCGCCCAGCGCCAAGCCCTGAGCACCGTCGCGCTATCCGGCGGGGTCTTCCAGAACCGCATCCTCCTGGAATCCGTCGCCGCGGGTCTGGGCTCGGCGGGTCTGCAAGTGCTGCTGCAACGCCAGGTACCCTCAAACGACGGCGGACTCTCGCTCGGGCAGGCCTGCGTCGGCGCCGCGCGTGCGATGCGATGAGGTGTCCAGCCCTGGGCAATCGCAGGGAGCGACACCCTTCGCCGGCAAGCAGGCTCATGCAATAGCCTTAAACTATTAAATAATATTTATACATAGGATTTGACGATCTTTAGGATACGGTCAAACGATTGGCCGTCAACAGCGCCGACCCATACCCTCCATCCATGCTCGACGAGCATCCATAGAGACGCGAACGTCAGTCAACGACACCACGAGCGGAGACAACAATGAACAAGCATGCGACGACGACCGCGGGCAAATGCCCAGTGATGCACGGCGCCAATACGACCGCGGGAACATCGGTCATGGACTGGTGGCCGAAGGCCCTGAACCTCGACATCCTGCACCAGCACGACACCAAGACCGATCCGATGGGTCAGGCCTTCGACTATCGTGAAGCGGTCAAGACCCTCGACGTCGAGGCGCTCAAGAACGACCTGCACGCCTTCATGACCGACAGCCAGGACTGGTGGCCCGCCGACTGGGGCCATTACGGCGGCCTCATGATCCGCATGGCCTGGCACGCGGCGGGCAGCTACCGGATCGCCGATGGCCGTGGCGGCGCCGGCACGGGCAATCAGCGCTTCGCCCCGCTCAACAGTTGGCCGGACAACGTCAACCTGGACAAGGCGCGCCGGCTGCTGTGGCCGTTGAAGAAGCAATACGGCAACCAGATCAGCTGGGCTGACCTCATCATCCTGGCCGGCACCGTCGCCTATGAATCCATGGGCTTGAAGACCTTTGGTTTCGCCTTTGGGCGTGAAGACATCTGGCACCCGGAAAAGGACACCTACTGGGGCTCCGAAAAGGAATGGCTGGCGCCCAGCGACAACCCCGACAGCCGTTACTCCGGTGAGCGGGATCTCGAAAACCCGCTGGCCGCCGTGATGATGGGGCTGATCTACGTCAACCCCGAAGGCGTCGACGGCAATCCCGATCCGCTACGCACCGCGACAGACGTGCGGGAGACCTTTGCGCGCATGGCGATGGACGACGAGGAGACCGTCGCCCTGACCGCTGGTGGCCATACCGTGGGCAAGTGCCACGGCAATGGCGATGCCGGCCTGCTGGGGCCGCAACCGGAAGCGGCCGAGCTCGAGGACCAGGGTTTCGGCTGGATGAACAAGACCATCAGGGGCATTGGCCGAGACACCGTGTCCAGCGGCCTGGAAGGCGCCTGGACGACCCACCCCACCCAGTGGGACAACGGCTACTTCGCCATGCTGCTCAACCACGAGTGGGAGGTGAAGAAGAGCCCGGCCGGCGCCTGGCAGTGGGAGCCCGTCGACATCAAGGAGGACGACAAGCCGGTCGATGTCGAGGATCCGTCCATTCGCTACAACCCGATCATGACCGATGCGGACATGGCCATGAAGATGGACCCGGCGTATCGGAAGATCTCCGAGCGCTTCCATCAGGATCCGGCCCATTTCTCGGAGGTCTTCGCGCGGGCCTGGTTCAAGCTGACGCACCGCGACATGGGACCCAAGGCGCGCTACATCGGACCCTGGGTGCCGCAGGAAGACCTCATCTGGCAGGACCCGGTGCCCGCCGGCCGCAGCGACTACGATGTGGACGCCGTAAAGGCCAAGATCGCGGCCAGCGGCCTGAGCGTCAGCGAGATGGTCGCCACCGCCTGGGACAGCGCGCGCACCTTCCGCGGCTCGGACATGCGCGGCGGCGCCAATGGCGCGCGCATCCGTCTCGCCCCGCAGAAGGAATGGGAGGGCAACGAACCTGCGCGTCTGGCCAAGGTGCTGGGTGTGCTGGAGCCCATCGCGGCCGCGACCGGCGCCAGCGTCGCGGATGTCATCGTCCTGGCCGGCAATGTGGGCATCGAGCAGGCGGCCAAGGCGGCCGGCTTCGCGATCAGCGTGCCCTTCGCGCCCGGTCGCGGCGACGCCACGGCGGAGACGACGGATGACGAGTCCTTCGCGCCCCTGGAGCCGATCCATGACGGCTACCGCAACTGGCTCAAGAAGGACTACAGCGTCAGCGCCGAGGAGCTGATGCTGGACCGCACGCAGCTGATGGGACTCACGGCCCCTGAGATGACGGCGCTGGTCGGCGGCATGCGCGTCTTGGGCACCAACCACGGCGGCACCAAGCAGGGTGTCTTGACGGATCGCGAAGGCGTGCTGACAAACGACTTCTTCGTGAATCTGACGGACATGGCCTACAGCTGGGTGCCAACGGGCGACAATCTCTACGAGATCCGTGACCGCAAGACGGGCGCGGCCAAGTGGACGGCGACCCGAGTGGACCTGGTGTTCGGCTCAAACTCCATCCTGCGTGCCTATGCCGAGGTCTATGCCCAGGACGACAACCGGGAGAAGTTCGTCCATGACTTCGTGGCCGCATGGACCAAGGTCATGAACGCCGACCGCTTCGATCTGGCTTGAGTCCAGGCGTGCCTCCTCACGGCGACCAAGATCGACGTGAGGAGGCCGCGGAGCGGCGAGAATCCCCCCGCATTGATCGCGGCTTCGATCGGATCGCGGGCTCAGGATTCGGTCGAGAGTCCATCCACCCGCTGGAAACCGCGCGGCAGGAGCCGCCCACGCCGACCGCGCTCGCCCTTGTAGACCTCCAGATCGCTGGGCTTGAGGGTGAAGCTGCGCTTGCCCGAGAGCACGCTCAGGCTCGCACCGCCCGCGACCACGGCCAGCGCGACCATCACTTCTTCACGGGCGCTGACCTTGGAGGTCGGGATCCCGATGATCTTGTTGCCCTTGCCGCGCGCCATTTCCGGCAGCTCGGCGAGCGGGAACAGCAAGAGGTGCCCGGCGCTGGTCGCCGCGGCCAGCAGCGCGCCGGCGCCCTCCCCGACCGGTAGCGGGATCAGCACCTGGGCACCGGCCGGCAGGCTGAGAACGGCCTTGCCGCCCTTGGGCTTGGCGACCAGATCCTCGAACCGGGCGATGAACCCATAGCCAGCGTCCGAGGCGAGCAGATAGCGGGCATCCGGCGCATCGCCCAGCACGGTGATGAAACGCGCACCCTGGGGCGGGTCCAACCGCCCGGTCAAGGGCTCGCCCTGACTGCGCGCCGATGGCAGCGTATGCGCCTGGAGCGCATAGCTGCGACCGGTCGAATCCAGGAAGACGACCGTCTGATTGCTGCGCAGCCGCGCCGCGCCCAGAAAGCTGTCGCCGGACCGATAACTGAGTCCGGTCGGATCCACCTCATGTCCCTTGGCCGCGCGGACCCAGCCCTTCTCGGAGAGAACGACGGTGACGGGCTCGCTCGGCGCCAGCTCGGTCTCGTCGATGGCGGTCGCGACGCTTCTGGCCACCAGCGGGGAGCGGCGCTCATCCCCATACTTCTCGGCATCGGCGGCGATCTCGTCGCGGATCAGGCGTTTGAGCGCCTGCTCGTTGCCCAGCAGACGCTGCAACGCATCGCGCTCCTCGGCCAGCTCGGCCTGCTCGGCGCGGATCTTCATCTCCTCGAGCCGGGCGAGCTGGCGCAGCCGGGTGTTGAGGACGTACTCGGCCTGGGCATCGGTCAGGCCGAAACGCGCCATGAGCATGGGCTTGGGCTCGTCCTCGGCGCGGACGATGCGGATCACCTCGTCGATATTGAGAAAGGCGATCAGCAAGCCGTCCAAGAGGTGCAGGCGCTGGAGCACCTTCTCGAGGCGGTGCTGCAGCCGCCGGCGCACCGTCTCGGTGCGGTAGATGATCCACTCGACCAGTATCTCGCGCAGGTTCATGACCCGCGGTCGGCCGTTGAGCGCGATCATGTTCATGTTGACGCGGTAGCTGCGCTCCAGGTCCGTGGTCGCGAAGAGGTGCGACATGAGGCGCTCGACATCCACCCGATTCGAGCGCGGGACGATGACCAGCCGCGTCGGGAACTCATGATCGGACTCGTCGCGAAAGTCCTCGATCATGGGCAGCTTCTTGGCGTTGAACTGGGCCGCGATCTGCTCCATGACGCGGCTGCCGGAGACCTGGTACGGCAGCGCCGTGATGACGATGTCGCCGCGCTCGAGTTCGTAGCGCGCGCGCTGCCGCACGCTGCCGTTGCCCGTCTGATAGAGCTTCAGCAGTTCTTCCGCGGGCGTGATGATCTCGCCGGCGGTCGGGAAGTCCGGGCCGGGGATGAAGCCGATCAACTCCTCGATACTGGCCTTGGGATGCGCCAGCAGATGGATGCAGGCGCGCGCCACCTCGCGCAGGTTGTGCGAGGGGATGTCGGTGGCCATGCCGACCGCGATGCCGGTGACGCCGTTGAGCAGCAAGTTGGGCAAACGGGCCGGCAGGAGTCGCGGCTCGTCCAGGGTGCCGTCGAAATTGGGCTGCCAGTCCACGGTCCCCTGAGCGACCTCGCCGAGCAGCACATCGGCATAGGGCGTCAGACGCGATTCGGTATAGCGCATGGCCGCGAAGGACTTTGGATCGTCCGGCGAGCCCCAGTTGCCCTGGCCATCGACCAGCGGATAGCGGTAGCTGAACGCCTGCGCCATGAGCACCATGGCCTCGTAGCAGGCGGAATCGCCGTGCGGATGGAACTTGCCCAGCACATCGCCGACGGTGCGCGCGGACTTCTTGAACTTGGCCGTCGCGGAGAGCCCGAGCTCGGACATGGCGTAGAGGATGCGCCGCTGCACGGGTTTGAGGCCATCGCCCACATGCGGCAGGGCGCGGTCGAGGATGACGTACATGGAGTAATCCAGGTACGCCTTTTCGGTGAAGTCCTTGAGGGGGCGGCGCTCGAGCCCCTCGGCGTTGTAGAGAGCTGTTTCCGACATCGGCAATCTTGGATCCGTTCGAACGAAGGTCGCGCATGATGCGACAAGGCGGCCGGAAGGACAAACGCGCGTCAGCGTGCCTGGCGACGGGTCGCCTTGATGGCCGCGATCCGCGCCGCGCGGATCCGTTCAGGGATGAGCCTGGGCTCAGCGGCCTCGCGGGCGATGGCACCAACGTCCAGCGCCGTGACCGCCGCGAGCAGCGCGCGCAGGATCTCCGCCTGGGGATAGGCGCGCTGCGCGTAGCCCGTGCGACCGCGATAGTCGGCCTCGCAGGCGGTGAGCATCTGCGCGAAGCGCTCCGGGCGGCGGATGGCGTCGGTCCGCTCCAGCAGATCCAGGATGGTCGCCGAGCGCAGCTCCTCGACCTTGTGCACCAGACCGTGATAGCCGGCCGTGATGTGGGCCAGCTCGCGGCAACGGTTGGGGATCTTGAAGCGGTCGCAGACCTCCGCAAGCAGCCCGAGACCACGCTCCTCATGGCCATGGTGGCGCGGCAGGATCTCGGGCGGCGTGGTGCCCTTGCCGAGGTCGTGGCAGAGCGCCGCGAAGCGGACTTCCAGCTCGGCCGAGAGCCGCGCCGCCATATCGAGGACCAGCATCACATGCACGCCGGTATCGATCTCCGGGTGCCACTTCCGCGGTTGCGCGACACCCCAGAGCCGGTCCAGCTCTGGCAGCAGGCGCGCCAGGGCGCCGCAGTCACGCAGCACCTCGAAGAAGCGCGAGGGCCGGTCCTCCAGGAGGGCGCGCGCCATCTCCTGCCAGACACGCTCGGGCACCAGGGCATCCACCTCGCCCGCGGCGACCATGGCGCGCATCAGCCCGAGGGTTTCCTCCGCGATGCCGAAATCGAGGTCCGCATAGCGCGCGGCGAAGCGGGCGAGCCGCAGGATGCGCACCGGGTCTTCGGCGAAGGCGGGCGAGACGTGGCGCAGGATTCTGGCCTGCAGATCGGCCAGACCACCGTAGGGGTCGATGACGCGGCCGTCCCCATCCAGCGCCAGTGCGTTGATGGTGAGATCACGGCGCAGCAGATCCTGCTCCAGGGTCACGTCCGGATCGGCATGCACCATGAAGCCGTGGTAGCCGGGCGCGGTCTTGCGCTCGGTGCGGGCCAGGGCGTACTCGTCCTTGGTGCGCGGGTGCAGGAAGACCGGAAAGTCCTTGCCGACCTGCAGAAAGCCGCGGCGGAGCATCTCCTCGGCCGTGGATCCGATCACGACATAGTCGCGCTCGCGCACGCGCCGACCCAGGAGTTGGTCGCGCACGGCACCGCCGACCAGGTAAGTCTCGAGCCCCTCAGTCACATCCATGTCCAGCTCCCACTCCGCGGCCTCGCGCAAGCCCCGAGAGACTGCACGGCCCTTGATCTACTGAAAAATCGCTCTGCATGGCAACGCCCGCTGGCTCGTCGATGGCCGGGCCGGGATTATATCCGCCGCGGCGATGCGGTTAGAATTGACGCCGCTGGCGCTCGCCGGCTCAATCGATCAAATGGGTGCGGACACCCCGCTTCTCCACCACAGCGCTCGGGACGAACAGCATGCGGTTCATCGGATACTTTATCCTGCTGGCACTCATCGGCTACGGCCTCTGGCCCTATTACAGCGTCTACCGCCTGGACGACGCCATCACGGCGAACGACACCGCCGAGCTGGCCCAGATGGTGGACCTCCCGGCGATCCGGGCCAATTACAAGAAGCGCGTGGCGGCCGGGGTCCAGGGCGTGCTGCCCACCGACGATCCGGACAGCGTGGTCAGCTGGATTCGCCAGAACCTGGAGCGACTCGGCGACTCGGCACTGGAGCAGGCGATCACCATCGACTGGGTGCGCGAGACCCTGCGCGGCGCCGTCACCGAGGCGACGGGTCAGAGTCCGCCCTACCTGCTCGCGGGGATCGACTTCGCCTTCTTCGAATCCTACAACCGCTTCCTGATTCGCATCGGCAAGCTCGGCGAGGGCGCCACCCACGTGCGCTTCAGCCTGGTCGGGAGCGACTGGAAGATCACGGACATCATCCCCTGAGGCTCACATGAGCCGCACGCCGACGAGTGTCATGTCGTCGCGGCGTGGCTCCCCGCCCCGATAGTCCTCCAGCATCCCGCGGAGACCCTCGATCTGGTCCTCCAGCCCACGACCGGCATTGGCCTGAAGCCACTCGACGACGGGGCGCCTGCCGAGCAAGCGGCGGCGCTCGCGGCCCATCTGATCGACGATACCGTCCGTCATCAGGAAGTAGACCGCGCCCGGCCTGACCTGGATGGGATGATTGACGACGCGCGGCGGCGACGGCAGCGTCTGATAGCCCAGATGGCCGCGCGAACCGCGGATCGTCCGTGCCGCGCCATCCGCGGCGACCTCCACCAAGGGCATCCCGCCCACGCTCGCGAAGGTCAGGCGAGATGAGCCCGCGTCCCAGAGGAGGATGGCCGCGTCCAGCCCATCGTCCGACTCGAGCCCGACACCTTCGGGCACCTGGTCCTGTCGCAGACGCCGCCGCACCTGCTCGTCCAGTGCCAGCAGGATGGCGGCCGGGTCCCAGACGCGCGACTCGCGCAGCACCTGCTCGGCCGCCGAGGCCAGCACCAGGGTGATGAAGGCGCCCGGCACGCCGTGCCCGGTGCAATCGGCGACCAGGATCAGACACTGCTCGCCACGGCGCTCCAGCCAGTACCAGTCCCCGCCCACCAGATGCAGCGGCTCCCACAACACATGGATCTCGCGCACCGCGTCGCCGAGCGCCCGCGCATCCGGCAGCATCGCCGTCTGGATCCGCCGGGCATAGCGGTGGCTCTCGAGCAACAGCCCATTGGCCTCGCTCAACCGCCGGTGGGTCCGGCCCAGCTCCGCGAAGGCACGCTCGACCTCGGCCTTCTGTCCTTCGAGCTGCTCGAGTGCGCGCTCAAGGTCCAGGGTTCGCGCTTGCACGCGCTGCTCGAGGTCTTGGGTGAGCGCGGTCAGCTCGCGCTGCGCGTGGTCGCGCGCGTCGAGTCCTGCCTGGGAGGCACGCAGCAGCCTGTCCAGGTGCGCGAGCAAGAGGCCCATCTCGTCACGCTCGTGCCCGGCGAGCCGCGGCGGCACCCAGGCACCGGGGCGGGTCGGATCCGCGCCGGCGATGGCCGAGGAGAGACGCAGCAAGGGCCGGGTGATCATGAAGTAGAAGATGACGACGACCAGGAGGGAGATGAAGACGGCGCGCGCGATCCCGAACAGGGCGTCGCGCATCGCCTGTTGCCGAAAGCGCCGGGCCAGCACGTCCGGCGAGAGCGCGACCTCGAGCACACCGACGTCCGCCGCCGTCGCGCCGGAGGCGGCATAGCGCAACGGGAGGCGAAAGTGGATGACGTCCTCGAACAGCCAGCCCCAGCCGGTCTTGAGCGTCGCGGCGCCGGGAGCGCGCGTCTGCTCGGCCAGCACCTGACCGAAGTCGTCCCGCAGCTCGACGCGCTGGACGGCATCGAAGACGAAGAGCCCCTGTACCAGCTGACGCCCCAGCTCCGGGTGCAGTTGGTAGAGGGCCTCGGAGGCCGAGCCCTCGACCAGCGCCAGGGTCCGTTCCATCCCCTCACGGACCTCCTCACGCATGCCGCGCCAGTCCAGAAAGAGCTGGAGCACACCCATCGCCACCCCGAGGACCAGCACCACCAGCAGGGTGATCGCCGCCTGCTTGAAGGTGAGACCCCGCAGGCGCGGAATCACGCGCTCGGCGGAGAGAGTCGCGACCATGGCGGCTGTCCTTGAATCACTCGGACTCGGTCAAGCCGGCGCGGCGCTTGAGCCCATTCACCAGTGCCGCCTGCCCGTCGAGCCAGGCATCGAAGCGCTGCAGCAGCTCGGGGTGACGGACCGTCGAGAGGCGGTAATCGCCGCGCGTGCTGGGGAGGCTGGGATCGAAGCCCAAGGCATCTGGACGGCCCAGAATGCGTCGGGATTGTTCGCGCGCCACGGCCACATTGGCGTAGGCGGCATCCAGCCGCTGGCTAAGGACTTGCTGAAAGAGTGCGTCGAAGTCGGCGTTCTCCCGGAGCATCACCCGTCCGGCGCGCAGCGGCTCGAGCCAGGCGATCGGGGTGAAGCCCACCACCGTGCCCAGGGTCCGGATGGCCGTCGCGGGCCGCCCCAGATGCGCGGGCAAGACCAGGGTTCCATCCAGATAGCCGACGACGGGACGGCTGTAGCGAATCGCATGACCCTCACGCAGATCCGCCCGCCAGGCGGGGTCGTCCGGATACTTGAAGTCGATGCGATCCTGCAAGAGGCTCGCGAGCAGACGCGGCGGGGGCAAGGGCCGATAGGTCAGCTCGATCCCCTCGGCGGCGGCGAAGGCATCCAGCAGCTCGCGGCCGAACCCCTCGAAGACGCCGGCGTGACCGGCCTGAAAGGGTCGGTAGTCGATGTTTTCGACACCCACCACATAGCGCGGGGTCGCCGCCATCAAGGGGGCCACGGCAGGCCAGCACAGCAGGCAGAGGAGCAACAGCGAGAGGCGCGGCGCGCGCATGCCGGGCTAGCCGCTCGCGCGGGCCGGATGGTCGACCACCACACGGTCGCGTCCCGCGCGCTTGGCCGCATAAAGGGCCTGGTCGGCGCGGCCAATGGCCTTCTCCAGCAGCTCGTCGGGCAGCACGGCGACGACACCGACGCTGACGGTGATGCACAAGATCTGGTCCTTCCACAGCGTGCGGTTGTCGCGCACACGCTCGCACAGCCGCTCGGCCACCGCCTGCGCCGTGTCCAGATCGGTCTCGGGGAGGAGTGCCAGGAACTCCTCGCCGCCGAAACGTCCGGCGATGTCTCCCTTGCGCAGGCTCGAGCGCAGCAGAAAGCCGAAGTCGCGCAGCACCTGATCGCCCGCGGCATGGCCAAAGCCGTCATTGATGCGCTTGAAGTGGTCCAGATCCATCATGAGGGCGGCCATGACCTGGCCGTGACGCGCGCGGCGCCGCTGCTCGTGTTCGCCAAGCTCGAGCAGGTGGCGCCGGGTATGGGTCCCGGTCAGCTCGTCGATGGAGGCGATGCGCCTGAGCTCCTGTTCGAGTTGCTCGCGGCGCTCGATCTCCGTGTGCAGGGCGTCGTTGAGGCGTTTGAGGTCCGCGGCCTGCTCCCTGAGGGTGCGATTCGCCTCATGGAGATCCAGTTGCATGCGGTCGCTGATGCGCACCAGGCGCGCGGTCTCGCGGTAGCCGTCGCGATAGGCGTCAGCCAGGGCGCGCACGCCGCCGGAGACATTGTCGAGCTTGTCGACCATCTCCTCGGCCTGTCGGATGACCGCCTCCTCGTGGGCATAGAGCGAGTAGGCTTCCTGCGCCGCGGGGAGCTGGTTGGTGGGCAGGGCTTCAGGTGACATGGCTATCCGAGACACAGAGACTGAAACGGGCCGCCGCGAAATCCTCGCTGAAGTCCTCGCCGAACTCCATCATGGTCTCGTCGTCGGCGTCATAGTGCCAGTTGACCTGGATCTCCACCCCGTCGCGGGCTGTTGACTCAAGCCGCTGAAAGAGATTCATGAGCGCCTTGGCGCTGCTGCTATTGAAGTAGAGCATGCGCAGATCGACGATGAGCTCCCGGGCGGGCGGGCGCTCCCTGACCGCGTCCAGATACTCATCGAGCGCCCGCATCACGGGTCCGAAGAAGGCGGCGGCATCCTCGGGATAGGACTCCCCCTCGATCCTCAGCCGGTGATTGGCGGCGTCGAGCTCGACCAGGGGCGAGCGCTGAGTTTGGGGCAGATAGAGTGTGTCCATCGGGTCGCTGATTGTCAGGCGTCAGATGAAGGCCTTGAGACAGAAGAAGGCGCGCTCGTCACCCAGGTCGGTCAGACCGAACTCGATCGGACGGGTGGATCGGCGGGCGATCTCGATCAATCCGATGCTGGCGCCGCGGCTGTTCTCCTCGGACGGCTCGCGCAGCTTCTCTCGGTAGTAGGCCTTGATGGAGTCGGGATCCATGACGGCCAGCTGCGCAAGCCGCCGTTGCAACTCCTCGCCCTCCGCGCGGCGCACGATGTTGCCGCAGACGACGAAGAAATGGGTCTCGTCGTGGCCGACGGTGATCATCCCCGAGCTCATCTCGGAGGGCAGTCCAGACTCGGCCTCGATCCGCTCGGCCGAGTAGCGGATGATGTTCTGGACCTGCTCGACGAAGATCGAGAAGACACGCTTGGTGACGTTGGCGTCCGTGGCCTCCAGTCGCATCTTCTGCTTGAGGGCCTCGCCCAGCGAGAAGAGGATGCCCTCGGACACATAGCCGACGAAGGAGAAGATCACGCCCTGCCCCAGCATCCGCTGGTGGAAATCGAAATACTCGCTGGCCATGGGCATGGTGGGATGGCTCCAAGTGCTGGCTCCAGGTTCGCCGCAACAGGCTCCGACGAGTCGAATCCGGCCCCGAGCAGGCGTCGAGGTCGCAACCGCGGCTCGCGCGCGCGGGGCTTGCCAAGGTCATTCTAGCGCGGAGTGGCCGGTCGAGGGCGCGGAAAAACGGATGGAAACGGAGATAGGTTCACACTTCGCCCATCGGTCGGACCGCCGCCCTGGGCGCCGCTCACTCCCCAATCTGGCCCTTATGCTTCCAATGGTGCTGCATCCACATGCGGGTGCGCTTATAGGCCCGCCCCGTCGACAGGGCGGCAACGAGAACGGCCTTGTGCAGCACGGCGAGATCGCGCCGATGCCAGAGACCGGACGTCCACTGGGTCTGCTTGATGTAGAGGATGACGTCGCGGCGATCCCTGGAGAAGACCAGGCTGCGCAAGAGTTTGATCGGCGAGGGGACGACCTTCTTGTCGACGAAGCAGCCGACGCCGAACACGTCGTTGTGGTTGAGCGCCGCGTAGGCCTCGGAGATCTGCCTGTCCGGCTTGGTGATCAGGCTCGTCCAGATGCCGCAGGCCATCTCGCGCAGCTCCGCGCTGCGCAGGCCAGCCGGCTCCATCCGCGCGGACCAGAACGGTAGGGCGAAGAGGACGCCGTCCTGGAAGTGGCGGACGGTGTCGGTATAGATGGCCGTCTCCGAGGCCTCCGTCAGACGGATCGCCACGGCATCGCCATTGCCGTCCGTGCGGTACCCCATGACACTGCCGTGCGGCGAATTGCACAGCATCTCCATCGGCGAGACGGCGTCGAGCAGATGGCTGAAGAGCAGATCGCGGTTGGCATTGGGGCCGAATGCCTTCTTGAGGCAATTAGGCGGCTGCACGTTGAGGAACCGCTGCAGACCCATGTAGTAGCCGACGAAGCGGGTCTGGGGCAGCATCAAGGCGATGTTGTCCTGAATGGTGCCGCGCCAACCGATATCCACGATACCGACCGTATCGCCCGCCGTGGCGACGCCGCGCCGCTCGAAGTAGAGCGCGGCCGCCTGGCGATCCCGCTCGATCTTGTCGATGACGATGCGCTTGAAATCCGCGTCGGCGAACAACCGCGCCACCCGATCGTCCTCCCAGGGGCGGATGATGTCCTCCGCGAGGGCGATCCCATGGCGTGCGCAGGAGAGACCGAGCTGCTCGGGCTCGATCCCGAGCGATTTGCCGAGGGCGAAGATGGATTGGCTGCTGTACAGGGTCCACAGCCGCATCATCTCCTTGAGGCTCAGGGAGCCGAGCGAGGCGGAGAAGGTGGCCAGACGGCTCACCTCGAGGATCTCCGCGGGCGGCAGCTCGAGGCCGGCGAAACGCCCCTCGGGGAAGACGCGCTCGAACACCTGATGGAAGAGCTCGCCCTCGCGCGTGAAGAAGCACAGCCGGCTGACCCGGTCGACCCGGCTCTGCTCGGCGATGAAGAGCGCAAAGCCGAAGAACAAAGGCGCCGAGCGCACGCCGAGCCCGAAGAGTGCGCGGCGGGCCGCGTCCATGCCCTCGCCCAGGCTGGCGGCCGCCTCGAGTGCCTCCTGATCGATCTGGCGAAACAGGCGGTGGCGCTCGCGCCTGAGCTGACTGGCGGGGCCTGGCCGACTCTGCTCGGCCTCAGGGCATGAGGCAGACGCCTCGATACCGAGTCGCGCCGGCATGGCCTTGACGGAGTAGCTGGGATCGATGGTCGCCAATGGTCACCTAGGCAGCAGCCCTGCTCGTATCGAATGGCTCAACAAATCGTTTGGGTCCGGGCGCCGTTCACGTCAGGGCGCCGGTGTCGAACTCGGATGACAACCGGCAGCCCCCAAGGCAACGGCGCGCGCTCGCCGGTGTCTCGTTGATCGTCCAGACCTGGTAAGCGCCTGCTCCATCCGAGCGAAATGGCCTCGGAGGGTAGCATCTTTGCTGGGATTCGGTCACTTCGACGCCGCTCGGGACGCCTGTCAGCGGCTCTCCAGGAGACGGCGCGCCAAGCGCCCGCCGATCCCAACGAGCCCTCGCAGCAGCGGGCTCAGGCTGTTGATGAAGGCGTTGGGCGGGGCATTGATCCGGGAGAGCAGAGAGAGTGGGAGCGACCCGACCCGATCACCAGCCCCCACCGCCGGAGCTTGGTACATCGGAGCGTCCGTTGCCTCGAAGTCCGGCTCGCCCCCCGCGAGGACGCGCTCCACCGCGCCGACGAACTGACGGACCTCGGTGTCGGCACCGCGCCGCTGCATGAAGCGCGTGCCGGCCGTCCCCATGCGCGTGCGCAGCGCCTCATCCTCCAGCAGTTGCAGGATGGCCTCGGCGAGGGCCTCCGGCCGCGGCTGGGCGAGCAGAACGGCCTCCTGCGGGAAGTCGTAGAGGGTCGGTTCGCGCCACAGCTCGACCACCGGCAGTCCGGCGGCCATCATCTCGAAGGGCACACGCGACGGGTTGGAAGCGCTGAGACTGAGGCCAACCGCGCAGCGATTGTAGAGGGCATTGCATGCTTCGACGCGCAGCAGGCCCAGATGCGCGTATTCGGGCGAGGCCCGCCCCTTCTCCCGAGAACCATAGAGATAGATCTGCACCTCGGGCCTCAGGTGCTTGACGATCGAAAGGGCATCCAGCCCGATGCGCGCGCAGCGGCGCGGCTTCTCCGGCTGATAGAGGAAGCAGACGGCCAACTCACGGGGCTCGTCGGGCAGCGGGCGGTAGATCGCGAGATCCGCGCCGAAATCGAAGTGGTAGGCCGGCAGACCGAATTGCGACCTGAGCCTGTGCTTCAGCCAGCGCCCGATGGTCACCGGGGTGAGGCCGGTGAGATAGGAGGCCTCCGCGCGCAGGTAGGTGTCGCCCATGGCGCTGAACCAGGCCTCGTAGTCCTGCACGAAGTAGAGCCGGCGACAGTCGAAGGGGAGGTCGCGCACGATCGCCGCCGAATACCAAATGGTGGCGATGACGGCATCCGCCGGTGCGATGGCGCCCCATCCGTAGCGTGCGCGAGCGAAGGCGTAGCCAAAGAGGCGTTGGATGGAGCGGCACGCCGCCTCGTCGCTCCCGACACCCTCGATGTAGAGGTGGCAAGGATGCCCCGCCTCCTCCAACGCCTTGGCCTGCTGGAACATGGTGCGAATGCCGCCCGAGCCAGCCACCAGCCTGGGAATCAGCCAGGCTAGCGTCGCCATGCGCGAATCCTGAAGCAAAAGGCCAAGGTCATGGAGCAACACCGTCGTTCGCAGATCGAGGATATCCCCGCGCGCGACCAAGCCGGCGCGGCAGCGCACGCCGGCCCGCCCAACCCGGGTCGCGGCACGGCGAAAGCAACCGTCATGCGCACATCGAGCTGATATACTGCGCGGATCGCTTTTTCGTCTGCCGTCCGCCAGCTGCCGGTTGCTTCGCGGGGTTCAGATGGCCGGCAAGGATAGCAGGTCCGCGCGCCGGCCGAGGCCCCAGACCCAGGCAGGCGCGAATGGCCTTGGAACACTGAACGCACGCCTGAGTGGAGAGAATCGATGCCGGACATCAGCTGGAATCTGGCCCTGTGGGATCAGAACTACGACTGGACCTTGGAGGGCGAGGAGTGGAGTTCCTGGTGGGGCGGGAGCGAGGCGCAGTGGTTCGGTTCCATCTACCCGCGCATTCATCGCCATCTGCCCGCGACCAAGGTGCTGGAAATCGCCCCCGGACATGGCCGCTGGACGCGCTATCTCCTGCAGTACTGCGAATCCTATGTCGGCATCGACCTCTCGGGCCAGGCGATCGACGCCTGTAAGCGCCGCTTCGCCAGGGCGCCCCAGGCATCCTTCTTTCAGAACGACGGGATTTCGCTCGGCGACGCCCCCGATGGCGCCTTCGACTTCATCTTCACCTTCGATTCGCTCGTCCATGCCGAGATGGATGTCCTGCGCCAATACATGCCGCAGCTGCTGAGCAAGCTCTCCGATCGGGGCGTCGCCTTCATCCACCACTCCAATTTCAACGAAATGCCCCCCGAGACGGACAACCCGCACAGCCGCGCCTCATCGGTTTCGGCGGACACTTTCAAGGAGTTGGTCGAAGCCTGCGGCGGCCAGGTCCTTGCGCAGGAGACCCTCAATTGGGGCGGACCCAACCTCATCGACTGCTTCACGACCTTCGGCAAGGCCGGCGCCCATGGCGACTGGGAGCCCGTGAGAATCATCAACGACCGCTGGGTCGACGAGATGACCATCATCCGCGAGACCCAGAGCCCCTATTCGACGCTCCCCAGCCATCACGGCGGTCTCGCCCACGCCCCGCGCGAACCAGGTACCTTGTACAAGGGTGCGCGCGCACTCAAGGGCCTGATCCGTAAGTACGCGGGCTAGTCGCGTCCGCCGGTGGCCATGCGGGTCAGCGGCGGCCTTCGAGGGTGCCATGATGCGGTGGGCCTCGTACCTCGGCCCACCTCCCCCCGCCAGTCATCAGTTGTGGTCACACCCGAAAATCCCCGCGCTTTGCAAAGGAATTGTGCCTTCCCTAAAATCGCGTTCTTTTATGCTGCCTGATGTCCCTTGACGCCAACTATAACGATGACCCACACGGATCCGCTCGTTGCAATCATTACCCGAACCAAGAACCGCGCCCTGCTGCTGGAACGCTGCGTCAAGACGGTTCTGGCGCAGACGAGCGCGGACTGGGTCCACGTCATCGTCAATGACGGCGGTGACGCCGATGAGGTCGACCGGCTGCTCGAAGGCTATCGGGAGCCGTACCGAGGCCGTCTCAAGGTCATCCACAATCCCCAATCGCTGGGGATGGAGGCCGCCTCCAACGTCGGCATCCGCGCCTCTCAGTCGCGCTACCTGGTCATCCTGGATGACGACGACACCTGGGATCCCCGCTTCCTGCAGGTCATGGTGGAGGTCCTGCAGCGCGAGACCTGGCCCGACACCCGCGGCGTGTTCTGCCACACGGAGATCGTCCTAGAGGAGATCCGCGGCACGCAGATCCGCGAGATCGGTCGCAAGGACTTCAACGGCTGGCTGAAAGCCATCGACATGCTCTGCCTGCTGGCCGTGAATCGCTTCACGCCCGTGTGTTTCCTCTTCGAGCGCGCCGTCCTCGACGAGATCGGGATGTTCGATGAGACCCTGCCGGTCATCGGGGACTGGGAGTTCAACATCCGGTTTCTGGAGCGCTACGACATCAGGGTCCACCCGGAATACCTCGCGTTCTGGCATCAGCGGCCGAAGGTCAAGAACGGTTTGGGCAATTCGGTGATCGCGGACAGCGATCTGCACGACATCTACAGGTCGCGCATGGTGAACAAATGGATCAGACAGAGCCTCCAGAGGGGCTCGCTCGACTATGGCCAGCTGTTTGCGCTGGGGCTCATCGTGGAGCAGAACAACATCATGGAGTCCCGCTTCAATCGCTATCGCAAGCGGATCGAAAAAACGCTCCTCTATCGCGCCTACTCGGCCCTGAAGACCCTGGTTCGCGGCAAGTCGTACGATCATGAGCGCACCTGATCGCATCGCCGTCGTCCTCGTCACCTACAACCGCAAAGCGATGCTTCTGGAGGCCCTGCGGGGCATTCTGGGGCAGAGCCTGGCGATCGAGCGGATCTTCCTGATCGACAACGCCAGCACGGACGGCACCCGCGAGCTGCTCGAATCCGCCGGCTACCTCAGCCACGCGCGCATCGACTATACCCAGATGCCCGAGAACACCGGCGGAGCAGGCGGTTTTCACGAGGGGTTGCGGCTCGCTCGCGAGGCCGGTTTCGACTGGTACTGGCTGCTCGACGACGATGTCGAGCCGGAACAAGACTGCCTGGAGCAGTTACTGAGCTACCGCAACATCTCGGAGTGCATTCACCCCTTGGTGCTCTATGCCGACGGCACCGCGCACGAGTGGGAGCACATCTTCGACCCCATCACGACCTATCAGGCCGGGCTGCACAACCTCTCCTTCCGCAATGGCAAGGACTGGTGCGTCATGCAGGTGGCCTGCTTCGAGGGCATGCTCGTCTCGGATGGGGTGGTCGCCAAGGTCGGCCTGCCCGAAAAAGACTTCTTCGTCTATGGCGACGACGGACTCTTCGGCTTCAAGGCCGCCTTCCATACCACGGTCACCTACGTGAGCCGCGCCCGGCTCAACAAGAAGATCAAGCCCGGCCCGGCCTACTACTCGCCATTTAAGATCTACTACGACATCCGCAACCGCTTCCTGATGCGCCGCAAGATCGCGGGACTCATCTATGTCCCGCGCTATTCGCGTTACCTCTTCATCCTCTTCATGTTCCTGCTGACCATCGCCTATGTGCGAACCAACCGCTCCAGACAGACCTTCCGGGCAGCCTTCTTCGCCTGGAAAGACGGTCTCGGCGGTGTCGTCGGACGCCAACGTTACTGAGCGCGACTGGGCACGCCATGCGGGTCGAGCGGTGACCACCCAAGACAGGAAAGGGACGGGCCATGTCAGCGGCTTCGACGGCACGCGCGGCGTCGCCGCACTGGTCGTGGTCATCCATCACACCATCTTTCTGCCAATCGACCTGGCCGCGGTTGCGGTCTTCGTCTTCTTCGTTCTCAGCGGCTTTCTCATCACCAATATCCTCCGCAATGAGCGGCTCAAGATGGAGCAGGGCCGCTCGGTCTTCCGGAGTTCACTGAAGAACTTCTGGACCCGGCGCGCCTTGCGGATCTTTCCCGCCTATTACATGGCGCTGGCGCTCACCATCCTGGTCGACCGCTATCTGCTCGGCGGGCACTTCTACCGGGAAGCGCTCTGGTATCTCACCTATCTGCAGAACTTCTTCATCGCCCTCGTCAGTCACTCCTGGGGAATCTTCACCCACACCTGGAGCCTGGCGGTCGAGCAGCAGTTCTACATCGTCCTCGCCCCCCTCCTCCTGGCCATCCCCGCGAGCCGCCATGCCGCCGTGGTGCTCCTGCTCTTCGCGCTCTGCGTCGGGATCATGTTCGGCGCCTGGTTTCTCGGTGCCGGGGAAGGGCTCCTCTACTTGCTCCCCTTCACCGGGATCGGGTTCGCCTTGGGCGGCGGTTTCATCGCGCTCAACCGCGAGCGGCTGCCGGCCTTCCTCGGCCAGCACTGGCTGGGGGCCCTGAGCCTCGCGGCCATGCCGGTGTTGGCCGTCCATGCGCTCCCGCTCGACATCCCCTACAAGTATGCCTTGCTGATGCTGGCCGCCAGCGGCTTCATCGCCTACGTCGTCGAGCGGCCGGACAGTCCCGTCGTGCGTCTGCTGGAGACCAGGCCACTGGTCTTCCTCGGCAACATCTCCTACAGCCTCTACATCATCCACTACCCGCTGCGTGTCCTGCTCGGCGAGCGGCTGCCGAAGGCGCTGGTCGAAAACGCCTTCATCTTCCTCCCCCTCGTCGTCTGCGCCTCCGTCCTACTCGCGGCCGCCTCTTACTACCTCGTGGAGAAGAAGTTCCTGGCGATGAAGAGGTATTTCGCCTGAGCCTGGCGGATCGGCATCGAGTCGAGATCGCGACAGCAGACTGTTCAGTTGGCCGCTCGCCCCAAGGTTACCGACCCTTTCGTTTTGACCCTGAAGCCCAGAACAGCGCCCTGTAACGCGCCCATTGCCCAGGATCGTCGAAGGCGGCGAAGACCTCCGCAAAACCATCCCGCGCGCGCATCTGGCGCTCGAGCAGGCTGCCAACGAGTGCGCCCATGGCCAGCAGGGTGCCGGGCGCCGCCTCGCCCGCGGCGTACATCTGCTCGGCGATGTCCTCCAGATGCTCGGCCTGCACCGCGAGGTCTTGAAAGGTCCCGAGCTGATCGAGCAGCACCTTGAGCTGTTTGATGATCGGTTTGATGGCGGCGTCGGGATAGAGACTCTTGAACAGCTCCATGAGATAGCGGAGCTTCTTGCAGCGCTTGCGTAGCGCGTGCAGCTGCGTCGGCGGTGAATCCGCTTGGATCGCCCTGCCCTCCCGCCGCACACGTTTCGCCAAACGCCGGATGCGCGCATCCACCACCCGCTTGATCGGGCGGGCGGCATCAGCCGCCGCCGAAGGGCTCGCGGCAGGTGCCTCCAGGACGTCACGCCAGTCGCGCACGAGATCCTTGAACCGCCCGGAATCGAGCGCCGCGGCGAGCTCGGCGTGCGCCGCCTCATGGCGTGTGCGCAAGAAGGCCCGTAACGGCTCCAGCTTGGGTCCCAAGGACGGCGGAAGGCTGGCCCGATAACCGTCGAAGGCCAGCAGGTAGACATCGAGATCGCGAACCGGCCCGGTCACCTGCTGAAGCCAGGCGAAGCCGTCCCGGAAGCCGCCGATCCGCTCGCGCGGAAAGACGTCCTCGAGCTGGGTCAGCACCGAACGCGTGCGGCGCGTCGCGACGCGCAGATCGTGCAGGAACTCGGAATCCCAATTCGCTCGCGCGCCCGCGACATTGGCCTCCAGGATGTCGAGCAGCTCGCGCAGAACCTGCTTGACCACGGCATCAGCGCGCGCCCGCGGGTCCAATGGGATCATCGGCTTGGACGCGTAGCCACCCGGCGAGCGGCCGAGGGCCGCCAGCGCCTCCAGGGGCAACGGCATCGCCGCCGGCTCCAGCCCAAGCCTGCCCTCGACCAAGACGACCAGTCTGTCGAGGTCGTCGTCATGGTCGGCAGCGCCCTGGATGCGCAGCCGGGCGGGCAGCCTCGCCGTCCGGCCAGTCGCCGGGTCTTCCGCGCGATGGGAGGTAATCGCGAGATGCGCGACGGTGTTGGCGGTTTCGTCCGCCCCCCGGAGCATCCGGGTTCGGGTGCGGATACGCACCACCGGGAGCAGACGCCGGATGTCGGCCGCCGCCGGGATTCGTGCCCTGACGTCACCCGGCCCCAAATCGCCAACCATGCCGGGTGGCTCTTCCAGGGGTTGGGTCAAGCTGGCGCCGTCACGCAGGGATAGCCAGCCGAGGGTGCCGCCACGGTGCCACAGGAGGCCGCCCGCGCCGTAAACCGCCCAATCGAAGGTGTCGTAGTAGATGGTTTCGACCGGGTCGACAGTCTCCGGATGACAGTTCAGGCGCGCCAGGATTTCACCTTCGACCGCCGCAGCGGACACCCCATCCGGAATCAGATACTCCATCGCAGACACCTGTCTCACAGCGCAACCTTCTCAGGTTAGCACTTCGCCGGCGCAAGGTTGATGCAGGACAGGTGCATCAACGCCGATTCCCGTTGCGCTCGGATCCAGATCCTTTGTGGTCTGGGGACATCGATGGCGCCCGATCCGGGCCAACCGCCAACGGCCGGCAGGGACGGCCGGCGTCACCCGGACAGCCCGCCGGACCCTCCTGCCAGGGACGCGGGCGCACACCCCAGGACGGCGGCGCCGTATAGAGGTCGGCCAGGCGATAGGAGCGGTACTGGAAGACGTTGAGATCGCGCTGGAAGACCCTGACCCCATCCGGGTCCACCTCCTGCAGCGTCGCGCGCGGAGCCTCGCCGGTGCCGATCATGCCGGAGTTGAACCAGGTGTTGCCGTTCGCGAGCGGCTGGGCGGAGCCGACGGCGAAGGCGTAGTCGCCGAGATCCGTGTTGAAGGCGAGCCGGGCCGTCATCGCTGCCTCGTCGATCTCCCAGATCTGCCCGCGGCTCTGGCAGTCGGCGGGGGCCTCGGCGGACGCGCATCGCAGGTTGCTGTTGTCGAAGAGGATGATCTGGTTGTCGCTGATGAAGCTCGGATCGTGGACGTGCGAAAACCAGTCGTCGTCGCCGCCGCCAACGAGCGTGAAGTCGCCCTCCGGACCAAGCCGCCAGAGGATGCGGCCGTCGCCCGCGCCGTCCGCGTAGGCGATCTTGAGGATCCAGTCCTGATGGCGCACGGACAGGAGCAGGTTGCCGTCCGGCGTATAGGCCAGGGCGTTCGCGTGCATCCAGTCGTTGGTCTGGTCCGCCAGGAAGAAGGGCGGACAGCCGGCGGCGCCCAGCGTGCAGGTCTCCCCAAGCGTCGCGAGCCGGGCGGGGTCCAGGTGGTCCCAACCGTTCCAGATCCACTGGATCTCGAAATCCTGGTTGGTGACCAGGATCATGTCGGCGATGACCGACACCTCGCCAGGCCCCTGCACATCGGTGACCAGGCGCTCCACGGTGGAGATGACGCCAATGTTGCCGTCGGGGAGGTCGCGGACGTCGTGGTGGAAGTTGGTGATCCGATCGTCGTAGCCGAGCTGCCCGAGCCGATGATTCATGGCATCGACGCTGGTCTGCTTCACGACGTTGCCGAGCAGGTCCGTCTTGACGAGCAGGTTATCCTGGATACCCGTGACCGGATCTCGCTTCACGAGCCAAAGGGTCCCCTCGCTGCTTGGACGTAGCGACCAGGCGGGCTCGTCGAGATACCAGATCAGGTGGCCCTCCAGATCGGTCGCCTGAGCGTTTCCGACCCCCATGGCCCCGATGAAGGGCGAATTCCAGATCACCGGCTCGGACGCGCTCGCCAGCGGGCCGGCTGGGATCGTCGCGGTGCCCGGCGAGACGGCGATGCCGGCCCGGCCCGTCACGAACGGGGTGGGTGGGGACTGGCCGAGCAGGCTGCCGTCCGGCGCCAGCAGCTCCTGCCACAGCTCATAGGCCGTGTCCTCGCGCATGCCCGCGACATAGAGGTGCAGCGGCGTTCCGGGCGCGCAGCGCTTCGGACTCGTCGTCTGCTGGATGCCGACGGACGGCGCGAAGAACCGCACGCGCGCCAGCGCGCGCGGCGGGCACGGCGGTGCCACGTAGAGCGCGACCAGGGGGTTGCGCGTCGGCAGCGCGACAGCCCAGTCGGTGTCCGGCGGAACCGCGGGGTTGATGGTGAAGAGCTGATCGGCAAAGGTCTCCTGGCCCGTCGCCGTGTCGAGCACGCCAGCGGTGACGCGGTAGACCCCCGGATCAATCACCGTCCACTCCAGGACGTTGTCGCGCGAATAGTCGTAGACGACATGGCCGCGCGCCGGACCCTGCGCCGGAGCGACGCTCAGCCGGTAGAGCTCCGTCGCCGCCCCGGCGGCGCCGATCATGAAACCGATGGTGGTCCCCGCCGCTTGAGGTGAAGGCCGATCCGGCACGAGCATGGTGGCACCTTCGGCCACGACCGGCAGCACCAGCCCCAGGCCAGCGAACAAACGAAAGAGGATTCGGACTCGCATGAAGGGTTTCTCTTTGAGCGGGACCAGCCGGGCAACAGCAAGACCGACCGTCCGCGGATTGGGGCACCGCGACGGCGGCACCTGCCTGTGAGACCAGCATCCCTGAGGCTCTGATGATTGCCACGCGCTCCACGACCAGGTTGACGGGAACCAAAAGCAGACTAGATTTATCAACTATACCGACGAGGCAGGTTCCATCTCCCATCGTCAACCCAGCAGCGACTCTAGGAGCCCAACATCATGCGACAGCTTAGCAGTCACAATCAGGCGGTTGCCGGGCGTCGTCCCCTTCCGCTCGACGGCGAGGGGTTTCTCGTCGATCCGGGTCTCTGGAACCGGGGCATGGCGCGCTTCATCGCCAGACTGGATGGCGTCTGGCCGCTGACCCAAGAGCACTGGTCGGTCATCTACTACATGCGCGAGCACCACATGACCTACGGCTCACTGCCGCCAGTCTCGCAAGTGTGCCGCACCCATGGTCTCGACCGCAGCGCCGTGCGGCGCCTGTTCGGATCCTGCCGTGAGGCCTGGCGGATCGCCGGCTTGCCGCATCCGGGCGAGGAGGCGTTGAACTACATGATCTGAGGCGGCGCACACCTGGCTTGCCGGCCCGTCCAGAGGGCCGGCAGTGGACGAACGCCCGCGAAGAGCAGAGCTTGCAATCAACTTGCAACCAGGCAGCGCACACACCCGAGGAACGGCGAGCATGAGCGGAGAGGACAAGGCACTGGAGCGCGCCAGATCGGCGTGGCGGTTTCGTGGTCAGCAGCGCCCCGACATGGCCCTCGATCCTGGCTCAGGACAGGAATCCGTCTGGGATTACCCGCGCCCTCCCGCCCTCATCGCCGAGCCCAGAGCGGTCGAGGTCCGACAGGGAAGCGAACCTCTGGCGCGCTCCAGCCACGCCATGCGGGTCTGCGAGACAGGAAGTCCGCCGACCATCTACATCCCCCCAAGCGATGTCGACATGACGCACCTGTGCCCGTCATCCACGCGGAGCTTCTGCGAGTGGAAAGGCGAAGCCGCCTATCTGCGCCGCGCAAACCCCGCGACCGACCGCCAAGACGTCGCCTGGTATTACCCGCAACCCTTCGCGCCATTCGCCGCCATCGCCGGCTGGATCTGCTTCTATCCCGGACGCGTGGACTGCTTCCTGAATGGCGAGCGGGTGCGCGCGCAAGCCGGCGGCTTCTACGGCGGCTGGATCACCGACGAGATCCTGGGCCCCTTCAAGGGCGCCCCCGGAACGGAGCACTGGTAACCGACAACTGACAACTGCCACCTCAAAACGCCCCATTCATCACCCCCCCACCTGCACGACCACCCCGCCTCGGCGTGGA
>NZ_NRRF01000052.1 GCF_016583565.1 Thiocystis violacea | reverse complement strand
ATCAGATCGAGATGTGGTTCTCGATCCTGGCGCGCAAAGTCCTGCGCCGTGGCAACTTCACCTCCATCGACGACCTTCAGAAACGCATCAGCGATTTCATCGACTTCTTCAATCGCACGTTGGCCAAACCCTTCCGCTGGACCTATGAGGGAAAGCCGCTCGCAGCATGAATGATTAAACAGTCTCGGGATTTCCACTCTGTTGCACTAGCGTTGTTCGGATCGCCCTATCCGGATTGCCGCGGTGCCCGACGCTTGATGCCTCCGACCACCGCCTGCGCCTCGGCCGGATTCTCCGGCCAATGGTGTTTGGGATAGCGCCCGCGAAGCTCTTTGCGGACGTCGGCATACCCCCGCGCCCAGAAGCCGGCGAGGTCTTGGGTGACCTGCATGGGGCGGCGCGCGGGGGAGAGCAGGTGCAGTAGGACGGGGACGCGGCCCATGCAAACGCGGGGTGTGTCTTCGAGCCCGAAGAGCTCCTGCAGTGGTGCCGCGAGCACCGGGAGGTCGCCAGCCCTGTAGTCGATGGGGCGATGGTTGCCTGCCGGGGTGGCGAAGCTGCGCGGTGTTTCCTGATCCAGGCGTTGCTGCCGCTCCCAGCTCAGGCGGGCAGTCAGGACGGCGGCGAGGTCGAGCCGCTGGACCTCGGCGAGCCGCGACTTGCCCTCAATCCAGGGGGCGAGCCAGTCTTCCAAGCTGTCATTGAGCGCTGCGTCGGAGAGATCCGGCCAATCTCCCCTTGGGTCGTGCTGGCGCATGAGCTCGACGCGCGCCTGAAGCTGTCGCGCGCTGTCCGACCACGCGAGTGCGCGCTCGAACAGCTCGCGGACACGCGCGAGGAGGCGTGCGCTCGCGTGGTCGTCCGGCTGCAGTGGAACGGGACGCGATGCGAGGGTGATGGCGCCGAGGCGGGAGACCTCGCGGCAGGCGACGGCCTCGCGCTCGCTGTCCCAGGTGACCTCGCGGCTGTGCGCGATACGGGCCTCGAAGCCTGCCTCGAGTTCGGCTTGGTCGATCGGCAGCGCGCGCTGGATGCGCCCGTCGCGCCCCTTGGCGTCCATGTCCGCGACGACGAGATAGGCATGGACGGCGAGCGCATCGTCACGCGGCAGCACGGCACCGGCGCCGGAGGCGAGCAGGTAGCGGTCGTCCGCGCCGTCGCGGCGTTGAGCGACCCGGTCGGGATAGGCGAGGGCGAGCAGGGCGCCGGGCGAGCGGGCGCCTTGTCCAGGGCACGCATCGGCACGCTGGACGATCCCGATCAACTGGGCCGCGACGCGCTCGACGGTCGCCAGCCGGTAGCGGTCCATGTGCCTCGGTGGACGCCTGTCGCGCAGCGCGTCCAGGGCCTGCAGCCGAGCGCCGAGATCCGCCGGGCGTGCGCGATCCGGCGCGGCGATGAAGGGGTCGCGCTCGGAGACCAGGGCGCAGAGGCGCGCCGCAAGCTGCCGCTCCCCGGTCGAGGCGCTCAGGAGCATGACGGCGAGTCGCGGGTGGACCGGCAGCTCCGCCATGGCGCGTCCAAGGCGGGTGATGGAGCCGGCATCGTCCAGCGCGCCGAGCGCCCGCAGTAGCTCGATCGCCTGCGACCAGGCCGGGGGCGGGGGCGGATCCAGCCAGCTCAGCTCGGCGGGGTCCTTCACGCCCCAGAGCGCGAGCTCCAGCGCGATCGGAGCCAGGTCCGATTGCAGGATCTCGGCGGTGCGGTGCGCGGGCCGGCCATGCTCCTGAGCGGGCGTCCAGAGTCGGTAGCAGACGCCCGGCCCGAGGCGCCCGGCGCGGCCCGCGCGTTGCTCGGCGGAGGCGCGGGAGATGGCCTCGGTGACCAGGCGTGTCAGGCCGGAACCGGGGTCGAAGCGCGGCTTGCGGGTCAGTCCGGTATCGACGACGGTGCGAATGCCCTGGATGGTGACACTGGTCTCCGCGATGTCCGTCGCGACGATGACGCGCCGTCGGCGGCCGTCGCCCGGTAGCAGCGCCTGATCCTGCTGCGCCGAGGGCAGGCTGCCGTGGAGCGGCAGGATCTCGATGTCACCATCGCTCAAGCGGTCGAGCTGCTCGACGCAGCGGCTGATTTCGCCCGTTCCCGGCAAGAAGACCAGGATGTCGCCGACGTCCTCGGCCAGTGCGCGACGTACTCCAGCGATCGCGGAGCCCACGGCGTCGGTGTCTCGGGCGTGATCGCAATAGCGCACCTCCACCGGGAAGCTGCGTCCTTCACCGCGGATGATCTCGGCCTCGTCCAACACGGCGGCGAGCGGCTCGCTGTCCAGCGTCGCGGACATCACCAGCAGCCGCAGCTCGGGGCGCAGGTTCTGGACGACGTCCAAGGTGAGCGCCAGCCCGAGATCGGACTGGAGATTGCGCTCATGGAACTCGTCGAAGATGACCAGGCCGATGCCCTGGAGGTCCGGATCTCGCTGCAGCCGGCGCGTCAGAATGCCCTCGGTCACGACCTCGACGCGCGTGCGCGGGCTGACGCGGCGCTCGAAGCGGACCTGGTAGCCGACACGCTCGCCCACTGGCTCGCCCAGCAGACTCGCCATGCGCGCCGCTGTCATGCGCGCCGCTGGACGCCGCGGCTCGAGCATGAGGATGCGCAGGCCGGCGAGCCAGTCTTCGTCGAGCAGGGCCAAGGGCACCTTGGTGGACTTACCGGACCCCGTCGGAGCCTGCAACAGAGCGTGACCCTTTCGAAGCGCCGCGCGCAGCGGTTCTAGGGCCGGGTCTATCGGTAACCATTGATCGAGGGAAGGGCGGTCAGTCACAGAGACATTGAGATCCTTGGGTTTGGAGAGATTTCGCTTCCGGTTTAGGGGCTTGACATGATCCAGCGCAAATGGACCGCAACTGTTGGGCTTCTAGAAGAGGCGCAGCTGTCTATACTCCGATACAGGTCAATCAACCGGATCCGACCCTACTCATGGCACGTCTACCCCGTTTCCTGATGCCTGGCTATCCGCAGCACGTGATCCAGCGCGGCAACAATCGTCAGCAGATCCTCTTCGAGGAAGAAGACTACTGGTTCATCTGGGACAAGATAGGCGTCGCCGCCGAGAAGTTTCAGTGCGACATCCACGCCTATGTGCTGATGCCGAATCACTTCCACCTGCTGGTCACCTCCTATCTGGAGAACGGCATCGGAAAGCTGATGCAGTACGTCGGCCGTTATTACGTTCAATACTTCAACAATCGCTACGACCGCACCGGAACCCTCTGGGAAGGGCGCTATCGTGCCACTCTGGTGGATCCGAAGCACTATCTGCTGGCGGTCTCCCACTACATCGAGGCCAACGCGGTCCGCGCGGGGCTGGTGAGCAAGCCGTCCGAATACGGCTGGTCGAGTTATGGCGGCAACGCCGAAGGGGCCGAGGACAATCTCATTACCTCGCATCGGGAGTACGAGCGGCTTGGGCGCAGTGCCAAGGCGCGGCGCGAGGCCTACGCCAAGCATGCCGAACAGCCGATTGCGGAGCCGATGCTCAAGCAGATCCGCGATTGCACCAACAAGGCCTGGGTGCTCGGCAGTCCGGAGTTCTGCAACGAGATCGAATCGGTGCTGAACAGGCGCGCCCTGCCGCGGCCGCGTGGCGGAGACCGCCGCTCCGAGGCCTATCGCCGCAGTGCCGGCCTGGCGTGAGCCGTGATGGCGGGGTCGTCCACTCGCCCAATGAGGCGGATGAGTTCTTCATGGTCGAGGGCTGTTTCATCCTCGAGTCATGGAACCGGGAGGAGGATCCCGCCGTCTCGATCGCACGCGCGCGCGTCGGCCCCGGCGTCACCACCCGGCTTCATCGGCTCGCGGGCATCGTCGAGCGTTACCTGATCCTGAGCGGAAAGGGCATCGTCGAGGTCGAGGGATTGCCGCTGCGGGCAGTCGGCGTCGGCGACTGCGTCTACATCCCCGCCGGATGCGCCCAGCGCATCCGCAACCGGGGCGAGCGGGAGCTGATCTTCCTCGCCATCTGCAGCCCGCGTTTTCGCCAGTCCGCTTACGAGGATATCGACCCCCTACCGCTGGCTTGAGCGGGCCGGCGAGCGCCCGCCCGATCATCCGCTCAGTCGGATGGCCGCAGCTGCCAACCGGCGAGGAAATCCTTGCGCATCAGCATGCCGAGCAGCCTGTCGCGCCCGTCGACGACGGGCATGGCGCGTCCACCGTGACGCCGAAAGCCCGTCATTATCTCCTGTCACACGGTGGATCAGGGGGCGCTATTCCGCGCGGCGGGCGAGGGCTGGTGCTGACCAGTCGAGCAGGTAGCGAGCGTCGGCGTTGGCTTCAAGGCGTTCGGCCAGGCGCCTAGACAGGTCCAGGAGGGCGAACTTGGATCTCAGCCGGCGCTTGCTGAGGTCTTTGATCCGGGAGGACAGATCGAAGCACGTCTTGATGTTCTGCGCGCTCAGCACGCAGGGCGGCAGTCCCGCGCGCAGCAAGATGTGGCTCATCAGCAAGACCCCGGTGCGGTGATTGCCCTCGAAGAAGAGCTGTGGCTCGGAGAGGATCTGCGTGTAGACGCCGGCCGCGCGGCGCCAGGGCGTCGGGTGGCGGTGGTCGGCCAGGTAGTTCATGAGGGCACGCACGCCGCCCAAGCTCCTGTCGTCGTAGAAGCGCCGCTCGGTTTCGCGAAAGTGCGGCGCGCACTGCTTCAAGTCAGGATCCGGGTCTTCGCAGATGACCAGGCAGTTGAGCTGGAGCAGCCGCCGCGAATTCCCCGGTGCGAACAGGTCGATATCGCCCTCCTGCAGTTGGTCGAGGAAGCGATAGCCCTCCAGCAGCGCGAGCAGGATCTCCTCGCGAAAAGGGTCGCGCGGTGTCTCCAAGGTGGCGTTGATGCGATCGAAGCCCCGCTGAACGGCGCGCAGGGAGGCCTCGATCGCGCTGAGATCCAGACGGGGGTTCGACACGTGGCACTCCTTGTGTTGGATCGATAGACGAGTTGGATCGATGCATCTATTGGATCGATGAACGTGGCCATCACCAAGTCGCGCCGCGCGACAGCCTCAGCGGACCCGCGCCAGTGCCTCCTTCGCCTTGCCGATCATGACCTCCGGGAGCGGAATGTAACCCATCTCCTCGGCGATCGGCTGCCCCTGGTCGAGGCCCCAGGTGATCGCCCCCTTCAAGGCACCCGCCACGGCGGGATCCGCATACCGCTGGCTCAACAGCAGCCAGGTATAGCTGACGATGGGGTAGGCGTCCGCACCCTCGGGGTCAGGCAGATAGATCCTCAGGTCAGCCGGGATGTCAGTGACCGACGCGAGCGCCGCCTGCCCGGTGCGGGGTCCGGGCGCCACGAAGGTGCCGGACTTGTTCTGCAGCGTGGCGACGGGGAGCCCCAGGCGTTGGGCGAACTCATAAGCCATGAAGCCGATCGCGCCATCCGTGATCTTGACCCGCTGGGCGACACCTTCGTTGCCCGGCACCGCCATGGCGATACCTGGCCAGTCGACCAGCTTGCCGACACCCGGACCCTTGTCCGCCCAGTCGGGGTCGACTGCGGCCAGGTGATTGGTGAAGGCGAAGGTGGTCCCGCTCGAATCGCGCCTTACCACGGTGACCACGGCCTTGTGCGGCAGGTCCAGATCCGGATTGGCGTCGCGAATGCGCGGATGATCCCAGTCGCGGATCCGGCCCGCGAAGAGGTCGAGATAGACGTCGCGCGGCAGGCGCAGCCCGGTCGGTACGTCTGGGATGTTGTACGCCAGCACCACCATGCCGGCCGTCATGGGCAGCATGACGACGCCGCGCTCGGGATCGACCCGCGCCAGCTCGGCGTCGTTCATGGCGGCGTCACTGGCGCCGAAGTCGATGCTGCCCGCGAGGAAGCCCTGGACGCCGGCACCGCTACCCAAACCCGCGTAGGTAAAACGGGTCTCCGGGTGTGTCTTCTCGTACTCCTGGATCCAGCGTTGATAGAGGGGCTGGGGAAAGGTGGCTCCCGCCCCATGGATGGTCAGCTTGGCGTCGTCGGCCGTGGCGGATTCAGCCGGCTGGCCGCTGAAGAGGGTTAGGGTCGCCGCGGCGAACACCGCCGCGAGCTTGCCCGTTAGGTGTCTCTTGGCCTTCATGTGCAGTCTCCAGGCCACCGGTCAGCTGAACTCGCCCGAGATGTATTCCTTGGTGAGCTGCTCCCTGGGGTCTTCGAAGATCTGCCGCGTGGGACCCATCTCGACCAGGTAGCCGGTGCGTCCGCCTTGGGAAATGTCCACGGAGAAGAAGGCCGTGGTATCGGCGACGCGCGTGGCCTGCTGCATGTTGTGAGTGACCATGGCCAGGGTGTAGTTCTCCTTCAGCTCCAGCATCAGCTCCTCGACCTGGCGGGTGGCGATGGGGTCGAGCGCCGAGCAGGGCTCGTCCATCAGCAGCACGTCCGGCTCGGTCGCGATGGCGCGGGCGATGCAAAGGCGCTGCTGCTGACCGCCGGAGAGGGAGAGCCCGCTGTTCTTGAGCTTGTCCTTGACCTCCTTCCAGAGCGCCGCCCGCTGAAGGGCGCGCTCCACCCGCTCTTCAATATCCCCCTTGAACCGGTTGAGTCGCAGGCCGAAGGCGACGTTGTCGAAGATGCTCATGGAGAAGGGGTTGGGCTGCTGGAAGACCATGCCGATGTAGCGGCGCACCACCACGGGATCGACCTTCTTCGCATAGATGTCCTGGCCGTGATATATCACGTTGCCCTCGAAGCGGAACACCGAAATGAGGTCGTTCATCCGGTTGAGGCTGCGCAGCACCGTCGATTTGCCGCAGCCGGAGGGGCCGATGAAGCCGGTGATCTTCTTCTTCTCGATCGGCACGACCGAATCGCGCACGGCGAGGAAGTCGCCGTAGAAGATCTTGTTGACCGTGCAATCGATGACGACGTCACCGGCGGCCTGGAAGGGCTCTGCGACGAAGAGCGCCTCAGCTGTTGCGTTCATGATGACCTATACCTCGGTTTCTGTGCGTCAAACCTTCGAGCGACCGACGATGCGCGCCAGGATGTTGAACATCAGGACGATGAGCACCAGGGCCAGCGAGGCCGTCCAGGCCAGCTCGATCTGGTTCTCGAACGGCATGCCGGAGAAGTTGTAGATGAGGATGGAGAGCGAGGCGGTCGGTTCCGCAAGCTCGGAGATGTAGTAGTTGCTGAAGAGCGCCGTGAAGAGCAGGGGGGCGGACTCGCCCGCCGCGCCCGCGATGGCCAGCATGACGCCGGTCAAAATGCCGGGCAGCGCGGTTGGCAGCACCACCTTCAAGATGACCTGCGTCTGGGTGCAGCCCATGCCGTAGGCGGCGTCCTTCATCCGCTGTGGGACTTGCGCCATGGCCTCCTCAGCGGCGAGCACCACGGTTGGGAGCATGAGCACCGCGAGCGCCACGCCGCCCGCCATGGCGGAGTAGCCGAAGCGGATGACGAGCACGGCGTAGACGAAGACGCCTGCCAGGATGGAGGGAAAGCCGGTCAGCACCTTGGCGAGGAAGCGCGACGTTGACGCCAGTCTGCTCTTGGGTTCCAGCACGCCGAGATAGATGGAGGCCAGGATCCCGAGCGGGATGCTGATGGCCGAGGCGATGCCGACCATCACTAGGGTGCCGAGGATCGCCGGCCCGATGCCGCCGCCCATCTCGAAGCCCGCCGGCGGCAGGCCGGTCAGCACCTCGACCACATCGCTGCCGAAGAGACGCGATCCGCCCTGAATCAGCAGCATGTAGATGACGGAGAACAGCGGTACCGCGGCGAGCACGGCGGCGAGCCAGGTCAGCCCGGTCAGAAAGCCGCTCTTGAGCGCCCTGGGCTCGAGCGTCTGGCGGTCCAGATTCGGCCGGGGGCGGATCTCTTCGGGCCGCGCGGTCAGATCGATCGTGCTGGTTGGATTCATGGTCCTCATGGCTTCCCCTCGAACTTGCGGATGGTGTATTGCTGGACCGCAAGGCCCGCGACGTTGACGAGGAAGGTGATGGCAAGCAGGACCAGGGCGGCATACATGAGGGCCTGCACCTCGACCCGTCCGGCCTCCGGGAAGTTGGAGGCGAGCAGCGAGGCCAGGGTATTGGCGGGCGAGAAGAGCGAGAGGCTGATCTGGTTGGAGTTGCCGATCAACATGGCCAGTGCCATGGTCTCGCCCAGCGCGCGTCCAAAGCCGAGCACGAGTGCCGCGAGCACGCCGGAGGAGGCCGTCGGCAGCATCACCTTGAGGATGGCCTCCCAACGGGTGGTGCCCATGCCATAGGCGGCCTCTTTCACCTTGTAGGGGATGCGGCGGAAAGCGTCGACCGAGATGGCCGCGACCGTCGGCAGGATCATGATGGCCAGCACCAGCGCGGCGGGGGCCATGCCGGGGCCGGCGAGGTCGGTGCCGAACAGCGGAAACCAGCCGAGGCTCTGATGCAGCCATTCGGCACCTGGCTTGAGCAGCGGAATCAGCACATAGATGCCCCAGAGGCCGAAGACGACCGAGGGGATGGCGGCCAGCATCTCCACAATGGTGCGGAAGACGGTCGCCAGGCGGTGGTTAATGAAGTCCTGCGTCAGGAAGATGGCGATGGCGATGCCGAAGGCACCGCCGAGCACCAGGGCCAGCAGCGAGCTGTAGAGGGTGCCCCAGATCTCGGGCAGCACGCTGAACTGCGCCTTGCTGGCGTTCCAGGTCGAACCCGTGATGAAGCTCAGGCCGTACTCGCCGACGGCCGGCGCGGCCTCCCGTCCGAGCTCCCAGAGGATATAGGCGACGAGGAGGATGATGACGAAGGCGCTGCTGAGCGCGATACCGCGAAACAGGCGGTCAGTGGCGTACTCGCCGGCCGAGGGCGGCCCGGAGACTCCGCCCGAGGCATTCGCCGCTTGGAACAAATTGCTCATTATTTCCCCTTCAAGGAGTCGCGAGAGGTGATGGGGCTTGGCGGGTTCTTGCTGAGCGATCGCCTTGAGCCGAATCGGGCGGGTGCCGGTCGAGGGGAACACGTCTTCGTGCGAGAACCGATCCGGCTTGGGCTGGACCGGTTCCTGTTGACATCCGAGTCAGGACCGGTTGGGCGGCGCCTGGGCGCTGCCCGAACCGCTCAGTGCCTCGCGCCCCCTATTGAATGTGTTCGGCCGCCTTCAGGACCTTCTCGCGCACGTTCTCTGGCAGCGGGATGTAGCCCATGGAGTCGGCGATCTTCTGGCCTTCCTCGACGCCGTAGCCGACCAGCTTGCGCAGCGCGGCGGCCTTGTCGTCGTCCTGATCCTTGTAGAAGAGCATCCAGGTGAAGGTCGCGATCGGATAGGCATCGGCGCCAGCCGGATCCCACACCCAGGCGATCAGGTTGGGCACGTCGCTGTTGGGCAGGGTGCCCTCGGGGAACTCGGCCGAGGCCAGGGCGGCGGCGCCGCTCTCGGGACCGGCGGCGACGAAGTTGCCGGACTTGTTCTCCAGCAGGGCGACCTGCTTCCACTTGGTCAGCTTGGCGTAGCCGTACTCGACATAGCCGATGGCGCCCTTGTTCTGCTGGACCTGCGCCGTGACGCCGTCATTCTTGGGGGCGGCGACGAAGTTGGCGGCGCTCGGCCAGTTGGGCGCCTTGCCCTGGCCAACGGCGGCCTTGAAGTCCGCGCTGATGTTGGACAGGTGTCCGGTGAAGACGAAGGAGGTGCCCGAGGAATCCGAGCGGGTCACGACCGTGATGGTCTCATCCGGGAGATCGACGCCGGGGTTGGCGGCGGCGATCTTGGGGTCGTTCCACTGAGTGATCTCGCCGGAGAAGATCGCCGGATAGACGTCGCGCGGCAGCTTCAGCTCCTCGACGCCGTCCAGGTTGTAGATGATGACGACCTCGCCCGCGGTCATGGGCAGGAGCACCACGCCCTCCTCGACCTTGGCCATCTCCTCGTCGTTCATGGCGGCATCGGAAGCCGCAAAGTCAACCGTGTGGTTGATCAGGTCCTGGATGCCGGCGCCGCTGCCCTTGGACTGGTAGTCGACGCGAATACCCTTGTTTGCCTTGCTGAAATCCTTGAACCACTTGGAGTAGATGGGGAAGGGGAAGCTGGCGCCCGAGCCGTTGAGCTTGATGTCGGCGGCGCTGGCGGTGCCGGACAAGGCGACCATGGAGACGAGACCGACGGCAAGCGCCGATTTCAGAAAAGTTGGCTTTTGCATGACTTGTACACTGATAAATGAAATCGAAAAGGCCATGACGGTTGAACGTCCGAGGCCGTCATCGTCAAATCCGCGCCTAGTTTCGCCCCGAACTACAGTTGGTTTTGTTAAGGAACGATGATCGTTTGATGACGGCTCCAGTCACCGTTTGGGCGCCGCTGATCGAGCCATCGAGCAGGGCACTCTCCGTGCGCTTGTGATGGCGCCCGCTCAGGCGATGAGGCTGTCGGACCGATCCGGTCCCGCGCCAGGTCGCTTTTCCTTGCCTCGGTTGGCGTCAAGCATGCGTTGGAAGCGCTCGGGCTCGTTGCGCAGCATGATCAGGTACTCGTCGACCAATCCCTGCCAGCCAGGGCCGCCGTGCTCCTTGAGCTTGAGCAGGGCGACCATGAGCAGCTTGGCGGCGGCGCGGGTCTCGCGGTGCGGTCCCTCCGCGTACCAGGCGACCAGCTCGCGGTAGAGGGCCTCGGTCTTCTCCAGCGGGGTCATGTTCTCTTGCGTCATTGAATCTGCTCGACCTTCTGCTGGAGCAGCGCGACGGCCGCCTCGGTCAGGGGGATATAGCCCAGCAGCCCGGCGACCTGCTGACCGTCCGTCAGTGCATAGCGGATGACATCACGAATCACGGCCGCCTTGTCCTCGGGGTAGTCCTTGCGCAGGATCAGCCAGGACAGCGAGAGGACGGGGTAGGAGCCGTCCCCCTTTGGGTCAGCGATCTCCGAGAGGTCCATCTCGGCGCGAAAGGACTCGACCGCCGCGCGGAAGGATGCGCTGTCGGGCGGCACGTAGTCGCCGGCGCGGTTCTGCATGAGCGCCATCTGCATATTGGTCAGGCCGGCATAGGCGTACTGCAGGTAGCCGATCGAGCCGGGAATGGCGCGGATGAAGGCGGCGACGCCGCCGTTGCCCTGGCCGCGGATCAGTGCCCCGCGCTCTTGCAGCACCTTGGGCCAGACCGGATTCATGTCGACGCCGACATTTCTGTTGAAGGCATCGCTGACGGCGCCGAGATGGCGCGTGGTCACGAAGGTGGTCCCGCTGGCATCGCCCCGGGTCACGACGACGATGGGCAGGTCCGGAAGCTCAACACCTGGATTGGTCGCGGCGATGAGCGGGTCGTTCCAGCGCGCGATCTGGCCCGTGAAAATCCCGGCGATCGCCTCGCGGCTGAGCTTGATGCCGTCGACACCGTCCAGGTGATAGGCGATGACGACGGCGCCCGCCGTCATCGGGATCTGAACCACGCCGCCTGGCACCTTCGCGGCATCCTCGGGCTTCATCGGCACATCCGACCCCGCGAAGTCGAGCAGTCCATTGATGAGGTTGGCTATACCGCCGCCGCTGCCGATCGCCTGATAATCGATCTGGACGTTGGGATGCGCCAGGTAGTAGTCGCGGAACCAGCGCAGATAGAGCGGGGCGGGAAAGCTGGCCCCGGCGCCGACGATCTTGATGGGCTCGGCCGCATGCGCCAGGGGGGTGAGGGAGGCCATGACCACAGTGGCCAGGGCGAACGACAGTGAGCGGAGCAGGGAAGGGAACGTCATCGTTTTTCGACTCGTCGAGTGGTGGCTCGATTGGGTGTGGCTCAATCGGGAGCGGAGAATCCGTCAGCGCCAGCATGCCCGTCGAAGATGACAGCGCGATGACGGCGTCTTTGAACATTCCTGTCCTGGACAGGGATCATCGAGCCATGAACCCGATCCGTGCTCGGAGGAGCGACCGGGCCAAAGGCCCGAGGTCGTTGATAAGCGCTTCGAGATCGCTGCCGCCGTCGACGCGCGGGATCGCCTCTCAACCATGAGCCGCCCCATGCCCATGCCCATGCCCATGCCCGTGGCCGTGACGCCAGGGATGTTCAGCGTGCGCAAAGGCCTGCCAGCGGTCCTCGAAGCCTTCCAGAAGGTCATGGGCTTGGTGCGTGCGCCAGCCCACCAGGCCGCCCGAATAGCGAATGAGGTCGGGGTCGGACTGGTCCGCGAGCAGGTCCGCGAGCAGGCCCTGCATGACGGCGATGTCATTGAGGACGCCCAGCAGATCCTGAAGCCCTTTCAACTGGCCGATGAAGACATTGAGGCCGGGCGTGATGGGGGAAAAGAACTCGGCGGCGTAGCGCAGCTTCTTGCACGCGATGCGCAACTGGTGCATCTGTTCCGGGTCGTGCCGGTCGAGGTTCTTGCCCGCTTCCAGCACCCGTCGATCCAAGCGATCCAGCAACTGACGCGCGTATGCTTCGATGGCGGTCGTTAGCCTATGACGCTGCCGCGGCTTTAGATCGGCGCGTTCCCAAGCGGCTGTTTCGAACCACTCCGGGAAGTCCAGCTTGAGCCGCGCGTACCGATCGCTGTCGAGCATCAGGCGGACCACCGCATAGGCCGCCGCGCGCTGTTGTTCGGCCAGGGCAAGCAGCGACTCCCCACCGGGCAGCGGAAGTGCGTCTCGCATGGGCGCCAGCCCCTCCGCGATGAAGACGTCGAGATCTCGCGCCCCGCCGAGCTGGCTGGCAACCCAGCCGAGTTCCTCGCTCCAGTGCCGGCTGACCGCCTTCGGCACGGCCGAGCGAAACGCCGACAAGGCCGCCCGCATCCGTCTGCAGCTGACCCGCATCTGGTGCACGCCCTCGATGTCATCCCAGGATCGGGCCTTGGCTTCCCACGGCAGCATGGCGTGAAAATTGTGCCGCAGGATTTCCGATAAGGCCGCGCTCAGACTGAGGCCCGCGCGCAGAGGGGCTGACGTTCTGGTCTTCTTCTTGTTCATCGCCGGACTGGCTCCGTTCTGATGGGTTTGAAACCCTGCAGTGGCTCCTTGGCGCTCGCCGCCAAGGCCCAGCGGGTCTCGAACCGCTCTCGGTTGCGGCCATGCGTCGCCTTATCTTCCAGCGTCCGAGCGCTTGGCCGGACTGATGAGCAAGGCCCCGACGTGACCAGGGAACCCGATCGCGCGCTAGGGAGCGAAAGGCTCATGAGCCATGTAGCCCTTCTGTCGAGCATCATCTCCTTGAGTGCGGAGACACTCGAAGGCCTTCTCGGCATCTCGAGTCCGACGCCCTTGGGTCCCGCCCAAAGCGCACCAACTGAGAGCTTGTGCCGGAAAACGGCATCGAGTGAATGTTCCATAGATTCAGTGTTCCAGAGATGACTTGACGGTTCGGCGAGCCTGAGGCCTCAAGCGTCTTGCGTATCCGGGCTATTTTCACGATTGATGAGGTTCTTGATGACTCCAATTTTCGCGAAGCGTGCTACCACGGCGGCGGTGTTCGCCGTGTTGATCTCGGGCTGTGCCTCGGATGGCTCTGGGCTGACCGAGACCGGCAGGGGGGCTGCAATCGGAACAGCGACTGGGGCGGCGGCGGGCGCTGTGATCGGCTCCCTGAGCGCTGACGCGGGCAAGGGTGCACTCATCGGCGCGGTGGGTGGCGCCTTGGTCGGCACCATGGTCGGCGCTTACATGGAGGAG
Source organism: Thiocystis violacea (assembly GCF_016583565.1). GTDB lineage: Bacteria > Pseudomonadota > Gammaproteobacteria > Chromatiales > Chromatiaceae > Thiorhodococcus > Thiorhodococcus violaceus_A. Next base: position 19,851 of record NZ_NRRF01000052.1, on the reverse strand, counting down.
CAGCGGCAGAACTTCGAGAAGGTTCTGGCGCCAGAGATCGCGAGTGGCGCGATTCGAGTGCAGAAGCTGCCCGGCGATCAGCTTCTGGTGGGGATGACCGGGGCGACGGCCTTCGAGGTGGACTCCGACCAGATCCAGCCCAGCTTCTATAGCACCTTGGACAAGATCGCCACAGTCGTGAAGAAGTACGGGAAGACACAGCTGGCTGTCGCCGGGCACACCGATAACACCGGCTCTGCCGACTACAATCAGCGCCTGTCTGAACGGCGTGCGGCATCGGTCGAGCGCTATCTGGATAGCACCGGCGTCCTGCCGCAACGCATCGAATCGGCGGGCTATGGCATGACTCAGCCAATCACGACCAACGACACGGAAGCGGGGCGGCGACTGAACCGTCGCGTCGATATCGTGATCATGCCGATCACGTCCGCAAGCGCATAACCGACAGCGCGGCCATCGGCGGAGGACGCCGATGGCCGCCGAGACCTTGATCAATGTCGCTGGCACGATTGCTGAGTACTCACTGGCCTTAAGGCGTGCATCGACATCACGGCCGCGCTGGATCCCCGGGAGTTGGCGATGCCCCGGCACTCGCGGTCCATGCCGAGGGCCGCGGCCGGCCGCGCTGTCGGTCATTGAGTCGACCTCCGGGCTGTTGCGCAAAGTCCAGGGCGATCGGGCGATCCGCCGATCTTCCTCTTGCGGTAGGCGCCGGTCCGCCCGATCGCGTCGACCCGATGGCGAGCCGCGCCCCTGGGTCAGTCGAGGTCTGGTGTCTCGCCGGTCTCGATATAGACGACCCGTTCGGCGATGTTGGTTGCGCGGTCGGCGATGCGCTCGTAGTGATGCGCGATCCAGAGCAGCTCGACCCCGAGCATGGGTGCCCGCGGCCCCTGGCAGAGCCAGGCCGCGACGTCCTCGATGATGCTGCGCTCCTGCGCGTCCACCGCATTCTCGCGGAGGACAGCGGCGCGCGCCGAATCCGCGCGAGCGCCCTCGGCGTAGGCCGCCATCACGTCCCTGAACATGGCCGCGGCGGCATCGCCCATCTCGAGGACCTTGGCCAGAGGCACTTCGGGGAAGCGGCGCCCGTTGGCGATGAGAAGAATGCGCGCAACGTCGGCGGCATGATCGGCGATGCGTTCGATCTCCGTGATCATTTCCAGCGATGCACCGATCAGACGGAAGTCCCGCGCGGCCGGCTGATGGGCCGCCAGCACCACCATGGCCTGCTGCTCCAGCACGCGACGTCCGCGATTGATGAGAGTGTCGCCACCGACGATCTCCTCCGCCACCCCGAGATCCTGCCGGCGCAGGGCGTCGAGGGAGGTCCGCAGGGCAGTGTCGACAAGCCCCGCCAACTCGATGATGCCCTGGGTGAGCGCTTCACGTTTCTTCTCGACCAATGAATGCGAATCGGTCATTGCAATGCGGTCTCCTCGGAATTTAGCGACGCAATCGCCGGATCGGCAGGATGCCAAGCGCAACCCGCGTCAATCTAGCGACGCATCTTGACGGTTGTGTGACGGCGGCCGCTGGCGACTGCGTCGCGCCTTGCTCCGGCTGACGCCTGAGCTTCAGACCCTTGAGGCCGCATCCATTCGATCCGGTCCCAGGTCGTCCGAAGCCGCCGGCTGGAGGAGGTCGAGCCTGAGCGCTTGTTCAGAATGCCTACCGCCCAACACCAGTCCGGAGTCACTGGCCTTGGCCAGGTGCTTCAGCTCCGCGATGGCTTGCCCGAGCGCCTCGCCGTCGCCGTAGTCGTCTCCCGGCTGGATCTCGATGATGGCCGCGCTGCAGCGCATGAGCGGCATGTCGCGTATGACGCCGTAGCGGTCTTTCGCGGACAGATAACCGCGGATCCGGTCTTCCTGATCGTAGAGACTCTGAACGTCGGAGCGGAACTGCTCCAACAGCGCTCGCAGCCGCGTCAGGATACTGTCGAGCGGGGTGTCCCTGGTGCCAGCGAAGAAATCATCACCGCCGATGTGGCCGGTGAACCAAGACCCTGGGCTCAGGCACTGCTGCAGCAGCCCGGCGAACAGCAGGATGACGCGGTCGCCCCGGCGGAAGCCATAGTGATCGTTGAAGGCCTTGAAGTTATCGAAGTCCAGGTACACCAGGTGCCAGGTGCTGCCGTTCTGGCTGATCGCGCGCGAGACGTACTGGTGAATCGGATTGTTGCCTGGGAGCTTGGTGAGCGGATTCTGATCGCGCGCGGTGGCGAGGTTCTTCTGTTCGATGAGCTGCAGGAGCGAGGTTGCCGAGATGAAGCTGTGGTAGCGCGCATCCTGGGTGAGAATGACGCCGGCGGGATTGACCGTCGCTGAATAGGCCTCCAGCAGCCGATCGATCGGGTCATGGATGTCGACCATGGGGCAGGGCCGCACGAAGTCGGTCAAGCGGCGAGCGAAGGCGCGGTTGACAATCAGTTCGCGGCCATAGGCGGAGTAGATGAAGTCCTTGATGTCCGCCTCATGGATCAGGCCGAGCGGATGATCGCCCGATTCCAGCACGGGGATGACGTGGTGGCCCTTGTCATGCCGGAAGGCGTCGAACATCCGCGTGACGCCATCCTCGGCGTGCAGCGGGGGGATGTGCTCCTGGAAGCGCTCGATCAGCCCCAGGTCGCCCGGCACCGCGCGCTGATTGCGGCTGTGGATCTCCAGTACCTGTTCGTAGCGCGTGCGCAGGGCGCCACGCTCGAGTTGCGGATGGGCGATCAAATAGCCTTGGGCGAGATCGCAGCCGATCTCCCGGCAGGCGAGCAGCTCGGGCTCCGTTTCCACGCCTTCGGCGATGACGCGAATCCCCATCAGGTGCGCGAGCTGGACGGTGTTGGCGACGAACAGCCGCTTGCGGTGATCCTCCGCGATGCCGCTGATGAAGAAGCGGTCGATCTTGAGCAGATCGGGCGGATGCTCATAGAGCAGGCGCAGCCCCGCGTAGCCGCTGCCGAAGTCGTCGATGGCGAAGTGGAAGCGATGCCTGCGATAGGCGCCAATCACCTGCTCGACGCGGGGGTTCGCGGTGAAGTCTGCGCGCTCGGAGAGCTCGAAGCAGAGATTCTCCGGCCGCAGTCCGAACTGGCGCAGCAGCTCGAGCGTGTGCCACGGATCCTCGGCCTCGATGAGATGCGGGTCGAGGTTGAAGAAGAGGCGATACTGCGATGCCTGGGGTAGCTCGGCAAAGCTCCGGATGGCCAGGTCGCGCAGCGTCCTATCCAAGGCCGCGGAGAAGCCCAGGTTCCAGGCATGGCCGAATAGGTTGTGGACATCCTGGAAGCCGATCTCGGCGACGCCGCGCAGCAGGGCTTCGTAGCCCAGGACGCCGCCGGTATGGATGTTGACGATGGGTTGTAGGGCGTAGCGGAGCGCCGAGCGCGCGCCTTGGATGAATGCCGCTTGCCCTCCGCTTGACCGGCCGGATTCGGCGGCCTCGGTCGCGCCGGGATGTGCTGCGTGAGCGCGCGTGACGAATTCGGTTGGTGCTGGTCCCATGGCCGTCCTCACTGCAGGCGGAAGTAAGCGACGCGCTCCCGCAAGGCGGACGACATCTGGTTGAGCTGCGCGCATTGGGCAAATCCGGAATCGGCCGCCTCGGCGTGATCCTCGGCCAGGCACGCGATCTGATTCACGCTGAGTGCGATGGTATCCACCATGCGGCTCTGCTCTTCGGCCGCCTCGGCGACGCGCTGCGTCATGTCGGTCAGATGCACGATCGAGGCGGCGAAGGCGTCGAGGTTCTCGACGGTCTGACCATAGTGATGGATGCTCTGGCGCGCACGGTCACGGTTGGCGTGGATGACGCCGACGGCGTCGCTGGAGCTGGCTTGCAGCGCCTTGATGAGTCCCTCGATCTCTGCGATGGACTGCTCGGTGCGCGTCGCGAGCTGGCGCACCTCGTCGGCGACCACGGCGAAGCCGCGGCCCTGCTCGCCCGCGCGCGCCGCCTCGATCGAGGCATTGAGGGCGAGCAAGCCGGTTTGATTGGCGATGCCGCGGATGACGTCCAACACCTTGCCAGCGGCATGGCTGCGCTCGGCGAGACTCAGCACCACGGTGGCCGAGTCATCGATCTCGACCGCCAGGCGGTCGATGATCCGCGTCGTCTGCTCCAGGATCTGGCGACTCCCGAGGATGCGCGCCTGGGCCTCTGTGGTGGTTCCGACGGCATGACTGGTGTGGTCGACGATGCGCTGGGCCGAGGTCGACAGCTGTGCGATGGCGCCATCCACCTGCACTGTTTCGGCCTTCTGACGGTCGAACTGGATCTTGCTCGTATGCGCCAGGCGCTCGATGTCGCCGGCTGAATCGTGCAACTCCCCGCTGGTCGTGTGAAGGTGGCTGACGATGCCGCGAATCCGCTCGACCATGGATTGCAAGGCCGTCATCAGCTGCCCGACTTCGTCGCTCCGTCCCGTCTTGAAGGAAACGTTGAGGTCACCGTCGGCCAGGGCCGTGACCGTGCGGACCGCGGCGTCCAGCGGCTTCAATGCATGTCGCATGTAAAGATAGAGCCCGGCCAGGGCGAGCGCCAGGATCAGCGCGACGCTGGCGTAGGCGATGCGCTCGAAGCGCTGTTGCGCGGCATGACTCGCGGTGTCATCCGAGACGCTGATGAGGTGGGCGATGGGCTCCCCGTCGATGCCCCGGATGGGGAGGACCGCCACGGCATGGGCGAGCGGACCCGACACCAGCGTCCGGCGGCTGACCTCACCCAGCGGCGAGGGCCGCACGTCCAAGTGTGCGTAGAGCGCGGGATCCGTGCCGCCGAACAGCGCGCCATCCGCCCCGACCAGGAAGGCATCCGAGCCATCGAGAGCCTTGAGCCTCGCCAGCGCCGGGGCGATCGGGGACTGAAAGACCACAGTGCCGATGCTGTCGTGGCGTGAGCGTAGCGTGAATGCCAGCAGCGCCACGGGCGAGCCCTGTCGATCAAGGGCCACGGCGTGATGCGGCAGACCGTCGCTGGCTGTTGCGAGCACCAAGGGCAGGACATCCGCGGGAACCGCGCCGTGCGCCCCGCAGCACAGGCGTTGGCGCTGCGCGTCGAACACCCAAAGGGCATCGTAATAGCCTTGCTCGCCGATGAGGTTGTCGAGGGCGTCGGCGGCCTCGGCAAGGGCCTTGGCGTCCTGGTTCTTGAGCGCCTGCTTGAGGTAGAAATCGCGCTCGAAGTCGGCGATGCCGCCTTCCATCTTCTCGAAGACGCGCTCTGTGACCTGAGTCCACGCCAGGGTCTTGCCGAGCGCGACCTCCTGCGCAACACGCGCCTCGATGCGCGCATTGCTGACCTGCGCGAGCAGAACCAGGACGGCGGCCACCAGCAGGGTGACCGAGATGGCGGCCAGGGTGACGCTTCGGCGGATACTCATAGACTGTCTCTGCCATGCGAAGAGAGGAGGGGCGCGCGGCGCGTATCCTTGCGCGCGCCGTCAGTAGAGCAGGGGGTTGTTAAGGTTCGATGACAGGCGTGTCCAACTGTGATCCGCGTCGCCCTTCCCAATGCTCGCCTGCGGTCTGGCCGGGGCAGGGGGCTGCGAGCGCTTCACGAGAAGGCAACGCAACGGCCATCGCGCGTACATCCCGTGCCACTAGAGTGGGTTTTGGGCGTGACTCCGCGCCCAAGGACGCAACTCAAACGCATAGGGGTATCCGATGACGCACAAGAACAGGTTGGCAACGACGCTGGCAGCACTCCTTGCCACGGGGGTTGCCGTCGCGAACGGGCACGGCTTCGATGAATCGGACCGGGGACGTCCTGGCTATCGGCCTTCGGCGGCCAGCATCCAGCTGGGTCCGCGTCCCTTCTATCTGGTCGAGGGGATGGAGGAGAGTCGGCTGAAGGACCGGCTCATGGGCTGCGGGCAGGGTCCCTTCTCCCGCAGTGACTTCTCGATCGGTCACCGTGGAGCGGCCATGATGTTCCCGGAGCATTCGGACCTGGCCTACATGGCTGGCGCGCGCATGGGCGCGGGTATCGTCGAATGCGATGTCACCTTCACCGCGGACGGCGAGCTGGTCTGCCGCCATAGCGAATGCGATCTGGCGACCACGACCAACATCGTCGCCACCGAGCTCAACGCGAAGTGCAGCCTGCCCTGGACGCCTCCCGCGGAGGGCGGCAAGGCGTCGCCGGTTTGCTGCGCCAGCGATCTGACCTTGGACGAGTTCAAGACGCTTGAGGCGAAGATGGACGCCAGCGACCCGACAGCGAGGACGGCGGAGGGCTTTCTCGGCGGCACGGCCGATTGGCGGACCGATCTCTACACCGGCCGCGCGCATGTGGTGACCTTCAGGGAGAGCATCGCGATCAATCAAGCGAACGGAGTCAAACACACGCCCGAGCTCAAGGGGGCAACGCACCAAGACCGCGTCGATGACATCTTCGGCGGCCAAGAAGCCTATGCACAGAGGTTCATCGACGAGCTGGAGACGGCCGGCGTGAGCCCGCGCGACGCCTGGGTCCAATCCTTCAACAAGGAGGATGTCCTCTACTGGATCGCGCAGGATCCGAAGTTCGGCAGGCAGGCCGTCTATTTGGACAGCATCGACCCAACGGCAAGTCCCCCCATCCAGCGGTTGAGCCTCGATGCACTCAAGGAGCTGCGGGGGCGGGGCATTCGGATCTTCGCCCCGCCGATGTGGGCGCTGCTCAGCGTCACCGACGCCGGCGAGGTCGTTCCCTCCGACTACGCGCGCGACATCAAGAGGGCGGGTCTGGACATCATCACCTGGACCTTCGAGCGCGCCGATCTGCGCAAGGGCGCCTCGCAAGCCGGCTGGTACTACCTGTTCGACCCGGAGGGCAAGGCGATCCGCACGGATAGCGACATGTACAAGGCACTGGACGTCCTGGCCCGCCAGGTCAAGATCCTCGGCATCTTCTCCGACTGGCCGGCGACCGTGACCTACTACGCCAACTGCATGGGGCTCTAGCCCCCGAGGATGGGGAGTGAACGTCGGACAGCATCAGGATGCGCATCTTCGCATGCCCCTCGGTTGAGCGATCTCAGGTCGTTCTCAGCTTGGTCCCCTGCTGCCAGGCGACTGGCGCGCTCAATACCGTCGCGGAACCTGCAGCTCGGGCGGCAGGGTCTCGCGCTCATAGTCCGGGTTGAAGATCCGGTCGGGGAGGGCGATTGGCTCGTGCTGGACCTCTTCGTAGGGGATCTGTTCCAGCAGGTGGTGGATGCAGTTGAGGCGGGCGCGCTTCTTGTCGTTGCCCTCAACCACGAACCAGGGCGCCTCCGGGATGTTGGTCCGCGCGAAGGTCTCCTCCTTGGCCTTGGTATAGGCCTCCCAGCGCACGCGCGACTGCAAGTCCATCGGGCTCAGCTTCCACTGCTTGAGCGGATCATGGATGCGGATCAGGAAGCGCAGCTGCTGCTCCTCATCCGTGATGGAGAACCAGTACTTGATGAGTCGGATGCCGGAGCGCACCAACATGCGCTCGAATTCCGGCACGTCCTGGAAGAACTGCTCGACCTGGTCCGGCGTGGCAAAGCCCATGACCCGCTCGACGCCGGATCTGTTGTACCAGGAGCGGTCGAAGAGCACGATCTCGCCGCCGGCGGGCAGATGCGGGACATAGCGCTGGAAATACCACTGGGTGCGCTCGCGATCGCTCGGCTTGCCGAGCGCCACGACCCGGCAGACACGCGGGTTGAGCCGTTGGGTGATGCGCTTGATGACGCCGCCCTTGCCGGCGGCGTCGCGGCCCTCGAAGATCACGGCGACCTTCTCTCCGCTGTGCTCGACCCAGTCCTGCAGCTTGATCAGCTCCGCCTGGAGCGTCAGCAGTGCCCTGAAATAGGTCGCGCGGTCGAGCGTGTCCGGATGCTTGCGCTTGTAGATCTTGCGCAGCTCCATGGAGAGCGCCGGCTCGGAGATCTCCAGCTCGAAATCCTCGTCGAGCGTGTCTTCGAGCTCCGCCCGGATCCAGTCCATGCCTTCGAAATGCCCGTCGTCGATGCACATCAGGTTGCTCCCAGTGTCAATGGCGATGGCGACTCGCGGGAGAGCGCCCGCCCGCGAAGCCGGCTTGACTCTAGCACCGCTGCGGCCGCGCGCTTGCTAAGGTTTTGTGTCAGGCGCGCACGGAGACGCCTTGGGACAGCACGAGGTCACGAGGTGTGCGCGATGGCCGCCCCGCGTTCCGGTGGCCATGGTCTTTAGGGGGGGCTTTAGAGGGCATGGTCTTTCGGCTGGGCGACGACTGATCGTCGTCGATCTTTCAAGGCGAGGTGCATTGATGGCGATGGCGGCGCAACGCCGCGCCGCCTTGATGAGCCTCTCAGCTCACGGCTTCGAGCGTTTTGCACCTTCGGATGCCGTGCCCAACAGCTGCCCGTCGGCGCCTTTGCGCTTGCCGTAGTAGTCGAACTCGCCGTTGTGAAATTGCTTGGTGGTTTGCGCCAGATCGCCGTCGAAGCGCGGATCCTGGGGGCGCTCGTGGCTGTTGATGAAGGCGGCCACGTCCCAGGCATCTTGAGCGGTCAGCTCGATGACATTGCCGAGCGGCATGTTCTGCTTGATGTAGGCGGCAGCGGTGTCGATCTTGTGCATGCCGGCGCCCCAGTTGTAGGACTGTGCACCCCAGAGCGGCGGAAAGACCATGAGGTCACCGGCGAAGCCGCCCTCGCCATCGGCGCCGTGGCAGATGGCGCACTTCTCGCCGTAGACCGCCACGCCGCGCGCGGGGTCGAAGCCTGCATCGGTGCGCGCGAGCGTCGGATAACCCCGCCCCGGCATGGTCTTGTCGCCCGTGGGTGCGCCGGTGGCGAGCCAATAGAAGTAGCTCAAGAGCGCATGCATGGTTTGGCTCTCGGCCGTCGGCGGATGGCCCGCCCGCGATGCCTGCGCATTCATGGAGTATTCGAAGCAGCCCTGAATGCGCTCGATCAGGGTGTTGACGCGCTTGTTCTTGCTGCGATACGCGGGATAGGCCACCCAGGCGGCCCACATGGGTGCCGAGTCCGCGAGCCGGCCCGCGTCCAGATGACAGCCCTCGCAGACTTGGGTGTTGCCGACATAAGGGGCGGAGACCGCATGGCGATCGGTTTGGCGAAAGATCGCTTCGCCGAGGGCGACCATCTCACCGAAGGCATCGCTCGGCATGTCGCCGCGGGCTGGTGGCTCGAAATGACGCGCGGCGTCCGGGGCGCGGCCCGACGGGACTTCGCCCTGATCGGCGTGTCGGCTGGCGCGCGACTCGGGTGTGGGCGTGGGCGCCGACAGCGCGGCGATCCCCGGCACGGCTTGGCCCTGGCGCATCTCGACCGCGGCCGCCGCGGCCCGCGTCGCCGGCAGCGATGCGTAGAAGGCGGCGGCGGCTTGTGATTCGGCCACGGATATCTTGGCGTTGATCGCGCCCATCATGCCCAATGGATCGCCCTTGCGCTTGCCCGTGGTCCAGGCCGCGAGCTGGCCAATCAGATAGTTGTAGGGCTGTCCCGCCAGCGCCGGGAACTGCTCTGCGGCGCCGATGCCGAGCGGGCCGTGGCATTGCCCGCAGGCCGGCAAGCGGCGCCCATCCCAATCGCCATCGCGGGCCAGCCCTTCACCCGCCTTGGGATCGAGTCCCGCAGGCACCTGGGCGTTGCTCGCTGGCGGCAGGGCCGCGTAGTAGCCGCTGAGCGCCCTGGTCTCCTCATCAGTGAGCAACTCGGCCCAGGGCGTCATGATCGAGTGCTTGCGGTCACCGTTCTTGAAGTGACGGATCTGCGCCGCGAGGTAGGGCGCGCCCATCGCCGCCAGCCGAGGCGCGCCAATCTCCTCGCTGCCCCCGCCGTTGGCTTGGTGACAGTTGGCGCAGGGCTCGATGCCGCGCGCGGGATCGCCTGAGTGCGCCAGTTGCTCGGCGCTCTGGCCGGCCTGGACCCCCGCGGACAACGTTGTCAGCAGCGCCAGGGCGGATGGACGGATGAATCGGTGGGTGCCTCCGCGGATCGGCATCGAGGTGCTTCCTCCTATCAGAAGTCGGCTCAAGGGGCGCGTCGCCTAAGCCCAGCTCAGGGACGGGCCGTGCCATGATGCGCGCGAGCGTTGTCCAGTTCCAGACTGTCGTCCGCCGCTTACGAGGGTTTCACGCAATCGACGCAATAGCGGGTCTCACCATTGACCTTCTCCTTGACCAAGCCGTGTATATCGGTCTCGAAGCCCGGGAATTGCGTGTTGAAGACACGGGCGAACTGCAGATAACGAACGATGGTGCTGTTGAAACGCTCGCCCGGGATCAGAAGCGGGATACCAGGAGGGTAGGGGGTCAATAGAACGCTGGTGATGCGGCCTTCCAGGTCATCGATACCCACTCGGTCGATCTCGCGATGCGCCATCCTGGCGAAGGCGACGGCCGGCTTCATGGCCGGGATGAAGTCGGAGAGGTACATCTCGGTGGTCAGGCGGGCGACATCGTTCGCCTTGTAGATGCCGTGGATCTGATCGCAGAGGTCGCGCAGCCCGATCTTTTCGTAGCGGGGATAGGCCTGGATGAACTCGGGCAGGACGCGCCAAAGCGGCTGATTGCGGTCGTAGTCGTCCTTAAACTGCTGCAGCTCGGTCACCATGGTGTTCCAGCGGCCCTTGGTGATGCCGATGGTGAACATGATGAAGAAGGAGTAGAGACCGGTCTTCTCCACCACGATGCCGTGCTCGGCCAGATACTTGGTGACAATGGCCGCGGGGATGCCCGAATCGGCGAATTTGCCGTCGACGTCCAAGCCGGGCGTGATGACGGTCGCCTTGATGGGGTCCAGCATGTTGAAGCCAGAGGCCAGATCGCCGAAGCCGTGCCAGCGATCGTCCGCCTTCAGCACCCAATCGTCGCGATCGCCGATGCCTTCCTCGGCCAGATAGTCGGGGCCCCAGACCTTGAACCACCAGTCGGCGCCGAATTCCTCGTCGACCTTGCGCATCGCGCGGCGGAAGTCGAGCGCCTCCATGATCGACTCGTGCACCAGGGCGGTGCCGCCCGGCGGCTCCATCATGGCGGCGGCGACGTCGCAGGACGCGATGATGGCGTACTGCGGACTGGTGGAGGAGTGCATCAGGTAGGCTTCGATGAAGGTGTTCCGATCCAGGGTGCGCGAATCCGACTCCTGGACCAGGATCTGAGAGGCCTGGGATAGACCGGCCAGCAGTTTGTGCGTCGATTGGGTGGCGAACACCATGGAGTCATGGCAGCGCGGCCGATCCTTGCCGATGGCGTGCATGCCGACGTAGAACTCATGAAAGGACGCGTGCGGCAGCCAGGCTTCGTCGAACAGCAGGGTATTGATCTCGCCATCGAGCAGCGACTTGATGGTATCGACGTTGTAGAGCACGCCGTCGTAGGTGCTCTGGGTGATGGTCAAGACGCGGGGTCTGGATTTGGCCCCCTTGGCGAATGGATTGGCCTCGATCTTCCGTCGGATGTTCTCGGGGCGGAATTCGTCGAGCGGGATCGGCCCGATGATGCCGTAATGATTGCGCGTCGGCATGAGGAAGACCGGGATGGCGCCGGTCATGATGATGGCGTGGAGGATCGACTTGTGGCAGTTGCGATCCACCACCACGATGTCATCCGGCGCGACCGTCGAATGCCAGACGATCTTGTTCGAGGTCGAGGTGCCGTTGGTGACGAAGAACAGATGGTCGCAATTGAAGATGCGTGCCGCGTTGAGTTCGGAGGCGGCCACCGGTCCCGAATGGTCGAGCAGCTGTCCAAGCTCGTCGACGGCGTTGCAGACATCCGCGCGCAGCATGTTCTCGCCGAAGAATTGGTGGAACATCTGCCCGACCGGGCTCTTGAGGAAGGCCACGCCGCCCGAGTGCCCGGGGCAGTGCCAGGAATAGGAGCTGTCCGCGGCGTAGTGGGTCAGCGCCCGGAAGAAGGGCGGCGCCAGACTGTCGAGATAGACCCTGGACTCGCGCACGACATAGCGTGCGATGAACTCGGGTGTGTCCTCGAACATATGGATGAAGCCGTGCAGCTCCTTCAGCACGTCGTTCGGGATGTGGCGCGAGGTGCGCGTCTCGCCGTAGAGGAAGATCGGGATGTCCTCGTTACGGACGCGAACCTCCTTGACGAAGGCGCGCAGTGTCGAGAGTGCCTCCTGGATCTCCTCCGGCGAGCCGGCGCCGAACTCCTCGTCGTCGATGGAGAGGATGAAGCAGGAGGCACGGCTCTGTTGCTGAGCGAAGGAGGTCAGGTCGCCATAGCTGGTGACGCCAAGCACTTCCAGCCCCTCGCTCTCGAGCGCCTTGGCGAGGGCGCGAATGCCAAAACCGCTCGCGTTCTCGGAGCGGAAGTCCTCGTCGATGATGACGACTGGGAAGCGGAAACGCATCGCGTACTCCTGAGGAATGAAAAGAGCCGGAACGGCAGACTAAGGAACTGTCCATCTTCTACGTCCCGATTCGAGCCTGGTCACGAAGCTCCAGCTTCGTGACCAGAAAAGTGGGAAGCAATTGATGGACAGTTCCTAAGGCGAGATGGGATGAGCCCAAAGTCGGCTGGGAATGCGGGGCTGGCCCCCTGATCGAGCCGCGGGAGTCGGCAACGAGCGGCGCGGCCTTGGTCATCCGTTGGACCGGTCGGGTGGATGAGCGGGAGCGAAGCCCACCGAATCGCGCGTCGTCGTTGGTGGACCGCGCCGCGCCTGTCCACCCCACGGAAGACGCCTGGCGCAACGACGGGATGATCGACATCATGATCGCGCGAGAGGCGCTGCCCGCGCGCGGGCAGCTGGTGAGACTCAACGCGGTTTTGGCGCGACGGCAATCATCGGATTGGCCGCGGACACGGTGACGGTTGCGGTCGACTCGGCCAACTCCTGCTCCAGATCGCGCACCGTGCCGTCGAACGAGGCATCGCCGGGTTCGATCTCCTTGACCTCGGTCGGCAGACCGATCTTGTCGAGGATGGCGATGAAGGGCTCGGGATCCAGCTCCTCGACGTTGACCATGGTCTTGGCGTCCCAGGTGCCGTCGGCGACCAGCATGGCCGCGGCAACCGGTGGCACGCCCGCGGTGTAGCTGATGCCCTGCGACTCGACCTCCTCATAGGCGGCCTTGTGGTCGGAGACCTGATAGATGAAGACCTCCCGGCGCTTGCCGTCCTTCCAGCCCTTGACGACGTTGCCGATGCAGGTGTTGCCGGTGTAGCCGGGGGCCAGCGTCATGGGATCGGGCAGCAGCGCCTTGACCACCTTGAGCGGGACCACTTCCTGACCGGTGGCGAGGGTCACGGGCAGGTGGTCGAGGAAGCCCAGGGTGCGCAGCACGGTGAAGACGTTGATGTAGTGATCGCCGAAGCCCATCCAGAAACGGATGCTGTCGGCATCGATGTTCTTCGACAGCGAATGCAGCTCGTCGTGCCCGTTCAGATAGACCGGGCATTCGCCGACGACGGGGAAGTCGTAGACGCGCTTGACCGAATGGGTCGGATACTCCTTCCATTCGCGGTCGATCCAGGTCCAGACCTTGACGAACTCGCGGAAATTGATCTCTGGATCGAAATTGGTCGCGAAATACTTGCCGTGACTGCCGGCATTCACGTCGAGGATGTCGATGGTCTCGATCTTGTCGAAATAACGCTTGGCCGCCAGGGCGCAGTAGGCGTTGACCACGCCCGGATCGAATCCCGCGCCCAGGATGGCCGTGACACCCTTTTCGGTGCAGCGATCCTTGCGCTTCCACTCATAGTTGGCATACCACGGCGGCGTCTCGCAGACCTTGTCCGGGTCCTCATGGATCGCGGTGTCGATGTAGGCGACGCCGGTCTCGATGCAGGCCTCCAGGATCGACATGTTGAGGAAGGCCGAGCCCAGATTGATGACGATTTCGGAGTTGGTCTCCTTGATCAGCGCGACGGTCGAGGGGATGTCCAGTGCGTCCAACTGGCGCGCGTAGAGCTTGCGCGCCGGATCCTTGACGTGGCCTTTGCGTTCGATGCTCTCGATGATCTGCTCGCATTTCGAGAGGGTCCGCGATGCGATGCAGATATCGCCCAGCAGGTCGTTATGCATCGCGGCCTTGTGGGCGGCGACGTGCGCAACGCCTCCGGCGCCAATGATGAGTACGTTCTTCTTCATAGTCTCTCTTTTCAGTCAGGAAAGGCTTCGTTTGAAATCATCGTATCCGAAGGAACGGATCCGCTCGACCGTCCCATCCAAACGGCGGACGACGATCGAAGGCATGGCGACGCCATTGAACCAATTGGCCTTGACCATGGTGTAGCCGCCGGCATCCGCGATGCGCACCTCGCTGCCGATCCGCAAGGGCTCCGCCAGTCGGAACTCGCCAAAAACGTCACCCGCCAGACAGGTACGCCCCGCGATCATCACGGGATGCTCGCCCACCCCAGGCGAGGCGATCGCGGGGGTGGTTCGATACACCAGGTGGTCCAGCATGTGCGCTTCGAGCGAGGCATCGATGATCGCGATATCGACCTCGTTGTGCACCATGTCGATCACGGTCGTGACCAGCTCGGTGGTGTGGGTGATGGCGGCCTCGCCGGGCTCCAGATAGATCTGGACGTCGAATTGCTGACCGAAGGCCCGCAACGCGGAACAGAAGCGGTCGAGCGGATAGCCGTCCTTCGTGAACGACAGACCTCCGCCGAGACTCACCCATTCCATCTTGCGGAGCAGATCCCCGTAGTCGCGGCCGATGACGTCGAGTGATCGGACCAGGCTGTCGACCTCGTCGTTCTCGCAATTGAAATGGAACATGAGTCCCTTGAGCACGGCGGACGCCTCCGCGAGCGCGCCCTTGTCGGCAACACCCAGCCGTGAATAGCGGCGCGCGGGATCGGCGAGATCGAAATGCGAATGGCTGATTCCAGGATTGACGCGCAACCCGAGGTTGGCGCCCTGTACAGTGGGGTAATGCAGCTGCAACTGGGAGATCGAATTGAAGATGATCTTGTCGGCGAACTCCCGCACCGCCTTGACGTCGTCCCTGGAGAATCCGACGCTGTAAGCGTGGACTTCCTTGCCGAATTCCTCGTATCCCAATCGGGCCTCGAACAATGAGCTGCTGGTGGTGCCATCCAGGTATTGCCGCATCAGGTCGAAGACGCACCAGGTCGAGAAGCACTTGAGCGCGAGGACCGATTTGGCGCCCGAGATCTCTCGCACCCGCTGGATGATCTGGAGGTTCTTCTGCAGTCTGGTCTCGTCGATCAGGTAATAGGGGGTCGGCAGGTCGTTCATGAGTCTTTCAGTCAGGAGTTCGGCGGGCGCGAAGTCTACCATCGATCCGTCCTGGAAAGCTGCCAAAACGCCGTGTCATGCGCGTTTGGGTCGAGACCGGCGCACCTCGACAATATCATTTTTGAAAACAGTGGCTTGGAAAGCAAAATCGCGGTTCCTTGCCCATCCGATCACTGCGATTCAGATGCCGGCTCGGCCGGCCACTGAGGGCAGCCCGCATCAATCTAACGGCGGATTTTGACGGTTGTGTGAATCCTGCCCGGCTTGGGCGAGATCCGCTCATGGCGAGCGTCGGAGATCGCCACTCAGATGTGTGCATGGGCGAGCGCCAATCGCTCCACCCAGGCGTCGATCTGAGTGGGTGTTTCGAGCCCGTCCTGGCGGATCTCGATCATGACATGGGGGATGCCGCGGCCCTCGCCATGCGTGGGCAGGGTGAAATCCAGGTGGTCCTCGATCCGATAGGGCTCATTGTCGCCGAGGCACAGATCCGCCTCCTGGGTGAGGATCCGCCCCAGTTGCCCGGCGAGCCGAGCGTCGCGCCCGTAGGCAAGGCCAAGGTGCCAGGGGCGCGATTGGCCAGCCAACCGCGGGGTGAAGCTGTGCACACTGAGCAGACGCAAGGCGGGGTCGGGGTGTGCGTCGAGCCAGTGCGCGATCGCGCGGTGATAGGGCAGGAAGAGGGCGGTGATTCGCGCCGCGCGGTCCCGCGCTGACAGCCCTTGGTTGCCGGGGATCGGGATCCCGGCGCTCTGCGTGGCGATCAGCTCGGGACTCTCCAGGGGGCGATTGAGGTCGATCGCCAGGCGTGAGTAGCAGCTGAGGATGAGCGTCGCATCGAGTCGCGCCGCCAGCCCGCGCGCGACGGCGGCGGCGCCCGGATCCCAGGCGATGTGCTGGCGTAACTGGTCGTCCGTGAGCCCGAGGTCGGCGAGGCGCCGGGGGAGGCGGTTGGAGGCGTGGTCGCAGACCAGCAAGGCGTTCGCCGCTCCCCGCGGGTTGATCACTTCGAAGGGCGGCGGCTCGTCGGGGTCGAGCAGGGCGGGCTGATCCGCCTGCAGCGGTCCCGGCAGCGACCAGGCGTCCCAATTCGGCTTGCCGGCGACGTCCGGCAAGCCGGTCATGTCCCTCATGGTCTCACCTCATCCGCCCACACCCGGAATCCCTTCAGTGTGGTCGGACCGAAGGCGTTGCTGAGCGGCACATCCGCGGCATCGCGGCCCTGGGCGATCAGCACCCGTCCGATGCGAGGGATGTGGTTGCGCGGATCCAGGGTGTGCCAGCGCCCGCCGAGGTACACCTCCAGCCAGGCGGAGAAATCCATGGGGTCGGGCACGGGTGGAACCCCAATGTCGCCGAGATATCCGGTGCAGTAGCGTGCCGGGATATTCATGCAGCGGCAGAAGGCGATCGCGAGGTGGGTGTAGTCACGGCAGACCCCGGTGCGCTCATGGAAGACCTCGAACGCGGTCTTGGTGGCGCGGGCGTAGTGGTATCCGAAGGCGATGTGATGATGCACGAAGTCGCTGATCGCCTGCACGCGCGGCCAGCCAAGGGGAGTGTGCCCGAACAGCGACCAGGCCGTTTCGGAGAGCCGATCGGTTTCGCAATAGCGGCTTCCCTGGAGGTAGACCAGGGTCTCGCTCGGCAGATCCTCGACGGCGTGCTGCATGGCCGTTGGATCGATCGTATCCGCGAGACCGCTGTCGTTGATGGTCGTGTCCGTGGTGATGCGGATATCCCCCGGCGGCGCCACGAGCCGGCTGCACCAGTTGCCGAACCCGTCTCGGTAGCCGGTGATCGGGACCGCGGGCTGGGTCAGGATATGATCCGGCATCACCAGGTCGGACACCCGGCTGTAGTGCACGTTGAGGGTCAGAATCAAGGGTGTGCGCTGGGCGCAGGCGTAGACCAGCTCGTAGCCAAGCCGAATCTGCATCGTTCAACTCCTGGGGCGAAGCCATCTGGCTTAATGGGCGAGCTCAACCCGATTACATCCGGCCGATTTTACCCGGTACAAGGCGGCTTCGGCACGGGAACCCGATCCTAGAAGCGCATCTCCTAGGTCGTCTCCAGAATTGCGCATAATGTATATTATGTAAAGTAAGATAGACGCCACTGGCGTCCCTGGCATTCCGGGTGGCGCTGACTCTGCTGGAATTTGGGCGCCCTGTCACCTGTCACGAGATCCGCGGCGCTTTGCTAACCCGCGCGTTCATCTTCTGGTTGCTCCGTTTGTTCACGTTGCCGCAGCTGTCCCAGCGCTCGCTGGACGGATGTCTCAAACTCTTCGCGCCGGGCACGCAGCACGCCGAGTTCATCGCGTAACGTCCGATTCTCTGCCAGCAGACCCTCGCGCTCCAATTGGAGCGCGGCAAGGCGTTCGGCAACCGCTCGCGACCTGTCTTCGCTCGACTGGATCTGCGCCTTGTGCTCCTCAAGGACGGCAACGGCACGTTGCAGCTGGCTGTCCAGGCGCTCGGCTTCTCGCGCCGCTGTCGAGGCCTGTGTCTGCGCAATACTGCACTCCCGCGTTCGGACCTCGAGCGTTGCTCCCAGCTCCTTCACCCGCTCATCGGCCTGCGCCAGCAGCAGGCTCTGACGAACCGTCGTTTCCCGAAGTTCATGGAGCTGCTTGGCCAGCGTCTCGCGTTCGGCCAGGGCCGTTTTCGTAGCTTGGCGTGCCGCATCGATTTGTTGCATCCATGCGGCCTGATCGCGCTCGCGGGCATCGCGCTCGGCGTCGAGCGATTGCCGTGTCTGGATCGCCTCGCTGGTGAGGCGCTCCACCTCTGTCCGCAGCGCCTGCTGAACCGCCGTTTGTTCGGCGCGTGCGTGCTGCAACTCCTCGATCAGCGTGTCCGCGCTTGCGACGCGCGTCTCGGCCTGCTCCCTTGCATCCGTTTCCTCACGCAGATGCTGCGCCAGCGTCTGCGCGCGGCTCTCAAGTGCAGCGAGGCGCTCTTCGAACCCCGTTCGCTCGGTCTGCCACTGCGCAGCGGCTGCGCCCACAGCCTGCGACCACAAGGACATCACCGGCTCGACGAGCGGGTCCGGTAGCCGGGGTTCGCTCAATCGCTCGCCGATCTCCCGCCAGAACTCATCGAGTGCTCCCAGGATGGTTTGCTGGGCGCCCTGCCCGATCGCGGCCCGCACCCGGTCGGCCGTCGGGCGTTGTCCGCTCTGCAACAGCTTGAAGGCGGCCTCTTTGGCGAGTGCGCGGGTATTGCTCATGGCGGTCGTTCCTGTTGCTTGGGTGCCGTCGAAGCCGATTCGCACGGGGCTCGGCGAGTTTGTTGAGTGAAAAACACCATCGTATATACACTAGTAATCATACTAAAAAACAGCATCTCATCCTATTGAGTTACGATAAGCCCCATTCTCGTAACTAATCGAGGTTCAAGGCACACGCGAATCTCGTGCGGGCCTCTGAAGAGGATCGGCAGGTGCGTGGCTGCGGGGATGTGCGCGCTGACTGGAGCCAGAGGCGCCCAGGGCTTGGCCGACGTGGAGATTGATGGGTGACGGCCGCGCCGACGTGAGGCGGCGTATCCGGCTGGCGGTCGACGCGATCCGCTGGCCCAGCCCTTGGGCCTACGATCTGGTCTGTGCCGGGTGTCCTGCCAGCTGATTCAGAACAAGAGGACCTTGTTCGGATGGGTACCCTGTTCGCGCAGCCCCGGAAAGGTCGCGATCACGCGTTTGCGGTCTTTCGGTGTCTTGTAACCCAGATTCGACAGGGCTTGACCGACATCGGTCGGGCTGTATCCACCCCCAGGCCGCTGTTTGCACAGGGAGCGGACTTGGGCAACAAGGTTCGCGACGTCCAGCACCGGTTCCGACGCGCCCTTGGATAGCGCTGCCCGCGGCGCAACGGCGGCCACCGGCAAGCGCTCGGGTGTTGCCGCGGAGGTCGAGAGGGCCGGGAGCAGCAAGGTCGTAAGCGTGGGGTGACGGGCGGTTGGTCTCTCGCAGTCGGCGTAGGCAATGAAGACCTGGCACCCGGCGGATTTGACCTGTGCGGCCGCGGCATGCAAGAGCGCGTCGCGCGACACCAAGACCACACGGGTATCAGCCCGCAGGTGCTCGGCAAGATCGGCCCCCAAGGCCAAGATCAAGGCAGCGTCCGCTGCGTCTTTGCGGCAAGGCACCACAAGCGACTTGATCGGAAGGTCCGGAATCTGCTCGCGCAGCGCGTCAGCCCAACCGGCACAGACGCGCCCATTGGCGTTGCCAGCGATCGTTGCGCTGGCGAGGCGAGCCCCCAACCCCTTGTGCAGCAGATCGATGAGCGCCCCCGCGCTCTGCGACGACTGGTTGTCCGCGTCGACATAGAGTGCAACACGCACCAGGTGCTCCAATGATTGGGCGGCGGGCACGTCCAGCGGGCCTTCATCCAGGAGCGAAGCGGCGTGCAAGGGGATCGCGTTCTCCATGGTCTGGCACCTCTGAGTAGCGGTCTGACGATCAACGCAAGGGCCGAGCCAGGCGGCACCTGTCGAATGATATCAGTCGATCGACGCCCGCTGGTCGATCCCGGTCTTGAGATGGACGCTGACAGCGGCGGCGCAAATCGTCGCGGAGGCAACCGACCTTGGAGTATGGTGACCCCAACGCCCTGGCTCTTTTGGTTGATTCCATGTCTGACACCC
>NZ_NRRF01000051.1 GCF_016583565.1 Thiocystis violacea | reverse complement strand
ACCGCTGGTGAGACTTGGCAGCGCCGTCTGGGATGTGGGCGTCTTCATCGTGGCCTCTTGAGTGGTTGTCATGATTCAAGCACATGACATTTTACCATTTTTGAGGACATTATTCCTTAATAAACAAACTATTGGATCCTTTTTAGGGCCGATTTTGAACTCCGAAACGTGAGTTGGGTATTTCCCGTTGCTGGACGAGGTGCCGCAACAGATCCATGGCGCGCTTCAAGGAATCGCCAGGGCCGGCGACCTTACAGCACATCCGCCATTGGACCGAGCGCTTGGCGGAGCTGGACGCGGTTGTCGATCTCAAGCCCTTCCTTGAGGGCGTCGCACACACCAAGATCCGGCAGTTCGCGGCCGAGGCCTCGCGAATGCAGATCGGCGATCTGCGCGACCTGGCCCAGCCCGGTAAACGTCATACACTGCTCCTTTGCTTTCTGTTCCAAACCCAGGCTGGGACACGCGACGAGCTCGTGGAGATGTTCCTGCGCCGAATGCGCAAGACCCGCCATGCTGCCAAGGAGCGGCTGCGAGCGCTTCAAGAAAAGTACCAGGCCATGGAGGAGTCGCTGGTTTGCAGGTCGCTACAGCTATACAGCCCCGTGGCATACCCGTAAAACAACAGTGTTACCAGCATCGCCGGCGGGTAGGGTTGGGAGCCGGTGCCCCGATACGCGTCGACCAGCGCACTCACGTCCAACTGCTCGACGATCTCAACCACGAACCGCGCCAAGTGTCGCTCCGGGAGATAAGCCTGGATGCGCGGCGGCAACAGCAGGGGGGTGTCTCGGTCGATCGGGATGAACTCGACAGCCATGGAGGTTCCGCTAGGCTTCGGGGTGATCCGCATGAGTGTACTCGCGATGCGGGTGCTAAGTCGGACAGACTCCTAGACGCGCGGAGCTGTCAGCGCGGCCTGGCATCGGAATGTCCGAATGCTGTCCCAGAGCGGCCACCGAGGTGACGTCAGCGAAGCGGACGCCGATCCCAACAGTTGATCTGCAAAGTCGCAGGGGCAGTGGACTCAGATCACGCCGCGCTTGAGGAGGCGACTCATCGATGCGATCAGCGATACTGATAGGGCGAGCGACGGGGCTTGACCACTGCCCTCAGGCTGATAGCTGATATCGGGGGGGCGATTCTCCGGCTCATCGTGAATCGCGCGAGCGAAGGTCTTCTGCCACGTCTTGTAGGACCTTAGGATTCCGTCTCGCAATCGCGAGCAATGTCCGGGCAGCGCCGCTGGGCTGTTTGCGACCCTGCTCCCAGCCTTGCAGAGTGCGAACGGACACGCCGAGCAACTGAGCAAACTGGGCCTGAGACAGTCCCATTTCCTGTCTTGCGGCGAGGGCCGGCGGCCATGCCACGCGTCCTTCCCCAGCCTTCATCTCTCGAACCGCCTGGAGTAGATCCGCCGCGAGATCACGGTTGGCCTCGTAAGCCTCGATCTCGCTTTCCGTCAATGGCTCAACTTTCGAGGGCACGGCGTATCTCCTGTAATTTCTGCCCAGTGAGATTGTCTGTTTTCGACTTGGCGTAAAGCGTCAGAAGAATCAGCTCGCCTGCGGCGGTGCATGTGTAATAGATGACCCTGACACCACCGGATTTACCAGATCCAGGCCGCCTCCACCGGACTTTGCGCAATCCTCCTGACTCGGGAATGACATCGCCAGCACCAGGGCTATCGGCGATGTAGGCGGCGAAGCTGCCACGTTCGTCCTCCGTCCAGTACAGAGGCCATTGCTTCTGAAACACCGGGGTTTCGATCACGGTCAGCAACCGAACAGTGTACGCCTAAGGAGTAGCCCTGTCCATCGCACCCGATGCAGGCTGTATCGTCGCCGAGGCAAGCGAAGCGCTCGTTGGCGGAAGCAGCGAACAGGACCTCTGTCTTTACGCGCTAAAGAGCCGCCGATCCTGGGGAGTATCAATGACCGCAGTGCGGTTTAAAGGGAACGCTAAAGTGAGGCCTCCGTATGCCCGCTACTGGGACGGAGCACGAAAGTGCTGCCGGCCGGCTCCGCCTTCTCGACTCATCGATCGGAGTTGGTCGAGTCGAAGCGTACCTTGTCGTAGATGTCGCTCAGCGTAAGCGCACAGTCGACCGTGTGGAGAGGAATGGACGCGTTCGGGTCCGTGTGTGCTTCGAGGAGCCAGCGGCCATCCGGTTGGCGGGTGAAGGCATCGACCGAGAAGCGGTCTTGGGCGATGAGCAGGTATTGCGCGAGTTCCGGGAGGCCCCGATAGATCGCGAACTTGCCGCCGCGGTTGTATCCCTCGGTCGAGGGTGACAGGACCTCGATCAGCAGGGTTGCATTGATGAACATGTCCTTGCGGTTGTCGTGGAAACGCGGCTCGCCGCACCGGATGAGGACGTCGGGAGAGGCGCAGGCGTGGCTGAGCTTCCTGCTGGCTGTCAGGGTTGCCGTGAAACAGCAAACCTCTCGTGCCACTCGCTTCGCGGCGCCACGGGCTGGGATCGGCGCAGGCGGATCGCGTCGTGGTCGCCGCCGGCTCGCTGGGTTCGACGGAGATCCTGCTGCGCAGCCGCGACCAATACGGCGCCTTGCCCGGCATCAGTTGCTGCGCGGCCTGATCACCGTCCATCCGCTCGGGGACTACACCATGGGTGAAGACATCGAAACCGGAGTGGTCGACCACCGCCGCCAGGTGTTCGGCTACCCGAACCTCTACGTCGCCGACGGCGCTATCCTGGCGCGTCCGACCGGTCGCAATCCCTCCATGACCATCGGCGCGCTGGCCGAGCGGGTTGCGGACCTCATGGTGAGCGGTCAGGCTGGCTGAGGCTCGGGGCGGACGCTCCAGAACGCGAGCTGATTCGTTCCACGACTGAGCGTCCGCAGTCATCCCGCGCGTTCAGTGCAAGCACCGAGTTCGTTGCATCGAGATTGATCGGGTGTCGAATTTCGTGGTGCGTCCCCGACTTCGCTCAACATGATGGAACGAGGCGGTTGCCTGCCCGGATCAGATGGACTCAATCGGTCGGGATCGCACACCCGTATCCTTGTCCGCTTTTTCAAGTCACCGATAGAGTAAGAATTCCTTACCTCACGGATTCAGTCCAATGCTGGCCAAGCTGACATCGAAGAACCAACTCATCCTGCCCAAGGCCGTCACCGAAGCTGTCGGCGCTGCCGACTATTTCGAGGGGGAAGCCCGCAATGGGCAACTCGTCCTGACACCGGTGCGTATCCAGCGCGCGAATGCGGTGCGGTCCAAGCTAGCCGAACTCGATAGTCTTGCGCGATAGACCCCGTCCTGAGGTCGTCCAGCACCCTGCCTGCGTGCCCCACAGGTTGACCACACTCTCGGGCCTTTCGCCCACATGCCCAGCAACAAGCTGTTTCAAAACCCGCTACGGCTGACGACGAGCCCTTGAGGCGCGACCGATGGTTTCACCGGGTCAGCACCAGCCGGTTCGTCAGGTGAACATATCCGCTGTGATGTTACGGAACCAGTCGTGGGCGAAGCGGGCCTCGACCGCCCGGATGCGGGCGTCGGCGTCGCTCGGAGAAACGCCGCCGGCTCCCTCGACCTCGACGATTCGGCCGTCGGCGAGCGCGTAGACGCCCGCGACCGAGATCCCGTGCCCGGGCGCGATGAGGCTGTAGCAGGTATTGACGTAGGATGGCTCCGGCGTCGGCATGCCGGAGACGGCTGCGGCGATGGCCGCCGCGCACACCTTGGCCTGGGAGTTGGCCGCGTAGCCGGATTTCGGCATGGCGCCGGCGATGCAGGCGTCGCCGATCACATGGATGTCCGGGTGCAGGGTCGAGGCGAAGGTCCGCTGATCGACCGGGCACCAGCCGCTAGCGTCGGTCAGCCCCGCCAATTCGGCGAGCGCGCCGGCCTTCTGGTGCGGAATCGGATTGATGACCTGGCCGGGAAAATCCTCGACCGGTCCGATCAAGGTGCCGGTCTTGGGATCGATGCCCTCGACGCTCCCTCCAGCCGCCCCCGAAACCCATTCGATCATGTCGCCGTAGTGCTGTTTCCAGCCCGCCTGGAACAGACCCTGTTTGGAGAAGGCGTCCTTGGCGTCGAGGATGAGGATCTTGGACTTCGGCTTGTGCTGTTTGAAGTAGTGGGCGACCTGGGCGGCACGCTCGTAAGGACCCGGCGGACAGCGAAAGGGGTTCGGCGGGGCCGCGATGATGAAGACCCCGCCATCCTCCATCCCCTCCAACTGTCGGCGGAGCTTCAAGGTCTGGGGGCCGGCCTTCCAGGCGTGCGGGAAACGCTCCGCGACCTCCTGGGTCAGCCCATCGATCTTGTCCCAGCGGAAGCTGACGCCCGGCGAGAGGATCAACTTGTCATAGTTGTAGCGGTTGCCGCTGGTGCCGCGAATGAAGTGTGCAACGGGGTCGATCTCCTGGATCTCGTCCTGCACCACCGCGATGCCGCGTCGCGCCAGTCCGCGATAGTTGAAGGTCAAATCCTTCAGGTCGCGCTCCCCGCTCAGCACCTCGTTGCTCATGGCGCAGGAGAGGAACACCGGGTCCTTCTCGATCAGGGTGACGCGGATCAGCGGGTCGGCCATGGTCAGGTACTTCGCCGCGATGGTCCCGCCGAAACCGCCGCCGACCACCAGCACCCGCGCCTTGGGGGTGGCCGCCGACATGCCGGGCGAGACACCGAGCATGGCCGCACCGAGCGCGACCGCCGAGGATTTGAGGAAGGCCCTGCGTTGCACATCGGTCATCTGCATTGCCCTCATTTCTCGCTCTCGTAGAACCGCGCCAGGGCTTCGATCTCCTGGTCAGACAGTGCCATGACGCGCTCGCCCATCTTGTTGGGATGGCAGCGTCGGCCGATGTCCCGACAGGTCTCCAGCGCATAGTTCAGATAGCCAGACCACTGACCGGCCATGCGCGGTGAGTCGTCGTCCTGCGCCCGTCCGGCGTCCTCGTGACAGCTCTCGCACTGGCGCTCGTGGATCTCGCGGCCGACACGGATCTGATCCGCGCGCGCCACCCGGTCGGTGGAGACCCAGGGCTGCTCGGCGAAGAAGGCGGCGATGGCCCAGATCTCCTGGTCGCTGTAGCCCTTCATGAGTCGGCCCATGATGGTGGAGCGGCGCAGGCCGGTCTTGTAGTCGCTGAGGACCGAGAAGAGATAGCCGTTGTCCATGCCGGCGATGCTCGGCATCTGCTCACCGGCGCTCGCGCCCAGGGTGCCGTGACAGCCGGCGCAGGTGTTGGCGAGCATGCCCGGCGAGCGGACACCGGCGGCCGAGGCGGTGAGGCTGGCCATCAGTCCGAGCGCGAGCAGGGACGGGCGCGTGCGATCTTTCATGGGGCTTCTCCCTTGGCGTGTCATGCGCCGCGTTGGCCAGGTCGCGATGCCTCCTCGACCCGCTGGCGCCTTTTCTCGTTTGTCGCGACTCTCTCCGACCCGGGCGCGCGCGGCCTTGATTTCGATCAAGGGCGATCCGGCGACCGCGCAAAGATGCAATATTTGAGGTAGATCAAGGCCGATCAGGCGGGGGATGGGCACCTTCGCGGGGGAGTAATCAGCAGCCGCCGTCTGGCCAGGCGATCCGGTCCGCGCAGCGGGCGAGGGGGCCGGTCGGCCTGCCGCCGCGCGGACGACAACAACGAGAGAGAGGAGTGCACCATGAAACGACAGCCGCGAGGGCTCATTGCGGGCAGGCTATTCCAGATCGGTCTCGCCTCGGGTCTCCTGATCCTGGCCACGGCGGTTCTGGCCGCGCGTCCGACCGGCGAGGTCGGCGTCGACTGGGGCGACCCGCGCGGGCAGGAATGCGTGGAATGCCACATGACCGAGAACCCCGGCCTCTATCTGGAATGGAATCAGAGTCAGCATGGTCAGGCCGGCGTGACCTGTCTGGATTGCCACCAGGCCAAGGAGGGCGATGTCGACGCCTTCAAGCATGAGGACACGCTCATCTCCGTCGTCGTCACGCCGAAGGACTGCTCGACCTGTCACAAGACCGAGTTCGAGGAAATGGACGGCTCGCACCACGCCAAGGCGGGTCAGATTCTGGCGTCGCTCGACAACCTGCTCGGCGAGGTGGTCGGCGGTCCGGCCGCCGTCAATGCCGGCTGCAAGCAATGCCACGGCGGCGCCCTGGAGTTCATCACCGAGGGCAAGGACAAGGGCCGTCCCACGCCCGGCACCTGGCCCAACACCGGCATCGGCCGCGTCAATCCCGACGGCAGCCTCGGCTCCTGCACCGCCTGCCATGGTCGCCATCGCTTCTCGCGCGCCCAGGCTCGCACGCCTGATACCTGCGGCAAGTGTCACGTCGGCCCCGACCATCCGCAGATCGAGATCTACAACGAATCCAAGCACGGCATCATCTACCGCGCCAAGGTCGACGAGATGAACCTGGACTCCGACAAATGGGTCGCCGGGGTCGACTACAGCGCCGCCCCGACCTGCGCGACCTGTCACATGAGCGCCGGTCCAGGCATCGGCAAGACGCACAATGTTGGCGAGCGCATTTCCTGGACCCTGCGTCCGCCCATCTCCACCAAGATCAACCTGGTGCGGCTGGAGAACGGCCAGGAATTCGACGTGCCCGAGGGCAAGGAGATCCCCAAGGTCGGCGATGCGGCCAAGGATTCCACCGTCGTCGAGGTGCTGACCTGGAAGGATCGCCGCGCCAAGATGGAGGCCGTCTGCTTCGGCTGTCACTCCACGAGCGTGATTGAGGGCCACTACAAGCAGTTCGACGATGTCGTCGATCTCTACAACGAGAAATTCGCCAAGCCGATCGCCGCCGTCATGGACGAGCTGAAGACGGCCGGCTACATCACGCCCGCGCCCTTCGACGAGAAGATCGAATGGGTCTGGTGGGAGATCTGGCACCACGAGGGACGCCGCGCCCGCCACGGCGCCTCCATGAACGGTCCGGATTACACCTGGTGGCACGGCATCTACGACGTCAGCAAGAACACCTACTTCGAGTGGATCCCCGAGCTGAAGGAGGTCGTGCACAAGAAGGACGGCAACGAAGACTTCGCCGAGGCCATGCTAAAGAAGCACTTCGCGTCGAACGAAGGGCATGACTGGTACTTCAACGGCATGAGCGCCGAGCAGCTCGACAACGTGCGCAAGGGCTTCGAGGCGCGCTATGGGAAGGGGTCGATGAAGTAAGGTGATCTCCAGGAAAGACGCCCCCCTCCGGCCCCCTCCCTTCGAGGAGGAGGGCGGGGGATAGGGGCCGCAGCCGCCTGCAACGCGGCGACCACAGACGCGCGACAGCCCGTCCCCGGGCTTGCGACCGATCACACTGCCCCGAGGAACCCGCATGCGTTTCCCCTGCTCAGCCCTCATCGCACTTGCGATCCTGTCCCAATCGGCGTTCGCCGCCGACGTCGGTGAACTCATCCGCGAGGGCGAGTCCAAGCTCCAGACCGGCGAGATCGATGCGGCGGTGCGGGTGCTGGAAGAGGCCGTCGCCCAGGATGCACGCTCCGCACTGGCGCGCACCCGACTCGGCGGCGCCCTGCTGCTGAAACAGGATCAGACCGCCGCGATCGGCCAGTTCCGCGAGGCGATCAGCCTCGACCCCCGCAACGCCCAAGCCTTTATCGGCATGGCCGTCGCCGAGATCCATCTCGGCCGCTACGGACTGGCCCGCGCCGCCCTGGTCGAGGCCAAGGACATCGATTCCGCCAAGGGACAGGAGATCGACCGCCTCGTCGTCTGGCTCGATAGCCGCGGCGGTGCTGAATCGGGTGGCGGGTTGACGCACTGAAACTGGCTCGCGCCCTCTGGCTCAAAGGGGGTGTGATGCCACGCCATCACGCCTTCACCGCCCAGACCGCCGCCTCGACGCGGCTCTTCAATCCCAGCTTCTTGAGGATGTGCTTGACGTGGACCTTGATGGTTCCGACTGCGAGGTCGAGCTCCCGGGCGATCAGTTTGTTACTCCAGCCCTGGGCGAGCAGGTCCAGGATCTCGCGCTCCCTGGGGGTCAGATCGGCCTGGTCCGGGGTCCTGGGCAGGGGGGCGTCGCGCAGGGCGCGGGCAAGCAGCTCGGTGAGTTGGGGGCTGATGACGAGCCGGCCGCGCATTGCCTCGCGCAGCAGGGCGAGGATGTCCTCGGGCTCCATGTCCTTGAGCAGATAGCCGTCCGCCCCGGCGCGCAACGCGGCGACGACATCGCTCTCGGTGTCGGAGACGGTGAGCATGACGACGCGGGCGTCTAGCGCGTCGTCGGCGCGCAGACGCTTGAGCGTCTCGATGCCGTCCAGTCCCTTCATGTTGAGGTCGAGGAGGACGAGATCGGGTTGTAGCGCGCGGGCGAGCCGCAGTCCGTCTTCGCCGTCCGCCGCCTCGCCGACTAGGCGCAGTGCGGGCTCCATGGTGATCAGGTCCGCGACGCCCTTGCGGAACAGCGGGTGGTCGTCGATAACCAGGACGCGGGTTTCGATGGCTTCGTTCATGTCTCAGTCCCTCAGGTGCCGGTTGCGACACGCCTCGCCAGGATGGTCGCGAATGTCGTCACCCGCCCGCTTCAAGCCCGCGCGGTCGAAAGGCCAGGCTGGCGCGGGTGCCTTCCGCTGGATGACTCTCGATCTGGAGCTGGCCGCCCAGCGTCCGGGCGCGCTCCCGCATGATGGTCAGGCCGTAATGTCCTCGGTCGGTGTGCGATTCGTCGAGGCCCTTGCCGTCGTCGGCGATCGTGACCCGGATTTCGTCCCCGGAGCTGGCGAGCTGGATCTGGCAGTGCCTCGCCTCGGCATGACGCACCACATTGGACAGCGCCTCGCGGATGATCTGCATGACGTGCACCTCTTCGTTCGGCGAGAGCAGCCCGGCGGGCAGGCGGTCGTCGAGGCTGATCACGATGTCGCCGCGCCGGCGGAACTCCTCGGCCGTTTCGGCCAGCGCGTTGGCGAGCCCGCGCCCGTCGATGCGCAGCCGGAAGGTGGTCAGCAGCTCGCGCAGTTGGCGGTAGGCGCTGCCGATGCCCTCACGGATCTCGCTCAGGATCTCGGCGGGCGTGGGCAGGTTGCGATCGGTACCGCCGCCGGGCTCGTGCAGCGCCGCCTCCAGGCGCGTGACCTGGATCTTCAGATAGGACAGCGACTGCGCCAGCGAGTCATGCAGCTCGCGCGCGAGGATCCCGCGCTCCTCGTGCAGGGCGAGACGCCGGCCCTCATGCAGGCGGCACATGAGGTGCAGGGCGTTGGCTAGATGTCCCGCCAGCGCTTCGAGCAGCGGCTGCTGCCAGGGCTCCAAGGCGCCGCCGGGGGGGAGGGCGACGCGCAGGGTTCCGTAGACGCGGTCCTGGTCGCGAATCGCGAAGCGGGCGACCGGGGTGGCGTCCGAGTCGGGTTGCTCGACCAGCGCCGGACCCGCGCAGAGGCCGCAGTCGTCCGCCGGACAGGACGCGCCAGGCCGTCGGATGGGCCCGGTGCCGATATAGTCGCGGCCGTTCACCCGCAGGTCGTCGCGCAGGCAAATGGCTACCCCCGGAAGCCCGAGCTGGCGGCGCATGTCCGCGATCACCTGGCCCAGAGTGGCGTCCGAGAGCGGCGACTCGTCGAGCGCGCGGCTGGTCCGATAGAGCAGTGACAGGGAGCGGTTGGAGCGCTCCAGGTCGCGGGTCTTGTCCGCCACCCGCGCCTCAAGCTCCCCGCAGAGGCCCGAGAGTCCCTGGGTCATGAGGTTCATGGCTGCGCCGACACGTCCCAGCTCGTCGCTTCCCACAAAGGGGGTGTGGCCCGAGAAGTCGGCGCGGCGGGCACGGTCGGCGCTGTCCAGCAGCGCCCCGAGCGGCGCGACCACACGGCGTCTGACCACCACCAGGCTGAACAGCACGAGCGCGATCATGAGAACCAGCGCGCTGGCCTGAATCCAGCGCAGCAGGTCGATGTGATGCTCGGCGCGCTCCTCCAGCACCCGCACCAGGGTGTGGATGTCGTCGACGAAATCGTCCACCTGGTCCAGATAGGCGAGACGCTCGGCGCGGATCGCGGGAGTGGGCTCGGGGGTCTGACTGAGGCGGTGCAGGGTGCGCCGCATTTCGTGTGTCCAGCGCCAACGCACCCGCTCGTAGGCGAGCCGAACCGGATCACTCGCATCCGGCGGCAGCGCCGCCGTCAGTCGGGCGCTGATCAGCCGCTGCTCGTATTCCGCCGCCAGTCGCTCGACCTCGACGCGCCGCGCCTGCCAGGGGATGCGTTCGTCCGCCAGCGCCATGCCGATCCGGTAAGACTGCATGCGCAGGGTGCCGGATTGGTTCACCGCGGTCGCCATCCCTCGATTGATCTCCGCGATGACGATCGAGCTGATCATGCCGGTCACGCCCAGCCCGACGACTCCGGCCAGCAACAGCCCCAGGACGACCAGGATCGGCCGCCGCCGGGATGGATCGCGCGATGGGTTCATGTGGACCTTTTAGACCATGGCGGGGGAGGGGCAAAGGGGGTACCACCAAATCGCCGGAGTTTGGAACCCTGGCGCGCCGCGCCTTGGACGTTCGGGCGAAACAACCATGATTTCCGACGCTTGGGCTCAAAGAGCGACTACCACCATGGAGGTATCTAGGAGTCTTTCGCTCAGTCTTTCAACCGCTTGCACGGCTTCAGGGAAGGCCTAGTCTTGAGCTGAATCAAGAACCGGCGGGCCACGACCGCCATGCCACCGAGAGGACCGCGCCGACGTGAATCGCCCAGACCTCGAGAACGCCTGTCTTCCGCTGCTCGAGACGGTTCCCGGTTTCCGATCTCTGCCGCGCGAGGCGCTGCGCATGATCGCGGGCGGCTGTCGCGAGCGCTCCGCGACGCGCGATCAGGTGCTGTGCGAGAAGGGCCAGCGGCTCGATGGTTTCTACGTGCTGATCGAGGGGCGGGTCAAGCTTGCTGTGCTCTCGTCCGATGGCGCGGAGCGGGTGTTGGATATCGTGCTGCCGGGTCAGACCTTCGCGGAGGCGGCAGCCTTTCTCTGCGAGCCTTATCCGCTCCATGCGCAGGCTCTGTCCGACGCACGCCTGCTGCATGTGCGTCTGCCACGGGTGCGCCGTGCCATGGAGCGTTGGCCGGAGGTCGCCTTCCGGATGCTGACGCTCATGGCACAGTGCACCCAGCGGCTCACCGCCGATCTGGAAGCCTGCTGTCTGCATTCGGCGGGGCAGCGGGTCGCGGGGTTTCTGCTGCGCGAGGCGGAAACGAACCGGGCGGCGGCGGATCAAGCCAGTCTCACCCTGCCGGCCGCTAAGTCGGTCGTCGCCTCCTGTCTCAACGTGTCGCCCGAGACCTTCTCGCGTGAGCTGCATGGCCTGGCGCGACGGGGGCTGATCGAGATCGAGCGACGCCAGATTCGGATTACGTCGCTGACACAGTTGCGCGCCCTGGCTGGGATCGACGGACCCCAGTGGACCGCGACGGCGAGGTGGGGCAGGGGACCGCTTGCCATGGGAGTCCAGCCATCATGAAACCCGTGAGAGATGCCAGTCCGGTCGAGCCGATCGATGGCGATATCCTGAGCTGCGTCGTGCAGGTCAGGCCCGGTCGTGGGCTGGAGATCGCCGCCCGTCTGGAGGCGCTGCCCGGCGTCGAGGTCCACGGCGGGGCGGAGGTCGATAGGCTGGTGGTCACGATCGAGGACCAGGTCGGGCACCGAGCGGCGGATCAGCTTGGGGCGCTCCCCCTGATCGAGGGGGTGATCAACGCCGTCCTCATCTATCACTGCGACGGACGCGCGCTGCGCGCGGACCCGCAAGCCGCCGAGGGCTGAGGCCGGGCGCGACCCGGTCCAAGCGAACGCACACTGAACATCCCAGGAGGAACCGCCCGTGACCATGACCCGGCGTGAATTCATCAAGTCCCAGGCGGCGCTGGCCGCCGCCACCGCGGCTGGCGTGGCGCTGCCCGGCGTTGCGCCGGCCCAGGCCCCGGACCCGGCGGCGGATCTGGGCATTCGCTGGGACAAGGCGCCCTGCCGCTTCTGCGGCACCGGCTGCTCGGTGCTGGTCGGCGTCAAGGACGGTCACGTGGTCGCCAGCCAGGGCGATCCGGACGCGCCGGTCAACCGGGGGCTGAACTGCATCAAGGGCTACTTCCTGCCTAAGATTCTCTATGGACAGGACCGCCTGACCCAGCCGCTGCTGCGCAAGAAGGACGGCCAGTTCCACAAGGACGGCGAGTTCGAGGCGGTGAGCTGGGACGAAGCCTTCGACGTCATGGCGGAGCAGTGGAAGAAATCCATCCGCCGCTCCATGGAGGAGAACCAGGGCAAGACGGTCGACGAGATGACCTCGCGGGTCGGGATGTTCGGCTCCGGTCAGTGGACGGTTTGGGAGGGCTACGCCGCCTCCAAGCTGCTCAAGGCCGGGATGCGCTCCAACAACCTGGACCCCAACGCCCGGCATTGCATGGCGACCGCCGTGGTCGGTTTCATGCGCGCCTTCGGGATCGACGAGCCCATGGGCTGCTACGACGACCTGGAGCACGCGGATGTCTTCGTGCTTTGGGGCGCCAACATGGCCGAGATGCATCCCATCCTCTGGTCGCGCCTGACCGATACGCGCCTGTCGCGGCCGGGTTGCGAGGTGCACGTGCTCTCGACCTTCGAGCACCGCTGCTTCGAGCTGGCCGACAACCCCATCGTTTTCACGCCCCAGACGGATCTGGCGATCCTCAACTACATCGCCAATTACATCATCGAGACCAAGTCCTACAACCAGGACTTCATCGACAAACACGTCCAGTTCGAGACCGCGACCACCGATATCGGCTATGGCCTGCGGCCCGAGCATCCGCTGGAAAAGAAGGCCGCCAACGCGGGCGTCGGCGAGAAAATGCCGTCGAGCTTCGAGGAGTTCGCCAAACAGGTTGCGCCCTACACGCTGGAATACACCGCCAAGCTATCCGGCGTGCCCGAGGCGAATCTGCTGCGCCTGGCCAAAGCCTACGCGGACCCGAATAAGAAGGTCAGCTCCTTCTGGACCATGGGCTTCAACCAGCACACCCGGGGCGTCTGGGCCAACAACGGCTGCTACAACATCCATCTGCTGATGGGCAAGATCTCCGAGCCCGGCAACAGCCCCTTCTCACTGACCGGGCAGCCCTCGGCCTGCGGGACCGCGCGCGAGGTCGGCACCTTCGCGCACCGGCTGCCGGCGGATCTCGTCGTCACCAAGCCCGAGCATCGCGCCTTCGCGGAGAAGATCTGGAAGCTGCCGGACGGGACGGTCCCCGGCAAGGTCGGTTATCACGCCGTGCTCATGCACCGCATGATGAAAGACGGCAAGCTCAACTGCTATTGGCAGATGTGCAACAACAACATGCAGGCGGCGGCCAATCTGAACGAGGAGTCCTATCCCGGCTGGCGCAACCCGGAGGTCTTCGTCACCGTCTCCGATCCCTATCCGACCGTCTCCGCGCAGGCGGCGGATCTGGTGCTGCCGACCGCCATGTGGGTCGAGAAGGAAGGCGCCTATGGCAACGCCGAGCGGCGCACCCAGTTCTGGCGCGAGCAGGTGTCGGGGCCGGGCGAGTCCAAGTCCGACGTCTGGCAGATCATGGAATTCGCCAAGCGCTTCAAGGTGGAGGAGGTCTGGTCGCCGGAGCTGATCGAGAAGATGCCCCAGTATGCCGGCAAGACCCTCTATCAGGTGCTCTACACCAACGGTCAGGTCGACAGTTTCCCCTTCGATGGCAAGGTCGTCGACGACCGGGGCAATGAGTACGACAACCATGAGAGCAAGGACTTTGGCTACTACGTCCAAAAGGGTCTGTTCGAGGAGTACCGGATGTTCAACACCGGTCCGGCCATCCTCAAGAGGGGCCACGAAATGGCTGAGTTCGGGGCCTACCACAAGGCGCGCGGTCTGCGCTGGCCGGTGATCGACGGCAAGGAGACCCTGTGGCGCTTCCGCGAGGGCTATGATCCCCATGTGCGGCACTACAACCCTGAGGTCGCCAAGGGTGACGTCTATTTCTACGGCAACCCCAATGGCCGAGCCAACATCATCTTCGCCCCCTACGAGCCGGCCGCCGAGAGCCCGGATGGCGAGTTCGACCTCTGGCTCTGTACCGGCCGGGTGCTGGAGCACTGGCATTCCGGCTCCATGACCCGGCGCGTGCCGGAGCTTTATCGCGCGGTGCCCGACGCGGTCATCTACATGAGCAAAGCGGACGCCAAGGAGCGCCGGCTGCGCGACGGGCAGGTGGCGGTCATCTCGACCCGGCGCGGCGAGATCAAAGCCAGGGTCGAGACCCGAGGCCGCAACCGCCCGCCCAAGGGGCTGGTCTTCATCCCCTGGTTCGACGCCAACCGCTTGGTGAACAAGCTGACCCTGGACGCCACGGACCCGCTATCGAAGGAGACGGATTACAAGAAATGCGCGTGCAAGGTGGCGCGTGTCTGACGGCGTTGATTGGTCACGAAGCTCCAGCTTCACGTCGCCGTGGGCCACCCGAAGCAGAGCTTCGTCACCAGATGCGTGGCTGGCAAGAACGGAGCGCACTCCTAATCGGGTCTGACGCGGACCAAACCGCTGGATCATCCAGTCCGACAACTGACAACTGACAACTGACAACTGACAACTGACAACTGACCAAGTCCATCATGAGCCCCCGAAGCACCAGCCCCCGCGCGACCCTCAACCGCCGCCAGTTCATCACAGGTGTGATGAAAACAGCCTGCGGCGTCGGTCTGTTCGGGCTCGGGTTGGGTCTCTACAGCCAGCGCGCGACCAGTCTGCCGGCCTGGGCGATCCGCCCGCCGGGCGCGTTGCCGGAGGATGACTTCAACGGTGCCTGTATCCGCTGCGGTCTCTGCGTGCGCGACTGTCCTTTCGACATGCTGCATCTGGCCCGGTTGGGCGACAAGATTCCGACCGGGACGCCCTATTTCGTCGCCCGTGAGGCCGGCTGTGAGATGTGCGAGGACATCCCCTGCGTCGCCGCTTGTCCGACCAACGCGCTCGATCACGCCCTGACCGACATCAGCAAGGCCGACATGGGGCTCGCGGTGCTCATCGATCAGGAAAACTGCATCGCCTTCCAGGGGCTGCGCTGCGAGGTGTGTTTCAACGTCTGTCCGATCCGGGGCGAGGCGATCACGCTCGACATGCAGCACAACGCGCGCTCCGGCAAGCATGCGCGGTTCGTCCCGGTGGTCCATTCGGAACACTGCACTGGCTGCGGCAAGTGCGAGGAAGCCTGCATCCTGGACGTGGCGGCGATCAAGGTGCTGCCGCGCCATCTGGCCAAGGGACAGCTCGGGGCGCACTACCGCTTGGGCTGGGAGCAGAAACACGAGGCCGGCGGGGCGCTGGTCACGCCGGACGTCGAGCATCGCTACAACCTGCCCGAGGGCATGCGATACGAGCATGGCGGTCGCGGCTTGATCCAGGAGGCTGTGCCGGGACAGCCGGCGAGCCCGATCCCAGACAACCCACTGGATGTACTCAATCGCAAGGGGGCGCTCTAGATGAACGCCTTTCCCGGTCAGACCGCGCGCGCGGAGCAGGGCTGGCTCAAGGCGCATCGATGGCTGCTGCTGCGGCGCGCGAGCCAGTTCGGCATCCTGGCGCTTTTTCTTGCCGGCCCGGTGGTCGGGATCTGGATCGTGACCGGCAACCTGTCCGCCAGCATGACCCTGGGTATCCTGCCGCTCTCCGATCCGCTGCTGCTGGCGCAGTCGATGCTCTCGGGCGCCTGGCCGGTCGCCAGTGGTCTGATCGGGGCGCTGATCGTGCTCGTCTTCTACGCCCTGGTCGGTGGACGGGTCTTCTGCTCCTGGGTCTGTCCGGTCAATCTGGTGAGCGACCTGGCCGCCTGGCTGGGGCGCCGCCTCGACATTCGCGCCAGCGGACGGATTCCGCGGGATGCACGCTATTGGCTGCTCGGTCTAATTCTGTTGTTTCCGCTAGCGACCGGCGTGATCGCCTGGGAGTACATCAACCCGGTCTCCATCGCCCATCGCGGGCTGATCTTCGGGATGGGTTGGGGTTGGACGTTGATGATCGCGGTGCTTCTCTACGATCTCTTCGTGGTGCGTCGCGGCTGGTGCGGTCATCTCTGCCCGGTCGGCGCCTTCTACGGGCTCATCGGCATCAGACCAGCCGTGCGGGTTGCGGCTGCCCGGCGGGAGCACTGCGACGATTGCATGGACTGCTTCGCCATCTGTCCGGAGCCACAGGTCATCAAACCCGCCCTCAAGGGCGCCGCCCAGGGCATCGGCCCGCTCATTACGGATCGGCAGTGCACTAACTGCGGACGCTGCATCGACGTCTGCGCCAAGAACGTCTTTGGCTTCACGCTCGCGTACCGGCGCGCTGGCCTCGGCCTGAGCGAGCCCGTGGACGACGGTGCGAGCACGGCGGCGCGCGGCGCGGAGACTGCGACGCGACACCCCGTATCCAGTCAACCGGGAGGATAGAGAAAGCGATGAATACATCGATGGCAGCCATGCGATTGGGGTTAGCGGCAGCCTGCCTGGCGAGTGCCATTTGTGCCGCGGACGAGGCGTCGCTTCGGGGCAACGCGCTGATGGATGGGTCAGGTCCGACGCCCCACAAAGCCACGCTGGCCGTGCCTGGCGGGTTCGGGCGCGGCTGGGAAAAGCAGCCGCCGATGATCCCGCACCCAATCGACAAGTACAGCATCGACCTGCGTCAGAACGGCTGCCTCAAGTGCCACAGCCCGGCGACTTTCGAGGTCGCCAAGGCCCCGAAGGTGGGCGACAGCCATTTCTTCGATCGCGACGGCGTCAAGCTCGACCATCTGGCGCCGAGGCGCTACTTCTGCACCCAGTGCCACGCCCCGCAAACCGGGGCGATTCCGCTGGTCGACAACGTCTTCGATGGGGACTGACCCGAGCGGTCAGCACAGCGCTCCTATCAGCGATTCGGGAAGACCATCATGTCCGAGCACAGCAAGACCTCAGCACCCAAGTCCCCAGTCCGTCGCGCGACCTGGCTCATCCTGTCGGTGGGCATCGTCATCGGCATCATCGCCTGGGGCGGCTTCAACACCGCCATGGAGGCGACCAACACCGAGCAATTCTGCATCTCTTGTCACGAGATGAAGGTCAATGTCTATCAGGAGTACACGGACACCATCCATTACAGCAACCGCACCGGGGTGCGCGCGACCTGCCCGGACTGCCATGTGCCAAAGGACTGGGTGCACAAGGTCGTGCGCAAGATCCAGGCGAGCAACGAGCTCTTTCACCACTTCAAGGGCGATCTGGACACGCCCGCGCAGTTCGAGGCGCACCGCTTCCGTCTGGCGCAGAACGTGTGGCGCACCATGAAGCGCACCGACTCGCGCGAATGCCGCAACTGCCACGACTTCGACTCCATGGACTACAACAAGCAGGAATCCCGCAGCTCGCAGGGACACCAGGATGCCGAGGAAGCCGGCCTGACCTGCATCGATTGTCACAAGGGCATCGCCCACAGCCTGCCGAGGGAGTACGACCCCGAGCAGGATGTCCCAGGCAAGAGCATCTTCTATACGCGGAGCGAGTGAATCACCCCCGCCGCTTGGATTGTTGTGATCGGCGAGCCACGTCGCGCAAGAGCCCGTCCGCCGATACTTGACCGATGTCGACGCGCAATGCGCACCCCAGCAGTTCTAAATTTAAGACCATGATGTCATAATGGTTTTTCGAGCCGACAGGAATCCCCAATGGCCCTGAAGCCAACAGTGCCTCCCAAGCCAACGCCACCACTCTTCTCGGTGAAGGGCATGGTTGATCACATTCGAGAGGCGTTGTTCGCGCTGCCCGACCATCGCAAGGGTGGAAATCCAGGGCCTTGAAGGTGCAAAAATACAACTTTCATAATTAGTATCTTACGTCGACTCTTGGGCGGGGCTCCGGTGGCCAGCACCGGATTCGAGGCAGCGCACAACAGGCAAATCAAACGGTTGCACGCATACGCGAATCGTGACCTTCACAGCCCTGGGGTGGAAATCATCAGAAGTATGTGATCGGTGACGCCGCGCTGAGTGCGTTCTCAGTGTTCTTCATGCAGAGTCCGTCGTTTCTCGACGATCAACGCCGGATGCAGAAGGAGCGCGGGCGCAACAATGCCGGTTCGTTGTTTGGCGTACATCAGATTCCGAGCACACAGCAGATTGGCAATCTGCTCGATCCGATCTCCCGGACGCATCTCGACGCGGTGTTCATGAACCTTGTCGACGCCGCGCACCAGCAGGGCGCGTTAGAGACGCATCGCCAAGCCGATGGACGCCTCTTGATTGCCCTTGATGGCACGGAATACCATGGCTCGTGCGCGATCGGCTGTCCGCAATGCTCCACGCGCACGCTCAACAGCGGCCAGACGCAGTTCTATCATGTGGCCATCACGCCGGTCATCGTCGCGCCCGGACAGAGCGATGTCTTCCCCTTGCCGGCGGCGTTCGTGCACCCGCAGGACGGACAGGAGAAACAAGACTGTGAACTCAGCGCCGCCAAGCGCTGGCTGCAGCAGTGGGGCGAGCACACCGCCTCCTGGCGCACGACCCTGCTCGGGGATGACCTCTATTGCCATCAGCCGTTTTGCGAGCACGTGCTCGCGCAGGGCTGCGCCTTTCTGTTCGTGTGTCTGCCAACCTCCCATCAGCTCCTCTACGAGTGGGTGGCGGATTTCGAGCGCAACGGCGAGGTGTCGACTTTGGTCAAAACACGCTGGACGGGCCGCGAGCGCCTCACCAACACCTATCGCTGGCTCAATGATCTTCCCCTGCGCGATGGCGACGACGCCCTGCGCGTCGGCTGGTGTGAGCTCACCACCACCGATGCGCAGGGGCGCGTGCTCTACCACAACGCCTGGGCCAGCTCCGAGCCAGTCTCCGCCGAGAATGTCGTGGCGTTTGTCGCGGCGGGACGCAGTCGCTGGAAGGTCGAGAACGAGAACAACAATACCCTCAAAACCCAGGGCTACCATTTCGAGCACAACTACGGGCATGGAAAACAGCATCTCGCCTCCCTGTTGGCGAGCCTGATCCTGTTGGCCTTCCTCGTCCATACCCTGCTCGATCGACTCGATCTCGCCTACCGGGCGGTACGCCGTGAATTGCCTTCACGACGCACCTTCTTCGAGCATTTGAGGGCGTTGACCCAGTACCTGTACTTTAGACTCCTGGGAGCAGCTGTTTGACCTCATGCTCGAGGCGCTTCAACCGGCCCAGCCACCGCCCAGGCGTCATGCAGGCGCAAATTTAGAATTGCTGGCCCGATTTCGACAGCCTAGTTTGAGCCTGCCGCACTCTGGTATTCTGATGCGCCCGCGCGCGAGTTCAGCGATTCCACTCGCCCAGTCTGTTGCGCGTCACGGACCGCGACAGATGTCGATGTCCAGACTTTGGATTCAAGCCTAGAGCACAACGAGCACGGACCGATGAATGCGAGCGACGCGAATGAATGTGAGCGACACTAAACAACCCCGTCGCGTCCTCATGGTCGGGGGCACCGGCACCATTGGGCGCGCGACTGTTTCCGCCTTGCTGGCGCGCGGTCACGAGGTTGTCTGCGTCGTCCGCCCACGCGCGCGCGATGCGTCGATGCAGGAGCGGCCGCTGGACTGCTTGCAGGGGGCCGAGGTGCGCTTCGCCGACGTCACCGATCCCGCCTCGCTTGCCGAGCATGGATTCCGCAACGAGCACTTCGATGCGGTGGTGTCCTGTCTCGCATCGCGGACAGGCGAGCCGCGCGATGCCTGGGCGATCGATCACCAGGCCCACATGGGCCTGCTCGCGCAGGCCAAGAGCGCGGGCGCGACACAGATGGTGCTGTTGTCGGCGATCTGCGTACAGCGGCCGAGGCTGGCCTTTCAGCAGGCCAAGCTCGCCTTCGAGCAGGCGCTGATGGAGTCCGGACTGACCTACTCGATCGTCCGTCCGACGGCCTTTTTCAAATCACTGTCGGGCCAGGTATCGCGGGTCCAGCAGGGGAAGCCTTATCTGGTGTTCGGCGACGGCACCCTGACCGCCTGCAAGCCGATCAGCGACGCGGATCTGGCGGCCTATCTCGCGGATTGCCTGGAAGACCCATCGCTGCACGACAAGATCTTGCCGATCGGCGGACCGGGTCCGGCCATCACGGCGCTCGAGCAAGGACAGTTTCTG
Organism: Thiocystis violacea; assembly: GCF_016583565.1. Taxonomy (GTDB): domain Bacteria; phylum Pseudomonadota; class Gammaproteobacteria; order Chromatiales; family Chromatiaceae; genus Thiorhodococcus; species Thiorhodococcus violaceus_A. The sequence goes on along the minus strand of NZ_NRRF01000051.1, from coordinate 13,498 downwards.
TTCGAGCTGCTTGGTCGCGAGCCACGTTTCAAGCAGGTGCCGGTCTCGCTCATCAGCGGCATCGCGGCGGTCCTGGGGGTGCTGGGAAAGGTGGCTCCACGTCTGGCCGTCAAGGCCGAGCTGGCCCGGATCGGTCACTATTACGCAACGGAATCCATGCTGGTCCTCGACCCCGAGACCGGTCTCTACGATGCCGACGCAACGCCCGAGACCGGCCAGGACACCCTGTTCGATTACTACCGGCAGCTCGTCGATGGCTCCGAGACGGCCGAGCGCGGCGAGCATTCGGTGTTCTGAGCCTTGCAAGCCACTCGATGAAGTGCCCAGGGACACGCGCTCGCGACCTGCAATGTGTTGGCGCCGCGCGGGATCTGCGGCTCGGGATCGCCCTGCTTCCGGGCTGCACCCTTGCCCGATGGGGCTCGTGCCATCATCTCTCCGTATCACGTGACTGCAAACCAGCCCACAGACGACTAGGAGCACGCCTCGATGATTTCCCAAGAGATGTCCAGCCGCATCAACGCCCAGATCAACCGCGAGATGTACTCCGCCAATTTCTACCTCGCCCTCTCGGCACAGGCCGAGACCATGAGCCTGAGGGGTGTGGCGGCCTGGTTCTTCGCCAAGCATGGCGAGGAGCTTGAGCATGCCATGAAAATGTACCGCTACCTCATCGATCAGGATGCCGTCGTCCAGATTGGCGATGTCGCCGCGCCCGCAGCGGTTGAGCCGAGCGTGATCGAGATGTTCGAGCAGACCCTTACCCACGAGCGTGGCGTCACGGCCTGTATCAACGAGCTGGTCGACCACGCCCTTACGGAAAAGGACCATGCGACCAACATTTTCCTGCACTGGTTCGTCACAGAGCAGATCGAGGAAGAGGCGACCGTCAAGGATATCCTTGGTCGTGTCCGTCTATTCGGCGACCAGGGGCAAGCCTTGATGCTGATCGACAACGAGCTGGCGGCTCTCGCTAAACAGATCGGACAAGCGCAGGACACCACGGCCGCCTAGTCCACGCTCGCCTGTCATGCGGGGTTCGCGATGAGCAAGAAATCCGAGAAGTGCTGCAAGAAGTACCTTGAGCAGAAACGCTGCAAGAAGTGCCCGAAGCGCAAAACCCGGTGGAGCGAGGATTGATCGATGCGACTCAGATCCGGCCTTTTGACGATCCTGAGTCTCTTCATCGCTGTCATCGCTTTATCGGCGTCGCCGCCGGCTTTCGCCGCAGAGCCGCAAGCCGCGATCCCGACCTGGCTAAAGGCCCATGTCGGCGAAAGAGAGGGGCAAATCGCATTGCCAATCTTGCAGAGGGCACGTGCGCTTTACTGGAAAAAGGTGCGCGAAGGGGCCATTCGCAATCCCTGCTACTTCGCTATGGATGCGACGCGCCCGCACAGCTCGAGCAATGGCGGGGTCGGGCGCCGGTTCTACATCATCTGCGAATCTCAGCGGTCATTTCGTGCGGTTTCCTCCGGCCACGGCGGCGGTCGCACGTTGAATGGCATCGGGGATTTCAAGAACGGAAAACGCTGCGCGAAGCATTTCAGCAACGCCTTGGGCTCGAGACTGACGGCAGGCGGCGTCTATGTCACCGGCGAAACGCGGACCTCGTTTAAGGGTTACTACGGCAGCTCGGCCAAGCGGAAGACGCTTCTGATGCGCTCCTTCGTTCCCTTCGACGGCGAAGGCGAGACCGCGAACGCCGAGCAGCGTGCGATCGGCGGACATGCGGCGGTCTTGATCAAGGGCGCGTGTCTGCTGCGGGAGCCCGGCAGCCCCCATGCGAATGAAGCGGGCTACGTGCCGCTGGGAAGGCTGGTGGACTACTCCGGCGGCCGCAGTAGCGGCTGTACCAGTTGGTCGCCGTCGGATGCCCAAGAGATCGTGAGGATGACAGATGGTGATCCGACCACCCTGTATCTCTATCCCGAGGCGGCCGACATCGACGCCGTCACACGGGCGGTGGCAGGCGGGCGCTCCTTGTCGCGGTCGGAGCTGTACTGGAATGCATCCTGTCTGAAGGAGATCGGCGCTCCGAAGTATTGGCCTAAGGAGCACCTCGGGCCGAGGATCGCGGAATACACACGCAAACGTCCCGCTCCGCAGCCCTCTCCACTGCCGCTTTGCCAAGGGCAGTAGCTGCTCTGGCTGTCGGCCGCGTGACTGTCCTATATTTCCTCGCCACACGAATCTGGCTGCGCGGACGCCGCACCCAGCGAACCTCGATGTCGGGGATCACATCGACGGGGTCATCGACGGGGTCAGGTCTTCCCTTTTGCCCTTGCTCACAAGGGGGTTGTAAGCCCAAACCCCGGAAATTTCTGTCGACCATAAAAAATCAATAAGTTACGTTCAGCAGAAGCCAGCAGAAGAACCATTTTTCGTGAGAGGCGATGAATGTAAGTGATCGATAAATAGTCGCTTCGGAATTCTCGAGGGTTTGGGCTTTAGAACCCCAGCGTCCGGGGATGCGCGCTGGCACCGCTCGCAATGTCCGTCAGCCAAGTCGTTGCGGGTTGTCTGGGCGTCTTACCCCGGCCAATCTCCTGCCTCAGTCCATGGCTGGGCTCCCGGCGTGGCTAGGATGTCCTGTCCGTGGCCAGGGTGGCCCCTTGCCGAGGGTTGGTTTCACAGACAGAAGCGCACTCGCAAACGTGCCTTTGGGTTGACTCTGGTTCTTGAGGTGCCGCCAAAAGGTCCGTTACGCTTCAGATTGACGTTCGGTTGGTCGGTCGGCCGGCTTCGAATGGACGGCCCACTCTCCGAGCGACCGGTCCATCCAGGTTGAACTCGACTGCCGTGAACGAACGTTCGTCGCCCTGGGCAGAGCAGCCTCATGGCACGGCAGCCGAAGCCGTCCTTTAGCGTGTCAGTCGCCTCCACCTCGGGGACACCGCCACGGGCATACTGGCCCGCGCAAGATGGGCAATGTGGAATGTGTCCCGAGGGTTGGAAGCGATGAATCTCACGGCTGGTACGGCGTCGATTGCTTCAGTCGTCCGCAGCATCTTTCGCCGTGTTGATCCCGAGCGGGACGTAGGCGAGGCAGGTGCCAAAGTAGGCCGTCCCCAGCAGAATGAGGCCGATGATGTCCAACCACCACAGGCCAGTGACGATGCCTAGCAGGATCGCGGCACCGCCTGCGGCGAAACGGATGTTACGGTCTTGCTTGCCCACGTTGTTGACCAATTTCATACAATCACCTCGATGTTTTCGTGTCTCAGGATTGGTTTGAGCGACGCCGGTCGGCCGAGACCTTCCTAGCGCCTACTGCCGAGGACATGGGGCCATCGCAGCCAATTTCCCGTCCTCAGGCGGCTGGCCGGTGCTTGGAATACCCATCGCGCTACACATGTTTCGGTCGCTCTGGCGTCCTCCGGCTAGCTAGGAGTCTGTCCGACTGAGCACCCGCTTAGACCGAAGAGCCGGATGCCCGAATTGGGCATGTCCAGATCGTTGGTGACGGCGGGTGAGCCATCACCCTCGGTCACCCGGCCTCCTTGTTTCGCCGTCCCCGTTTTCGCCAAGCCCTCTAAGGCCTCAGCAGCCATCACCCGCGGAGCACCGACGCCGTGCTCGCCTTCAACCGCGGCCGCTGGGGCATCGCGAACAGCTGCCACCATAGCCTCGACTGAAATCGGGACAAGGATCGCTGCACCACTGGCACTGACCACGGACCCGAAGACATCACCGCGCTACGCCGCTTCGCGATGGGGCTCATCACATCCGATCCTTCTCCGCAGGCTCGACGAACGTCGCGTGCACCAGAAGGCACCAACACGGCGTCCAACGGAAGTATGAAAATTCATATCTTTTGATCTAGCTCAGAAACATTACAGCCTGGCTCGCCGGTGTGGTTGATCATTTTCAATGCCATCACGCAGAATGCGGGGGCAATGAGCCGCGAGACTCCTTGATTTTGAATGTTTCGCGGCTTTGCGAATGCCTGGCCCAGCGGTTACTCGGGATCAGCGGGGGCGGTGGGGGCAGTGGGGTTTGCGCCCAGATGGACGAATCCCTCGAAAACCTCCCCGACCTAGGCGCGGAACCCCTCCGCGAGGCCGAGACTTCGGCTGTTGATGACCAGGGTTCGCTTTTCGCTCGCCCCAACCGATGTTGAGCGAACGCTGAGCGCCGCGGTCCCAAACCGTCGAGATTGGGGATCTGTCGAGATGAGGGATCCAAGGTGGCTCTTGACCCGTCCGCCGTCATGGGTGCGCGTTCTTCGAGTGCATCTCCAACGGTCGGACGCTCTGACCCGCATGCGCAGCGATCGGCACGCGTAGCGCGGCTTGCGCTTCGCGCTGCCAGCTCCGGATGCGCCGCGTCGGATGCCTCGGGGAGAGCACGTCGCGAAACTCCGCAATCCGCATCGCTGGCTTGATCTGCAACAAAAATACTTAAGATGACCGAGGAAACCGGAGGAGCCACGATGCCAAGCCGCATCGCCAACATCGGAATCGTCAGCCTCTTGGCGGCGCTTCTCTGCACGATCGTCGTGCCCGTCGCCTTCGCAGTCATGACGGAGCCCGACGAAGGGCTGATGATCGACCATTTCGATCCGGAGACCGGCAAGCGGGTCATTCCCAATGAACGCTGCCTGACCTGTCATGGCGATCAGGAGCATCAGACCGATGTGCGGGACGACGGCTCGCCGGTCGAGATCTTCGTCCATGGCGAGCAGATCGAGGCCAGCGTCCACGGCTCCCAGACGTGCACCAGCTGCCACGTCACCATCGATCGCGTCCCCCATCGCAAGGCGCCGGCGGTCATCGTCGGCTGCATCGAGTGCCACCGCGACACCTGGGAGCAGCACAAGAACGACCCCGACGGCAAGCATGAGCGTCTCAAGGTCGTCAACGAGCAGATCGCCAGCTACATGCAGTCGATCCACGCTCAGCCCAACGAGCTGGACCAGTCGCGCACCAACGCCACCTGCTACGACTGTCACGAGGGCCACAATGTCGGCGAGCTGGGCAGCATCCAGCGCGCCGAGCACCGCCTGAAGAACCCCGAGATCTGCGGCCGCTGTCACGAGAAGGAGCTGGAGGACTACCGCACCTCCGATCATGGCAAGGCGGTGCTGGAGGAGCGGGACAGCGAGTCGGCGGTGTGCTCCGATTGCCACACCACGCACGAGATCGCTTCGCCCGAGACCGACAAGGCGAAGCTGCAGATCACCAAGAACTGCGGCGACTGCCATCAGGAGGCCCAGCGCACCTACTTCAAGTCCTATCACGGCCAGGTTCACCGCCTCGGCTACACCGATGCCGCCAAGTGTCACGACTGCCACGGCGGGCACTTGGTGAAGAGCGAGGACGATCCGACCTCGGAGATCCACGCCAGCAATCGCCTGGAGAACTGCCGAAACTGCCACACAGAGGCCAACGAGAATTTCCTGAGCTTCTGGCCTCACGGCGACGCCCATGACCGGGAGCACTATCCGGGCCTATGGGCCTTCCGGGTGTTCATGGAGATTCTGGTCTTCTCCGTCATGGCCTTCTTCTGGGTCCACGTTCTGCTCTGGCTCTACCGCGAAGTGATGGACCGCATTCAGGGCAAGGGCTTCGTCGAGGACCTGAGCCAGCCCGACCTGGTCTACTTCCGCCGCTTCCCCGTGGTCTGGCGCTGGATCCACTTCCTCTTCGCCATCGCCACCATGACCCTGATCCTGACGGGCACGACCCTGCTGTTCTCGCATACGGCTTGGGCCAAGGCGGTGGTGGAATTCCTCGGCGGCATTCGCATGGAGGGCATCATCCACCGCACGGCGGCCGTCATCTGGCTCACGATCTTCTTCGCGCATTTGGCGATCGCGACCAGCAATATCTGGCGCAAGCGTAAGACGTTCGAGTGGTTCGGCAGCACATCCTTGGTCCCCAACCTCAAGGACCTTCGGGACCTGAGAGACATGTTCAAGTGGTTCCTCGGCCGCGGTCCGCGCCCTCAGTTCGGCCACTGGACCTACTGGCAGAAGTTCGACTATTGGGCGCCCTTCTGGGGTGCCACGGTGATCGGTCTTTCCGGGCTCATCCTCTTCATGCCGGACAAGACCTCCCTCATCCTGCCGGGCTGGACCTTCAATATCGCCAATCTGGTGCATGCCGAAGAGGCGCTCTTGGCGGCGATCTTCTTGAACTCGGTGCACTTTTTCAACGTGCACTTCCGTCCCGAGCGCTTCCCGATGAGTACGGCGATCTTCACTGGAGTGATCCCCATCGATGAGTTCAAGCACGACCACCGTCTCGAGTACGAGCGGCTGGTCGCGAGCGGTGAGCTGGAGAAGCATCTGGTCCACCGTCCCTCGCGGCGTCTCTCTCTGGCCGCCTCGTTCATCACCACTGTTCTGATCATGGCGGGCCTGGCCCTGCTCACGCTGGTGCTGTTCGGCCTGGTCACCTTACCGAGCTGACGGGGATGGAGAACATGAACAACAACGAAACCCTGCACAAGTCCGCTCGCCATGTCCTTCTCGCTGTGCTGGCCGTGCTGCCAGCGGCTGTCTCGGCGGGGCCATCCGGCCAGGCCATGGCCTTCACCTGCGCCGGATGCCACGGCACCGATGGTTCCAGTGTTGGACCCTCGATGCCAGCCATCGCCGGCATGGACCCCGAGGTCTTCGTGGATGCCATGAAGGCGTACCGCGAGGACGAGCGCAACGCCAGCATCATGAACCGCATCGCCAAGGCCTACAGCGACGAACAGCTCAAGGAGATGGGCTGGTTCTTCGCGAGTCAGCGGTTAAACCTGTTCCCGCAGACGTATGACGCGGCCCTTGCCGAGCGGGGGGCTCAACTGCACGACGAGTACTGCGAGAAGTGTCACGAGAAGGGGGGGCGTCCCGGTGATGCTGGCACCCTCGCCGGGCAATGGATGCCGTATCTGCACTACAGCATGGAGGACTTCCTCAACGGCAAACGGAAATGGCCGCGCAAGATGCAGCGCAAGGTCGACGCCGCGATCGAGGCGGCGGGAGACACGGCCATTCCCGCCCTGATCAATTACTACGGCAGCCAGCAGTAGCGCGGCGGCGGAGAACAGAGCATCGTGACAAACCTGAAACGCAGAACCTTCATCCGTGCCGCCGGTGCTGCCGCCGCGCTGGGGACGCTGGGCTTCCCGTCCTTGGTGCTGGGGGCGTCGCGCCGTGTGGTTGTGGTCGGCGGCGGCGTGGGTGGCTGTACCGCGGCCAAGTACCTGCGCAAGCTCGACCCAAGCATCGCCGTGACCCTGATCGAGTCCAAGCCGGCCTACACCTCCTGCTTCATGAGCAACGAGGTCCTGAGCGGCGAGCGGACGCTGCAATCGCTGACCTTCGGCTACGAGGGTCTGCGTGGCTATGGCATTGATGTCCTGCAAGATACGGTCGTCGGAATCGACCCGGAGACAAGACAGGTCCAGACCGCGGGAGGCCGCGCGTTCGGCTACGACGCCTGCGTCGTCTCTCCCGGCGTCGGCTTCAAGTGGGACGCCATCGAGGGCTACGACGAGCAGGTCGCGAACCAAAGTATTCCCCATGCCTGGTACGCCGGGCCGCAGACCCAACTGCTCCACAACCAGATCAAGGCCATGCCCGAAGGCGGGCACGTGATCATCGTCGCCCCGCCCGATCCGTTCAAATGCCCGCCCGGCCCCTATGAGCGCGCCTCGCAGATTGCCCTCTACTGCAAGCACCACAAGCCGAGGGCCAAGATCACCATCCTCGACGCGAAGGACGCCTTCTCCAAGCAGGCCCTCTATATCGAAGGCTGGACCAAGCTCTATGGCTACGGCACCGACAACAGCATGATCCAGTGGCTCGGCGCGGCGGCGGGTGGAACGGTGGAAGCCCTTGACCCGAGCACCCGCACCCTGACCGGTTTGGTCGAGGACTTCCAGGGCGACGTGATCAACATCATCCCGCCGCAGAAGGCAGGCGCCATCGCCTTTGCCGCCGATCTGGCGGACGGCGACTGGTGCCCGGTGGACAAACGCACCTTCGAATCCAGCCGTCACAAAGGCATCTATGTGCTTGGCGACGCCTCCAGCGCCGCCACCATGCCGAAGTCCGCCTACGCGGCCAACTCCCAGGCCAAGGTGGCCGCCGCCGCCATCGTCGCCAGTTTCCAAGGCAAGGAGCCGGATGACCCGACCTTCGTCAACACCTGCTACAGCGTCGTCGGCGAAGACTTCGGCATCTCCGTGGCCGCGGTCTACCGCCTGAATGCCGAGACCAACACCATCGAGTCGATCCCCGGCTCCGGCGGCGTCTCACCCACTCAAGCGAGTCCGGAGATCCGCAAGCGGGAGGTGAGCTATGCCCATAGCTGGTTCAAGAATGTCATTAACGACATGATGGAGTAGCAACCGCCAGGTCGAGATCTCAACGGGCTCGACGCTGGGTCTCGATTCCGCGAAGGAGCCGCCCTCTGTCGCGCGCCCTGAGGTCTTGGAGCAGCCTGCTGCCGAGGGTGCCGCGACCCACGGCACGTTTCCGATCAGAGCCTCTCGGCGTGGGCGCAGAGAGACCCAGCGCGCGTGGGTTTCTTGGAACCTGGATCCGGCGATCGACCGCTCCGTGCTTGGCACAACGCATTGATCGCCATCGAGATCGAGGCCGCCTGCTGACTCAGTCGTCGGGTGATGGCCGCTGCGGCCCCAGTGCAGGGTCCGCGCGGTGCCTGGCTGCGTTGCAACGGATTCTCTCGTGAGGCAGGTTCCGTCGCAGCACCACGCCGGCGCCGTGCGCCTTGCCAGTCACCCCGCTGGCCGCACCCTGGAGGCCGTCGCGGTGCCTTCGATCCTCGGTCTGCCTGAACCAGAAGCGCTCCGACACCCTATCGCGGCGGCTCGCCAGCCACTTCGAGGCCATCCGCGCCGGCGGCAGCGCGGGTTTCGACGCGGTCCACTGATTCACCGGGGGACGCTTCGGCTCCGCCAAGCGCACCCGTTTCGGTGGCCACTGCAAGCGCGCTGACGCGATATCGAGGTGACATCGCGCCTGCGATCGGCAGAAAATCGGGGTATCCGCGACTCCGGATGCCAGTCTCGGCTGGTCTTACGCCTCAAGCCTTCTCTCGGTTGGATGTCTCATGCTGCGGAAATTGATCGTCACAGCCATCGCCGTCGCCATCCTGATCGGCGCAATCGTCTATGCCAAGCTCGGCCAGTTCGCGGCGATGGGCAAGGCCGCCGAGAGCGCGGTCCAGCCGCCCGAGACGGTGACGGCCATGACGGTCGACAGGGCGCTCTGGGAGCAGTCGATCCCCGCCGTTGGCACCCTGGAGCCGGTACAGGGCGTCACGGTCAGCGCCGAGGTTGCGGGGCGGGTGACGCAGATCGGCTTCGAGTCCGGCGCCGCGGTCAGGGCGGGAGCCGTTCTGCTGGAGCTCGACAAGGCGAGCGAGGATGCCCAGTTGGCCTCGGCGGAGGCGTCCGCGGCACTGGCCAAGGCGGACCTCGCCCGGGCCAGGGCGATGGGGCAGCGCAAGCTCGCCTCGCAGGACACCGTGGACGCCGCCGAGGCCAAGGCGAAGGAGACCTTGGCCCAGGTCGGGAACATCCGCGCGCTCATTGCGAAGAAGTCGATTCGCGCCCCCTTCAGCGGCCGCTTGGGTCTGCGCTTGGTCAATCTCGGCCAGGTGCTGCGGGAGGGGGATCCGATCGTGTCCTTGCAGACCTTGGACCCGATCCACGTGGATTTCTCGGTTCCACAGCAGAATGTCGGACGCCTGAGTCAGGGCATGAAGGTGCGCCTGTCCGCCGATGTCGCGCCGGGCGACACCTTTACCGGCGCCATCATCGCCGTCAGCCCGGAGGTGGACGCAGGCACCCGCAGCGTGCGCGTGCGGGCGCTGATCTCCAATACCGGTGAAAAGCTCTATGCCGGCATGTTCGCCAAGGTCGAGGTGGTGCTTCCGGACAAGGAATCCGTGCTTCCGATCGCGGCGACCGCCGTGCTTTACGCGCCTTACGGTGATTCGGTGTTCGTGGTCGAACCGCACACGAGCGACAAGCCCGGCGAGACCGAACAAGTGCTGAGGCAGCAATTCGTCCGGCTCGGCCGGGCGCGCGGCGATTTCGTGGATGTGGTCGACGGACTCAAGGCCGGCGAAAGCGTCGTCACCAGCGGCGTCTTCAAGCTGCGCTCCGGCATGAAGGTCGTGATCGACAACAGTCTGGCGCCCAAGGCCAGTCTCGCGCCGCACCCGAGCGATTCCTGAGGCGCGCCGTCATGAAGAGCTTCACCGACCTATTCATTCAGCGCCCGGTGCTCGCCATCGTGGTCAACCTCTTGATCGTGATCGCCGGGCTGAACGCCTGGAATTCTCTGAGCGTGCGCCAGTATCCGGTGAGCGAGAACGCGTCGGTCCAGATCTCGACCGTCTACGTGGGTGCCAGCGCGGAGCTGGTGCGCGGCTTTATCACAACGCCCCTGGAGCGCGCCATCGGGGCGGCGGAAGGCATCGACTACGTCGAGTCCAAGAGCCTGCAGGGTATCTCCATCATCACGGCCCGGCTCAAGCTCAACTACGACTCGACCAAGGCGCTGGCCGACATCTCCTCGAAGGTCGATCAGGTCCGCAACGACCTGCCCGTGGAGGCGCAGGTGCCGGCCATCAGCGTGCAATCGGCCGACTCGGACTTTGCCGCCGCCTACCTCAGCTTTGCCTCGGACATCCTGTCGCCCGAGCAGATCACGGATTACCTGACGCGGGTGGTGCAGCCACGGCTATCCGCGGTCGCCGGTGTTCAGCGCATCGAGATCTTCGGCGCGCGTACCTTCGCGATGCGCATCTGGCTCAAGCCCGACCGCATGGCGGCGCTGGGCATCAGCCCCTCTCAGGTGCGCCAGGCGCTGGCCGCCAACAACTACCTGGCCGCGGTCGGCAGCACCAAGGGCGCCCTGGTCCAGACCAAGCTGGCGGCGAATACGGATCTGCACAGCCCCGAGGATTTCCGGCGCCTGGTGATCTATCAGAAAGACGACACCATCGTGCGCGTTGAGGATGTCGCGGATGTCGAGCTGGGCGCCGAGGACTATGACACCCTGGTGCGCTATTCCGGGCAGACCGCCGTCTTCGCGGGCGTCTTCCCGCAGCCCAACGCCAACATCATCGATGTGATCGGCAAGGTGCGCGCGGAGCTGGCGGAGCTTCAGCGCGACATGCCGGCGGGCCTTGAGGCCAGCATCGGCTATGACGCCTCCGACTATGTCAGCAACGCCATCCACGAGGTGACCGGCACCCTGATCGACACGCTGCTGATCGTGATCGCGGTGATCTTCCTCTTCCTCGGCTCGGTGCGCTCGGTGCTGGTGCCGGTGATGGCCATCCCGGTGTCGCTGATCGGGGGCGTCTTTCTGATGCAGCTGTTCGGCTTCACGCTGAACCTGCTGACGCTGCTCGCCATCGTGCTGTCGGTCGGTCTGGTCGTGGACGATGCCATCGTGGTGGTCGAGAACGTCGAGCGGCACCTGCGCGAGGGGCGCACCCCGCGCGAGGCGGCACTGCTCGGCGCGCGCGAGCTGGTCTCGCCGATCGTCGCCATGACCATGACCCTCATCGCTGTCTATGTCCCCATCGGTCTGCAGGGCGGCCTGACCGGCTCGCTGTTTCGCGAGTTCGCCTTCTCCCTGGCCGGTGCCGTGGCCATCTCCGGCATCGTCGCGCTCACCCTGTCGCCCACCATGTCCGCCTATCTGCTGCGCAGCGCGCAAGACGAGGAGCGCGGCCTGACCGGCTGGCTCAATCGCCGCTCGGATCAGTTGCGCGAGGCCTACGGGCGCGCGCTTGGAGCCACGCTCGACGCCAGGCCCGCGGTCTATCTGGTGTGGGTCGTCGTGAGCCTCTGCACCGTCCCGATGTTCATGTTCTCCCCCAAGGAGCTGGCCCCCAGCGAAGATCAGAGCGTGCTCTTCGGCATCATCAATACGGCCGCCAACGCCACCACGGATCAGAACGCGGTCTACGCCGCGGCAGCCGAGCAGGTCATGCTTCAGGTCCCGGAGACGGAGCTGACCTTCCAGCTCCTGTTTCCGCCGTCGATCGGCGCGACGCTGGGCGCCGACGGTTTCAGCGGCATGGTCGTGAAGCCGTGGAGCGAGCGCACCCGGACGGTGTCTCAGATCCTGCCGGAGGTGCAGGCGAAGGTCTCGCGGATACCCGGCATCCAGATGTTCGTGACCACCCCTCCGGCACTGCCGGGCGGCAGCAACTTTCCGGTGGAGTTTGTTATCACCTCGACCGGCGACGAAGAGCATCTGCTCGATCTTGCGAAGGAGCTGCAGAAGCGGGCGGAGCAGAGCGGGCTGTTCTATTTCCCGCCGGACATCGACGTGAAGCTCGATCAGCCCCAGGCGACCCTGGTGTTCGACCGCGACAAGGTCGCCGCGCTGGGACTCAACCTGGCGCAGGTGGGCGCCGACCTGGCCGTCGCCACCGGCGGCGACTTCGTCAACCGCTTCAACATGGACGGTCGCAGCTACAAGGTGATCCCGCTGCTGAAGCGGATCGATCGTCTCAACAGCGACCAGCTTGGCAACCTCTACGTGACCGGTCCGGCAGGCGAGATGGTGCCCTTGTCGGCCGTCGCGCACGTCGAGCACAGCGTGGTGGCCCGGTCGCTCAACCGCTTCCAGCAGCTCAACGCCGTGAAGCTCTCGGGCATGAGCGCGCGAACCCTCGATGACGCGCTGAGCTTTCTGGAGGACGCGGCGCGCGAGGTCCTCCCGCCTGGCTATGGCGTCGACTATACCGGCGAGTCGCGTCAGCTGCGCACCGAGGGCAACAAGTTCCTGCCGGCCTTCTCCCTGGCCGTCCTGATGATCTACCTGGTGCTGGCCGTGCAGTTCAATTCGTTCCGCGACCCCCTCGTCATCCTGGCGGGCTCGGTGCCGCTGGCGATGTTCGGTGCGCTGATCTTCACCGTTCTGAAGATGCCGGACCCCAACACGCCCTCCTGGACCGCTGGTTGGACCACGACCATGAACATCTATGCCGAGGTCGGTCTGGTGACCCTGGTGGGGCTGATCGCCAAGAACGGCATCCTCATCGTCGAGTTCGCCGACAAGCTCCAGCAACAGGGCGCGAGCAAGCTGGACGCCGTGCGCCAGGCGGCGATGATCCGGCTGCGTCCGGTGCTCATGACCAGTCTGGCCACCATCGCTGGCCACTTTCCGCTCGTCCTGGTCACGGGCGCGGGCGCCGCGGCCAGAAACTCCATCGGTCTGGTGCTGGTCGGCGGCATGACGATCGGTACGCTCTTCACCCTCTTCGTGGTGCCGTCGCTCTACGTGTTGATGGCCAAGGACAGGCGGGGAGAGCGGTCTCGGGATCTCTAAGGCGATTTCCGGTAACTCACGTTTCGGAGTTCGAAATCAGCCCCTAAAACCAGGGGCGCCTTCTCGGCTCCACCACGACCGCGGCGCACTACGCCGCGCTGGCGGCCCGATTCCGCGCCCAGCCCTCGCCACCGGGACAGTGGCTGGCGTGGGTCTGTCGGGACAGTGCCGCAG
>NZ_NRRF01000050.1 GCF_016583565.1 Thiocystis violacea | reverse complement strand
CCACCGGAGCCACTCCAGGTAGTCGAGGCAGTCCGCATCGGTGCGAAACCAGGACTGGAACTCGCCCGCAGTCCGCGGATAATCAACGCCAGCATGAGGGTAAGTCACCCTTGGAGTTTACTCCGGTTAAGTGGAGACCCCAGTGCCCGCTATTCCTCGCCGGCGTTCCGCGCCCTGGCTGGCAACGCGGGCGTTCTCCCCGTGGCCGCGACCGCGTTCGGCGAGGTCTCGCCACCGCGCGGTGCGTCCCCCGGCATGCCAAGGATGCGTCCGACGATGCGCTGCGAACGCTCGGCGATCATGGCCTTGCTGAGCTGGCGGTCGCGGAACAGCAGGGTCTGAGTCGCTTCGCGATCCTGATAGAGAATCTGCGACGGCGTGGGGCCGAAGGCGCGCTCGAGGCTGATGCGCGCGATGCGGCCGAGGTTGACGCCGCGCCCGTCGTCGAGCAGCAGAAGGTGAGGGGCGATGGCGCGGATTGGGTCGGGCCGCGGGAAGTCCAGCAGATCGAGCAGGACATAGGGCCGCCCGAGGTGGCGTATGCTCAGGTGGGTGTCGGTGGCTTCGATCTCGAGGATGTGGATGGTCCGGCCGATCGCCGCCCGCAGTCGGGCGATCTGGCGGCAGTAGTCCGCGCTCGGCCAGAGCGGGCTGTTCTCTGGATCCCTTTGGCTCATGGACAGGGTCGGCACCTCATCGTTGAGCTCCGGTTCGACCCGGAGTGGAATGCGCGGCAGCGGCGCAGTCCGCGCGTCCGCGGGCCGCTGCGTTGTCCGATGCTAGGATAGCATGGCGGCCTTTGCTGGCTCCCCGTCCTCGGTCGCCCGGCTCTCATCTTCCTGAAGGGGTGTGTCCACCATGATCGACGAACTGCGTCGCGCGCCATTGCTGTCGCGGCTGGAATCCGAGCAGCTGGAGCGCGTCAGCCGCCATGCCCAGCGCGTCAAGCTGAGCACGGATCAGTTGCTGTTCAGCCAGGGCGATCAGGCGGAGCGTTTCTATCTCCTGCTCGCGGGTCAGCTGCGCCTTTTTCGACTCTCGCCGGAGGGCGCGGAAAAGGTGATCGAGATCGTGAGTCCTGGTCAGACCTTCGCCGAGGCGCTGATGTTTCTCAATGCACCGCGCTATCCGGTGTGCGCCTCGGCGCTCGGTCCCTGCGAGCTGTTGGCCATCGACGCCAAGGATTTCGCCGCCATGCTGCGCGAGTCGGTCGACACCTGCTTTCTCATGCTCGGCGCCCTCAGCCAGCGGCTGCGCGGCCTCATCGGCGAGATCGACGACTTGACCCTGCATACGGCGACGAGCCGTGTTGCGCGTTACCTCGCGGCAAAAGTCATCCCTGGCGAGCTCAGTGTGGCGCTCGACGTGCGCAAGGGCGTGCTGGCCTCGCGCCTCTCGGTGCAGCCGGAAACCTTCTCGCGCGTGGTCAAGTCGCTGACGGCCCAGGGGGTGATCGAGATGCAGGGCACGCAGGTGCGGATTCTCGACCCCGAGGCGCTGCTGGTCATCGCCGAGTTGCAGGAAAGTCTTGAGCCCGGTCCACTCTCGATCGGCTCCCTGGGTTCGCTGCGGCCCTGATTTGACCCTG
The DNA here is from genome assembly GCF_016583565.1 of Thiocystis violacea. Lineage (GTDB taxonomy): Bacteria > Pseudomonadota > Gammaproteobacteria > Chromatiales > Chromatiaceae > Thiorhodococcus > Thiorhodococcus violaceus_A. The sequence continues at coordinate 32,315 of NZ_NRRF01000050.1, read as the reverse complement.
ATCGAGGCACCCCTGTCTGCGCGGCGCATAGGCTCGACACCAACGGGCCGCGGCATTCGAACGGACGCGGCACCCGCGTGAGCCCCTCATGAACCTTGACAAGCTCAGAGCGGTGCCGAGTCTCGGCGGAAAGAGGGCCGGTAGTCAGTCCGACTCGGACGTCGAATCCGGCTCGCGGCCGAAGTAGTGGGCTTCGAAGACCGCCGTTGGGACCGGGCGCCCGAGGTGGAAACCTTGTCCTGACGCGCAACCCTCCGAACGCAGAAAGGCAAGCTGAGCTGCCGTCTCGATGCCTTCGGCCACCACCGGATACCCCAGCCGCCTCGCCATGGCCAGGATGGAGCTGGCGAGACCCTCGGCGGCGGGATCCCCGTCCAGATCCTTGACGAACTCCCGATCCAGCTTGATGCCAGAGATCGGGAAGTTCTTCACGGACTTGAGTGATGAATACCCAGTCCCGAAGTCGTCGATCCAGACCTCGAACCCGGCATCGCGCAGCGCGCGGATGTTGGCGAGCGCCTGTGCCTCGTTGCGGGCGATGGCCGTCTCCGTGATCTCGATATGGATGCGCGCGTGAGGGATCCGCGCCTGGGCCAGGATGCGCGCAAAACGCTCCCCGAGATGCGGTTGGCTGAGCTCGATCGCCGAGATGTTGATCGCAAGGGGGATGTCAGTGATTCCTTGGGCGTCCCAGGCGTGGATTTGATGGCAGACCTTCCGTGTCACCCATTCGCCGATCTCGATGATCTGCCCCGTGCTCTCGGCGACCGGGATGAACCGCGACGGAGGGACCGGTGTCCCGTCGCCCATGTCGAGCCGGAGCAGGACCTCGGCGCCCATCAGGCTCATGCCGGCGAGGCTGAACAGGGGTTGGTAGTGCAAGGTGAAGCGGTCCTGTCGCAACGCCTCCTGAAGCAGGGACTCGGTGCGCAGATGCGGCGAGCCGGCTTCGTCCCCGTCCGGGGTGTAGACGGCATGCTGGTTGCGCCCGCTGAGCTTGGCCTTCTTCAGCGCCGTGTCCGCGTTGTGCAGCAGGGCCTGCGGCGAGGCGGGCTCGGGGAGGGGGGCGGAAACAGCCAACCCGATGCTGAGCGACAGATAGAGACGGGAGCCGTGCTGCAGGAAGCCCTCGGCGACGTGCGTGTGCAGGTGGTTGGCGATCCGCGGTAGCTGCTCGGGCGCGCGCACGTGCGCGATCGCAAGCCCGAACTCGTCCGCCCCCGTGCGTGAGAGGCAGATGTCGCACTCGGCGATGCCCAGGGTGTCGTAGACGAGCTGCGAGCGCAGCGCGGCGTCCAGGCGCAGGGCAACGTTGCGCAGAACCTGGTCGCCGGTGTCGCAGCCAAGCTCGCGATTGACGCGATGGAAGCCGTCGATGTCGATCAGCAGGGTGCCGACGCCGGTTTGGGGCGTGCGTGCGTCCAAGGCGCGTTGTAGAAAGCGGATGAAGTGGGTCCGGTGGGCCAGCCCGGTCAGCTGGTCGGCGGGAATGGCGATGTCCGCCGCCATGCAGGCCCCGTTCACGTTTCCGGGGTCGCTGTACGTTGGCATCAGAAAGGCATCGGCTCCGCCCTGAAAGCGGTCGAGGGTCAGTCCGGCCAGGTCCGCGAGTGCCGCCAGCGCCTGATGGATCTGTGCCGGAATCTGCGCGTCGGACCAGAGCGCGACACCATAGATCCGCCGCGCGGTGGCGATCCTCGCCAGCAGGGTGGTTGGTCCGCCGGGCGGGGTGTGACAGCTGATGCCGTGCTTCAGCGCCTGGGCGAAATGACCGGATTCGATCAGCGCATCGGACCGCGCGCGCAGCTCGGCCTCGGCGTTGTCCGGCGAGGCGTGGGCCAGCTCGAAGCAGGCGTCCGGCTGACGCAGCAGGATGCCCGTGCGCGCGCTCGGCAGCAGTGTCTTGGAGCAGTGGTTGAGGACGCTGAAGAGTTCGGTGAGGGTCCGGCAGGCCGGTAGGCGTGCCATGGCCTCGCGCAGCACATCGAGCGCGAGCGGCAGGGGCAGCCTGGCGCCGCCCTGTGACGGCGTGTCGGCCGATTCGGCGGGAGACAGCAAGCGAGGGAGCAAGGCCAGCGTCATTCAGGGCTCCAGGAAGGCGGATGTGACATCCCGCGCGGTGCTGATGGTGGTTTCCACCACGGCGGGAAGATCCCCGGTCTCGAGCCCGACGGCGAGCCAGGCGCGGTCGTCGAGCACGGGGGTCCAGCGTGTGCCGCTAGTGCCGATGCGCAGGGCGTTCACGATGAGATCCGCGACGTGCGTCACGGCCGTCTCCGGTGTCGCGGGCCGCTCTTCGGCGGGGTTGTGGTGATAGGCGGCCGCGGCGCCGAATGACTCCGGGATGTGCCAGGTACGCAGCAGGGCGGCGCCGATCTCCGCGTGCGTGGTGCCGAGGAACTGCCGTTCCAGATCCTGGAGGTGGCCCTGGCGGTCGCGGTGGGCCTGCAATGCGGCACTCATGACGTGCGGCTCGAGGATGAAGAGCGGCAGCCGGCCGACGTCGTGCAACAGTCCGGCGAGGTAGGCATGCTCGGGACTCGCGCGCCCGCCGATGCGCGCGATGACGCGCGCGGCTATACCGCAGGCGATGCTGTGCTCCCAGAAGGAGCGCATGGAGACGGCGCCGAGGGGGAGATCGCGGAAGGCGGAGATGACGGTGGTGGCGAGGATGAGGTGATGCGCCTCGCTGGTGCCGATGATGGTGAGCGCCCGGCGCACGTTGTCGACCTTGGCCGCCAGGCCGTAGAGCGCGCTATTGGCGACCCTGAGCAGGCGTGCGGTGAGGGCGGGATCCGTCTCGATAATGGCCGCGACGTTTTCGAGCGACCCCCGTGGGTCTTCCAGGGTCTCGCGGACCCGATGATAGACGGCTGGCAGACTGGGCAGCTCGCCCAGTCGTTGCAGGATCTGCTCTTTGCCGTCCGTCATGCGGCTGTCCTATCGCTTGCCAAGGGCGCGTTGGAGACAGAGGTCGTAGATCACCTCGACGACCGGGTGTCCACGATTGCTCAGGCTGAACTGAGTGTCGAGCAGGGCATGGATCTCGGCGACGGCCTTGGGATCGCGGACGGGTTCCGGCGCGCCGTCCGCGTCCGGTGCAATGCTGGCCTCCTGGATCCCCCAGGACTTGAACGCCTTGATGTGGCGCTCGGTGATGCGCACGCCAGCGCGCATCAGGATGTGTCCGTTGGGGTCATAGACGTCTTTCCCCAGAAGCATCCCCGACTGGATCTCTTGGATGCGCATCCCTCACCCCCCGATCGGTGCCGGTCGTGTCATGTCGCCTGGACGAGGGTGCCGATGTCCCAGCGCCCGAGGCGGGCCGCGGCCCGCGCTCTCATCACGGCTGCGTCAGCCGCTGCTCCGCCTCGCGGTATTTCTCCGCGGTGCGGTCGATGATGGCCTGGGGCAGCTCCGGGCCGGGGGGCGTCTTGTCCCACGCCAAGGTCTCCAGGTAGTCGCGGACGAACTGCTTGTCGAAGCTCGGCGGGCTGGTGCCCGGGCTGTACTGGTCGGCCGGCCAGAAGCGCGAGGAGTCCGGCGTCAAGACCTCGTCGATCAGGTGGAGCCGGCCCTGGTCGTCCAGCCCGAACTCGAATTTGGTGTCCGCGATGATGATGCCGCGCTCGCGCGCATAGGCGGCGCAGTCCCGATAGATGGCCAGGCTGACCTCGCGGACCTTCGCGGCCAGCTCGACGCCGAGCAGCTCGACGGTCCGAGCGAAGTCGATGTTCTCGTCGTGGGCGCCGATCTCCGCCTTGGTCGATGGCGTGAACATCGGCTCGGGCAGCTCGCCCGCCTGGGTCAACCCGGTCGGCAGGGCAATTCCGCAGACCTTGCCCGTGCGCTGGTAGTCCTTCCAGCCGGATCCGATCAGGTAGCCACGCACGATGGCCTCGACCGGCAGGGGGGCGAGGCGGCGCACCAGCATGGCGCGATCGCCGAGCTGGGCGCGCTCGGCCGGGTCCGTGACCACGGCCTCCACCGGCACGTCCGAGAGGTGGTTCGGGATCAGCCCGGCCGTGCGCGCGAACCAGAAGTTGGAGAGCCGCGTCAGCACCTCGCCCTTGCCGGGGATGGGCTGCGGCAGCACCACGTCGAAGGCGGACAGGCGGTCGCTGGCGACGACCAGCAAGTGGTCCGAGCCGACTTGGTAGATGTCGCGGACCTTGCCGCGGGTGATGAGGGGTAGGCTCTTGAGTCTGGATTCGTACAAGGCTGGCATGGAGGTTGATCCGGAGTCGACAAGGCTGGGATTATATCGGCTCATTCTCCACGTCGCTTGCGCCCGTGCTCAGTTTCGACCCGATGACCTCAACGCCAGAGCAGATCCACCCCTTCCTCGCGGCCTTTCGGGGCAGTTTCACCTCGGCGCTGCGCTGGCCCCAGCTCGATGCCCTCTGGGAGCGGGTGCGCGAACGCGCCGATGCCGGCTGGTATCTCTATGCCGTTGGCGAGCCGCCGCCCGCCCAGCCGGCCGAGCGCGCTCAGGTGCTCGCCTTCATCGGCGAGATCGATGCCCTGCTGCGGGCCGAGCATGACCATGACTACTGCGGTATCGTCTACGCCGACGATCCGCAGCAGCCCAGCTTTCTGAAGATCTACGATCCCAACAACCTGGGTGTTTCCTGCGGCTTCAGCGACAATCCGCCGCTGCCGGGCTGGGTGATGAGTCTGCTCCCGCCCTGTGATCTGCCCGCCACCCGGCCGGCCCCGAAGAATCGTCGACGCTGGTGGCGGCGCCTCTTCGGCTGACGCGGTGCCAGCGGGTCGCCGTCGCCGCGGGCGAGCCCAGGGGAATTCCCCCTCACTCAAGGAGCTTCTCCATGACCAAGCATGTCATCAGTACCGATCAGGCGCCGCGCGCCATTGGCACCTATTCGCAGGGCGTCAAGGCAGGTCAAACCGTTTATCTGTCCGGGCAGATCCCCCTGGTCCCGGAGACCATGGAGATGGTCGCGGGCGATAGGGAGGCCCAGATCCGTCGTGTCTTCGACAATCTTCGCGCGGTCGCCCAGGCGGCGAACGGGGATCTGGCGGACATCGTCAAGCTGAATGTCTTTCTGACCGACCTCAACGACTTCGTCCTGGTCAATCAGGTCATGGCCGAGTACTTCCAGGAGCCCTATCCGGCGCGCGCGGCCGTTGGGGTCGCGGCGCTACCGAAAGGGGCGGCGGTCGAGATGGACGCCGTCATGGTGCTCGACGACTGAGGCTTGTTGGCGGATGCGCATTGGTCGATGCTCATCGGCGTAAACCAACGGATAAATAGGGGCTTGGTTGGCGATCTTGATCGATTGCCCTAGAATACACGGCCAAGCCCTCAAATTATCGAGCATCGACACCATGCGTTTCCTCTCGTCCGTCCTGGCCCTGGGTTTTCTGCTGCTGCTTGCCGGTTGCGGCTCGCCGAGCACACGCGAGGCGCCCTCCGCCGCCTATCGCGCCATGCCGGCGTCTGCCTCCGCGAGCGTCAGGGGAGACTTCGCGGGATCGCCAGGGGTGGACGCCTTCGTCCGCAAGATGGAGCGGCACGGTTTCCCGCCCAGCCGCACGGCCGCCATCCTCTCCGGCGCCCAGCGCAAGCAGTCCATCATCGATCTCATGAACCGTCAGGCGCCAAGTCGCAGCTCTGGCCCCAATGGCGCCTGGACGCGTTATCGCGCCAAGTTCCTGACCGATGAGTCCATCTCCAACGGTGTGAGCTTCTGGCGGCGGAATGAATCCGCGTTGAACCGCGCCGCCTCGCGCTACGGCGTTCCGCCCGAGTACATCGTCGCCATCATCGGCGTCGAGACCCGTTACGGCGGCTTCGTCGGCAAGACGCGCATCATCGATGCCCTGGCGACGCTCTCCTTCGCCTATCCGCGGCGCGCGGAGTATTTTCAGGGCGAGCTCGAGAACTACCTCGTCATGACCCAGGAGGAGGGGCTGGATCCCTTCACGCCGCGCGGCTCCTTCGCCGGCGCCATGGGGCTGTGCCAGTTCATGCCCTCGAGCTTCCGCGACTATGCGGTCGATCACACCGGGGACGGGCATCGCGACCTCTGGCATCCGGAGGACGCCATCGGCAGTGTCGCGAACTACTTCTCGCGCCACGGTTGGCAGCCGGGTGAGCCTGTCGCGGTGCGCGCCCGCGTGTCGTCTCCCTCGGAGGCCCGCGCCATGAAGACCGGCTTCGATACCAGGTACGGTCTCGGTCAGCTCTCCAGCCGCGGCATCTCGCCCGCCACCTCCATCGGCCGGGTCGGGCAGGTGAGTCTGCTGCAGCTGGATGCGCGCGGCGGCTACGAGTACTGGATCGGCCTCAAGAACTTCTATGTCATCACCCGCTATAACCACAGCACCTACTACGCCATGGCCGTGCACCAGTTGGCCCAGGCCATCCGCTCGCGCAAGGGCGGATCGAGCGGAGTGCGGGTCTCGTCGACCTGGTAGGTGATTGGGTGAGGCTGCGTGGGAGCGGCGCCCTCGCCGCGAGGGCGGGGCGTCCAGCCGTCTAGTCGCCGTTGATGGTCAGCGTGATGCGCCGTTGATGCGGATGCGCGCGGTGCTCGTAGAGATAGATGCCCTGCCAGGTCCCGAGCAGGCAGTCGCCGTCGCGCACGGGCACGGTCAGGTCCATGTTGGTGAGGATGGCGCGCAGGTGGGCCGGCATGTCGTCCGGTCCCTCGTCGGTGTGATCGAACAAGCGGTCGCCGTCCGGCACCAGCCGCGACATGAAGGCCTCCAGGTCGCGCCTCACGGTGGGGTCCGCGTTCTCGCAGAGCACCAGCGAGGCACTGGTGTGCTGAACGAAGATGTGGCAGAGCCCGATCCGCAGCCCCGTGCCGCGGACACAGTCTCGCACCTGGCGGGTGATGTCGTAGGTCCCGCGGCCGCGGGTCTGAAGGGTCAGTCTGTGTTGCTCCATCATGGGCGTGGCTCGATCATGGGCTCTGGCTCCCAGCGGGGCGGTTAGGGGTCGTGCGCCGGAATTAGACCAAGACAAGAACCTTGACACAAATCGCCACAGCGGTGCCGTCTGTCCACAGCCTGGATCAGGTCGCCGTCCAATCCCTCAAACGTGTCGGTCCCAAGGTCGCCGAACGGCTGGCCAAGCTCGGGATCCAGAGCGTGCAGGATCTCCTGTTCCACCTGCCGGTTCGCTATCAGGATCGCACGCGCCTGGTGCCGGTCGGGGCGCTGCGTCCGGGGATGGAGGCGCTGATCGAAGGTGAGATCCGCGACGCCGAAATCGGCGCGGGACGGCGTCGGTCGTTGAAGGTCTTGGTCGTCGATGGCGACGGAGACGCCATTCTCCTGAGGTTCTTCCACTTCTCCACGCAGCAGGCGGCTTCGCTGAAGTCGGGCGAGCGCCTGCGCTGCTATGGCGAGGTGAGACAGGGGCCGTCCTCGCTCGAAATGATCCATCCGGAGTATCGGCTGAGGCGTGAGGCCGAGGATGAGACCGAGGCGGCGCTGACGCCCATCTATCCATCCACCGAGGGGCTGCAGCAGGCCACCTGGCGCGGTCTGACGGAGCAGGCGCTCGCGCAGGTGTCGCCTCTGAGTCCGGTCGATCTGCTCCCGCCCGAGACCCTGGTCCAACAGGGCCTTCCGACGCTGGCCGAGGCCCTGCGCTATCTGCATCGACCGCCGCTGGAGGCCAGCCTGGACGCCTTGCTGGAGCGCCGCCACCCGGCGTTTCTGCGGCTTGCCTTCGAGGAGATGGTGGCGCATCAGGTGAGCCTGCGGCGTCTGCGTCTGACGCAGCGTCAGGCGGTGGCGCCGGTCTTGCGGGGCGATGCGCGTCTCCAGACGCGCTTGCGGGCGGCCTTGCCCTTCGCCCTGACGGCGGCGCAGGAGCGTGTCATGGCCGAGATCGCCTCGGATCTGAGCCAGCCAAGGCCCATGCAGCGTCTGCTGCAAGGGGATGTCGGTGCAGGCAAGACCATCGTCGCGGCCCTGGCGGCACTGCAGGCGCTGGAGTGTGGCTACCAGGCCGCGCTTATGGCGCCGACCGAGCTGCTCTCGGAGCAGCATCTGCGCAACCTCGGCGCCTGGCTGCGGCCGCTCGGCATCGAGCCGCTCTGGCTGGCGGGCCGCCACAAGGGGCGCGAGCGCGGCGAGCGGCTGGAGGCCATCGCCTCGGGCGCGGCCCGACTCATCGTCGGTACCCACGCGCTCTTCCAGGATGAGGTGTGCTTCCAGGCGCTGGGGCTGGTCATCGTCGACGAGCAGCATCGGTTCGGCGTCCATCAGCGCATGAAGCTGCGCGAAAAGGGCGGCCGGGACGGCGGATCGCCCCATCAGCTCATCATGACGGCGACGCCCATCCCGCGCTCGCTCGCCATGACCTTCTATGCGGATCTGGATCTCTCCGTCATCGACGCGCTGCCGCCGGGGCGCACCCCGATCACCACCGTCGCGGTGCCGGACACGCGCCGGGCCGAGGTCATGGAGCGCGTGATGAGCGCCTGCGCCCAGGGCCGCCAGGCCTATTGGGTCTGTACCCTGATCGAGGAGTCCGAGGTGCTGGAGTGCCAGGCGGCGGAGGAGACGGCCCGTCAGCTGAGCGAGGGACTGCCTGGGCTGCGCGTCGGGCTGGTCCACGGCCGCTTGAAGGCGGCCGAGCGCGACGCGGTCATGGCGGACTTCGCGGCGGGCGCCCTGGATCTGCTGGTGGCGACCACGGTGATCGAGGTCGGCGTCGACGTGCCCAACGCGAGCCTCATGATCATCGAGAACCCTGAGCGGTTGGGGCTCGCGCAGCTGCATCAGCTCAGGGGGCGGGTCGGGCGCGGGGCGGTGGAGAGCCACTGTCTGCTGCTCTATCACGCGCCGCTCTCGGAGGTGGCGCGCGAGCGTCTCGCGATCATTCGCGGCACGACGAGCGGCTTCGAGATCGCCGAGCGCGATCTGGCCATCCGTGGTGCCGGCGAGGTGCTGGGGACCCGTCAGACGGGGGCCATCCAGCTGCGCGTCGCCGACCCCGTGCGCGATTCGCATCTCACGGCGGCGGCCCAGCAGGCGGCTGATCTGGTGCTCGCGCGGCATGCCGAGGCGGTCGACCCCCTGATCGCACGCTGGCTGGGTGTTCGCGAGGTCTACGGCCAGGTCTGAGGTCCGCGCCGAGCCGCGCGTGCCGCCCGACCGTTTCCCGGCCGGCGCCCGGGTCATCTTGGAGGCGGGGCTGTGCCATAATCGGCGCCACTCGAGTCCCAGCCCCAGGCGGCCGGTCCGATCGCACCCTGGCCGGTGCCGGTGCGCCACGCTATGAGCCATTGCAGCATCACATGACCCTTCCCGAGCTAAAAGTCCGCCAACAACGACCCACCTCGTGGCGTACGCGTCTCTACAGCTACTATCTTCTCGTCCGTCTGCATCGCCCGATCGGCATCTTTCTGCTGATGTGGCCGGCGCTCTGGGCGCTCTGGTTGGCGGGCGAGGGGCACCCGCCCTGGACCCTGGTGCTCATCTTCGTGCTGGGCGTGGTGCTGATGCGCTCCGCCGGCTGCGCCATCAACGACTATGCGGACCGCAACTTCGACGGCCACGTCGCCAGGACCAATCAGCGGCCGCTCGCCACGGGGGATGTGACGCCGCGGGAGGCGGTGGCGGTCTTCGTCGTGCTCTGCCTGGTCGCCTTCGCGCTGGTCTTGCAGTTGAACTGGCAGACGGTCGCGCTCTCCGTGGTCGCCGTCCTGCTGACGGTGATCTATCCCTTCATGAAGCGCTTCACCCATGTGCCCCAGCTGTTTCTCGGGGCCGCGTTCGGTTGGGCCATCCCCATGGCCTTCATGGCCGTGACCGAGGCCATTCCCCTCTACGCCTGGGTGCTCTTCGTCGCGACGCTCCTTTGGGCGCTCATCTACGACACCCAATATGCCATGGTCGACCGCGAAGACGACCTCAAGATCGGCATCAAGTCGAGCGCCATTCTGTTCGGCCGTTGGGATCGGCTCGTGATCGGCCTCCTGCAGCTGGTCATGCTGGCCATGCTCCTGTGGATCGGGCAGCAGGCCGGGCGCGGGCTGGTCTACGATGCCGGGCTTGTGGCCGCGGCCGCGTTCGCGCTCTATCAGCAGATTCTGATCCGGGACCGGGTACCCGGTCTTTGCTTTCAAGCCTTCCTGAACAACAACTACTTCGGCATGGTCGTGTTCGTCGGCTTGGTCATGGACTACATCCTGACCGGCAGTTGATCGACCCGCCGCCAAGCGCCATTGCCGCCAAGCACCATTGAAGAGGAGTCTCAAGATGCCCGGAACCTTCGTCTTGCGTCTGTTGTGCGGTCTCGCCCTGGCCGCGCAGGTGTGGGCCTTCGATGAAGGAATCGACTACAGCCGTCTCATCCAGCCCCAGCCGACGGAGACCGGCGAGAAGGTCGAGGTACTGGAGGTCTTCTGGTATGGCTGCCCGCACTGCTGGCATCTGGAGCCTGCCTTGAGCGAGTGGGTCAAGCAGCTTCCCGAGGGTGTCACCTTTCGCCGCATGCCGGGCACGGGCGGGCGCTGGGACGCGCACGCGCGCGCCTTCTACGCGGCTCAGGCGATGGGCAAGCTGGAGGTCTTCCATCAGGCGCTCTTCAAGGCCCTGCATGAGGAGCACCGCAACATCATGACGGAAGATCAGCTGGTGGACTTCGCGGGCGAGGTCGGCCTCGACAAGGATGAGTTCCGCTCCGACTACGAGTCCTTTCTGGTCGAGACCGAGCTGGGCAAGGCCAGGGAGATGTCGAGCCGCTACGGCATCGACAGCGTCCCGACCATCATCGTCAACGGCAAGTACCGCACGGGTCCGAGTCAAGCCGCTGGTCAGGAGCGGCTGTTCCAGATCCTGGACAGCCTGGTGAAGCAGGAACTCGGCGCCGCGTCATAGGCCGTGCGCGCCTGACTCCTCCTCATGGAGGATCCGGGCGTCCGGGTTGGGAAAGCGCTCGACCACCCAGCTCGGGAGCTTCGCCTGACTGGCGTGATAGAGCGCATCCGATTCCACCATCACCAGCACCAGGATGGTCACCATCACCGGCAGGATTCCGGTGCCGGCGACCAGCGCCCAGACCGCCTCCTTCATCATTCCGCCATAGGTATAGCTGGCCCAGCCAGCCAAGCCGGCGAGCAGTAGGAGGCTTAGCATCAGCAGGAAGATGCGGCTGCGGCGCGCGCAGAGCTGCCAATGACACATCACGTACCAGGGGTCGCGTCCGAACGAGCGACGTGCCCGCCACAGCGTGAAGAAGAGGATGCTGAAGGAGATGCCCGGCACGATCGCCATGACCCAGGGAAAGCTCCCCGCCAGACCGCCGAGGCCGACCGCCATGAGGATGTGGTTGCCGATCAGATTGGTGAGGAAGAGTTCGTGCGGGACATTGGCCTTCTTGATCTCGGCCTGGCTGACTTCGAAGCGCATGGGCAACGTCACCCCATCGGTAAGAGATGCGTCACGATAGCGCAATCCCGCCTCTGAAGCACCCGCGCCCGGAGCGGACGCCAAGCAAAGTTCTGGCGAGGACGACCGTCCTCGCGGGATGCGCCAGGGGTGCCTGCTCAGTCCGCGGCCTCTATCCGCGTGCCGCGCAAATCGGGCAGGCGGGATCCGCCGGCAGCCGCAGGCCGCGCCATTCCATCGCGGCCGCGTCCAGCAGCAAGAGGCGACCGAACAGCGGGGTGCCGAAGCCCGTGAGGATCTTGATCGCCTCCGTCGCTTGGACGCTGCCGATGATGCCGACGACGGGCGCCAGGACCCCATTGGCCGAGCAGGTCTCATCCAGGCTGCCGTCGTCCGGGTAGAGGCAGCGGTAGCAGGGGCCACCGGCCCGTCCGGAAAAGGCGGAGACTTGCCCCTCGGTGCGAATGGCGGCCCCTGACACCAGGGGCACGCCGGCCGCGAAGCAGGCGGCGTTGATCGCGAAGCGCGTCGGGAAGTTGTCGCAGCCGTCGACGACCAGATCGACCTGGCCGACCAGCTCCGGCAGGCGTTCCGGGGTCAGACTCGGCTTGACGGGCACCAGCTCGACCTCGGGATTCAGCGCCTTGAGCGTCACCATGGCGGAGTCGACCTTGGGCATGCCGATCCGGTCCGAGGCGTGGACGATCTGCCGCTGCAGATTCGAGAGATCCACGGCATCGAAATCCGCCAGCAGCAACCGCCCAACGCCGGCCGCCGCCAAATACATGGCCACCGGCGATCCGAGCCCGCCCAGTCCGACGATCAGCACGCGCGATGCGCGCAGCCGCTCCTGTCCCTCGATACCGAAGCCGGGCAGCAGAATCTGGCGGCTGTAGCGGAGTAGGTCTTGATCGTTCATGTCAGTCAGCGCGAGCGGAGCGCTGAGTCACGAAGGATGCAATAAAATTCAGGTATTTGGATGAAGTGCGCATGCCATCTCCTGGGTGGAAATCAGTTCTGTCAGCTCCCGTGCACGAAGAGTTCGTAGAGGGTCAGCGCGATCTCGACGACGATGAGGATGACGATATACCACTCGACCCGCAGGCTGCGCTTGCTCTGCAGCAGGTCGAGGAGGGTGCCCGCGGTGTCGTTGATGAGGCTGAGCTTGCGCTCCAGCGCCAGCTGCCGCTCGCGAATCTCATATTCGGCCTCCAGATTGAGGAAGATCCGCTCCAGGTCCGGGCGCTCCCAGAGGATCTCCGGCTTATCGCCGACCTCGCCGCGCCCCACCATGTCCTGCTGGATGGCGAGCGCCTCGCCGATGTGGCGGACGAGGGTGCGCGCATTGCTCGCACCCTGTCCGTGCGACTGCAGCCGATCCGCCAGGGGCGCGATGCGGTCGAAGGCGCGGGCGACGCGCCCTTCTTGCGCCGCGAGCAGCACGCTCTTGCCGAGGATGTCGGCGATGACCTGCAGGCGGGCGAGGTCGCCGTTCGAGAGGATCAGGTGATCCCGATCGATGCCTTCGAGACGGCTCGGATCGATGCTGATGTCGAGCTGCTCGCGCTCGTAGAGCTCCAGCGGATTCTCGATGGCCGGGCCGATCCGAGCGATGAAGGCCGCCTCCGCGGTGGGGTCGACCGCGAAGAGCACCACGGCGCCCGATCTCAGCAGCACGGCGTGCCCCTGCTCCCCCAAGGCGATGAGGAGCGGATTGGTTCCCAGTGGCTCCAGCCGCTCGAGTCGCCGGAGGTCCAGGTAGCGACCCACGAGGATGGCGCGTGCGGTGATGGTTTCCGTGCTCGTCGAGGTGCTCGAGCTACACAAGGTTCGTCTCCTTCAACGTTGTTCTCCTGCGTAGAGATGCGGGGGTCGGCCTTGGGTCTCCAGCCGCCGCGGGATCGCCGGTCGGTTCCGCCAGTCCGTGGCAGCGTGCTCTGCCCTTATCGATTGTCGCCGGTCAGGAGCCCGGCAATCAGGCTCTCCACCGGGGCAAAGTCGTCCGTCAGCAGGGGAATTTCGTCCATGGGGACGCCGACCCGGTCGACCATGTCGGTCACGCGCTGCCAGCTGCGCTCCAGCCCGTGCTGGGCCTCGACGCGGTCTGGTAGACGCGCGACGTCCGTGGCCGTGATGACGAAGGTTACCCGGTTCGCCTCGGGCGGACCCTCCATCCAGATGTCGATCTGAGCGAATTCGGCTCTCAGCGTCTTGATGACCGCCTTGAGCAGTCTGGGGTCCGGGAAGGCGTCCACCAGGTTCATGGCATAGATGCCATCCGGCCGGAGCCGCTGGTGGACCAGGGCAACGAACTCGCGTGTCACCAGGTGGTAGGGAATTGCCAGGTCATGAAAGACATCCCCGATGATGACGTCGTAGCGCTCGCGGCTCTGCTGGAGCGCCAAGCGGGCGTCTTGGTGAAGGATTCGCATGTCGTCGGTGCTGACGAAGAGGCGCTCGCGCGCCGTCTGGGTCACGGCCTCGTCCAGCTCGGCGACGGTGATCCGCGCCTGGGGGCTCATCGCCTTGACGGCGCGCGGCAGGGAGTAGGCCCCTCCGCCGGCGAAGAACCAGTTCAGGCCGTGCCGATCGGCCGCCTGGACGTGGGCGTGCACTAGCTCGTCGAGTGCCTGGATGTAAGGTGCGATGAGCAGCTCTGGAACCTCGGCGTGGTTGATCCCGTGGAGCAGGTGATCCAGCACCAAGCCGCGTGCCTCGCCGAAGGGCGCGTCCGCGCTGTGATCGGCGACCCGGATACAGAAGTAGGCGCTCTCGCGCTCGCAGCTGGTCGCAAGGCCGTCTTTCAGCACGACCAGTCCCGTCGCGCCGAGCGCCGCGCCCACGACCGCCACGAGCAGGGGCTGCGAGCCGAGGCGCAGATAGGCCACCCCCAGGGCGATCAAGAGGGCGCCGACGCCGAAGATCAGCGTCCTGGTACCGAACGTCTGGATCAGCCAATAGCCGGCGAGAAAGGTCCCCAGGATGCTCCCGATGGCCGCTAGCGCGTGCATGCGGCCGACGACGTGCCCGGTCCGGTCGTCCAGTCGCAGTGCCAGCGTCGTCAGCAAGGGTGTGACGACGCCGATGAGCGCCGCGGGTGTCGCGAAGAGCACGGCCGCCAGGAGGAAGCTGGCGCTCAGCAGGCTAAGCCCCTGCGATTGCGCCAGGCCGCCGACCCAGGGGAGCAGGGCGAGGCTCAACAGGCAATAGACACCGGCGAGGCCCAGCACCAGACCCGCCTGGGGCTCGCGCGCGCCGCGATCCGCCCAAAGGCCGCCGAGCCAGTTGCCCAGCGAGAGTCCGGCCAGGATGACGCCGATGATGGAGGTCCAGGTGTAGAGCGAGACCCCGACATAGGGCGCGATCAGGCGCCCGGCCACGATCTCCAGGACGAGCAGCAGGGCCGAGCTGAGGAAGATGGTCGCCGCATAACCGAGGAGCCGAATCCTCGTGCTGCTCGGCCTGGACAGACTCATTCGGGGGAGATCCTGATCTTAAGTTGCCGGCAGTCTGCCCGGCTCCTGCACTCGAAGCAACGTCACTTCGGTTAAGACCGCGCCGGCGGAGGCTTCGACGGCCGACTTGACACCCGACACCCCAACCAGACCATCACTGCCACCTGCCACCTGCCACCTGCCACCTGCCACCTGCCCTCAGCCACCTGCCCTCAGCCAATCCGATCCCATAGCAGCTTCCCCGAAATGAGGATCGAGGACACCACGAGCACGGGCCGCACCAGAACGGCGCCGTGGCGCATGACCATGTGCGCCCCGATCCAGGCCCCCGTCAACTGGCCGATGGCCATGGCCATGGCGATCGGCCAGACGATATGTCCACCGGCGAGGAAGCACAGCAGGGCGGCCAGATTGCTGGTAAAGTTGAGGGCTTTGGTATGGGCCGTTGCACGGCGCAGGTTGTAGCCGAGCAGGGCGACATAGCTCATCGCGAAGAAGGTGCCCGTGCCGGGACCGAAGAAACCATCGTAGAAGCCGACGCCGAGGCCGATGCAGACCGCGAAGAGGGTCGTGCCGATCCGCTGATGGGAGTCCAGATCGGATACTCGGGGCGAGCGCCAGAAGTAGACCGCGAAGGCGATGAGCAGCGCCGGGATCAGCCGGGCCAGAAAGGTGCTGTCGATCTGCTGCACCAGGAGTGCGCCAGCAGCGGCTCCCGCAAAGGTGCAGACCACGGCCAGGGCGATGCCCCTGACCTCCAGATGTCCCCGACGGATGAACTGAAGGGTTGCCATGCCGCTGCCGAATACCGCTTGCGCCTTATTGGTCGCCAAGGTCTGGACTGGCGACAGCCCGGCCCAGAGCAGCACTGGGATGGTGATGAGTCCGCCGCCACCGGCCATGGCGTCGATCAGGCCGGCGATGAGCCCGACCGGTAGCAGCAAGAGGGCGGTTTGAAGGAGCTCGATGTCGATCATGGATCTCTCATGTGGTGCCCGACTCCCGGCGCGGGGCGGCGTTGGCAGGCTGGGCATTCTAGTGCTGCTGGCCGTGATCGGAAGCGGCTTGGTGAGCTGTGGCGGCTTGACGCGCCCCTGGCAGGCGCCCGAGGTCGCGCTGGTCGCGGTCCGACCCCACACGCTGGGGCTCGCGCGCCAGGTCTTTCTGCTGACCTTGGCGGTCAGGAATCCGAACGACCGGACCCTGCCGATCAACGCCATGACCTACCGCCTTGCGCTCGAGGGCGAGGAGGTGGGCCGTGGGGGCGGCGCGCTCGAGCGTCAGATTCCGCCTCATGGCGAATCCCGGCTGGAGGTCGAGGTCGTTGCCGACCTGCTGGCCCTGGCGCAGCGGCTGCCGATGCTCCTGAGGACGGATCGCCCGCTCGACTGGGCGGTGACCGGTAGCGTCACGCTCGCCGGCGGTGCGGTGACATTGCCCTATCGCTATTCCGGTCAGCTCGATCCCGCCGATCTCACGACGCGCCGTGGCACCGGCTCAGGCCGCTGACGATCCACATTCAACATTCGGGAGACCCATGTTCGCACTCGATGCCCAACAGCTCACCAAGGTCTACAAGGGTGGTTTCCAAGCCCTGAAAGGCGTCGATCTCCAGGTGGAGGAGGGCGACTTCTTCGCCTTGCTCGGCCCCAACGGGGCGGGCAAGTCCACCTTCATCGGGATCGTCTCCTCGCTGGTGCGCAAGACCTCGGGGCGGGTCGAGATCTTCGGGCGCGATCTGGATCGGGATCCAGAGGGCGTCAAGTCCTGCATCGGCTTGGTCCCACAGGAGTTCAACTTCAATCTCTTCCTGCCGGTGTTCGAGGTCGTGCTCAATCAAGCCGGCTATTACGGCATCCCGCGCCCCGAGGCCAAGGTGCGCGCCGAGCACTATCTGCGCCAGCTCGATCTCTGGGACCGCCGCGGGACCGAGATGCGCAAGCTGTCCGGCGGACTCAAACGCCGTCTGATGATCGCCCGCGCCCTGGTGCACGAGCCGCGGCTGCTGATCCTGGACGAGCCGACGGCCGGCGTGGATATCGAGATCCGCCGCTCCATGTGGTCCTTCCTGCGGGAGCTGAACGCCAAGGGCACCACCATCATCCTGACCACGCACTACCTGGAGGAGGCCGAGAGTCTCTGCCGCAACATCGCCATCATCAATCAGGGCGAGATCGCGGAGCGCACGAGCTTGACCGCCCTGCTGAGCACGCTGAACACCGAGACCTTCGTGCTCAATCTCAAGGGCTGCGTCTCCGAGTTGCCCGAGCTGGGCGGCTTCGTGCTCCAACACCTCGACGACTGCACGCTGGAAGTGGAAATGAACCGGGACCACACCATCAATGGCCTCTTCGATGCCCTGTCGCGCAACGGCATCGAGGTCATCAGTCTGCGCAACAAGCAGAATCGGCTGGAGCGGCTCTTCCTGGAGCTGGTGGACCGGCGCGCGGCGGGTCTGGAGGGCGGGGCGTGACAGGGCGCTTGAGCGAATGGCGCCGCTATTGGGTGACCTTCGAGACGATTGTGACCAAGGAGATCCTGCGTTTCGCGCGGATCTGGGTGCAGACCATCCTGCCCTCGGTCATCACCACGACGCTCTACTTCGTCATCTTCGGACGGCTGATCGGGGAGCGGATCGGCACCATGGACGGTTTCCCCTATCTGGACTTCATCGTCCCCGGACTCGTCCTCATGGGGGTGATCACCAATTCCTACTCCAATGTCGTCTCCTCCTTCTATAGCAGTAAGTTCTCACGCTATATCGAGGAGCTGCTGATCTCGCCCGCGCCGAACTGGGTGATCCTGGCCGGCTATGTGGCGGGCGGCGTGGCGCGCGGCCTGGTGGTCGGGACGGCCGTGATGCTCGTCGCGCTGCTCTTCACGGAGATCCACATCCACAGCCCCCTGGTCACGCTCCTGATTTGCCTGATGACCGCGATGCTCTTCTCGCTCGGCGGCTTCATCAACGCCATCTATGCCAACAGCTTCGACGATATCTCCATCGTCCCGACCTTCGTGCTGACGCCGCTGACCTATCTGGGCGGGGTCTTCTACTCGATCTCGCTGCTGCCGGAGGTCTGGCAACGCGTCTCCTTGGCGAATCCCTTGCTCTACATGGTCAACGCCTTCCGTTATGGCCTGCTCGGGGTCAGCGACATCCCCATCGGCATTGCCTTCGGGATGATCCTGATCTTCATTCTCATCCTCGTGGCATTCAGCTTGCTGCTGCTGCGTCGCGGGGTCGGGATCAAGACCTAGCGCCCTGGCGCGCATCGCCTCGGGGCCGCCCGGACCATGTCCGGAATCTGGAGCAAGCGTGCAATCAAAGCGTCAATGGGCGGGTTTCGGTTGTGCGGCGCGACCGCAAATGCGAGCATAAACGCCTGATAACCCGAAAAAAGGGCGATTTCCTGCTGCGATGTGCGATAATCGCCTACCCCACCCCCATCAGCTGAGGGTCTACCGCGTTTTGTCGCGGAGGCTGTGAGAATCCGTGGCATCCAATCATCGTCGACCTTCCTCCCAAGGCCGCAGGCGCGCACCTACGCGCAAGCGTTTCCGTCTTGGCCGTTTCCTCTTCCGCTCGGCGCTCGTCCTGGTCGTCGCTGTTGGGGGAATCATGGCGCTCTACGGCGCCCACCTCGATCGCGTGGTGCGCGACAAGTTCGAGGGGCAGCGCTGGGCGCTTCCGGCGCGTGTCTACGCGCGGCCACTTGAGCTCTACGCCGGGCAGCGGCTCAAACCCGATGAGCTGCAGGCCGAACTGGAGCGGTTGAACTACCACGCGGCGGCCAAACCCACCGTGCCCGGTTATTTTCACCGCGAGGGCGACAGCTTCCGGGTGAAGACCCGCGCCTTCCGCTTCTGGGATGGGCGCGAGCCGGATCGCTTCCTCGAGGTCACCTTCGAGGATGGGAAGGTCTCAGGTCTGCACGAGCTGGAAAGCGATCGCCCGGACCCGGCCCTGGTGCGGCTGGATGCCATGCTCATCGCCAGCATCTACCCCACGCACAACGAGGACCGCGTCCTGGTGCGCCGCAAGGAGATCCCCGATCTGCTGGTCAATACCCTCATGGCCGTGGAGGACCGCAACTTCTACCGCCACATGGGCGTGGATCCCAGGGGCATCATTCGCGCCGCCGTGAGCAACCTGCAGGCTGGCGCTGTCGTCGAGGGCGCCAGCACCCTGACCCAGCAGCTGGTCAAGAACTTCTATCTGAACGCGGATCGCACCTTCGAGCGCAAGATCAAGGAGGCCTACATGGCCCTCCTGCTCGAGTACCGCTACAGCAAAGACGAGATCCTCGAGGCCTATGCCAACGAGATCTATCTCGGGCAGGACGGCAGCCGCGCCATCCACGGCTTCGGCCTGGCCAGCGCCTTCTACTTCAACCTCCCGCTCAGCGAGCTGGATGCCGCCAAGACCGCCTTGCTGGTCGGTCTGGTGCAGGCACCCTCCAGTCTGGACCCCAGGCGCCATCCCGAGGCGGCGGAGAAGCGCCGCGACCTCGTCCTCGATCTCATGGTGCGGGATGGCGTGATCGAGCCCGAGGTTGCCGCGCAGGCCAAGACGGAGCCACTGGGGCTGCAGGAAGGCGGCGGCCGCCCAACCGGTGCCTACCCGCACTTCATCACCCTGGTGCGTCGCCAGCTGCAGCGCGATTATCGCGACGAGGATCTGCGCTCCGAGGGACTCAACATCTTCACGACCCTGGATCCCCAGGTGCAGGCCACGGCGGAGACGGCCCTGCCGACACGTCTGGCGGCGCTCGAGAAGCAGCGCGGTATGAAGTCGGGCACCCTGGAGACGGCGGCAGTGGTGACCTCGGTCAACCAGGGCGAGGTCTTGGCGGTGGCTGGTGGCCGCGAGTCCGGCTACGCCGGATTCAACCGTGCGCTGGATGCGGTGCGTTCGATCGGCTCCCTGGTCAAGCCGGCCGTCTACCTCACGGCGCTGTCGCAGCCGAATCGCTACACCCTGACCACCAGCATCCAGGACCGGCCGGTGAGTCTGCCGGATGGCAACAAGCGCTGGGAGCCGAAGAACTACAACCACAAGGTCTATGGCGCCGTGCCGCTGTACAGCGCGCTGGTTCGCTCGCTCAACCTCGCAACGGTCAATCTAGGGTTGAGCGTCGGGGTCGGTAAGGTGGCGGACACCCTGTACAGCATGGGCGTGCAGCGCAAGATCCGGAAGGTGCCCTCGCTGCTGCTCGGCTCGGTCTCCATGTCGCCGCTGGAAGTGGCGCAGATGTATCAGACCATCGCGGCGGGCGGCTACCGCGCACCCCTGCGCGCCATTCGCGAGGTGGTGGACGCGCAGGGACGCCCGCTCAACCGCTATCCCCTGGCGGTCGAGGCGGTGGTCGATCCCAAGGCGGCCTATCTCACCACCTGGGCGATGCAGCGCGTCGTGACCCAGGGGACGGCGAAGTGGCTCGGCGGCAAGCTGCCGGAGGGGATGACCATGGCAGGCAAGACGGGGACCACGGATGACATGCGCGACAGCTGGTTCGCCGGCTTCTCCGGCGACAAGGTCGCCGTCGTCTGGGTGGGTCGGGACGACTACAAGCCCATGGGGCTCTCGGGCGGAACCGGTGCCTTGCGCGTTTGGGGCGAGCTGATGCTGGCGATGGAGAACGAGCCGCTGCCGAGCGACCCCCCGGACGGGGTGACGCTCACGAGTGCCTGCGGTCAGTCCAAAGTCCCCTATATTGGCGGCAGCGCCTCGAAGGGCTGCGGCGGTAGCGGCGGCAGTCGCGGCAGCACGGCCAGTAAGGCGTCGAAGCCGGCGGTGAGTGGCGAAGAGCGGGTCGCCCAGACGCGCGAGGAGACGCCCGAGCCACGCGAGGCCAGTCCCGAACCCAAGCCGAAACCGAAGCCGCCCGCGAACAGTGAGAATCACTTCATGAGCGACTTCTACAATTGATGCCTTTGCAGCCCTCACGGTTGTGTATTGCGGTAGTGCGAGAGATGGAACAGTCAATAAAGCTGCTGATGATTTGCGTCGCTCTGAGTACCCTGACCGCCTGTGCCACGGGTGTTCGAGAAGGGCCGCCGGCACCCGTGGTCAAGGTCAGGCCACCGCCGTCCGCGCCGGCGGCCGCTGTCGAGCCCCGGCGGGAGCCCATGCCGGAAGCCGTCCCCGAGCCTGTTCGCGAGCCTGCCCCGAAGAAGAAGGTGGCCAAACCCGCGAAGCAGGGCACGACGGTCTATGCCTACAAGGACCCCAGCCGGGCGCCAGACCCCGAGCCCACCCCGCAGCCGACGTCCACCTCGGGTGGTCCACCGCTGCCGGGCGAGTCGGCTGAAGGTCCAGGAGCGCAGGCTGGATCGACTCCGGCTGGCCCAGCGTCGCCCACCGCGCCGGTGGCGGGTGGCGGAGGGGGGCGGCCCCAGACACCCCCGGCCACGCCGACGCAGCCAGGCGAGCAGGTGGTTGCGACGGCGGATACCAAACAACAGCTTCCGGCGACCCCGCCGCCGCCACCCGTCTCCGCGCTGCCGGAGTCCACGCTGGCGGCGCCCAAGCTGCCGCCAGCGGCCGAGACCTTGGCGAGTCAGGCCGAGAAACAGCGTCAGGCCGGGGACTACGCCGGCGCGGCCGCCTCGCTCGAGCGCTCGTTGCGCATCTCCCCGCGTGAGCCCTATCTGTGGAACCGGCTTGCGCGCGTGCGCATGGAGCAGGGGCAGTCGGCCCAGGCGGGAAATCTCGCCTCTCGCTCCAACGATCTCGCCGGCCAGAGCCCGGACGTGAAGAAGGACAATTGGCGGGTCATCGCCGAGTCCAAGCGTCGCGCGGGTGACATGGCTGGCGCCAGCGAGGCCGAGAAGCGCGCCGGACAGGATTGATCGCGATCGAGGCTCGCGTGATGCGCGCGCGGATGGGTATCGCGTGACCGATCTCGCCCATGTGCTCGGTGCCGGGGGCCTGCTCGCCGCCAAGGTGCCAGGCTTCAGCCATCGCCCGCAGCAGCAGGCGATGGCCGAGCGCATCGCCGCGCTCATGGAGAGCGGCGGCGTGCTGATCTGCGAGGCGGGAACCGGCACCGGCAAGACCTTTGCCTATCTGGTGCCGGCCCTGCTCTCCGGGCGCAAGGTCCTCATCTCCACCGGGACACGCAATCTCCAGGATCAGCTCTTCCATCGCGATCTGCCGCTGATCCGCAAGGTGCTGGCGGTCCCGGTCACGGCCGCCCTGCTGAAAGGCCGGGCCAACTACCTCTGCCGCCACCGCTTGAAGCTCGCCCAGGACGACCTCGGCGGACTGGATCTCGACCTGCGCGGCCATCTCAAGCAGGTTTTGGATTGGTCCAAGGGCACCAAGCGGGGCGACATCGCCGAGCTGGCGATTCCGGAAGACGCCGCGGTCTGGCCACTGGTGACCTCGACCAGCGATAACTGCCTGGGTCAGGATTGCGAGAGCTGGCAGGACTGCCACCTCGTGAGTGCGCGGCGCCAAGCCCAGGAGGCGGAGGTCGTGGTCGTCAATCACCACCTCTTCTGCGCCGATCTGGCGCTCAAGGATGAGGGCTTCGGCGAGATCCTGCCCGGCGCCGATTGCTTCGTGCTGGACGAGGCGCATCAACTCCCCGAGATCGCCACCCATTTCTTCGGCATCAGCCTGAGCGGACGCCAGCTCATGGACCTCGCGCGGGATACCGAGCTCGAGGCCAAGAAGGACGCGAGCGATGCGGCGGATCTGCTGGAGCGCACCGCTCGACTCAAGCAGGCGACCCAGGACGTGCGGCCGCGGCTCGGCGAGCTGGATCGGCGCGGACCCTGGCGCGAGCTCGTCGAGGATGACGGCGTGCAGCGCGCCCTGGCGTCGCTCGAGCGGCGACTGCAAGCGCTTTGCGCGGGGCTCGAGGCGAACGCCGGCCGCGGCAAGGGTCTGGATGCCGCCCACGAACGCGCCCAGGATCTCCTCGAACGGTTGCGCGCCCTCACGGCGCCCGAGTCGCCAGAGCAGGTGCGCTGGTTCGAGACCCAGGGTCGCGGTTTTCGCCTGCATCAGACCCCGCTCGAGGTCGCGGATCTCTTTCGCGACCAGATCGGCCGCAAGCGCACGGCCTGGATCTTCACCTCGGCGACCCTGGCGGTGGGACAGGGATTCGACCACTTCGCGCGCCAACTCGGCATCGAAGACGCACAAACGGACCTCTGGGACAGTCCCTTCGACTACCCGAATCAGGCGCTCTGGTTCGTCCCACGCGGGTTGCCCCAGCCGTCGGATCCGGACTACAACCGGCATGTGCTGGAACTGGCCCACGAGGTCATCGGCTACAGCCGCGGCCGAGCCTTCCTGCTCTTCACCAGCCACCGCGCGCTGCGCGAGATGGCCGCCGGCCTGGAGGGGCGCATCCCCTATCCGATCCTGGTCCAGGGCAGCGCGCCGCGCGCCGAACTTCTGGAGCGTTTCCGCCAGCTCGGGAATGCCGTCCTGCTCGGAACCTCCAGCTTCTGGGAGGGCGTGGATGTGCGCGGCGAGGCGCTCTCATGCGTCCTGATCGACCGGCTCCCCTTTGCCTCGCCGGGCGACCCGGTGTTGTCGGCCCGCATCGACGCCTTGCGTCAGCAGGGCGGCAATCCCTTCCGCGACCACCAGCTGCCGCAAGCCGTGATCGCGCTCAAGCAGGGTGCTGGGCGTCTCATACGCGGCAGCGAGGACCGCGGTGTCCTCGTTGTCTGCGACCCACGGCTTTTGTCCCGCTCCTATGGCTATACCTTCTTGGATAGCCTGCCCGCGATGGCGCGCACCCGAGACATCGCCGTCGTCAAGGCGTTCTTCGCTGACACCGACGAAGAACCGACCGAGGTCGACAGCGCATCAGCCCCTTGCACGCGATGCACCGACACGCAAACTGAATGACACCTGACACCTGACACCTGACACCTGACACCTGACACCTGACACCTGACACCTGACACCTGACACCTGACACCTGACACCTGACACCTAACCCCATGAACGCCGACCGAAAAGACCTCGAGAAGACCGCCTCAGCGAATGCGCTGAGCGACTTTTTGCAGCAAGTCGAGTCCATGCCCAGGCGCGCCCCTGGCAGTGCGACGGGTCGCCTCATTTTCGCGATGGACGCGACCGCGAGCCGCGAGCCGACCTGGGATCAGGCCGCCCAGATCCAGTCGAGCATGTTCCTCGAGACCCGCGCGCTTGGCGGCTTGGCGGTTCAGCTCTGCTTCTATCGGGGGTTCCAGGAGCTGGAGTGGTCCGATTGGTATCAGGATGCCGACGCGCTGCTGACACGCATGAATCGCGTCTATTGCGCGGCCGGACTGACCCAGATCGGCCGTGTCTTGACACATGCGATCGACGAGGCCACCAAGGGTCGCGTCGATGCGCTCATCTTGGTCGGCGACTGCATGGAGGAAGATCGCGACCGGCTTGCGGGTCTGGCCGGTCGGCTCGGGTTGCTGGGGGTGCCCGCCTTCGTCTTTCAGGAGGGGCGGGATCCGGCGGCCGAGTCCGCCTTTCGCGACATCGCGCGTCTGAGCGGCGGTGCCTGGTGCCCCTTCGATGCGAATAGTCCGCAGCTGCTGCGTGATCTCTTGAGCGCCGTGGCTGTCTATGCCGCCGGTGGGCGCAAGGCTCTGGAACGTTACGGTCGGGAGCGGGGTGGCGCCGTCTTACAGCTGACACACCAGATGAGCAAGAAAGGAGCCTGAGCGCGTGATCGTCCGCCTGTTGCTGCTGATCGCCTTCATCGGCGGGGTCCTCTGGCTTCTCCACTGGTTTCGCGCGACGCCGCCCGAGCAAATCAGCCGAGTGTTGCGCAAGTGGGCATTCTGGGGGCTGATTGCGGTGCTCCTGGTGGCGGTGCTGAGCGGACGGCTCAACCCCATCCTCGCCGCCATGGGGGCCGCCATTCCCCTGGTCATTCGCGCCGCGAACCTGCTGAGACTCTTCCCCGTGCTGCAGCAGGTCCTGCGGTCGCTCGGCCTCGCTGGCGGCATGGGGTCGGCCAAGGCGGGGCAGCGGGGGCAGGCATCGAGCATCCGCACACGCTATCTCGACATGCGGCTGGACCATGCCACGGGTGCGCTGGATGGCCGGGTCCGCGACGGTCCCTTCAAGGGGCGGGATCTGAGCACCCTCAGGCTCGATGATCTGCTGAGGATGCATGAACTCTATCGTGAGAGCGATGCCCAGTCGCTGGCGGTGCTGGAGGCCTATCTGGACCGCGAGCATGGCGACGACTGGCGGGAGCGCGCGCAGACCAGTGGCGCTGGCTCCGGGGCTTCGGGGCCGACGGGGCCGGGGCTGAGCGAGGCGGAAGCCAGGTCGATCCTCGGCGTGGCGCCGAGCGCGGATGCCGATGCCATCCGGGCCGCCCATCGGCGGCTCATGCAGCGCCTGCACCCGGACCGTGGCGGCTCGGACTACCTGGCCGCCAAGATCAACGAGGCCAAGCGCCGACTGCTAGGAGACTGATGAATCATGGTGAAAGCCGAGGCGCAGGCGCTCATCGCCTGCCCGCCGACACAGGTCTTTGCATTCGTCGCGGAGGATTTCGTCCGCAACTATCCGCGCTGGTCGCCCGAGGTCGAGCTGATGGAGGCCATCACCGAAGGGCCGCTGCAGGTCGGTTGGGTCGGGCGGCAGGTCCGTGTGGACAAAGGGCGTCGCACCCGGAGCGAGTTTCGCGTGGTCGTCTTCGATCACGCGAGTGAGCTTCGCTTCGAGGGGCTGGATGACCCCTTTCGTATCCAATACCGCTTCGAGCCGTGCGAGGGTCAGACCCGCGTCAGCTTCGCGTTCGAGCTGGAGCGGCTGAGCCCTGGCATGATGTTCTTCCTCGGCACCGTGCGCCGGTTCGCCCAGGAGAGCGCCGAGCGCATGATGAGCCAGCTCAAGGTGCTGATCGAGGCCGAGCTGAGTCCAGGCGTCGACTGAGGGCGTGAACGACTCCGGCGCGGCAGGTGCGCCTCGCGCTCGGCCAGGCGTTAGACACAGCCCTCGGTCCCCCGACCCCCAACTGACGAGAACTCGCCATGGCCTCACCCAAGCCACGCTCGGCCTACGTCTGCAACGCCTGCGGTGCCCGCCACCCCAAGTGGGCGGGGCAGTGCACCGATTGCGGGGCTTGGAATACCCTGTCCGAGCTCGCCGAGCCCCGCGGCCGCGGCACCCAACGCGGCGGCTACACGGGTGCCGCGGATGCCAAACGCGTCGAAACCCTCGCCGCGGTCAGTCCGGAGGAGCGCCAGCGCATTCAGAGCGGGATCGGGGAGTTGGACCGCGTCCTGGGTGGTGGTCTCGTCGCCGGCTCCGTGGTACTCATCGGCGGCGATCCAGGCATCGGTAAGTCCACCCTGCTGCTGCAGGCCTGTGCGGCCTTGGCGGGGTCGCAGCCCGTGCTCTATGTCAGCGGCGAGGAGTCCCCGCAACAGATTGGCCTGCGGGCGCGACGCCTGGGGCTGGCTGGCGGCGGGATCCGCTTGCTCGCCGAGACCTGCGTGGAGCTGATCCTGGCCCATGCCGAGCAGGAGGCCCCGCGCATCATGGTGGTGGACTCCATTCAGACCCTCTTCACGGAGCAGGTCCAATCGGCGCCGGGCTCGGTCTCTCAGGTCCGCGAGTCGGCGGCACAGCTGGTCCGCTTCGCCAAGCAACGGGATACCGTCGTCTTCCTGGTCGGTCACGTCACCAAGGACGGCGCCCTCGCCGGCCCTCGGGTGCTGGAGCACATGGTGGACACCGTGCTCTATTTCGAGGGCGAGCAGGGCGGTCCCTTTCGCATCGTCCGCTCCATCAAGAACCGCTTCGGGGCCGTGAACGAGCTGGGTGTCTTCTCGATGGGTGATCATGGCCTGCGCGAGGTCAAGAATCCCTCGGCCATCTTCCTGTCCCGCCACGATGAGCCGGTCTCGGGCAGCATCGTGATGGTGACCCGCGAGGGTACGCGTCCGCTGCTGGTCGAGGTTCAGGCGCTGGTCGACGAGAGTCCGCTCGCCAACCCGCGGCGGGTCGCGCTCGGGCTGGATCAGAATCGTCTCTCCATGCTGCTTGCCGTCCTGCACCGTCACGGCGGCATCGGCATGTTCAACCAGGATGTCTTCGTCAACGTCGTCGGCGGGGTGCGCATCGCCGAGACGGCCGCGGATCTCCCGGTCATCATGGCGGTTCTGTCCAGCTACCGGGACCGGCCCCTGCCGCTGGATCTCGCCGTCTTCGGCGAGGTCGGCCTCTCCGGCGAGGTGCGCCCCGTTCCCAATGGTCCGGACAGATTGCGCGAGGCCGCGAAGCACGGCATTCGCCGCGCGGTCGTGCCCAAGGGCAATGTCCCCAAGGAGGGGGTCGAGGGCCTTGAGATCACCGCCGTGCGAACCCTCGCCGAGGCGCTGGATGCGATTGCTTGAGACCCGTGCGTCGCGCGGCGAGGCATCGGGCTCGCGAGGCCACTCGATCACCTCGCAGGGTCGCTGAATCGCGCTCGCCGGCTCTCTCCTGGCCTTGTTGCTGCCTCAGTCCGTCCATTTTGTTCGATACTTGGAGAGAGCAGATCGCCGCCGGCGGTCACCAATGGGGGGATGCGGGTCATGAGCAAGCACGCCAAGAAGCGCCACGAGGCGGATGACAAGACAGCGGGTCCAGCGCCCGCCAAGCTGAAGGCCAAAGCCTATGAGCGCGAGCTGGCGACGCTGCATGTCGAGCTGGTCAAGCTTCAGGAATGGGTCCGTCGCCAGGGGCTCAAGGTCTGTATCGTCTTCGAGGGCCGCGACGGCGCGGGCAAGGGCGGGACCATCAAGGCGATGACGGAGCGGGTCAGCCCGCGCATCTTCCGAGTCGTCGCCCTGCCGGCACCGACCGAGCGGGAAAAGAGCCAGATGTATATCCAGCGCTACATGCGCCACTTTCCGGCGGCGGGGGAGGTCGTCATCTTCGACCGCAGTTGGTACAACCGCGCTGGGGTCGAGCGGGTGATGGGCTTCTGTACCGAGGCGCAGACCGAGCGCTTCCTGCAGATGACCCCGATGGTCGAGCGGGCGATGATCGACTCCGGCATCATCCTGCTCAAGTACTGGCTGGAGGTGAGCCCAGAGGAGCAGACCCGACGCCTGGAGGCGCGGATCGAGGACGGGCGCAAGCTCTGGAAGCTCTCGCCGATGGATCTCAAGTCCTACAGTCGCTGGTACGACTACTCGCGGGCGCGCGACGCCATGTTCGCGGCCACGGATACCGACTTCGCGCCCTGGCATGTGGCCCCCTCGGACGACAAGAAGCGTGCCCGGCTCAATATCATCCGCCACCTCCTGAGCCAGATCCCCTATGAAGAGCTGCCGCGCGAGCGGATCACCCTGCCCAAACGCCAGAAGGCACGGGGCTACCAGGAGCCCGACCGCCCCTTGAGACGGATCCCGGAGGTCTTTTGAGCAGTCTGGAAACCCGCAGCGAAGACACGGCTCTGGGTGCCGTTTCTCGGCCCCCGGGGACGGATCCGGATGCGGTCTCGCCAGCTGGCCGGCTCGCCTTCGAGCGTCTGCTCGGAGATCTCTCCGCACGTTTCGCCGATCTCTCCGGGACGCGGGTGATCGAGGCGATCTCCGACGCGCTGGGGCAGTTGCTCGACGTCCTCGGGTTCGATCGCGCGACCTTTTCTGAGATCCGCTGTGAAGGCGAGCCCTTCGAGGTGATCTGCTCGGCCTCGAACAGCCGCTGCGAGCCGACGCCAGCCGGACCCACTCCATACCTGCCCTGGTACCTCGGGGAGTTGTCTGCGGGGCGCATCATGCTGTTGCCGAGCATCCCGGAGGATCTGCCGCCGCAGGCCGAGGTAGAGGCCGAATACTGTCGGCGCATCGGGCTGCGCTCCAATCTCGGGATCCCGCTGCGCGTCGGTGGTCGGGTCATGGCCGCCATCGCCTTTTCGGCCTTCCAGCGCACGCGTCCCCTACCTGCGGATCTGGTGGCCCGCCTCAAGATCGTCGGCGAGGTGTTCGCCCAGGCGCTGGCGCGCAGCCGCCGCGATGCCGAGCTGGTGGCTGCGTTGGCCGAGATCACACGGCTGAAGGAGTGTCTGGAGGCGGAAAACGTCTATCTGCGCCAAGCCGGCTGCGCGCGGACCGCGCGCGCGCCGACCAGCCGCTCGCCGGTCTTCATCCAGGTGCTCGAGGAGATCGCCCAGGTCGCCCCGACCCAGGCGGCGGTGCTCCTGCTCGGCGAGACGGGCACCGGCAAGGAGGTGCTGGCGGACACCATCCATCGCCAGAGCACGCGCCGCGACCGGCCCATGATCAGGGTCAACTGTGCTGCCCTGCCAGCCTCGCTCATCGAGTCCGAGCTGTTCGGGCGCGAGAAGGGTGCCTACACCGGCGCGCTGGCGCGTCAGCGGGGGCGCTTCGAGCTGGCGGACGGCGCCACCCTCTTTCTCGACGAGGTCGGCGAGCTTCCGCTCGAGCTGCAATCCAAGCTGCTGCGGGTGCTCCAGGACGGTTCCTTCGAGCGGGTCGGCGGAACCCAGACCCTCCGGTCCGATGCCCGTCTGATCGCCGCCACCAATCGAGACCTGGCCGAGGCGGTTTCGCAAGGGCTCTTCCGCGAGGATCTCTACTATCGGCTCAACGTCTTCCCGATCCAGGTGCCGCCGCTGCGCGAGCGCCGCGAGGACATCCCGCTGCTGGCCTGGGAGCTGATCAAGGCGCTCAGCGAGTCGATGGGCAAGCCGATCGAACACATCGCCGAGGAGTCCATGGCGGCGATGCTCGAGTATCCCTGGCCGGGAAACGTGCGCGAGCTGCGCAACCTCATCGAGCGGGCGATGATTCTGACGCGCGATCGAACCCTGCGGATCAGGCTCGACGGCGTGCCGGCAATGCAGAAGCCCGCGCCTGGCACCCTGGAGGCCAACGAGCGCGCCCATCTCCTGCAAACCCTGGAGCTGACCGGCTGGCGGATCCGTGGGGCCGGCGGGGCGGCCGAGCGGCTCGGGCTCAAGCCCACCACGCTGGAGTCGCGGATGCAGCGCCTAAGCATCCGACGCCCCGGATCGGAGGGGGCGTAGAAACTCCGAGATATCGTGGTTGCTGGTGGCCGTGAGGGATCTCCGCCGATCCAAGGATGCCGGACAAGCCGCTGATTTTAAGCGATTCGTGGCGTAGTAAGAGGCTTTGTGCGCGGCTGGCAGACGATTTGCTTATTCCAGGTATCTCCCGCGCTTGTGCTCTGTGAGCGCCTGCGGCGCTTGTTTCGCGAACCGACCAACGCCTCAACGGAGGATGCCAGATGAACGACCGACAGACCCTTGGACTCGCCTTCATCCTCGCCAGCGCCGGCACTGTCTTCAGCCAGGCGACGCTGGCGGTGGAGGATGCGGACTTTCGCCTCGATACCACCGCGAGGCTTTATGCCGTGTGCTCGGTTGGCTCTGAGGCTGCGGAGTATGCGGTGGCGCATCAGGCGTGCCGTGCCTTCCTTCAGGCAACCGTGCAATACCACGACGAGATCAGCGACCGTCGCAAGCTGAAACGGCTCGTCTGCTATCCCAAGGG
Source organism: Thiocystis violacea (assembly GCF_016583565.1). Lineage (GTDB taxonomy): Bacteria > Pseudomonadota > Gammaproteobacteria > Chromatiales > Chromatiaceae > Thiorhodococcus > Thiorhodococcus violaceus_A. The sequence goes on along the minus strand of NZ_NRRF01000050.1, from coordinate 1,974 downwards.
CGCGACCATCGAGGACGGCACTCAGGCATTTCTCTCCTGGGGCGACGCGCACGCCAGGGATGCGCGGCTGATGGCCGAGCCGCCCGTCGTTGGCGTGGTGCGCGCCCTTGCGGCCAAGTACCCCTGTCAGAAATAACCGTGTGGCGATGGCTCGCTGTCGCAGCCTATCGCGAGATCCAGGAGTTGATGACATGAAAAAGAAGCTTGCCATGCTTGCGAGTGTGTCGCTGGTGCTCTGCCTGTCCGGCTGCGGGACCACGACTGGAAGCCGTACCGGTAGCGGTGCCTTGATGGGTGCGGCGGGTGGCGCCGCGATCGGCTCGCTGAGCGGCAGCGCCGGGACGGGCGCGCTCATCGGCGCGGGCGCCGGCGCTGTCGGCGGCTACCTCTATGACCAGCACGAGAAGGGCCATATCGACTGACCGGCGCAGTCCTCGGGGCCGTCCAGCGCCCGCAGCGACTGCCAGCCCCGAGGTGTCGCAAGACAAAATGCTCATGAGGACAGGGTCGATGACAGAACCGCGCACTCCAACCACCGTTAGCCTGGCCGATGAAGAGGGTGTCAAGCGCATCCTGGTGGATACCATCTTCGGCCTCTGGACCCTGGTCAACAATCTGACCCGGCTGCGCCCCTCGAAGCGGGAGCGCTATCGGGTGACCATCTTCGGCTCGGCGCGCACCCAGCCCGGGCATTGGGTCTATGAGGAGGTCAAGCGCCTGGCCGCCGAGCTGGCCGCGATGGATTGCGACATCGTCACCGGCGGTGGCCCCGGCCTCATGCAGGCGGCCAACGAGGGCGCTCAGTCAAGCGCCGCCCCCGAGCGGGCGCAGAGCATCGGTATCCGTGTGGATCTGCCCTTCGAGCAGGAGGTCAACCCCTTCGTGCAGGAGTCCTTCGAGCACCAGACCTTCTTCACCCGGCTGCATCACTTCGTGCTCGTCTCGGACGCCTATATCGTCGTCCCCGGCGGGATTGGCACCGTCCTGGAATCCATGCTGGTCTGGCAGCTCCTGCAGGTGCGCCATCTGCACGACACACCGCTCATCTTCGTCGGCGACATGTGGGGCGAATTGGTCGACTGGTCGCGCCGCTGGATGCGCCGCCCCGGTTTCGAGCTGGCCAATGCGGAGGACATGGACATCCCCCAGTGCGTGAAGGGGGCCGATGACGCACTCGCGATTCTGCGCGAGCGGCATGCCCGCTGGCGGCCGCATCAGACGAGCGAGGGTTGAGAGCGCCGAGGCGCCAGCGGCGCCCGAGGATGGATGCTTCCAATCGCCAGGCCCAGACCGAGCGGCCGCTCCGTGCCGCCGGGCACCACGCGCACTCAGAAGGGACTGGAGATCTTCGCCGGGGCCACCGGCGGCGCCATCGAAATCGCCCGAAATGCAAGGCGCCCGAGCGTGTCTTGCGCCGAGCACGTCGATTCGTTGCTAGAGCCGCTGTACCTCAGCTCAATCCGAGTGATCACACTGTTCCGGAGGACACCATGACCGAGATCTCACACGAAGAAGGCGTGCTCGTCACCGTTCTCGAGCGCTTCGAGAAGTTCCGGCTCCCGCGCGCGCTCGACATCAAGGCCAAGGTCGACCGTGGCGAGCCGCTCGACGACTCCGACATCGAGCACCTCAAGCGGGTGATGGAGGACGCCGAGCACATCAAGCGGCTGGTGGACAAGCGGCCGGAATTCGAGAGCCTCTATGCCCGCGCCGTGCATCTGTACAAGGAGATCACGGATAAGGCGTTGGAGAACGAGCAGGGGGCGTCATCAGGGTCTTGAGTGCCTTGCGAAACAGCGCTCTGAGTTGCTGTGAGCCTGACATCTCGCGAGGCCTCGCCTCAGACCGACGAGTGCCTGGTGACGCAGCTCCAGCTGCGTCACCCGCGAGAGGAAGCTCCGCTTCCCGAAACCAACGTAGCTGGGTCGACGGGTACAGGCGCTAGCGTCGGTCAAGCGCGTGCGGTGACCTGGG
>NZ_NRRF01000049.1 GCF_016583565.1 Thiocystis violacea | reverse complement strand
CCACCGGAGCCACTCCAGGTAGTCGAGGCAGTCCGCATCGGTGCGAAACCAGGACTGGAACTCGCCCGCAGTCCGCGGATAATCAACGCCAGCATGAGGGTAAGTCACCCTTGGAGTTTACTCCGGTTAAGTGGAGACCCCAGTGTTTTAAAATGACTTGTGATTCCCCATGAAATCCTGGAGAGCCCCTAAAAAGGATCCAATAGTTTGTTTATTAAGGAATAATGTCCTCAAAAATGGTAAAATGTCATGTGCTTGAATCACAGAAAAGGGGACGGATTTATTTATGTGCGTAAAAGTGTCTCGGATTATCGGAGGCATCGAAAACAGAAATTTGCCCCTTTAAGTTAGCGTCATTCGGGCCAGGCTCGTTTTCTGTCTGTCGTCCGCTTCGAACGGGCTCTTGCTCTTGGCGCTGCGTCGGTCGGCCCCAAGCCCGATCTCTACTCGGTCGGTGCCCACAGGCCATCCAGTCTGATCGTCACCGCCTCGAAAGGCGCGACCGACACCAGTGCTGCGCCAGCGAAGCGTCCGATCTCCCGCCAGTCGCCGCCTTCCCAGGCGTAGGCTTCCAGGATGTGCACGACGGGATCGAGCAGCCAGGCATAGGGAACCCCGTACTGCGCGTAGATCGGCATCTTGAGCTTGCGGTCTTTGCTCTCGGTCGAGGGGGACAGAATTTCGCACACCCAGTCCGGAACCACGGTGAAGCGATGGTCGCGCGGAAATCTGGGCAAACGCTCCTTGCGCCATCCGGCCAGGTCTGGAACATCCACTTCGGTGTTGCGCAGGAAGTGCAGCTCGGGTTCCTGAACGATCCACCATCCGCCGGGACCCCCGCGCCCGCGCTCGAACGGGCCGAGCAGTTCATAGCCCAATTCAGACGCGGCGAACACATGCGGACCACTCGGGCGCGGCTGGGTGTAGAGCTGACCGTTGAGGATTTCCCCGATCAGTCCTTCTGGCAGGGCTTCAAGCTGTTCGTAGAGACTGGGGCGGGTCTTCTGGTGCGCGTGCATGGCTCGGGCTCTCATACCGGTCAATCTTGTGAAGCATACCCCGCAGAGAAACCGTGTAAAGGCAGATGTTTGCGGTAGACAATCGAGGTCTGGCGTCAGTTGGACCGACCCTGGGATGCCCAACGGAGCAGGCCGCGTTGGGCATCCTTCCTCGGCCCAACCGACGACATCCGCCCCCAGCCCAAGCGGAAACGAGCGACGCACCCGCACGGCTCAGTATCCAGCATCCACGCGGCTACAGCTCATACCGCACGCGCGGGGCGTCCTCGATCTCGACCTGCAGGACATAGGTCTCGCGATGCAGCACCTGACTATGGCGAAAGTTGTACAGCAGGCTTTGCGGGACGTGGTGAGCGGTCCGCGTGAGGAAGATGGCGCTTGCCGGCGAACGGGCCGCCGATTGGACCGCCTCGCTCGCGACGAAGTCGTTCAGCAGCGGTGCCGCCCGCTGTTGTCCCTGCCGCGGGCGGTTCTGTCCCCAGTGCCAGGTGAGCATGATCAGCAGCCAGTTGATCGAGCCGATGTAGATCTGTCCCGCCTGGCTCGCGGAGGTGTGTCGAACCCGCAGCGGCGGGTAGTAGTCCAGCTCGCTGATCTGCCGAAAGAGCGAGAAGAGCCCGCTGATAATCGCCTGGGAGGCGATGACGGTCGCCAGGGTCGCGATGCCGATCAGGCCGATCAACCAATGTCCGGACACCATGCCGAAGAAGCTGTTGCCGGGGTGCTCGGGCGCGCTCAACAGCAAGGCGCCCTGCCCCGGATAGTTCAGCATCAACGCCGGCCAGACCAGAAACAGCCAGCTCAGCTGAATGGGCCGTCGGCCAAAGTGACCGAGGTCCGCGTAGAGCGCCTCCGAGCCCGTGACCACCAGAAAAACGATGCCGAGCGCCAGAAATCCGGTCCAACCGTTATCTTGAAAAAACCAGAAGGCGTAACGCGGGTCCAGCGCGGCCAGAACGCCGGGGACCTTGAGGATCCAATCGACCCCCGTCCCGCCGAGGATCAGAAACCAGGCGAGCATCACGGGGCCAAAGAGCTTGCCGACCCGCGCCGTGCCGCGATGCTGGATGGCGCACAAGGCGATCAGCACCAGCACTGTCAGCTCCGGCACTACATCGGCCAGGTCCGGGGCGACCAACCCCAGACCCTGTAGCGCGCTCAACACCGAGATGGCCGGGGTCAGGAGCCCGTCGCCGATCAGCATGGCGCTGGCGACCACCCCCAGCAGCAGCGCCAGCGAGCGCGCACGGCGGCTGCGACGACGCAGCAGGGTAGCAAGTGCAATCACGCCCCCGTCCCCATCGTTGTCCGCGGACAGGACGAAGAACATGTACTTGACGCCAACGACCAACACCAGGAACCAGAAGATCAGCGAGAGCGCACCGAGGACATTAACCACCTCGACCGGCAGTCCCGCCCGGCCGAAGAGGATGTTCATGGTGTAGATCGGACTGGTACCGATGTCGCCAAAGACCACCCCGAGGGTGGCCAAGAGCAGGGATGCCCGGATCGGGCTGGAGGTCGATTCCACGGCTGACATGGACATCCGGCAGACGATTAGCCCTTGCGCAGCGACCAGCCGATCATGGTCAGCGCGAGACCATCGAACAGCAGGCTGATCCCAACGAAGATGCCGACCAGCAGCACGGACGACGCCGGCCAAGTGAAGGTGAAAAAGGCCACCAGCGCCAGGTCCACGACCCCGTTCACCACCATCCAACCCCAGCCCGGATCCGGGCGCAGTTCATGGGCAAGCGCGAAGCTGCCGAAGGCGTCCAGCAGCAGATAGAAGCTCAACAGCAACGCCAGCGCGGCGGCCCCCGCCAAGGGGCTTGAGATCATCAGGATACCCGCAACGCTCAGCAGCAGCGGTTTGAGCCAGCGGGTGAAGCCGCCCCCGTGCTGCCAGGTGTGCCAGAGCCAGAAACCACCGCCAAGGAAGAGCACCAGACTCACCAGATCCACGGTGGTGATCGCCATCGCCGGCGGCAACGCGATGCCGATGGCACCGAGGACGGTCAGCAGAATGCCGATCCAGAAGGTGTGGCGTCCGAACCCCTTGATCTGGCGTTCGAGGATGGTGGCGGAATCGGAAGCGACGGGGGTGTCGATGGGTTGCATGAGGGTCTCTCCTCTCGGTTGATCCAGGGTTGGTTGTCGACTGGCGTGGCTCACGAATCGCGCCAAGGCCGCTGGGTCCCACGCCGGCCCAAACGACGCGGGCCAGTCCAGGCCCGCCCGAACCAACCTGGTTGATTTCGACCAACGACCATGTGTCCGGTCCACCAGATCACGGCGCTTGATCGCCGGATCGAGCGCAACTGACGGTAGCAAGCCCCCGCACCAGCGCGGTCGAAGCGCGAGGCAGCGGGGCTGGATCCACCTCCGCTGCACTGTGTCGCAACCGCCCGACTCACGACGCCCGCGAGTCCCGGTCACGCATCCATGCTCGACGAACCGGAGGTCATTCCCATGTCCAACGACATCGCCTACAGCGGAAGAATTCACATCCTTCCGCACCCCGAGAGCCGCCTTGCCAGGCTGGCAATGACGAACGTGCCCTATGTCGCGCTCTATGCCATCGCGGTCGTGCTCATCGCCATGACCGATCACGACCCCGCATCCGCGCAGTCCGCGTGGAACTACTTCATCCCGCTGGTCGGTCTCGTGTCCGCCGCAAGCGGCTGGAGCGGGTACGCCGGCGAGACCTGGGAGGCGCGCGTGCGCTATGTGGTGCGCCAAGTCCTGCACTGGGGGACGCTGCTCCTCGTCATCCGCTGGCTGTTCATGTCGGATGTCCAGCACTTCCTCCGCGCCGAGGACGACGGCTTCGTCATCATTTACCTGGTCGGCCTGACCAGCCTCCTGGCGGGCATCTACCTGGACTGGAAGATGGCGCTCTTCGGGCTCTTCCTCATCTTCAGCGGCGTCGTCATCGCCTTCCTCGACGACAACGCCCCGCTGATCGCCGTCGGCGGCACCGCGCTCATGGCCGTGATGATCACCGCCTTCGTCTGGATCAAGTATCACCAGCAGGTCGACACCAAAAGGGCCGGTGGCGGCAGGATTGCAGGCCATTGAGCCGTTAGCGACCGGGTCGGAAGGCCCGGTTGCCTACTCGCCGCCGTATCGGCGAACCGCGCCGCATATCAGCCCATTGCCTGTGCCGGAGATGCGGTCACAAAGCAAGCGTGGCCGATGAGGCCATTGTTCGCTCTCTTCTCGCTCCCACGCTCCAGCGTCGGAGCAGGACTGGCTGACGCTCACGGACTGGCCATGGCCAGCACGATGAGGTCGGCGATTTCATCAACGACGCATCCGCGTACTCAACTGGAAGGGTAAGAAGCCATGAAGCCGAGACACCTCCTTGTATCCTCAATCGCAGTTGTCACACTGGCGCTCGCCGGCAACGCGCTCGCCGAATCGCAGGCCGACGCCACCGCCAAGGCCGCAGGCGAAATCGCCTCTGGTGTGAAGGCGGAGGCCAATGCGGCCCAAGAAGCGGCGAATATCACTGTCGAAGGCGCAAACGCCGTCAATGCGGCCCGTGAAGACGGCCTCGCAACCTCAACCGAGGCCGAAGAGGCGGATGTCGCCGCCGAGGCTGCCAGCACCATGGCTGCCGACGCGATCGAAGAGAAGGAAATCACACGAGAAGCGGCAAAAGAGGCTAAGGCCGATGCCGCAGTCAAGGATGCCGAGACGCTGATGGATAGCGACTAGGACATTGCCAATCATCGGCACCGCGACGAGCGGTGCCTGGTTGGCTAGCCTCCCCAGATTTGCGTTCAGACCCTCCAACCGAATCGACGAACGACTTGTCGCCGCAGGGGTCTTGAGTCGGCCGGGCACGCCCCGGACGGCGGGGCGATGTTTGTGTTCTCTGTTTGCCGCCTGGTTTCCCGGCGGCGCCACCTGATCCCACCCCTGTTCCGAGTGACGACCCGGCCCCTCTCAGCACCGGACAAGCGGCTTTCTGTCGTTTGGGGACGTTTCCGCGAGCAACCGCTCCCCGCGTCGAAACCTCGCTGCGACCCATCGGGCAATCCATGCTGCCAACAACAGCGCTCAGCATCGTATGCTATGCGGCGATCTCAAGACTCCTGGAGCCGAACAGGCGTGAATCAGATGCCAAACCCCAAACCAACAGCGGCGCCGGCCGCTCGGGTCGAGCGCCTGCGCAAGACCCTGACATCGACGTTGAGCCACCTCCGCGAGACCCTTCAGATGCAGGGTTTGATGGAGGAAACCCCACCCGAGGTGCGAGCGGTCATGGCAAGCACCGCGAAGGTCTTGGAGGAGGCGACGCTCGCGCTCAAGGCCGTCTCATCGGGACAGGCGCCCGCGACCCCAAGGCCGGCCCACTGGCCGACACCTCAGCAGGGGCAGTTCCTTGCCTACATTGATGCCTACATGTCGCGGAGCTCGGGCGTTGGTCCGACCCACGCCGTCTTACAAGGGTTCTTCAACCTGACGCCACCGTCGGTCAATTCGATGCTCAAACGACTGGAGGAGCGCGGGTTCATCCGCCGCATTCCGGGTCAGGCGCGCGCCATCAGCCTCACGATCGATCCCGCACTCATCCCGCCGCTTGATCGTCCGTTCAAATGACGTTCGCACCTGAATCGAGGGCGAGGGGGATCGTCATCTCCTCGCCCTCGGCTTCAAGAGCAACAACAACGGCAGCATGAGCACGAAGCTCGGGGCGATCATGCCGAAGACCTGGGTAAAGGCGAGCATCGAGGACTGGCAGCTGAGCGCGTTGGTGAGCAGCACGGCGGCGTTTGGGCTGGACAGCGTCAGCCCCTGAACGTGGAGCCAGTGGTGCAAGGCCGGATTGAAGGGATTGATATGTCCGCCGAGCTGGTTCCAATCCGCCTGACCGAAGCAGCTGTACCAGGTGGCGGCGATCGAAACACCGATGGAACTGCCGATACTACGCGCCAGGTTGTAGAGCCCGGCCCCCAGGGCGGAACTGTTCTAGTGTAAATCCTCTTCTGGGAGCGCATGTTGTCCCCGAATCTGATCATCTGGCGCCCTTTGCCGACATTCCCGATCCACGCCGCGCCCAGGGGCGGCGCCATCCCTTGCCCGCGGCCCTGGGCATTGCCGCCGGCGCGGTGCTGTGCGGGGGGCGCGGCTACAAGGCCATCGCCGCGTGGGCCGCGGACCTCAGCCAGCAGGCACGGGCGCGCTTTCGCTGCCGCTACCGCAACGGCCGCTACGAGGTGCCCAGCCGCACCCGCTTCCGCGACCTGCTCATCAGCATTCCACCCGATGACCTCGATCGTGCTCTGCAAGGCTGGAACGCGCAGATGGGCGTGGCCGACGAAGGTCTGGCCCTCGACGGTAAGACCATGCGTAACGCCATCGACGAGGCGGGCCAGCAGACGCACATCCTCGGTGCCGTGGGGCATCAAAGCCGAGCCTGCCATACCCAACAAAGTCGCCACCTTGCCCGTAGGCGCCGGCGATGAGGTCAAGCAGACCCATGAGAACAGTCAGGCGGGTGCTGTTACCGGTTCTACCAAGCGCAGCCGCAGTAGCCTGTGAGCATGCAACCCTCCACAGGGTCCAGTTGATCACCACCAACAGGGGGTAGACCCACAGTGACACTGGTGGCGAATTCATTTAGCACTGCCACTCCGCACCACTGGAGTCTCTCAGTCGAATGGCCGCCATGGGCAAGCTCGCAAGCACCGCAAGCGCGTCGGAACAGTCATAGCGAGCCATCATTTCGCGATCCCTTAGCTCGGCTGGCAAGCATTCCCCGAACTTCAGCTCAGCGATGAATTCCTCGTCGAGCGGCAGAGCGAGTTCGGTCGCTTTGCCGAAGACCTTTTCGCGGATCGCCGTCGCCATCGACGCGAGATCCACCACGCCGGTGAAACTGATCGCGAGATGATCGGCGATGACCTTGGTCGCCTCTCCAGCCAGCGCATTCGCAATCGCCGCATTGGCGAGCCGGCCCGCGAAGGTCCACCAGACGAGGCTGCCGGGCGCGTCGGCGATGAGAAAGGTCTTGCCTGGCTCTACCCAGTCAAACGCTTCGCGTAGTTCGGCCATGTGCTCCACGGCGCGACGCGAGAAGGCGACCGGTGGTTCCTCGCGCGCGAGCACGCGGGCGACCGCCTGGCACAAGGCGAAATGCAACGGTTGGCCGGCGCTCAGCCATTGCGAGCGTCCACGCAGCTCTGTCGGCTCGACGTAAGCCTTACGTCTCGGCCAGTCGATGTATTTGGTTGCCCAAGAGCGACCTCCGAGGGTCAGGACCGCCGGTCCCTCCTCTTTCAGGATGAAGGTCGATTGATGGACCTCACCGATCTCTTGTAGGCCATGAAAGACCTTGATCGACGGCGGGCTCACGAAGACCGAGAACAGGTCCATGAAGTGCTTGGCACCGAATTGACGCTCACCCGATCGGCCCATCCCAAGCAGACCCTGATCGGCGTGGAGGATCTCCGTCTCGAGCATGAAGTCGAGGATCCGCTGCAGATCGCCCCGCTCGAGCGTCGCCAATCCCGGAAGCCGTCCCAGCCAGGCCGGCCAGTCCGCGACGGTGATCCCGGATTCCTGAAGGGCGAGGCCCATGATCTGCTGAGCGAATAGATGCATCGGCAAGGGCGGCGGTTCGATCGGCTCGACAAAACCTTCGCTCCACAGCTGCAGCAGGGCCGCCGCCGGGAGGAAGGCCTCCTCCTTGGTGATCAGAAAGAGGCAGTTGCGCGCGGTCCCCGAGCGACGTCCGGTTCGCCCGATCCGCTGCAGGAAGGACGACACCCTGCTCGGGGCATCGATCTGAATGACCCGATCGAGATCCCCCACATCGATCCCCAACTCCAGCGTACTGGTCGCGACGATCACGCAATTCTGTCCCTGACTGAAGGCGGTCTCCGCCGCGTGTCGCTCCTCCAGACTCAGGCAGCTATGTGAGACATAGGTGCGCACACCGAGCCCACGCAACTCGATCGCAAGCTCTTCGACCCGCACTCGGCTGTCGCAGAAGACCAGGCGCTTCTCCCCGCGATGCAGCCGGGAGATGACGAGGGCCGCGTTGCGCAGATTGCCGACCCAGTCGAGTTCGACCTCCGCAGGGATGCTGGCGTCCGCCGGCGGATTGATCACGCCGCGCGGTTGGGCGGAGCCCGCCGCGAGCCAGTCGCACAGCTGTTCGGGATTACCGACTGTCGCCGAGAGTCCCAAACGCTGCAGGTCCCGACCCGCAATGCGCCTGAGCCGCTCAAGCAGGTACAGCAGATGCCAGCCGCGATCGTCGCCCGCGAAGGCATGCACCTCGTCGAGGACGACGCAGCGGAGATTCGCGAAGAGCCGCCGATGGTCGATCCGCCTGGAGATCAGCGTCACTTCCAGGGACTCGGGCGTCGTCAGGAGGATGTCCGGCGGGTCGGCGATGAGCTTGGCCTTGCGCGCCGGGCCGATGTCGCCGTGCCACAGCGCCACGCGCCGCCCGACCAACCCCGCATCGTGCGCGAGCCGCGGTTCGAGGTTGTTGAGCAGCGCCTTGATCGGGCAGATGTAGAGGACGCTGAGACCCTCCCAGCGTTCGCTCAGCATCCGCGACAGGACGGGAAAGAGCGCGGCTTCCGTCTTACCTCCCGCCGTGGGCGCCAGGAGGATGGCATGCTCGCCGCGCAGAATCGGTGCAATCGCCGCCTCCTGCAGCGGACGCAGCGACCGCCAACCCAGGCTGTTGACGATGTGGTGCTGAAGCGCCGGATGCAGCTGGTCGAAGGCGAATCCCCCCAACCCCCCTTTTTCAAAGGGGGGCTTATCTTGCGAAACACTGGCCATCAGCGTCTCTTAGCCCCCTTTATCAAAGGGAGCTTATCTTGAGAAACACTGGTCATCAGCGTCTCTTAGCCCCCTTTATCACAGGGGGCTTATCTTGCGAAACACTGGCCATCAGCGTCTCTTACCCCCCTTTATCACAGGGGGCTTATCTTGCGAAACACTGGCCATCAGCGTCGCTTACCCCCCTTTATCACAGGGGGCTTATCTTGCGAAACACTGGCCATCAGCGTCGCTTACCCCCCTTTATCACAGGGGGCTTATCTTGCGAAACACTGGCCATCAGCGTCGCTTACCCCCCTTTATCACAGGGGGCTTATCTTGCGAAACACTGGCCATCAGCGTCGCTTACCCCCCTTTATCAAAGGGGGGCCAGGGGGGATTTCCAACTCGATGTCGTCAGCGCGAGCGGCCGAGCAGGCCGCGCGCTCGACGGCGCTCAGCTCCTGGTCGCTGACGGTGAGTGCATAGTGCTGACGCGGGTCGAAGTCGGCGAACTGATCGACCCGGTCGAGGACCTCGCCGACCAGCTTCTTCAGAAACACCCGCGGCGTGATTCCGACCTTGCCGCCCAGGGCACCGGTGACGGCCTGGGCCAGCGCGGCGACATAGGCGTCGTCGACCACCTGGGTGATATGCTCACGCGCCCTGCCCTCCGCGCGCCCAGCGGCATAGAGATCCCGCACCTTGCGGCCCACTTCACAGAGAGCTGCGACATCGAAGCCCCGCAGGCGGATCTGCACCGCCCTGGGATTGTCGAAGCGGGCGTCGGTCGCGAAATCCACCGCCAGTCGCTGCGCCAGGGGCGGCAGTCGCTGTACCCCCATCGGGCCATCAAAGAAGGGCGGCGTCCCGGTGACCACCAGATAGAGTCCCGGAAAGCGCCCGCTGTCGATCTCGTCCATGAGCTGCCGCAGGGCGTTCAAGCTCTTGTCGCGCACGTCCCCGCGCATGCGCTGCAGGGTCTCCACCTCATCGAGGACCAGAAGCAGCCCCGGATGACCGGAATCCTTGAGGATGGTGAGCACGCCCTGCAGAAAGCTCAGGGCGCCGAAGTGGTCGATATCCCCTTTGATGTTGGCGCAGCGCTTGATGGCGGCGGCGATGTTCGGCTGACCCGCCATCCAGGCCAACAAGCCGTTGGCGATGTCCTCGTGCCCTTCGAGCAGCGCGCGGCGATAGGCGCGCAGGGTCAGCGCAAAGGCCGGAGCCGAACGCACCACCTCACCGAGGCGCTTCTCCATCAAGGCGTCGGTGGCCTGCATCAGGGCCGGGACGTCGTTGGGATCCACCCCGCCCTGTGCGATCACGTCCTCTTCCAACGCAAAAAACCAGGCGTCGATGACGTTGCGAAACGCCCCCGAGGGTGAATCCGCGGTGGTCAGCCGTTCAATCAGCCGGCGGTAGACCGTCTCCAGTCGATGCAGTGGCGTCTCGGTCTCGGAGATCTGCACCTCGGCGCAGGCGAAGCCGAGGCGATGCGCGCGCTCACGCAGCCAGCGCACCATGAAGGTCTTGCCGCTGCCGTACTCACCGCGGATCGCCTTGAACTGCCCGCGCCCGCGCGCGACCGTCGTCAGTTCTTCGTCGAATGCGGTCTCGAAAGACGTGAGACCCACCGCGAGCGCATCGAGCCCATACTGCGGCACCGTGCCGCGCCGCAGCGCGTCGATGATGTCGGCTCTGCGCTGGTGGCTGATGCTCACAGCTCGAACTGGGTCTTCAGCGACGCGAGATCGAGGCGGATCGTCTTGGACACCCGATCAATCGCCAAGACCGGATAGCCATCGACATTGAGCAACTTCTGCACGCCCGCCAGGAGTCCGTTCAGGCGGATCTCGGGGAGACCCAGGCCCTGCGCCACCGCGGCGGCCATCTGCTGACCGCCGGCCTGGGCCAGCCGCTCCAGGAGCTGCCGCAGCTGCGCCTCGCTCACCATGACTCGACCGCTGCGCGCCCTCATCTGCGCGTAGACCGGCGAGGCCATCAGGGCCGCGATCCAATCACCCTCCCCCGTCATCGCAGGGCGTGGTGTGGGCTGATCGGCGAAGAGGTCAAGCGTCTGCGTGTCCTGCTTCGACGACCTGGCGGAGGGCACAGGCGCGGCAGCAACGGCGCCCGTGGCCATCGGCTCCGACACCGGCTCAAGCGCCCACCAGCCGGGCGCTTGTCGCGCGACTTCCTGCCAGCCATCGATCGGGCCGGTCTCACCGGCATTGCGGTAGACGCCGAACGGAATCAGCACCTCCTGGAGCGAGCCGCCGCCGTGATAGCCCATTTTCTTCGCCGTATAACGAATCCGCTCGGACCAGGGCAGGATGACCTGATTGCCAGGGAGCACCACGCGCTCGCCCAAGACCCGCACCTCGCCGACCCCGACCGCTTCGGTCGTCGGCTTGAAGCGCTCCGCCTCGGCATTCGTCTTCATCAGCGTCATGTCGTGATCCAGCACATGACCATGGTCGCTGGTGAGGATCACCAGTCTCCTGGATTCCCGGGCGGCCTCCAGGATCCGCCGCAGCACGCCAATCGACGCCACCGACCAGCGCACGGACACCTGGGCACCGCTGCTCAACTGGTCGTCGACCGCGTTGATCACCGCGCCGACGACCTTGTGCGCTTGGCCCGCAATGATTTCCCGCACCCCTTCGGCCAAAGCGCCACTGCCCGGCTGCTGAAGATCGATCTTGTGAAACAACAGGGGCGGAAACTTCGTCGACGAAAGCGCTTTCAAGGCGGGATGCGCGGCGAAGGCCTTCTTCTCATCGGCACCGGTGCCCTCGCCCAGCGTGCCGGACAACAAGGTAAAGCGGCTGATTCGCGTGACCGTTGGCAAGGCGGCGAGCAGACAGCAGGGGGTGGTGCGATCCTCGGGCTGCAGCTCCACCCAGCCGTGGTGCAGCAGATCGCCCGCGAGCTCGCGGTAGACGGCGTGACTCATCCCATCGAGCACCAGGACCAGCACCGGCTGCTGCTTCGCCAGGGGCGCGACCAAGCCTTCCAGCGCCCGCTCCACCGGCAAGACCGACGCATCGACCTGGTCTCCCCGCGCGATGGCCGACAGATGGTGCGAGAAGCGCTCGTTCAGACGCTCGCGCCGCGCGGAGACCTGACTGACCAGCCGCGTGTAGACGCGGTTCAGGCCCTCGTGCTCGTCGCCCGACCAGAGGTGACCGCGCGCCCAGTCCAGATAGCCGCCGCTCGCGACGTAGTCACTGACCTCCTCCAGCAGGCTCCCCCACTCCACCTCCTCGGTCCTCAGCCAACGGCACGCACGCACCGCCAGCCCCGCCGTGCGGAGCTGCTCGATGCGGACCCTGGCCAACTGATGACGTCGCAGATCCGCCAGGGCGGCGAGCGCGGGCTCGAGGGGTTTGCCCGCGAGCGCCGCGTTGAGCGCCTGTGCGAGCCGATCAAGCCGCTGACCGTATCCGCCCGGCAGCAGGTCGGACGCGACGGCAAGCGGCTGCATGTCGAGACTCGCAAGGAGCTGCTCGGCTTGCGCAAGCGGAGCATTGAGTGCGCGATAGGGGCGCTCGGCGAGGAACCGCTCGAGGTAGCCGACGGTTGTCCGTCCATAGTCCTCCAGCGTCGCGTCGGCGATCCGAGCAGCGCCGATCACGCGCTCGCGCAAGCGTCCCCTGGCCTGGAACAAGGCTTGGTCGGGCGTCAGACCGGCGCGATACAGCACCGAGCAGACCAGACCAATCGCCACCATATCGCCCGCGCGCCCTTGTCGCCACAAGCTCAGAACCAGCTCGGTCGGCGCGCCAAGTCGGGGCCTGAGCCAGTCGCCCAGGTGCGCAACCACGGTCTCGGGGAGTGCTGAGACCGCCGCGTCGACCTCCGCTCCGCGCGACCACTCCAGGAGCGCGTCCAGATCGAGCGCCTCGCCCGCGAAATCGAGCAGTGCCAACGCCAGGGCGCGCCAAGCCTTGTCGAAATCCAGCACATCGCCAAACTGAATCCGCCCACGATAGCGCTCGAAGCCCTCGACCAGCGCCTCTGCGATCCAGCGGTAGGATTTGGCCGTCAGTCGCGGGTCGATCTGGCGTACCCGCAGCAACTGCTCCAGGGTGCGCCAGGGGCTGATGCGCTTCGGCTCGCCACCCCAGAGGCGCGCCAGGACGTCCTTGGACAGGCGCGTCTCATCGAAGGGCGAGAGCATCACCAATCGCTCGGCACCGGGCGTGTGGGTCACCAGCAGCTCACGCATCGCCAGCTCGGAGGGGCAATAGACGACCCGCAGGGCCATATCCGACAGCGCCCGCCGCAGCTCGCGCGGCTCGATGGGCTCGGGCCAGACCAATGCGATCCGATCGGCCTGGGCGTCCTTGGTCAGGATCGCCTGCACCTGGGTGAGCACGGCGCTGGGGAGTTCGGCGTGCTCGGAGACGGACGGATTCGACGAGGCAGAGGTCATCGGGAGTTCTTCAATGAGACCGCTCAGTAGCGTCGCAGCACTTCGGCACAAAAGGCGGCTGGTGTCAGAATCCGCGTCCGCCCCAGGGATCCGCGCCGCAACAAGCCGGCCCGGCGGTCACCCGTGACGAGATAATCCGCCTCACCGGCCTGAGCCATGGCGAGCAGAAAGGCATCGTCCGGGTCATCGGTCTCGAAGCCGTCAGGTAGCGCCTCAAGCACCAGGGCGCGCTGCAGATTGTTGATCATCACACCCACTTTCGCGGGCTGCAGCACGGCCTGCAATTTGGGATAGCGACTGGCGCGGCGGATCTCCTCCAACTGCACGCGCGAGGTCACCAGGGTGAAGCGCGCGGCCCGCCACGCCCGATAGATGCTGTCCGGTGGACCATGGGGTGAGATCAGCGCGCTGAACAGGATGTGGGTGTCCAGCACCACGCGCATGGCTAGCGCCTGGTCCAGGTCAGGGCCTCATCGACCATGGCATCGATGTCCTGCTCAGCGATGCTCGCGTTGGCGGCCTTGGCCGCCTCGGCGCTCAGCTCCAGGATATGCGCCTTCACGGCTTCCTCGATGAAGCGCGACAGATCGCCCTTACGCCCACCGCCGCGGCTGGCGAGGAACAGGCGCAGGGCTTGGTCGGTTTCGTCGGAGACGGCCACGTTCCAGCGTGTCATCAGGGGTCTGCTCGCCAATCGGTGTTTATGTGTTTATACACCCGTCGATTCACTGGGACAACGCTCACCTCTTTCGCGAAATAATCCCCCCAAACCCCCTTTCGTAAAGGGGGGCTTTCACCCGAGCCCCGAAGTTGGGCATCAGCATCGTCAGCCATCCGTCTCACCCAGGATCTGATAGCTGATGTCCAGGGTCACACCGGCGCGCAGCAGTGGCTCGATCTCCTTCAGTACCCGGCGGGCCTCGTCGGGCGCCAGGCTTTGGCGGTTGTCTTGCTTCAGCACCGTCTTGCCCTTGGGTCCCACGGGCGGTTTCAGAGGCGGGTTGATCGGTAGAACGACCACGGGCGGGCGCTGAATCAGGCGTGTCGCGTCCGCCTGGGCCTGCTTCAGCGCATCGGCGAGCGATGTCACCAGCTCGTCCGCCGCCAGGGCGTCGGCCACGGCACGCTTGATCCGCGCACCCTCGCCATCGCCCCAGACGGCCTCCAACAAGGCCCAGTTGTTGTCCGCGATGGCGTGGCTCACGCGCGTTGCCGCGACGATGCTGCGGGAGAGCGCCGGCAGGCTGGTGACTGCTGTCATGTTCGCCAGGGCATTGACCAAGGCGGGTCCCTCCTGCCCCTGCAGAGCTTCCAGCAACTGGACGGCGAGACTGGCATTGGCGAGTCGATGGCCGCTGGCTGAAAGACCCAAGGCATCGAGCTGTGCTGTCAGATCGGCCAGCAGCGCACGACAGGGCTCCAGGTAGGTATCGACCGCGTCATGCACGTCCTTTTGCAGCGCGTTCTGGTTGCTTGCCGTGCGCAGCGGATTGGTCGTCAGGCCGAAGACGACGCTGGCGTGATCCAAGGCCCGCTTCCACCGCTCCGGCTCCGCCAGATCCTGCTTGATCAGGACCAGGTCGTCGCGGATGTCCCTCAAGGTCACATCGTCGAACGGACCGCCGTGGAAGGTGAAGGCGTACTGTCCATACTCGGCGAAGACCCGGATGAGCACATTCTGCACGACCGTCGGCAAGCCCCGGGGACGTGGTTGGTCCATCGCCTCGCGTAGCGCCCGCACGGTCACCTCCCCACCCACCTTGGCCAACTCACGGCTCAGTTGCTGCGGCCAGTTCTCCTTGAAGATGAAGTGACGCTCGTGCATCTCGCCAAGTGTCAGGGGTTGGGCGATCTGGCGCATCAGCGGGCGGAGCGGACCCTCGACATCGATGCGCCCGTGCGGCGCATGGATGGCGCGGCACAGCTCGGTGAACACACGGCCCAGATCCGCTGGTCGGACTTCGCCGTCGAATTCGGGGTGATCCGGGTACTGCGAGGCCAGCGCCTGCCCGAGCAACTGCTCGAAGGCCTTCGCCATGGTCGTGCCCTGCGGGGGGCGTGGGGTGAACCCCGGCTGCAGCGACATGAGCTGCGACTCCAGCAGATCGCTGTGGTCGAGCGAGCCAGGTAACGCCTGAGCCACCCCGTAGGCGCCGATCAGGATGTCCTTGACCTGCTGACGCAGCTGGCTGCGCTGGTTGTCGAGCAAGGTCCTCGCGCTGACGCGATCCTGTGGGCTCAGATGACGGCTGTAGCGGTTGAAGCTGTCATCACTCTTGAGGATATCTTCCAGCACGACCAGTTTGCCGAGGTTCTTCTGCGCGCTCTGGCTCAGGAAATAGGGCAGCCAGCAGAGCGTCCTCGCCTGCCCTCCCGCGGCCTCGAAGTCCCGCACGCGCGCCTGATCGTCGGTCGGCGAGTAGTTCCCGGTGTCGAAGGGAAAGTCGATGATGATCTTCCATTGGTCGTCGCGGGCCTCGAACAGACTATCGTCGCTGATTTCGCGGACGTTCTGGAACAGCACCTCCACGCGCCGGCGCGTCCCGCGCCACAGCCACTCGTGCTCGACGAAGAGCTGATTGTCGTCGCGGATGCCGAAGGCGTCGAAGACCATCTCACGCACCAGGCGCCGGCGGTTGCCGTCGTTGTCGTTGATGCGCGCCTGCTCGATGATGCTCTCGGTATCCACGCCCGAGAGCTGCACGCCGATGGTGGGATTGGGGTCGTCGGAGATCTTGATCTCGCCCACCTGCCCCGCCCATTTGCGGCACTTCTGCAGCACCGTGCGGGCCTCCTGGCCGGGGATGGGCGCGCGGATGGTGCCGTGATTGAGCGCCGCGAGCTTGGTCGCGGTGAGCTGCTTGAAGCTCTCGACCTCGGGGACCAGCGCTGCCAGCACCAGGGTCTTGAGCAGGCGCAGATCATTGTTGAAGGCCTGCCGTTTGGCATCCTTCGACGGCAGCTCCCGGAGCACCGCAACGGTGATCTGGTGCTCCTGCTCCAGGACCGGGATCAGCTTGCGCTCGAACAACAGCTTGGCGTTATCGAAATGCTGTCGCATCTGCTCGGAGAAGGGCTCGGCCTCGGAGGCGATGACATCGTAGAGGTCGCCGACCGGAATGACGCTGCCCAGCGCCAGGGTCTCGCGCTGCTCCACCAACAGCATCAGCATCACCTTGAGCGCCGTGCGCTCGCGCTGCAGCGCCGAGGACAGCGCCACCAGCGCCTGCACCAGGGCCGGGCTGAAGGGATAGAGCGCGCGGAACATCTCCCGGTCGCCTTTGCTGGTCAGCAGCAGGTTGAAGGACTCCTCGCGCATGCGCTCGGTCTGCGCGAAGGACGCCTCGATCTGGGCCTGGGCGGACACACTCAGGGGTTGCAGCAGACGCCGCTGGGCGATCACCGGGAGGTTGCGATCCTCCAGAGTGATGGTGTGAAAGCGCCCCTCCCAGTATTTCAGCGAATCGCTCAGGATCTCCTGCTCCACCCCGCTGCATTGGTCGCCGACGAACTCGCGCAGGTCGCGCTGACGGGCGATGAAGCTGATCAGCGGCAGCTCGCGCGGGATGCCGGTCTCGACCAGCTTGACGACCTTCTGGATCTCGCTGTTGATAAAGTTGCGGTCCGACAGACGGCTGGCGAGCCAGAGGATCAGCTCGTCGAGGAAGAGGACGACCGCGTCGTAGCCGAGCGCCTTGGCGTGCCGGGTCATGACGCGCAGCCCTTCGTCGAACTCGAGATAGCCGCCGCTTTCCGTGTTGGCGAGATCGGCAAAGGACTTGAACAGGGATCCGACCAGATCGCCGACCAAGCGGATCCGGTCATCGTCGCCCGCCTGCCCGCTGACCACGGCCTCGAAGCTCACTGCATCCCAGCCCGTGGCGGCGTCCCCCCAACCATCGTGGCTCCCGTCGACACCGCCCGCGGCGTTCAGCGCGCCGAAGAAGGTGACATCCCCCATGTGACCGCGCATCGCCTGGGCATCGGCGAAGAGCCGCTCGCTCATATAGAAGCCGGGCACCGGGGCCTGCGGATGCCGCGTGCGGATGTAACGCGCATAGCCCCCGAGCACGCCGGATTCGATGCTCGCGGCGCCGATCATGTGATACGGCACCAGCAGGATGTTGCGGCTCTGCATCCAGTCGCTGTGCTTGGCGATGGCCTGCCCCAGCTCCGGGATGGCGCGCGCCTGGACGTTGCCCTGCAGCAGCAGGTGCAGCACGGCCATGAAGTGCGACTTACCGGTGCCGAAGCTGCCGTGCAGATAGGCGCCCTTATTGCGGCTCTGCTGGCTGGTGGCGGTGCTCTTGATGAAGCTCAGCGCGTCCTCGAAACAGCGGGCGAGCTGCGCGGTGACAACATAGTCCTTGAGCGTCTGCGCGACGGCGTCCGCCTCCAGGCCGCTCGCCAGGTTCAGCACGAAATCCCCGCGCTGGACGCGCTCGGGGATGTGGATCAGTTCCTTGACGAGCGTCATGAGCTTCTCTCGCGCAGCACCCCCGCGCGCCACTTCGGATCGCGACGCAAGGGTAAGACAGCAATCACATCAACGATGTCGGCACGTATCTGGTAGTAGACCGCGTAAGGGAATCGTTTCGCCAACAAACGGTAATAGCCTCCGGTTCGGTTGTGCACGCCCGCGACAACGATCAGGGACTCGATATCGGCCAACAAGCTGTCCCAGAAATAGGCTCCAAGACGCAGCTCCTGCTTCTCGTAGAAGGCTCGGCCCAGGTCCAAGTCATCTGCAGCCTCGGCGAGTATCCGAATCTCTCGAATGCTCATTGCGGACGTCTTGCCTTCAACTCGTCGAGCGAAAGAAACACGGCCTCCCCCGCGTCGATCTTGCGCTGCCGTTCCTCCAGGATCTCGCCATGCCAATCGGGTGACTCCAGATCGGCGGGCGCCTGGCAGAGGGAGTCCCAAAGTAGCTCCATCGTCAGGATCTTTTCCTCCACCGACATCTGATCGAGTTGTAGATTGGGTTTCATCATGCCTCCTGGATTGTTCGATGATTTCGTCAATGATCAGGATCTTGCGGACCAGTCCAGATGCTCTTTGTAGCGCGCTGAAAAATCGGCTTCGGCCTCGAAACTGCCGACGAAGCCGATTTCCTGGGCCTTGCGTAAGGCATTCGCGCCAACCAATGGGGCTTGCGGTAGCGCGGTATGGCTGCCTACCGATGACACCGTGACTTGCACCTCCTGATCGGCAAATTCCTTTACCGGCAGATGCAGGATGCCGTCAGCGGCAATCCGGGTAGTGATCTCGATTCTTCGCATGATATTCATTGCCTTTGGATGTGATTCAAGGATCGAGTGAATCCCTCAACCAGCCCGCCTCCGCCCGCGCGTGACCGCCACCGGCTCCCACGCCCCCAGCTCGTCGCGCGAGCGCTCCAGGTGACGCAGCTCTTCGAGCAGGAAACCTTCGTAGTAGTCGCCCAGACGCTCGCCAAGTTCGGGGTCGAGGGCGTTGTGCCACTGCTTGAGCCAGGGGATCAGCTCGTCGAGCGCGACCAGCATGGGCTTGAGCCGCTCGGCGTCCCAGCCGTCCTGTTCCTTGCGCTCCAGGTACCAGGTGGCGATGGCCTGGGCGCGTTGCAGATGATCGAGCCCGGCCCAGCCGATGACCAGGGTGGCGTCGCCGGAGCGCTCGCAGCCGGGCAGGCTGAAGAAGCGCTCCTTGGGTACGTCGAGCTTGCCGCGCAGGCCCCAGTAGCTCGGCTTGCGGAAGTCGGTGGAGGCGTATTTGGGCGGTAGCGGGATGTCGCCGATTTGCTCGGCCCTGAGTGCGCTGGCCTGATCGACGGTCAGGAACTGCGGGTCGGCCGGATCGAGCACGGTGCGAGCGTCGATGGCGTCCTCGGCGCGCTGCTGGTCCCAGGTCTCCCGCCAGGCGCGGTGCTTCTCCATCGCCTTGGGCTTATAGCGGGCGGCGGCCATCTGCGGCACCTGATCGCCCTCGACCAGCTCGCCGACCAGGGTGCGGGCATCGAAGGTGTCGGAGCCGGTATAGAGCGCGGCGACCTGCTGGAAGGACGCATCGTGGCGGGCGCGCTCGGCGAGCTGGGCGACGGTCAGCAGCTCGGGGGCATGGCAGAGTCCTTCCAGATGATCCAGCAGCCAGTCGCGCCGGGCGCGGCGCTGGCGGCTCTCCCAGGGCTCGCGGTTCCAGCGGCGCTTGTATTCGGGCTGCTCGATCAGGCGAATCCAGGGGTTGTCGGCCATCGCCTGGAGCCGGCGCTCGGTCAGTGCCCGGTAGTCCGCCGGCCAGTGGGCGGGGGGCTCGGTGATGGGGGTGCTGTTGTGGCGGGCGAACCAGGTAGTCTGGGTCTCGCCGGCGGCCAGACGACGGGCGAGCGCGATCTCGAAGGGGCGCTCGCCGAGGCGGGTCTCGGGCGGGGTGGCGTTGTAGCAGAGGTCTTCGTCGGTCAGGCCGTAGAGACGGTAGTTGAGCCAGTCGAGTTCTTCCTGGAGGGCGATTAAATCCCCCCCTGCCCCCCCTTTTTCAAAGGGGGGGTAACTGGCAGTCACGCTCGAATCCACCACCGCCAACCCAGTCCCCCCCTTTATCAAAGGGGGGCTAGGGGGGATTTCCGCATGAGCCAGCAGCCTCGCCGGCTCATGCTCCGCCAGTTGCTGGGCCAGCCGATCGAGCGCCCTTGCCAGATCGCAGGCCTTGCCTTCGGGGTCGGGGGGGATTGGAAATCCCTTCAGACCGGTACCCGTGAACTCATGGAACTTTTCCCAAGCCTCGGCCTTCAGCCCCTCGTTAATCCCTTGGCCGCCCTTGTTATGAAACACCTGCTTCATCCAGAAACAGGCGGTCGAGCTGTTGAGCAGGCCCAGCAGCGCCAGATGATCGTCCTCGCTCGCCCCGGCGGGGAGCTTGATGACCGGTGCGGATTGCTTGAAGACCTTGCCGCCCCGGTCGAGGACGAAATGATTGTGGGTGGCGACGAAGGCGAAGGTGATGGAGAGCGAAGTCGCGTACTTCTTGGGCACCCATCGATACCAACCCCACCAATTTTCGCCGAGCTGATCTCTCGTCTGCTTCCCGAAAGAGACGATTCCGCCCAGGATGCGTCTGTAATTCCAATGCTCGGGGTAGGCGTCGACAAACGCATTTAAGGGCAATTCGACATAGTCAGCATCATAGGGAGCGAAAGCAGCCGTATCAGTCGACACTGCCCAATCTCTCACTACCTCGCCGTAGATGAACTCCCGCACCAAACTCTCGGGGACGCCTTTTCGACGTAAAGAGCCTGCTGGGGCCAAGAAGACATCGTCCGAACCAGGGAATGACGCGAATCCAATCGACTCGACAACAGCGCCCAGCGTCCGGGAAGATTGCGAATCGACAAGTTGCTTCAGATCGGCTGCGCCACCGCCGCCCATGCTCCAAGGATGGCTTGCATACAACCCCCGCTCCTGATCCACCACACTGACGAACGCATTCTCACTCCCCGGCCGCTCCAATAGCTCGACGATCGACCGCCACACCAGCCCCTGCGCCGCATCCTCCGGCGTGCTCGGCTCGCCGCGAATCCCCAGCACCGCCCGCACCCGCTCGCCCTCGGGCTTGCGATTCCGCCCGAAGAGGATCACCGTCGGCGTCCCATGCCCCGGGATGTAGGCCCCGGAGGTGTCGATCACATGGGTCAGGTCCTTGCGCGGCAGATACGCCTCGATCAGCTTCTTGCCAAACTCGCGCTTCATGAAGGAGTTGGCGGTGATCATGCCGACGAACCCGGCCGGACGATTGCCCTCCGCCGGCACCGTCAGATCGAAGAAGCGCTCGGTGAAGGGGACGCCGAGCGAGTATTGGCGATGACAGGTCGGGTACTTGTCCCGATACCCTTGGTTGAGCGCCTTGTCCTTGACGGTGATATAGGGCGGGTTGCCAACCACGACCTGATAGCGCTGCCCGAGGATGCGTTCGAGCTTGTCCCGATCCTCGACCTCGAAGACGTGGGCGAGCGAGTCGTCCAGCAGGTCGCGCTGACTGCCCTGCCCGTCCCATTCGTGGCGCCGCCCGTGCAGCAGCGAGTCGCCCACGGCGAGGTTGAAATGGAAGTCGGGCGCGTCCTTGAGCCGGTCGCTGCCGGCCGCCTTCATGGCCGCGATCAGCAGTCGGAAGCGTGCAATGGCGACCGCATAGGGGTTGATGTCGACCCCGTGGATGGCGTCGAGCGCGCGCTGGGCCAGGGCGCGGGCGTTGGTGGCGGGCTCGCGCTGCTGCCAGTCGTCGAACAGCCGCTCGAAGCCAGTCAGCAGAAAGTGGCCCGAGCCGCAGGTGGGGTCGATCAACTTGAGCCCCGGCAGACCGAAGGCGCACAAGGCCTGCTCCAGGGTGTAATCGAGGATGAAGCGCTCGACGAACTCGGGGGTCTGGAGCAAGGCATAACGCTTGCGCACGCTCTCCGAGAGATCCTGATAGAGATCGCCGAGGAAGCGGGTATCCCACTCCGGGTCGGTGAAATCGTGGAGGATCTCGCCGCTCTCGGGGTCGAGGCGTTGGAAGAAGTCGATCAGCGCCTTGGCGCCGTCGGCCGAGAGCGGCAGTTGCCAGAGCGGGTTGTGGACGCGGTCGAGCAGCTCGGCCATGGCCGGCAGGTGGGTCAGCTCGCCGAAGACCGCGAGGAGATAGTCGCGCTCGGCCTGGGTGGGGTGCTCGGAGAAATAGACCGTCATCCGGTCCTTGGCCTGTTGCAGCGCACCCTGCCCCGCCCCGAGCGCCGGCCCGGAGATGAGCGGCGTCTCCAGCAGCCGGTTGTCCTCCAGGAAGCGCACGAAGACGCCGGTCAGCACCCAGGCCGCGGCGGCCTGAGTGATCTGGGCCTCGCGCCAGGCGACGAAGTGCTCGGCGGTGCGGTTGGCGGCCTGGGCCTTGGCGTACTCGGCCTTGAGGTGGGCCTCCAGCTCCGGTCGGCTCTGGCTGTAGTCCAGGATGTCCCGTTCCAGCTTGGGCAGCAGGGATTGGAGATCGGCGAGGAGGCGTTGGGGATGGATCATCGGGTCTCGTTAATCCTTGTGCGGTCACAGGTGCGTGGGGGCGTATCTTTGGAGTGGCCGGCTCAGCCATCCCAGTCGCGCAAATGCCGAATGCCCGGCAGCCCCTCGGCCTTGCGATGGTAGCGGTGGTCGGCCGTGACGAGGCAGGCCCCCGACTCCAGGGCCACCGCGTGATACAGCGTGTCGAAGAGATGATGCCCAAGATCGATGGCGAGCGTACAGGCGCGTGTCAGCACCTCGACATCGCCGCGAACCGGAAGCGTCATGGCCTCCAGCAGCGCCAGATCCCGTTGGGCACGCTCCGGCGTTTCGCGCGCGATGACGGCCGCGACCTCGATCAGCCAGTGCGGCGGCTGCACGACGTTCATATCACCGCGAGCGACAGCCGCCATGAGCGCGGTGGCCTGCTCGGTATCGGCCTCCCGCTCGGGATCCTGGAACAGCCACTTGATGATGACGCTGGCGTCGATGACGAGGATCACGGGCGGCCGAATTCGCGCGACGCGCGGGCCGCCGCCTCGGTCAACGCCGGTCGCTCTGCGCGTGCCGCGGTCAGCTGCTCGAAGGCGGCCTGACGCCGGCGCTGCTGATCGGCTTCGGCGATGGCCTGTTGCATCAGCCGAGCGATCACGGCGCTCTTGTTCTGTCCCGAGAACTCGCGATTGAAGGCGTCCCGGATGTCGTCCGGGATGCTGAAGTTCATGGTGGCCATGGCGGGAAGCTCGATTGTTGAAATCTTCGACAATCTTAGTCGGCGGGGCCTTGTCGGACAATGTCGGACAAGGGGGAGAGAATCCCCCCAACCCCCCTTTGTCAAAGGGGGGCTTTGCTAGCGCGCGAATACCTTACCGTTGCGGGACGGCACAACGTGCGGCAAGGAGCCGTGGGCGTTGTTATGCGAGCATCCATTCCCCCCTTTGTAAAAGGGGGGCTTTGCTAGCGCGCGAATACCTTACCGTTGCGGGACGGCACAACGTGCGGCAAGGAGCCGTGGGCGTTGTTATGCGAGCATCCATTCCCCCTTTGCAAAAGGGGCTTTGCTAGCGCGCGAATACCTGACCGTTGCGGGACGGCACAACGTGCGGCAAGGAGCCGTGGGCGTTGTTGTACGAGCATCCATTCCCCCCTTTGTAAAAGGGGGGTTAGGGGGGATTCTCTTTGGCCGCGCCGTAAATCACCTCGACCACCGCATCCGTCTCCGTCAAGACCTGGCGGTTGTCGAAGCGCAGTACGCGCAGCCCCAACCCGGCCAATGCCTGGTCTCGCAGTGCATCCATTTCATTGTGTTCTGGCTCCAGATGTTGACTGCCATCGATTTCCACGACTAGAGCGGCCTTCGGGCAGTAGAAGTCGACAATGTAGTCGAGGAGCGGCTTCTGGCGATAGAACTGTAACCCATGGATCTGCTTGCGACGCAAACGCTGCCAGAGGACTTGCTCGGCATCCGTCAAGTTGGAGCGGAGGTGGCGGGAGAAGGGTTTGAGTGAACTCCTGTAAGGCTGCAAATCTGAATCCCTCCAACCCCTCTTTTCAAAGGGGGGCTTTGTGTGCTGGATGATGACATTAAGCAAGCGGCGCCCTCCTTCATCCCCCCCCCTTTATAAAAGGGGGGACCGAGGGGGGATTACCCAAGCACTCGGAATGCGCGCGAACTCGCGGCTGCCCGCGCCGCTCGGCACACTGACGCCGTCGATGATGGCCGCGGTGGTGGTCGTCTCGTTGGCAATCAGCAGCAGCAGGGCCTGCGCCTGCGGGGCGTCCTGCTGCTGTCGGCGCAGCGCGCCGAGCCAGGTGTCGACCAGGCCATAGCGACCGATGAGTCCAGGGTCGGTGAGCAGAATCGGGCGGTCCGCGGCCTTGATCTCCTCGGCCATGGCGGGTAGGACGCGGCGCACCAGCCCCTGCAGACGCGACCAGTCGACACTGCCGGGGTCGGCGGCATCGGCCCTCAAGACGACCTGCCAGTCGGGCGGGTTGGCCATGTCATCGCATAGACGATGCAGATGGCGCAGCAGCAGGGCGTCGAAGCTGAGGATCTCAAGCCCGAAGGTCTCGGCGAGATGCTGCTGCGCGCGCTGCCACAGCCTGGGCCTGACCGAAAGGGCGAGGAAACGCGCAGAGTCGAGGGCGTTGCGGACGCTCTGTTCGAACTGCTTGAGCGCGCGTGCGAGGGAGGTATCGCCCGCCTCGTGCTGGGTGTAGTGAACGCTGGTCTGGGTGGCGGCGAGGGTGGTGCTGCCATCGCCAAGGGCGCCGGCCTGCGGCAGACAATAGGCGCCACGCTTGCCGCCGTGCTCGGCTCTTGGATCCCAGACGAAACCCAGCTCAAGGCGCTGCAGCAGGGCGTCGAGCGGCGGCCGACCGGGAAGCGGCAGCGCCTCGGGATAGCGGCCCTGGATGCGGTCCTGCACCTCCGCGACTGAGAGCTTGGGCGTGCCGAGCAAGGCGCCCTGGGCCAGCTCAAGACTGCGCTCGGCGGGCATACCCTTGGGGTAAAACTCCGCGCGGCTGGAGAGCGCGGCCCCCTGCGAGGCGGCGACGGCAAGACGCAGCAGACGGTGGTTGCTGAGTCCGGCGAAAGAGTCCGGTGCCGGGAGCGCACGGATGCGCTCCAGGGCGCGCACCGGCGACAACAAGGGCTGTTGCTCGGCGCATTCGTCGGCGAGCTGGCCCAGGGCCTCGGCGTAGTCCGCCAGCGCCTCGCCCAACCCCTGCGTGTCGTCGGCGATGAGAATGCGCTTGCCGCAGCGACGCAGGATCCAGCGCGCCTCCTGGCGGGCCAGCTCGGTCTCTATGGCGGCCCGCACCACGGCCTGCGCCCAGCGATCGCGGATCGGCGAGGGCTGGACCGAACCGCGGCGCAGCAGGATGGCCTCCCCCAGCTCGACCGCGGTCATGACACCGCCCTGCTCGCCGAGGAGCGTGGCGACATCTTGGCGCAATTGGGTGATGAAACCGTTCTTGCCCCACTGCGATAGGACGCGCGCTTGGAGATCGCGTGCCGCGGTGGTCTCCATGCCGATCTCGGCGCCGAGGGTGATCAGGGTGGGCCAATGGACGTTGTCCACGGGCCTGGCGATATCGGCGTCGAGACGGCCCAGGTATTCGGTGAGGAAGCGGCACCGGGCGTGGTCGGCGGCCTTGGTCTGGGGCGGGCGGATGCTGCGCATCAATTGGTCGACGCTGATGAGTAGGCCGTCGCCCTTGATCGGAGCGGGTGAGATGGCATCGCTGCCGGCCCGGCTGGGCTCTGGAGGCGCAAGACGGGTCTGTAGGCGTGCGATCACCTCCGAGAGTTCGCGCCGGGTCTGGGTTCCGACACCCGTCATGCGGACCAGCTCGTTGCGCGGCAGACGGATGAGGTCGGCGACGCTGTTGATGTTGAGCCGGCTGAGGGTGTCCAGTGCCTGGGCGGAGAGCGGGAGCAGGCCGATCTGGGTGTTGAGCCGGGCCTCGCCAATCGGGCAGGATTGCGCCACGACGCCCTCCCCAGGGTGCAGGGTCGTCTCGCGTTTGGCCTGGTCGAATGGCTGACGCCAGGCGCGGCGCATGTCCTCGGCATTGCCGAAGCGCGCCTTGACGTCTCTGGCGAGCGCGGTGCGGAAGAACCCGACCAGGCCATCACGCACGCTCGGGTCGAAGACGGCGGGGTCGATCTCCAGGGCCCCTTCGATCAGAGGCGGCAGCCCCTCCCCGTCCGCCCAGGTCGGCAGCCTGCCGGTCGCCATCTCGTAGAGGGTCAGGGAGGCGGCGAAGCGCTCGGCGTAGTCGTCCCAGCGCCGGCGGCCCGGGTCGCGGATGAAGGGGTCCATGTAGGCCAGGGTGCCAGCGGTGAAATTCTCAGCGCTGAGGCTCGCCAGCGAGAAGTCGAAGAGCACCAGATGCAGCTGGCTGCCCTGTTTCACCAGGCCGATATTCTCCGGTTTGATGTCGCGGTGGGAGACGCCCTTCTCCTCCAGGTGGCAGAGGGCGCTCAGGAGGTCGTCGCCGAAGCGTTCCAGCAGCTCGAACTGAATGGGGCCGAGCTTGCGCAGACGCTGGGCGAGCGTGCCCTCGGCGGCATAGTCGAGCAGCAGACCGGTGTGACCGAGGAAGTCGTGGGTCTCGTGGTAGGCGATGATGGCCTGATGCCGCAGCTTCTTCAGCGTCTCGGCCTCCTGGCGCAGGCGCTGGTTGTGCTCGGGATTGGCGGCCAGTTTGAGCACGCGCTCCTGCCCGCGCTGCTCGACGACGAAGGCGACCGAGCTGGCCCCGCGCCCGAGGCGCTTGGTTACCAGGATGCCGCCCTCGAAGGTGTCGCCGGAGCGCGCGGCGGCGGGATCAGCACGGCGCTCGCTGTCGGGGCGGCTGAGCTCGTCCTCGACCAGGGTGAGGTACTCGATGAATTCAGCGACCGAACCGATGCGACTGCCGGTATCCGGATGGGTGGCGTATTGGATGAGGTCTTGCAGCTCGCGGCCGGCGCCGTTGAGCGCGTCGGTGATCTGCAAGCCCTTGCCGCGACTGAGCTTGTCTTGCAGTTCCAGACCGTTCGCAGCGGGTGGCTGGCCGGTGAAGAGCAGGTAGGCGATGGCGCCGAGCGAGAAGACGTCGAGATAGACGCTGTCGCTCGCGCTGGCACCCAACGCATCGGTATGGGCCTCGAGCGCGAGATAGGGACCGGCCTCCTCCTGGAGGATGCAGCTCAGGTGGCTGAGCGCCGTCAGCGCCCGCGTTTCGCGCTCGAGCGCACGCCGCGCGGTGGCCCAGTTGGCGATCTTGATGGCGAGCCCGCCGTCATCGTCGTTGCGCACGTAGATGCTCTGCGGGCTCAGCGCTCGGTGATAGAGCCGTTTACCATGGGCAAAGCGCACGGCGTCCGCGATTTGGCGCAGCAGTGTCAATGCCTCCAGCGTCTCCAGCCGTTGACCGGTGCCGAGCGCGATCAGGAAGTGATCGAGGCGCACGGCAGCGGCGTCGCGCTCGTAGACCAGGGCTGGCCCCTGGTCGTGCTGCTGATAGTCCCTCGCCTGGAGGATGCCGGGATGCTCGATGCCTTCAAGGAGGCGAAACTCCAGCTTGGCGGCGTTGCGCAGGGTTTCGGCCTCCTGCTCGGACTTGCCGTGGGTGAGATAGATGCGAATGCGCCGCTGCACGCCTGTCTCGGAGTGGGTGGCGAGCCAGTCCTGGAAGTGATCCGCTTCATCCAGCAGTTCATTGAGCGCGTAGAGTCCGACGCGCCGCGCGCGCAGGGATTCCTTGATCCCGGCTTCCTCAAGGGCGCGTGCGACGGCCTTGGAGATCGCCCGGTCGAGCGGGCGATGCGTCCAACCACTGTCGATGCTACGGAGCGCATCCATGACGTTCTTGCGGGTACACACCTGTAGCCGCGCCGGCCCCTGGAGCGTGTTGACGACGTTTTCGGCGGACAGGAAGACCAGCGTCTCGATGAAGGGGATGCGCGCCTTCGCCTTCAGCGCCGAGCGCTGGCTCTCGAGCAGGGATTTGAGCTTCTTGGCCTTGCGATCGGCCAGCAGGCGCGGATTGTCGAAGACGCGACGGCGCCCCTCGCGGGTCCAGACCCAGGTGCCGGCATCGCCGCTGATCTCCCCGGGGTGAGACTTGATCTCGACGAGGAAGAGCCCCTTGGGGGTCAGGACGAGGGTGTCGACCTCGTTGATGGAGCCGTCTTGCGCGATGAATTCGAAGTTGGCCCAGGCGCGGTAGGGCTCATGGTCGGGTAGCTGGCCTTTGAGAAAGGCCAATGCCTCACGCTCCCAGGCGAAATCCGACGGGGTGATCTGCTTCCAAAGCTTATCCATCTGTCACTGCGGCATCATTTAGAAGCTGTCTAGAAATCGTTTCGACACACTTGCGCTCGTTGGTACAGCCGATCCCCGCCAGCGGCGAGACCCGCCCGCGCCGTGGCTGATCGGATCAGTGCATGCGAGTCGGGCATTCGACCGGGATTTTGCTCAGATAGGAACCGCTCGCATCTGCGCATCTGCGCGCCTCTGAACGCGCTCTCGAGCACGCTGACGCCCTTTGGCGACTCCCTGGCAGGTCCGCACCGCGTCGAGCGCCGATCGTCTGACCTCACCAAAAATGCCACAACGCAAATGTCTCAGCAGGAATAGGTGAAGCTGGCGTGCCTGCAATCTGCTAAGGTGGTTGGTTACCGATTCGCCGACGTCGTCCTTCGCAGGGTATTCCATGGATCAAGCACATCAACAGTCTCAGCTGAAGCAACTGATCGCCAAAGGCAAAGACCAGGGCTATCTGACCTTCGCCGAGGTCAACGATCACCTTCCGCCTGACATCGTCGAGACCGATCAAATCGAAGCTGTCGTTCGCATGATCAACGAGATGGGCATCTTGGTTCAAGAAACCGCCCCCGATGTGGTCGACCAGTCGCTGAGCGATGCGGCGGTTTCCGACGACGAGGCGGCTGAAGCGGCGGTGGCCGCGTTCGCGGCGGTTGACAGCGAGCTCGGACGAACGACCGATCCCATGCGGATGTACATGCGCGAGATGGGCACGGTTGAGCTGCTGACACGCGCGGGTGAACTGCAGATCGCCAAGCGCATTGAAGCCGGACTCAATGAGGTGCTGGTGGCCCTCTCTGCGTACCCACGGGCGATCGAAACGCTCATCGACCTCTTCGAGCGCGTCGAACGCGACGAGGCCAAGCTCACCGACGTCATCACTGGTTTCAATGACGGTGACGAGGATCTGCCGATGCCGGTCGCGCAGCCTGCAGAAGCGGAGCGACTCGCCGGAACGCCGGAGGTGACGGCCGAACGT
Source organism: Thiocystis violacea (assembly GCF_016583565.1). Lineage (GTDB taxonomy): Bacteria > Pseudomonadota > Gammaproteobacteria > Chromatiales > Chromatiaceae > Thiorhodococcus > Thiorhodococcus violaceus_A. Next base: position 8,601 of record NZ_NRRF01000049.1, on the reverse strand, counting down.
ACCGCCGACGAGGACGATAACGACTCCGCAGCCATTGTCGACACTGGCCCAGATCCGGAAGACGCGGCGCGCCGGTTGGCGCTGCTGTGCGCGCGCTTCGGCAGGCTGCGCACGGCGCTCGAAGACCACGGCCGTGACCACGCGCACGCCCGCGTGGCGATGGCCGAGGTGGCCGAGGTGTTCCTGCAGTTCAAATTGGCCGCGCCGGTCTTCAAGGCGCTTGCCGAAAGCCTGCGCCACACGATCGCCCGGATTCGCGCGCAGGAACGCACGATCATGGCGCTCTGCGTCAGTCAAGCCGGCATGCCCCGTGCGCACTTCATCGAGACCTTCCAGGCCAACGCAACCAACCCGAACTGGCTGGAGCAGCAGATCGCGTCCAATCAGCCCTACGCGGTGCGCTTGGCCGCGCTAGCGCCTGAGATTCGGCGTGCGCAGCGCAAGCTCGAGGAGATCGAGCGCGAGAACATCCTGACGATTGGCGAGATCAAGGCGCTCAACCGCAGGATGTCCGTCGGTGAGGCCAACGCGCTGCGGGCCAAGAAAGAGATGATCGAGGCGAACCTCCGGCTGGTGATCTCGATCGCGAAGAAGTACAACAACCGCGGTCTGCATTTCCTCGATCTGATCCAGGAAGGCAACATCGGCCTCATGAAAGCGGTCGACAAGTTCGAGTATCGGCGCGGCTACAAATTCTCCACCTACGCCACCTGGTGGATCCGCCAGGCCATCACGCGCGCGATCGCTGATCAGGCGCGCACCATCCGCGTGCCGGTGCACATGATCGAAACGATCAACAAACTCAACCGCACCGCACGTCAGATGCTCCAGGAGATGGGGCGGGAAGCGACGCCGGACGAACTCGCGGTGCGCATGGAAATGCCTGAGGACAAGATTCGCAAGGTTCTCAAGATCGCCAAACAGCCGATCTCCATGGACACACCGATCGGCGATGACGGGGATGCGCATCTTGGCGATTTCATCGAGGACGCCAGCGTCCTCTCCCCGCTGGATGCCGCAACCGCTGATGGACTGCGCGAAGCCACCCAGACCCTGCTGGCAAGTCTGACCGCCCGCGAGGCCAAGATCCTGCGCATGCGTTTCGGTATCGACATGCATACCGAGCACACCCTCGAAGAGGTCGGCAGACAGTTTGAGGTCACCCGCGAGCGGATCCGCCAGATCGAAGCCAAGGCGCTGCGCAAGCTACGTCATCCATTACGCTCGGAGGCGCTGCGCACCTTCTCCAGCACCGACTGATCGGCGCTCACTCGGCCGCGCAGGTCGGCGTCACTGACTCAGGGGCAGCTCAGTGGCGCTGACCCCACTCAGGGAGCCTTGACCTTTGTGCAAAAACCAGTGTGCAAAAACCAGGGCCAGACCACGAAACAGAACCTGTTGTTTCCATCGCGACGGATCATTCATCGGTTGCGCCTGCTGCACAGGCTGAACCGCCGGCACTGAGTGCCCGGTGAGACCCTCTGTTCCATGCGCCACCAGGGGGCGAGGAGGTCGCGATTCAAATGATGACCGGCTCCGGTTCCAGCCAGACGCCGAACGCCTCCGCGACCTTGTCCTGTACCTCTCGTGCCATCGCCAGGATCTCAGCCCCGGTCGCGCCGCCGCGGTTGACCAGCACCAGCGCCTGTTTCTCGTAAACGCCGGCACGGCCTCGCGTGGCGCCCTTCAGTCCCACCGCTTCGATCAGCCAGCCGGCGGCGAGCTTGACGGCTCCGCTAGGCTGCGGAAAGCCGACGAGCGATGGATACCGCGCGATCAGGGCCTGGTGCTCCTCACGCGAGACGATCGGATTCTTGAAGAAACTGCCGGCGTTGCCGATGATCGCTGGGTCAGGCAGTTTGCGGCGCCGGATCGCCACCACGGCATCAAAGATGGCGCGCGCATCCGGTTCCGACACGCCCCGCTCCCTCAATTCCCGGGCCAGGTCGGCATAGCCGTCCAGCGAACGCCACTGCTTGGGCAACGCGAGCCTCACCGAGAGGATCAGGCGCCGGCTGGCGAGGGCGTGCTTGAACAGGCTGTCACGATAGCCAAAGGCGCACTCCTCGGCGGTCATGCGCACGACGCGCTGGGACGCGAAATCCCACGCCGCCAGCGAGTCGAAGCGCTGGGCCAGTTCCAGGCCATAGGCGCCGATGTTCTGGACCGGCGCGGCGCCGCAGCTGCCGGGAATGAGGGCCAGGTTCTCCAGGCCAGGACGCCCCATCGCCACCAACCGCTCGACGGTCGCATGCCAGTTCTCGCCGGCCCCGACCTCCAGGTGCCACGCGTCACCCGCATCGCCCAGCTCCCGCAAGCCCGAGACCTCCACCTTGATCGCCAAGCCGTCGAAGTCGCGGGTCAGCAGCAGGTTGCTGCCGCCGCCAAGCACCAATCGCGGCAACCCAGCGAGCCGTGGATCGGCAGCCAGCGCGGCGAGATCGTCGGCGCTGCACACCCGGCAGAACCAGCGCGCCCGGGCTTCAACGCCGAAGCTGTTGAATCCGCGCAAAGGAAAATTCTCGTGCAATCTTGGAAGCATCGGCAGAAAGAGCGTTGGTCGACAAAATGAAAGCCTGGACCGAGCACCGCTCGTCACGGCGTCGCGCCACCCGGGAAAATCAACGCGTCCGTGGCAAACCCGGCGGTTTGGGCCCTATCTACCAGACCCTCCAAGAGGTCTGGGGGCAACTGCCGCTCGCGGGCCAGGATCCAGAGATAGTCGTGGTCATCGCCAGCGACCAAGGCCCAGCGATCGTTAGGGTCCAGCGCGAAGATATGGTAAGCGCCGAAGAAAGGCCCGAAGAAGCTGACATTGAGGCTGCCGACGTCCGGGCCATCCAGAAAATAGGCTCGGCCCGATGCTTCTCTCCATTCGCCCTTCGCCGCATCATAGCCGCGATTCACTACGTCCACCCCGCCGTCCGGACGCCGGCTGTAGGTGGCGCTGACATCCGAGAGGCCGCGCTCGAAGAAATGGTCGAGCCGGGCGATCTCATGCCAGGTACCCAGGTAGCGCTCTAGCTGGAAGCGGTGACCGGACGAACACCCTCCGGGATGCCGGTGCAGCCGGAGAGCAACAGTGGTAGCAGGCACAGAGCAAAGAGGCCGTGGCCGAATACATATCGAATCCGCATGAAGAAGCTCACCCTCGATTTCGGCGTGACAGTACAACCTTCAAGACCAACCTCGGCCGGGGTGGCAAGCCCGTACACAGCCGTCGCCGGTGTCTAATCTCCAGAGGCATCACCAGGAGGGCCCTCGACGAAGTGTTGCCTGGTGCCCGCTTGATTGCCGGGCCAAACTAGACGAGGCTCGGTGCGTGTTGACTCAACCTGCGCGGAGCCAGATTTGACACAGACCCTGACGTTATCCGAGATCACCCAACGCCTGGCCGACATGCCATCAGGACGCAGACTGGTCGCGGTGGTCGGCGCGCCGGGGTCGGGCAAGACCACGCTTGCCGAGGCGCTGGCCGACGGTCTGAACGTGGCGGTACCAGGACGCGCGGCGGTGGTGCCCATGGACGGTTTTCACCTTGACGATGGTGTGCTGCGCGATCTGGGCCTGCTGTCCCGCAAAGGGTCGCCCGACACCTTCGACGCGGCCGGGCTGGATCATCTCCTGGGCCGATTGCGGGTGCAGGATGAAGCACCCATTGCCATTCCGCTATTCGATCGCGGCCTTGAAATCTCCCGGGCAGGGGCGCGACTGATCCCGTCTGATACCGATATCCTGATGATCGAAGGCAATTACCTTCTGCTGGATCGGGCGCCCTGGGACGGGCTGCACCGGCACTTTGATCTGACCGTGATGCTGGACGTGCCCGAAGACCTGTTGCGCGACAGGCTGCTGGCACGCTGGCGCGACTTCGGGTATCCGCCCGACGAGGCCGCGCGGAAGGCCGAGGCGAACGACCTTCCCAATGGCGCCACTGTCCGTCACCACAGCCGACCCGCGGATTTCGTTCTGTTGCAAGGTTGATGCGACATCAGGCGGATTCGCCGACAAGACCTGGTTACGAAACTCCAGAGACCTCGCAAGTATTCCGAAAATCAATGGGGCGCGCTTTTTGCGGGGCGGATAAGTGAAGCGCATCCGCCGACTGCGCGCACCTAACCCATCGATTTATAATTAATGGCAGACGGCTGGGTGCTGCCTGCATGGCCGATTCCGCCGCAGCCGACGAATACTTGCCCTGTCTCTACTTGCCCTGTCTGCCGCCATACATCAGCAGCCACCTTACCGCGGATTTGCCAAAGGGACCGCTGATAGGGACAAGCGGGAATCTGAGCAGGCGGACGTCGTGCCCTCATCTGAGGCGGCCTGCCAATAACTTGCAAGCCGTACCGCTGCTCCTCGGGCATCGCAAAATCGAGCGCACGGTCAGGTACTTGGGAGTGGAGTTGACGACGCACTCGACATCGCTGAGCACATCGAGTGCTGAGGGAGAGGCAGGCGCCCCGGAGAGCACCGACCCGCTTTGGGCGATCGAATCGATCTGGCACTCGGCCTGACCCGCCGAGCCCAGCGGTGTCCCGTCGTCGAAGTAGGCGCGTCGCTACCAACCGCCATTCCAGCCATACGCGTCGAGGTTCTGGCGCAGCCGCGAAGCCTCCCGCTGACAACGCTCGACAAAGGCCAGATCGCCTTTCAGACGGGCGACCTCGCTGAAGCGCATCGGCACTTCGCAGAGGAAGAAACCCCGCCAGACGCTCTCGCCTCGGCCCTGGATCCCAACCCGGTCCATGCCGACGTTCCAGTCGCCCAAGCCCATCAGCGGCAGACCATGCTCGCCAAAGCGCAGGCCGTGCAGGATGACAGACCGGGAAGGTCGTAGTAAGAGTCGTCCTCCCCGCCGACCAGGCGGCCTTCCAGGAACCGCGCCGGCTCCTTCAGCACCCCAGTATCCCCGGTAACCTGGACAGAACGGCCGGTCGCCAGCGTACCGAGGACGAGAAAGACGGCGATTCGATCCGTTTTCAAAGCGCACACCGTAGGAGCGACACCCCGCCGCGACGACGCCCGATCGCGGCACCGCTCCCACCGACTGGCCGGACTCATGGTCAAGGCCGAGCCCTCTCGTCCCTATCTCTCCCAGTAGACATCCATCGTTTCAAGACAGCCTCTCAGGAAGGGCTGGTCATTTCTTATTCGTTCAAGAGCAGAGGGTGTCTCTCAAGAACTGAACACTCTGCGCTGCAGCTTCATCCAAATCCGCGCCGGGCATCAGGTCGCGCCATACCGCGATGTTTTTACCCACCGTCCCGCCTGGGCGAACAAAGGGTTCCATCACAATCGGGCCGTCAAAGTTGATGTTGTCGAGAGCAGTCTTGATCTCGCCCCAGTCCATCCGTCCTGTTCCTGGAGGCTTGCGGTTGTTTTCTCCGACATGTAGTTGGCTGAGGTATGAGCCGGCGAGTTCAATGGCTCCTCCGATGGAATCTTCTTCAATGTTCATGTGGAAGGTATCCAGCAGGATTTTGCAGTTGGGGCTATCTATCTCTTCTACATAGCTTACTGCTTCCGCGCAAGTGTTGAGCAGATACTGCTCAAAACGGTTAATGACCTCGACAGATAAAATTACACCCAGATCCTCTGCCAGAGGGATCATTTCCCGCATGCTTTTAAGGCTCTGATCCAGAATCAGTTTCTTCTGTTCGATGCTCTCGAGATCGGTGGCAGGCCAGAAGCTGTGCACGGTTCCTCCAATGCAGCCTCCGCCCATATCGGCAACTCCCTTAATCATCTCTTTCATAAAGTTGACGCCCGTCCTGCGGATATTCTCGTCGAGAGAAGAAACATTGTTCTGCGGGGTCAGGCCGATGCCGTAACTCAGGACAATTCCCTCGCGCTGAGCCTCCTCACGAAGCACGGCGCGTTCGCCTGAAGTCATCACAGCAATGGTGCCCCCATTGATTTCAAGTTGGTCAAAACCCAGCTTCTTCACTTTTTTAATATAGGGAATAAAATCTACGTCCCATTCCTGGGTCCAGTACGCGTAATAAATGCCAATATTTCTCATCGTAATATCCTTTCGTTGTATTCAAGCATTCACAGTTGATTCACTATGGGACTGCTGTATTCGGCGCCTAAACGCAGGAATATCCACCATCCACCATCAGGTCCATGCCGGTGGTGAACGAGGAGGCGTCATCCGCCAAGTAGAGGACTGCCCCCACCAATTCCTCGGGAGTTCCCATGCGCCGCTGCGGGGTCATGGCCGTCCACACGCTTTTCCATTCTTCAGGAGCGGCTACCGTCATCTCGGTGCCGATATATCCGGGACTCAGGCTGTTGACCCGCACATTGTGGGATGCCCATTCTACGGCGAGTGATTTGGTCAGCATGATGACCGCCGCCTTTGAAGCGTTGTAGGAACACTGGGGTTGAGGCACGTTGACAACGGAGCCGGACATGGATGCCGTATTGATGATCACACCGGATTTCTGCGCGATCATTTGACGGCCTGCAGCGCGGCAGCAAAGAAAAACACCGTTGAGGTTGATATCCATCAGTCGACGCCATGCGGCATACTCCATGTCCGTCGCTGCGGTATTGTCAGCAATACCTGCGTTATTAAAGGCAATATCGATCTTGCCCCATTCGCTAACGATGGTGTCCACCATTTTCTGAACACCCTCTTCGCTGGTCACATCGCACTGAATCGCCAGAGAGCGGCGTCCCATCTTTTCGATTTCTTTTGAGACTTTATGGGCGCCTTCTAAATTGATATCGACAATAGCGACATCTATGCCTTCTTTGGCTAAACCAAGTGAGACGACTTTTCCAATACCAGCTGCACCGCCGGTGACATACGCTGTTTTATTAGTGAAATTTTTCATCTGTTTATCCTTTGCTTTTTAAATGGTTTATTAATTGGTAACTATTCAGGTAGCCAGCAACCGTTACGCCAGGCGAGGCATGGGGGGCTGTCCCTTGAACGTCAGCACCAGGACCTGATAGATGTCGAACGACTGCTTATGCAGCGTGGAGAGATAGGAGCGGATCACAGCAAAGTCCTCGGCGCCGCGGGTTGAGCGGAAGCATCCTGAGATCTTTTGCTTGAGCTTTTGCATGCGGAGATCGCGTTCGGCCTGATGGTTGTCGAAGGGCACGCGCAGGTCGGTGATGAAGGGCAGCACCTCGTTGCGGTGGGTGCGCAGACGCGCGATGAGGTTGTAGGCGGGTGTCTGCTTGACCCGTCTTCGACTCCCCGGTGGTGGGCGGCGTTGAGGATGGAAGCACGCCGCGTCGGCGAGGATGGCGTCGTCGCGGGCGAAGAAGTCCTCGACGCTGTGACTGGGCAACCCCTCGAGCCCGGCGGCACGGGCGGCAATCGTCGCGTCATTGGCCTCGCACAGGAGCGTGATCAGACGCTTCGGCCAGGAGAGGATGGGCTCGGTTTCGGCGATGGCGATGAGTTCGCGCAGGTGGTGGGCGTTGCAGAAGGCGTGCAGCGCAGAAAAGCTCAGGTAGGAGCGCCAGTGGTCGTGAACGAGGATGCCGTGAAAGGCGCTGAGTAGACCGATGTCCAGCAAGGCATCCACACCGCGCTTGGCATGCACCGCGTAGAAGGTCAGGACGGTGGTGCAGAGCACGTGCAGCCACTGCAGGGCGCCGGCCACGTGCAGTCCGGTTTCATCGGCATGCGCCACGGCGCTACGCACCACGGCTTGGCCGATGGCGGCCACCGGCTCGGCCAGGCGCGCGGCGGCCTTGCGGCCCATGGCGAGGAGGGTCGCGGGCGAGTGGGTGATGTTCAGCAGCGAGGCGATCAGCTCGGTGGCGCGCTGATAAGGCAGGTGCTGGTAGTGGGTGAGATACACCGCGAACCCCGACAGCCCTGGACCATATTGGATCGGGGCACTGACGCTGTCGGGGAAGGCACTACGATGGGGCTCACCACAGGCGCAGAGACCCTCAACCGTGCGGTACTCGGTGACCTCGCGGCGCACCACCATCTCGCTCACCTGACGCCGCTCGGGCAACACCTCGGTGGTGATCTCGCCACAGTCACGCCCACAACGACACGTCCCCTCCAGGGGCACGATGAGCGTCTTCTCAGGGTCCTCGATCAGCGCCCGTGTGGTGCCCGGATGACCTGCTTGACCACCGGCCTTTTTGCCGCTGCGCTGACGGCGCGACTTTGGCGGTGGCTTCTTGAACGGGGGATCTGAGGACGGCGGCTTGCTGGAGTTGTGGCGATCCTTCGCCACCCGCGCCTCGAGTTCTTTGACGCGCTCGCTGAGATGGGCGATCTGCTCGCTCTGCTCCTCGACCCGAGCCCGCAAGACGGCATTCTCCGCGCGCAAACGCGCGAGTTCAGCCTCAAGGCTCTCGCGAGCGTTGGATACAGGTAGATCCTCAGACATGGACGAAACTTACAGCCTAGTGCAACAGAGTGGAAATCCCGAGACTGTTTAATCATTCATGCTGCGAGCGGCTTTCCCTCATAGGTCCAGCGGAAGGGTTTGGCCAACGTGCGATTGAAGAAGTCGATGAAATCGCTGATGCGTTTCTGAAGGTCGTCGATGGAGGTGAAGTTGCCACGGCGCAGGACTTTGCGCGCCAGGATCGAGAACCACATCTCGATCTGAT
>NZ_NRRF01000048.1 GCF_016583565.1 Thiocystis violacea | reverse complement strand
CCGCCCTCCCGCACGCACTCACCGACCGAGGCACCGGATCCGCCACCCGCGGCCCAAAAGACGCAGGCGCCTGCCCGGCCAGCACAGAAGCGGTCGAACCGGCATCGACGCGCCAAGGGGCGGCTGCCCCGCGCCAAGCGCTCCAGGCCGGGGGCACCGGGCGGCATCGAGTATCACGAGCTGGTGCGCACCGCCACGGACAGCCCAACCCGCGTCATTTGCACCGACTTCAGCCCCGCGCAGGTCCAGATCCGCGAGATCCAGGACATGGCGGCCTTTCTCGGCGCCCACCGGCCGGCCTGGAGCAAGGTGCGCTGGATCCATCTCGAAGGCTTGCAGGACCACACGGTCATCCGCGCCTTCGCCGAGAAATACCAGCTCCACCCCCTGGCGATCGAGGACGTCCTCGACAAGGAGCATCGCCCGAAGCTGGAAGACTATCCGGGGACCGGCGATCTGCCCGGACGCCTCTTCGTGATGGCGCAGGCCGTGCGGCTGGTCAACGGGCAGATCGCCGCCGAGCCGATCGCGTTCTTTCTCGGACGCGCCACCTTGCTGAGCTTCGAGCACTCGGCCTGCGTCGCCATCGAGGAGATCCGACACCGCATCCTGAGCCCAGGCTCACGGGTGCGCCAGAACGACGCCAGCTTCCTGCTCTATGCGCTCATGGACGCCATGGTCGATCGCACCTTCCCGGTCCTCGACGCCTGTTCGCAACGCCTGGAAAACGCGGAGGAAGAAGTGCTCGGGCGGCCCGAGCGCGAGAACCTGCACGCCCTGCACGAGATCAAACGGGATCTGGTCATGATCCGGCGCACCGCCTGGCCGATGCGCGAGCTGGTCGCCCAGCTGCAGCGCGACCACCATGAATGCCTGTCGGACATCGCTCAGACCTACTTCCGCGACGTCCACGACCACTGCGCCCAGATCATCGACCTGGTCGAGACCTATCGCGAGATCGCCAGCGCCGTGACCGAGACATACATCTCGGTCGTGTCCAACCGCACCAACGACATCATGAAGGTCCTCACGGTCATCGGGACCATCTTCATCCCCCTGACCTTTCTCGCCGGGGTCTACGGCATGAACCTCGAAATGCCGGAGACCCATTGGCCACCGGCCTATCCGCTGTTCTGGCTCGTCTGCCTCGTCATCGCCGGCCTGATGCTCTGGCGTTTCAAACGCGGCGGCTGGCTGTAGAAGCCTGGCCGAAACCTGCCGCTGACGTCGACAGACCCAGGGCGGATTCCGCGCACTGATCGCGCCCACGCATCGAGACCCGCTCACCATGACCAGCACCGCCCCACCCGCACAGCAAGGCCGCCGACTCGGCATCGATTTCCTGCGCGCGGCCTGCATCCTCTACGTCGTCGGCTATTGGCACCTCATCCCCTACACGACCGCCCTGCCCGGCTATGCCAATTGGCTCACCGAGGGGTTCAAGTACATCGCGCTATCCACCTTCGTCTTCTGCTCCGGCTTCCTGCTCGCACGTCATCGGCTCAGCCTGGACTGGCAGCATCTGCGCTCGTTCTACCGGCGGCGACTGCTGCGCATCTATCCGCTCTATCTCGTGACGCTCATCCTGTTCGGCGTCTTCGGCATCGCCAGCGCCCGGCAGGTGACGCATGGCGCCTTGCTGATCTCCATGCTCAGCCCCCCGGCGATGCCGACGCTCTGGTTCATCACCATGATCATGGCCTTCTACCTCATCGCGCCCCTGCTGATTCGCACCTCAGACCGTCTTGCGCTCGTCCTCGGAATCGGCGGGCTGCTGATGGCGGCGCTCGTCGCCCAGCACACCTGGGTCAAACACATCGACCTGCGCATCCTGCTCTACCTGCCGGTCTTCGTGCTCGGCATCCTCTATCAAGCGCGTGCCGAGTTGGGTCGGCTGGCCGAGCGCTATCGCTGGCCGTTGCTGATCGCGCTGGCGCTCATGCTCCCGCTGAGCCGGATCGGCAACGAATGGTCGGTCGCCGGGACGCTGATACTCATGCCACTGGCACTCGTGAGCGCGGCGACCATGATGGTGTTCTCCGAGCCCGTCGCCAGCCGACTGCATGGCCCAAGCATCCGCTTGCTCGCCTATGCCAGCTTCGGGCTCTATCTCCTGCACCGCCTGACCTTCAAGGCGGCGATCGCCGCCTATTTCCCAGCGGACGGCTGGAGCCAGGTCGCCTATCTGCTGCTCCTGGTGCTCCCCGCCACCATCCTGCTCGCCGTCGGGATGCAGCGCGCCTACGACGGACTCATCGAGAACTGGGGCGGCAAACGCCACTGAGTCGTTCGCCAAGGAAGTGTCCATCAATTGTTTCCCGCCTTTCTAGTCACGAAGCTCCAGCTTCGTGACTTCGGCGGCTTGCGGCCCTTGATCGGGTCGATCCAGCTTGCAAGATGGGCACGTCCGTCCGGCGTCGAGGCTGGGCTCGATCTCAGAGCGCGGACGTTGCCCATCCTACCGATCCTTGATTGGATCGATCCAGGCGCTGAGCCACCGTCTCAGGCGAAAACCGCAGCCCGTTCCAGCAAGGCATCCAGTCCAGGTTCGTCCGGGTTCCAGGGCTTGCCCGGATGGATGCACTTGGCCGGACAGATCTCGGCGGCCTCGACCAACTGCGCGTAGGTGCCTTTGTCGACGTCGCCGAGCAGGGCCTGCTTGTCCTCGTTGTAGAGGAAGAGCTGCGGATTGATGCGCAGACAGTCGTTACAGCTGGTGCAGAGCGGGGTGTCGATCCAGGGCTCGTCGAATCCGAGGTCGGGCGCCGCCTCGGGCGCGGGTGGCTCAAGCGCGGGCGCCGCCTCCTGTGCGATTGCGCTGGCGTCGACGCCCTCTCCGGCCAAGGCGCGCTCCGGGTTGCGCCCCGACGGCAGGCGCCCGACAGCGGCCGTGAAGTCGAGCCCCATCAGCGTATCCGTCAGGCGCTGCATCGTCTCCCCGGCGGCGCCCTCGCGCACCCGCTCGACCTCGGCGGCATGCGCGGCCTCCAACCGCGCGCGCTCCTCGGCGGCGCGCTCACGCTCCTCCAGCTGCGTGCGCGCGATCGCCAGCTCGACGTAGCGGTTCCTGACGCCGGCCAGCTCTTGCAGCGAGTGCCAGAAGTTGAGCCGATCCCGGCAGGCCAGGATGAGCTGGCGCGAGACCAGCACGCGATGCAGGATGGCGTTGCCGTCGACCGCCCAGAGGTAGGGCAGGCGTTGATTGGCCTCGTCCAGCGGCAGCGAGAGATAGTCGGCCAGCGGCATGAGCGCATCCGAGTCGCAGCCGGGCGGAATGACCCGGAAGTGCTCCCGCAGACGGACGATCAGCATGGCGTAGTCGGCGAAGGTGAAGGCCAGATCCAGGGTCGACTCGACGCCGTTCTCGTCACGGTAGCTGAAGGGGTGCACCGGCCAATCGCGCGCGTCCTGCGGGTTGCCATCGAAGGCGACCCGGCTCGCGGCGAAGTCCCCCGCCGCCGGATTGACGCGAAAGAAGGGGTGCGCGCGTCCCTCGATCCCAGCGCCCGCGACCAGCCAGGCATTGAGCGACAGCAGACTGCTGGGCGGGCGCATGCCCGTGTTGATCAGGTGCAGGCTGGTCTGGGTCGCGTCCAGCGCCTCCAGATAGCCCTGCAGCAGGTTCTGATGGCGCGCCGCCGAGGATTGATTGACCACGGCCTGACGGTGCGCGATGCCGAGATAGCCGAGTTCGGTGCGATAGGACTGGAAGGGATTCTCGTCCGCCAGGGCGCCGGGATTGTTGCTCGGCTGGATGCGAACCAGGATCTGCGCCGGCCGCCCGGAGCTGAGCAGGCGCGAGAGCGACCGCAGACCCTCGCCCGCCACCCGGCTGGCGTCTTCCAGGGCGATGATGCAGGGCACCAGCAGCAGCTCTTCATGGGAGAACGCCTCCCAGCTGAAGCTCGCGAACCAAGGATCGTGCAGATTGGGGTCGTAGATGGCGCCGATCTCGAGCTCGGCGATGCGCACGGCGGCAAAGACCTGGGCGAGCTTCTCGGCCTCCTCGTCGAAGAGCGCCGTGGCGCGCCCGCAGGGATCGGCGTCCACCAGGTGTCTGACGTCGTCGCTCGCCGTCATCCAGTCTTCCGTGATGGCGCCGAGATGGACGAAGCGCACCAGAACCGGGTCCGGGCGCCAGCGCTTGAGCACGCCCAGGGCCTGCTCGATGCGTGCGCGGCGCTCGTCGGACATCTTGCGGGTGCCGCGCGAGTGATCCATGACCTCGGACAGGGCATCGGGGTCGAAGCGATCGCCGCCCGGACCGACGCTGTCGCGCGCGCGGCGCGGCTCGATGGACTCGGTCGACTTGCCCCACTCCACCTCGAACAGCGACTTCAGCCCACGCACACAGCGCGCGATGCGGGCCTCGAACCGCGTGCGGCGCGGCACCACGCGGCTGCGGATGGCATGGATCAGCAGATGGAGCGCCGGGTAGCGTCCGTAGCCCATCACCTCGCCGTCGCCGGCCGCCGCCTGCAGCCGCTCCAGGTCCCTTGCGAGCGAGGCGCGATGCGTTTGATCGAGCCCCAGATGCTGCTGCAAGGCCAATCCGGCCGCCGCCAGCACAGGCACGGCCGGCACTGGCCCCTCGTGCTCGCGCAGGGCCGCGCGCAGGTGATCCTCCAGCCAGGGGATGTGGTCTTTCAGGATCCGCGCCGATTGAGCCTCCGGCGCAAAGCCCTGGACCCTCTCGACCAGCCACCCCGCCAGGCTCCGCGCCAAATCGGCGGCCGGCTGGGCGCCATCCCCCTCGGCGGGCGGGAACAGAAAGAGGGGGTAGTCGTAACGCAGACGATTGGCGTCCCGAAAGGGATCCAGGAGGGCTGGCAGCCAGTCGTCGCCGAGCGGCTCCAGTGCCGCGCGCGCCGCCGGATCCCCCAGGTGGCAATGGCGCAGCCTGAACATCAGCTCACGGGTCGCCTTGGCGTCCTTGACGGCGACCGGCAGGGCGGGGATCCGCTCGCGCGCGGACTCTGGAAACTGAGATCGGCTGGTTTCGATTGGATTCATGGCCATGGCGCTTCACGAAGCCGCAAGAGCGGCACTCAAGGAAGGCTACTCAATCGTCCGAGCCTTCTTTCAGACGGTTGCGCAATCGCCTGGCGTCCGGGAACGGCGCGAAACCGCCCGAGCTGCCGCCATGCGTGCTCAGCGCACTAGGTTACAACGACTGGCCATTCAGCGCCGATTGTGAATCCACCAAAGCCAAGCAACGCGGCGGCGCTTGGCGAATGCTGGCGGCGATCAGCGCATCTGCCGTGCTCGCGTCGCCGATACGTGCGTAAAGTCACACCGCCGACTTGACGGCCTTCGCTATCATCCTTTGTGCTCGCCGGCCGATACACGAGGGCCGCCGCACACCGACCGAGCTGGCCCTGTCACCTGGACCCACGGCTTTACCGCGGGTCGTCGAGCTGTGCACCAGACGAGGACCCCCATCGAGTCAAGCGTGAACGAGACACGACATGCACACACAGATTAGGGCCAACGTCATGGCCGGGCTGATGGGGGGGATGTTCCTGCTCGCCGCAACGCCGGCGCTGAGCGCGGATCTCACCGAACTCAGCATGGAAGAGCTACTCGCCGTCGAGGTCACCTCCGTGGGCAAGAAGACCCAGTCCCTGAGCGACGCCGCCGCCGCGATCTTCGTCATCAGCAACGACGACATCCGCCGCAGCGGCGCGACCTCCGTCCCCGAGGCCCTGCGCATGGCGCCCGGGCTCGAGGTCAAGCGGCTCGACGCCAACAAGTGGGCGATCTCGGCGCGCGGCTTCAGCGGACGCTTCGCCAACAAGCTGCTGGTCCTGATCGACGGGCGGACCGTTTATACGCCGAGCTTCTCGGGCGTCTATTGGGAAAATCAAGACGTGATGCTCGCCGACATCGATCGCATCGAGGTGATTCGCGGTCCCGGGGCGACGCTCTGGGGCGCGAACGCCGTCAACGGCGTCATCAACATCATCACCCGCTCAGCCGCAGCGACTCAGGGCGGACTGCTGATTGCCGGCGGTGGCAACGAGGAGCGTGCCATCGGCGCCCTGCGCTATGGCGCAGAGCCGGCACCCGGCACCTTCGCCAGGGTCTACGCCAAGTACAACGCGCGCGATGCGCTCATCACCAGCCTGGGCGATGACGGGCGCGATGAATGGGACATCGGGCAGGGCGGCTTTCGCGTCGATTCGACCCTGGGCTCGGGCGACCGCGTCACCCTTGAGGGCGACCTCTACCGCAGCAACCTGCGCCAGCAGCTGGAAGTGCCCGACCCGCTCGCGGTGCCGACCTTCAGCGATGCGATCGATGACCATATCAACGCCGAGGGCTGGAACCTGCTTGGGCGCTGGGAGCGGGCGCTCTCCGTGTCCTCGGATGTCTCGCTGCAGCTCTACTATGATCACGCCGAGCGCGAGGAATACTATGTCGCGCAGCGCGCGGACGTCCTGGACCTGGACCTCCAGCAGCGTGCCAAGGCCGGCGAGCGGCACGACATCGTCTGGGGCCTGGGCTACCGCAACATCGCCGACCACTTCAACGACACCGATCTAGTGACCCTCACACCGGACTCCGAGAACCGCGATCTCTGGAGCGGCTTCGTCCAGGACGAAATCGAGCTGCTGCGCGACCGGCTGCGTCTCACCCTGGGCACCAAGATCGAACACAACGACTACACGGGCCTGGAGATCCAGCCGAACGTGCGCCTGCTTTGGAAAGTATCCGAGCAGAGCACCCTGTGGAGCGCCATCTCGCGCGCGGTGCGCACCCCCTCGCGGGCAGAACGCAGCGCAACCGTCTCCACGCGCGTCGCCGACACCGGACTGCCAGCACCCTACCCGCAATCCCTACTGCTCCAGAGCGTGGGCGACACGGGCTACGCGTCCGAGACCCTGATCGCCTATGAGCTGGGCCTGCGGACCACACCGACGCGACGCCTGAGCCTGGACCTCTCGCTCTTCTACAACGACTATGACCAATTGCGGACCTCCGGGACCAGCAGCGATCAGGCGTCGCCGAACGAGGACGGCGTTTTGGTGCTCGAGCTTCCCTTCGCGAACCAGGCCAGTGGTCACGGCTACGGCCTGGAGCTGGCGGCCGATCTACAGGTGCGCGAGGGGTGGCGCCTGGCGCTCGCCTACAGTTATCTCGACCTGGACCTGACGGCGAGTGCCGATACCCTGGACAGCAGCAACGAGACCCAATCACGCACCGACCCGCGCCAGGAGCTCTCGCTGCGCTCGCTCATGAATCCGCGTCCGAACATCGACGTCGACCTGTGGCTAAAATACGTCGATCGGACCTTCCCCGCCTTCGACATCGGCGCCTATAGCAATGAGCCCATCCCCGCCTATTGGACACTCGACCTGCGCCTGGCGTGGCGCCCGCGCGCGGATCTCGAGCTGGCGCTGGTCGGGCAGAACCTCCTGAGCGAGTCGCACCAGGAAGGCTACCAGGACGCCTTTGCAACGGTCCCACTGGAGGTCCAGCGTGGCCTTTACGCCACCCTGCGTCTCGACTTCTAAACAGCGCCCCGATGAGCACCTCGCCGGCATCCAGAGTGGAGAACCTCATAAGCAGAAGCACAAGCCATCTGGTCGGTCTGTTGTGGGGGATGCTGCTGCTCGCCGCAACGCCGGCGCTGAGCGCGGATCTCACCGAACTCAGCATGGAAGAGCTACTCGCCGTCGAGGTCACCTCCGTGGGCAAGAAGACCCAGTCCCTGAGCGACGCCGCCGCCGCGATCTTCGTCATCAGCAACGACGACATCCGCCGCAGCGGCGCGACCTCCGTCCCCGAGGCCCTGCGCATGGCGCCCGGGCTCGAGGTCAAGCGCATCGACGCCAACAAATGGGCGATCTCCGCGCGCGGTTTTAGCAACAGGTTCGCCAACAAGCTGCTGGTCCTGATCGACGGGCGGACCGTCTATACGCCGAGCTTCTCGGGCGTCTATTGGGAAAATCAAGACGTGATGCTCGCCGACATCGATCGCATCGAGGTGATTCGCGGTCCCGGGGCGACGCTCTGGGGCGCGAACGCCGTCAACGGCGTCATCAACATCATCACCCGCTCAGCCGCAGCGACTCAGGGCGGACTGCTGATTGCCGGCGGTGGCAACGAGGAGCGTGCCATCGGCGCCCTGCGCTATGGCGCAGAGCCGGCACCCGGCACCTTCGCCAGGGTCTACGCCAAGTACAACGCGCGCGATGCGCTCATCACCAGCCTGGGCGATGACGGGCGCGATGAATGGGACATCGGGCAGGGCGGCTTTCGCGTCGATTCGACCCTGGGCTCGGGCGACCGCGTCACCCTTGAGGGCGACCTCTACCGCAGCAACCTGCGCCAGCAGCTGGAAGTGCCCGACCCGCTCGCGGTGCCGACCTTCAGCGATGCGATCGATGACCATATCAACGCCGAGGGATGGAACCTGCTTGGGCGCTGGGAGCGGGCGCTCTCCGTGTCCTCGGATGTCTCGCTGCAGCTCTACTATGATCACGCCGAGCGTGAAGAGGCCTATCTCGACCAGCGTTACGACATCCTAGACCTGGATTTCCAGCATCGCTTCAAGGCCGCCGAACGACACGACATCGTCTGGGGCCTGGGCTACCGCAACACCGACGACCGCCTCGAAGACACAGAGATCCTCCGCATCACATCGGCTGCAGAGAACCGGAATCTTTGGAGCGGCTTCGTCCAGGACGAGATTGAGCTGCTGCGCGACCGGCTGCGTCTCACCCTGGGCACCAAGATCGAACACAACGACTACACGGGCTTGGAGATCCAACCGAACATCAGGCTCTTGTGGAAGGCCTCCGAGCAGAGCACGCTTTGGGGTTCGGTCTCGCGCGCCGTGCGCACACCCTCGCAGGCGGAGCGCAGCGCCAGCGTCTCGACGAATGCTGAGGCGACGGGCTTGCCGGCGCCCTACCCGCAGGTCGTCCTCGCCCGGACCGCCGGCAACTCGGGCTATGGATCGGAGTCGCTGATCGCCTACGAGCTGGGCCTGCGGACCTCGCCGACCAAGCGGCTGAATCTGGATCTGGCCGTCTTTTACAACGACTACGACGAGCTTTGGACCACGACCGTCGGGGACACCCTGAGAGTCGCGGACTCCGGACGCTACCTGGTGCTCGACCTGCCGTTCAAGAATCTGGCCAGCGGTCATGGCTATGGCCTGGAGCTGGCGGCCGATCTGCAGGTACGGGACAATTGGCGCCTAGCACTAGCCTACAGCTATCTGGAGCTGGATCTGACGGCGAGCAGCGACTCCTTGGACATCAGCAACGAGACCCTTGCGCGCACCGATCCCCGCCAGCAGGTCTCGCTGCGCTCGCTGATGAATCCGCGCCCCGACATCGACCTTGATCTCTGGATCAGGTATGTCGATCAGACCTACCCCGTGTTCGTCCAGAACGCCCAGCCGATACCCGCCTACTGGACGCTCGACCTGCGCCTGGCGTGGCGCCCGCGTGCGGATCTCGAGCTGGCGCTCGTCGGCCAAAATCTCCTGAGCGAATCGCACCAGGAAGGCTACCAGGACGCCTATGGCGCGGTCCCGCTGGAGGTCCAGCGCGGCCTCTACGCCACCGTCCGCCTGGACTTCTAGACGCGGCCCGCATTCGGCGAATCCCATGCTTCCGGAATCATTCCCGACCAGACCCAGACGCCCGCGCGCGCTCATCCCGCGCCTGCTGCTCGGCTGCGTGCTCGGGGTGGCCTCGGCCCTGGCCCTCGGCGGCGCGGAGGAGAACGAGCTGGCGGCGGCCTATCTCTACAACTTCAGCAAGTTCGTCCATTGGCCATCCAGCGCCATGCGCGATCCCGCCGCGCCGCTGGTCCTCTGCGTCTACGGGCGCACACCCGCGGGCGAGAGCATCGGCGCCCTCGATGGGAAGCTCGCGCAGGGACATCGCATCCGGATCGATCGGCTCTCGCGCGGCGATGCGCTGACGCGCTGCCACATCGTCTACGTCAGCGCCTCCGAGTCGCCCTACCTCAACCCGCTGCTGCGCACCCTGGCCAATCGCCCGGCACTCACGGTGAGCGAGATCCCCGGTTTCGCCGCCGCTGGCGGTATGATCGGGTTCGTCAAAGAGGACAACCGGCTGCGCTTCGAGATCAATCGCGGTAGCGCCGAGGCCGCTGGCCTCAGCCTCAGCTCCCAGTTGCTCAAACTGGCAACGCGGGTGCAGTAATGAAACACAGGGGGCGGCTCAACATGACCTGGCTCGGACGGCTCTCCATTCGCTACAAGCTGATGCTGCTGATGCTGGCGGTGGCGACCATCGTGCTGGGGCTCTCCAGCCTGGTCCACATGCTCAATGAGCGGCAAAACCTCCAGCGCACGGCGCTCAGCGAACTCCAGGCGCTGTCCGACATGGTCGCCTACAACGTCGCCGCCGCCCTGGCCTTCAACGATACCGAGGCGGCACACCGGACCCTGGCCGCGCTCGCCGGCCGCCCTCAACTGGTCGGGGCCTATGTCTATGGCGCGCAGGGCGACCTCTTTCTGGCCTATCCGGACGACGCGCCGCCATCGGACTCACCGAACACGATCCAAGCCAGTGATGGGGTCGCCACCCAAGGCGGGCAGATGGAGGTCGTCCGCACCGTCGAGGTGGATGGCGAGACCATCGGTCATGTCCGTGTCGTGGAGGGCCTCGGGCAGGTCCGTGCCGCGCTGAACCGCACCTTCTGGATGAGCCTGGCCATCTTCGCGGTGGCGGTCGGCACGGCGATGGTCCTGGCGCATTGGCTACAGCGCCTGATCTCACGCCCGATCCTCTCCCTGACGGCGGCCATGGACAGCGTCTCCCGGGAGAAACGCTACGACATCCGGGTCAGCGACCACCGCGACGACGAGATCGGCGCCTTGGTCCGGGGCTTCAACGGGATGCTGGACCAGATCCAGCAGCGCGACAGCGTCCTGGAAGGCTACAACGACGATCTGGAGCGCCAGGTGGCCGACCGCACCCGGGAGCTGGAGCACACGGTCGCGGCGCTGGCCGAGGCGCGCGACCGCGCGGAGGCGGCCAGCCGCGCCAAGAGCGACTTCCTGGCCACCATGAGCCACGAGATCCGCACCCCCATGAACGGTATCCTGGGGATGGCCGAGCTGCTGGTGAAGACGGGACTGGATGAGCGCCAGCGGCGTTTCGCGGAGACCATCCAACGCTCGGGTGACGCCCTGCTGGCCATCATCAACGACATCCTCGATTTCTCCAAGATCGAGGCCGGCAAGCTGAGCCTGGATCGGCAGGACTTCGATCCCCGAGAGCTGCTCGATGACACCACCCAGATGTTCGACGAGGCCGCGAGCGCCAAGGGGCTTCTCCTGAGCGCCCAGCTCGCGCCCGACCTGCCCGCCAGGGTCAATGGAGACGCGGCCCGGCTGCGCCAGATCCTGATCAACCTGGTCGGCAATGCCATCAAGTTCACCGATGAGGGCGAGATCCGCCTGTGCATGAGCTGCCACGAGACCAGCGCCGATGCGCTCAGACTGCGGATCAAGGTCAGGGATAGCGGCCCCGGCATCGATGCGGCACTGCAGGACAGCATCTTCGAGCCGTTCTCCCAGGGCGACGGCTCGACGACGCGCAAATACGGCGGCACCGGCCTGGGGCTGGCCATCTGCCGTCAGCTCGCCCGGCTCATGGAGGGCGACATCCGCGTCGACAGCGCACCCGGACAGGGGTCGTGTTTCACCTTGGAGGCGCAGCTCGCGCCGGTCTCGGCGCTCGCGCGCATCAGCGCCGAGGACAGCCACGCCAGCGCGTCCGAGCGTGACGCGGCCCGCCGATCGGCGTCCACAGGCAAGACCGCCGCGCGCTTGCACGGGCGTCTCCTGCTGGTGGAGGACAATCCTGTGAACCAGGAGATGGCCTCGCTGATGCTGGAGGATCTGGGCTTGGCGGTCAGAATCGCGAGCAATGGGCAGGAAGCGCTCGACGCCTTCCTGGCAGGTGACTACGATCTCATCCTGATGGACTGCCACATGCCGGTGATGGATGGCTTCACCGCGACCCGCGAGATCCGCCGGCACGCCTCCGAGCAAGGCCGGGCGACACCCCTGCCGATCATCGCGCTGACGGCCAATGTCGAGAAAGGCGTGCAGGAGCGATGCGCCGAGGCCGGCATGGACGGCTATCTCAGCAAGCCCTTCAAACAGCGTCAGCTGTTCGAGCGCATCGCGCCCTATCTCCGCGCGGGCGACGCGCACGCCGAAGAGGCGCGTGACACACAGGATCCACAGGTCACGGCCGCGACCGAAGGCGAGCTGCTCGATCCCGCCGTCATCGCGGCCATTCGACGCCTGGGGCAGCCGGGACGCCCGGACCCATTGAAGAAGGTGATCGCGCTCTATCTGGAGAGCGCCTCGGGCTTGCTGGAGCAGCTGCGCAAGGGCGTGGCGGATCATCAAGGGGACGCGGTGCGTCTCGCCGCCCATACACTCAAGTCCAGTAGCGCAAACCTGGGAGCACGCACCCTGTCCACCACCTGCCAGATCCTCGAGAACCACGGCCGAGAGGGCCGCCTGGACGAGAGCCGAGCCGTGCTCGCCCAGGTCGAGAGCCAGCTCGCGGCCGTCTCCGCCGAGCTCACCCGGCTGGCGCAATCGGCGTGAGGGCTGATCCATCATGAACAAGAACCCGGACGGCGAGCGGATACGGGTGCTGATCGTCGATGACGACATCACCTCGCGCTACCTGGTGGTGGCGGCCCTGGAGCAGGCCGAAATGGACGTCATGGAGGCCGATCACGGCCAAGAGGCGCTGACCCTGCTGGGCGACCCACCCTGGCCTGATATCGTGCTGCTGGATGTGATGATGCCCGTGATGGACGGTTTCGCCGCCTGCGCGCGCATCCGCGCCATGCCGGGTGGCGCCCATCTACCCATTCTCATGATGACCGGGCTGGACGACGAGGCATCCATCGCGCGCGCCTACGAGTCCGGCGCGACGGACTTCGTCGGGAAACCCCTGAGCACCCAGCTCCTGCTGCACCGCATCCGCTACATGGTCCGTGCCGGCGCGGCGGCCGAGGCGCTCCTGCACAGCCAGCGGCGTCTGACCGCCGCCCAGCGCATGGCGCGGATCGGCCATTGGGAGTGGGATCTGAGCACCGGGCACCTGTGGTGGTCCGAGCAAGCCCTCGACATCCTGGGCGGGCGTGCCAGCAATGAGTGGCGCAGCCTCGACCCGCTCCTGGCCAGCACCCACGCGCGGGACAAGGCGCGCGTCGCCGCCTGGTTCGAGACACTGGCGCGGACGCTCGCGCCCGCGGAGCTGACGCATTGCATTATCGGCCCGGACGGCGAGGAGCGCTATTTGCGCCAATTCGTCGAGCCTCACCAGGGTGACGCCACGCGCCCGCTGCGTCTCTACGGCGCGGTCCAGGACATCACCCGGCTGCGCGAGGCCGAGGACCATATCCATCGGCTGGCCTACTTCGACAGCCTGACCGGACTGCCCAATCGCGTCTTCTTTCTCCAATTCCTCGAACAGACCCTCAAACTCATTCCGCGCCACCAGCGCCCCGGCGCGTTGCTCTTCCTCGACCTCGACAACTTCAAGCAGGTCAACGACACCCTCGGGCACCCGAGCGGAGACCTGCTGCTGCAATCCGTGGCCGAGCGCCTGGTCGGCAGCCTGCGCGCGGTCGACCTGGTCTCGCGCTTCGAGGGCGTCGACGAACGCCAACACCTGGCTCGCCTGGGCGGCGACGAGTTCGCCCTCCTCCTGCCCGAGATCAACTGC
Organism: Thiocystis violacea; assembly: GCF_016583565.1. Lineage (GTDB taxonomy): Bacteria > Pseudomonadota > Gammaproteobacteria > Chromatiales > Chromatiaceae > Thiorhodococcus > Thiorhodococcus violaceus_A. Next base: position 23,981 of record NZ_NRRF01000048.1, on the reverse strand, counting down.
AGCCAGGATGCGGCGCGCGTCGCCACGCGGATCCTCGACGCCCTGTCCGCGCCCTTTTCGCTCTTGGGCAATGACGTGGTGATCAGCCCGAGCATCGGCATCACGGTCTTCCCCGAGGACGGCACCGGCGCCTCTGACCTGCTGCGCAACAGCGACCTCGCCATGTATCACGCCAAGCGCGCCGGCAAGAACACCTTCAAGTTCTTCGATGCCTCCCTGAACCAGGCCGCACTGACGCGGCTGCGCACGGAAAACGCCCTCCGTCATGCGCTCGAGAACGCCGAACTGCGCCTGCACTTCCAGCCGCAGCTCGATGCGCGCACCAGCCAGATGCAGGGCCTCGAGGCGCTGCTGCGCTGGCACAATCCAGAGCTTGGCGAGATCTCGCCAATGGTCTTCATCCCCATTGCCGAGGAGACCGGACTCATCCTCTCGATCGGCGAATGGGTCATGCGATCCGCCTGCCAGCAGCTTCGGGAATGGCAAGCCCAGGGGCATCGCATTCAGCGCGTCGCCGTCAACGTCTCCGCCTGTCAATTCAAGGACAAGACGTTCACGCACCAGGTCGAGCGCATCCTGGCCGAAACCGGCCTGGATCCGAGCTGCCTGGAACTCGAATTGACGGAGAGCATCCTCATGGGGCATGCGGAGGAGTCCATCCAGACGCTCCACCAGCTCAAGGCCCTGGGGGTGCAGCTGGCGATCGACGACTTCGGGACTGGCTATTCGAGCCTCAGCTACCTCAAGCGCTTTCCGATCGATCGGCTCAAGATCGACAAGTCCTTCATCTACAACATCGAGAACGACCGCAACAATGCCGCCATCGCGCAGGCGGTCATCGCCATGGCCGCGACCATGTCGCTGCATGTCACGGCGGAGGGCGTCGAGACGCTTGAGCAACTGCAATTCCTCAGCGCCCGATCCTGTGGCGAGGTCCAGGGTTTTCTGTTCAGCAAACCCGTGCCGGTGGAGGAGGTTCCCGAAACCATCCGGCGGCTGCACAAGACGCTGCATAGAACGCCGCTGGAATCCAGCGATGGAGGCAGCCGGGAACCCGAGTGATGTCCGATCCTGAATGCAGCCAAGCGATGAGAGGAGACCGGACATGCCGCGACCGCGGGGGATCGAGCACGACAGCCTGAGCGACTACCGCGAATGGGAGGGCGACTGGGAGCTGATCCAGGGAATGCCTCTGGCAATGGCGCCCTCGCCTGGCATCGAGCATCAGCGCGCCAGCATGCGCATCAGCCGACAGATCGATCAGACACTGGATGATTGTCCGCACTGCGAGGTTCTGTTCGAGCTCGAGGTCGAATTCTCGGACGACACCGTCGTCCGACCCGATGTGCCCGTCATCTGCCATGCCCCCGACGGAGAGCGCCTGACGCGCGCGCCGGAGCATTTCAGTGCGCTCTGGCGCCGTCGCGCCTAACGCCCCGCAGACCGACGGCGCGCCCGCTCAGAACAGACCCGCAAGATCGACCGACAGACCCTCGAGTCCGGGCAGCGGGATGGGTCTGTCCGTCGCGAGCAGTTCGGCCATCGCATAACCCTCAGCACCGGGCGCGCGGAAGGCAGTCAGGGTCGCGTCCGCCAGGTTGATCAGCCAGGTCTCCGGGATACCGAAGCGGGCATAGAGCGCCATCTTGACGTCGCGGTCGTAACGCAGGCTGGAATCCGCCACTTCAACGAGCAGGAGCACGTCCGTCGGGCTTGGGTGCCGGTCACGATAGTGTCCCGATCGATTGCGCACCAGCGCGATGTCCGGCTCGGGCTCGTTGCGTGAATCCAAGCGCACCGGACTCTGCCCACGGACAATGACCTGACCATGGACCGCATCGAGCAATTGTTGATGCAATCGATTGACGGCTGACGCATGTGGTGCACCGATCGGCGGCATATCGATGATCTCCCCCTCGATCAATTCAACCCGGGCATCCGGGCTCAAGATGCCGCTCTCGGCCATGCGGTAGTAGTCATCCACGGTATAGCGATGCCGATGGATCAGATCCTCCGCGAGACTCGACACAAAGCACCTCCAGCGTTGAGTGAAAGCCCACCCCAGCGCGCGTCCCAATCCACCCGCGCACGCCACCGACAACTGACAACTGCCCGCCCCCGTAGGATGGGCAAAGTCCGCGCGGCGCGTTCGTGCGAGACCTCGACGCCGGGCGGACGTGCCCATCTTGCAGGCCTCTGCGCTGGGATGATGGGCACGCCCATCGACTTTCGGCGCGCCGAACGAAGCGCATCGCGCGGGCTTTGCCCATCCTACAGAGCTGACACCTGACAACTAACCGAAGTCTAAATCGTCAACCGATCCAACACCGTCTCGAGCCCCGCCAGGCGCTGCCGCGGCGTCAGGTCCGCCCCCTGGCTGGAGAGGTCTTCGTAACAGGGTGCGGCGGGGTTGTAATAGAGCAGCCCGAGCGGCAGCCGGCTGGTGTCGGCGGCGATCTGGAAGGCGCGCCCGAGGTCCGAGGGGTCGTGCCGAACCCGCTGCGGGAACTGGCGCGGAACACTCTCGTCCAGCGCAATCCCCCGCTCGTGCTCCAGCACCAGAAAGCGCGAGGGGTCGCCCTGCAGCTCCTTGATGAACTTGTCCGAATAGACCGGGCAGCGCTGGATGATGCGCACGAAGCTGGTCCCGCGATGGCGATAGGCCGCCTTGAGCGTCTCGTAGAGCAGCGGCGGATTCCAGTCCACGACCTGGGCGACGAAGGAGGCGTTGGTGATCCCCAGGGTGATGGTCAGCGGATTGTGCGGGGCGATGATGGCGCCGGTCGGGTGGGTGTTGGTCTTGAAGCCCGTGGGCGTGGTCGGCGAGGTCTGCGCCTTGGTCAGACCGTAGATGGCGTTGTCGAAGGCCATCACCACCATGTTCATGTTGTAGCGGATGGCGTGGATCCAGTGCCCGGTCCCGATCGAGAAGCAGTCGCCGTCACCCGTCGCCACCCAGACATCCAGCTCCGGGCGCCGCGACTTGATGCCGCAGGCGACCGGCAGCGCGCGGCCGTGCAGACCATGGAAGCCATAGGTACCCATGTAGTGCGGCATGCGGCTGGAACAGCCGATACCAGACACGCACACGGACAGCTCCGGCTTCTGCTGCTCGTCGCGTAGCACGCGCTGGGCGGCATTGAGCACGGCGTGATCGCCGCACCCCGGGCACCAGCGTGCCTCGCCACCCGCGTAGTCGCCAATGGTGAAGTAACGGTCGAAGACCTCGTGCGACCAATCGGCCTTGAGTCCGAACATCAGGCGTCTCCTGCGTTGTCGATGGCGGCAAGCCGCTCGCGAATCACCCCATGGATCATCCCCGGCTGAAGCGGGTGCCCATAGACCACGGACCAGCAGTCCACGTCTACCAGGGTCTGCGCGCGCAACAGCATGGCGAGCTGGGCATAGCGGCGCGTATCGGCGTTGATCAGCGGCGCCTTGGGGTCGTCGCTGTAGTTGATCTCGACGGTCATGATGCGACGGAAGCGCGCGAAGATCTCCTTGAGCCCGGGCTCCAGCGGCGAGAGAAAGCGCAGGTGCAGCGAGGACACGGCCAGCCCCTCCCCGCGCGCCCGCTCCACCGCCTCCTCGATGGCGCCGAGCGTCGAGCCCCAGCCGACCAGCAAGAGATCGCCGTCCTCCCCGCCGTGCACGCTCGGCGGCTTGAGCGTGCTCGCGAGCGCCGCGAGCTTGCGGCTGCGCATCTCCGAGCTGAGCTGGTTGGAGTCCGAGTCGTAGGCCACCTTGCTCTGGCAGGTGTGCGCCAGGCCGGTGAGGATGTACTGACCGCCGGGCATGCCCGGAATCGGCCGCGGCGAGAGCCCGGTGCGCGGATCCCAGTTGTAGGGCGGCACCTCCTCGCTCCAGTCCGACTGATCGATCGGCGGGGCCAACCACTCGGCGCTCGGCTCGGGGCGCGGATAGGGCTGCACGCCGGTCGCCAGATTGGCATCGGTCAGCAGCACCACGGGCGTGCGGAAGGTCTCGGCCAGGCGCCGGGCCATGATGACGAAGAGCAGACACTCCTCGATGGTCGCCGCAGCCAGCACCACCTTGGGCGCATCGCCCGGCTCGCCATAGAGCACCGCCAGCAGATCGCCCTGCTCCACCTTGGTCGGCAGACCGGTGGACGGCCCGCCGCGCTGCACGTCGACCAGCACCAGGGGCACCTCGGCCATCACCGCGAGCGCCAGCATCTCGGTCTTGAGCGCCAGCCCCGGACCCGAGGTGATGGTGCAGGCCGTCTTGCCGGCGTAGGAGGCGCCAATGGCGAAGCCGATGGCGGCGATCTCGTCCTCCGCCTGGTGCACGAAGCCGCCGACCTGATGATAGACATCGGCGAGATAGTGCGAGGCCGAGGTCGCCGGCGTGATGGGATACATGGAGACCAGCTCCATGCCCGAGGCCATGACGCCCAGGGCGACCGCCTGGTTGCCGTTGGTCACGATGAAACGCTTGCCTGCCAGCGCCTCCGGCGGCTGCGGCGCCACGGCGAAGCGAAAATCCAGCTGCTCCGCGGCGAAGGCATGGCCGGCGTCGAACAGCTGGTGATTGAGGCCGATCACCTCCGCGCCCTTGCGCTTGAAGGCGATGGCGATCTCCTCCTTGGCGCGGTCCAGGTCGCGCGAGTAGAGATAGCAGAGCATCCCCAGCACGAACATGTTCTTGCCGCGGCGCGGATTGGACATGATGGCGAGACAGGCCTGCTCGATCGGCAGTTCATGCACGCTCAGGCCGTTCTCGCGCAGCTCGACGACCGCCTTGGCGTATTGCTCGCGGATCTCCGGGACCGGGTCGTCGCGCCACTTGCTCTCCAGCAGCACCAGGGTGCCCTCGCGGTAGGCGCCATTGACGATGCGCGAGTAGAGCACCTGCTCGTTGAAGGCGACGACCAGGTCCGCCTCGTCGCCCATGTTGGTCACGGCATGCGAGGCGAAGCGGATGCGGATACCGCTGGCGCCGGCCGGCGAGCGCGCGGGCGGTTGGATCTCGGCCGGGATGATCTCGACCGTCCAGACCCCGTTGCCCATCTTGGCGCTCACCGTCCCGAAGGTCTGGCCGCATTTCTGGGCACCCTCGCCCGAGTCGCTGACGATCTCGACGATGTGCTCCCTGAGGATCTTGGCCTCGCGCCCGGCGCTCGCCCGCGCCCTGGCCGCGCTGGCCGCTTGTGTGGCTGTGGTCAATGGAGACGTCCTGACCCGGACACGCCGGGATCGCTAGAGGTGACGACCGCCGCGCCGGCGGTTCCGTCGCCGGTCGAGGGCCGAGAAAAGACCTGTGTGGGTCGCTCCGACGGCGGACGGGTCCCTGTGACCGACCGCGAGCCGCGGGGATGGGCTGACTCGGGGACCGACCCGATACGGCACCGCGCGGGCAACCCGGCCTGACAAAGGACATGAAGCACGCGCCCAGATCGCCTGGTGCCCATCGGAACCGTCTGACTGAGGTCCCTCTCTATCCCAGACAGACCATCCAGCGCAACCCCGTCAAAGGCGCAGAAAAACAACGCTTTGACCTAGCGCAGGCGCACATGTCGTCGAAGGGGCAACTGACGCCTGGCGCGTGGAATTCCGCTATTAGCTATATTGAATATTGATTTATTTTAGGGAAGTATAAGCGCCCGAGGGAGCTCGGAGAAGCGCCCCACAAACCCGAGGCCGGCCCCACGCGAGATGGCGGATGGCCGGGGAGGACAGTCCGACCAACCCCGCGCGGCCACGCGCACGCACTGCGATCGCAGCGACCAAGCCATGTTGACCTACGACATCCTGATCGTCGGATCCGGAGGTGCCGGGCTCTACGCCGCGCTGGAATCCCGGCTCGAGGAGGATCTGCACGTCGCGGTCCTCACCAAGGTCTATCCGACCCGCTCGCACACCGGCGCGGCTCAGGGCGGCGTCAACGCCGCGCTCGGCAATCGCGACCCCAGCGACACCTGGGAAGAGCACTGGTTCGACACCGTCAAGGGCTCGGACTACCTCGCCGACCAGGACGCCGCCGAGCTGATGTGCCGCGAGGCGCCGGACGTGGTGCGTGAGCTGGAGCACTGGGGGGCACCCTTCTATCGGACGGAGGACGGGCGCATCGCCCAACGCCCCTTCGGTGGAGCGTCCAAGCCGCGTGCCTGCTATGCCGCGGACAAGGTCGGACACATCATGCTGCACACCCTCTACGAGCAGGGCCTGCGGCACGGCGTCGACTACTTCAACGAGTGGGTGACCCTCAACCTCATCCACGACGGCCAGCGCTGCATGGGCGTCAATGCCTACAACCTGCGCACCGGCCGGCTGCACACCATCCAGGCCAAGGCGGTGATCCTGGCCACCGGCGGACACGGACGAATCTACTGGACCCGCACCTCCAACGCCTACGGCAACACCGGCGACGGCTCGGCCATCGCCTACCGCGCCGGGCTGCCGCTCAAGGACATGGAGTTCATCCAATTCCACCCGACCGGGCTGCGCCGCAGCGGCATCCTGGTGACCGAGGGGGCGCGCGGCGAGGGCGGCTACCTGCTCAACGGGCTCGGTGAACGCTTCATGGAGCGCTATGCCCCGGACAAGATGGAGCTTGGGCCACGCGATCTGGTCTCCCGCGCCATCGAGACCGAGGTGCGCGAGGGCCGCGGCGGACCGGACGACGAGGCCTTCCTGGACCTGACCCACCTGGGGCGCGAGCGCATCCTGGAGCGCCTGCCGCAGATCCGTCAGCTGTGCATCGACTTCGAGGGCGTCGACCCGGTCGAGGAGCCCATCCCGATCAAGCCTACCGCCCACTACTCCATGGGCGGCGTGCATACCGACATCAACGGCTGCACTCCCATCGAGGGCGTCTACGCCGCCGGCGAGGCGGCCTGCGTCTCCGTCCACGGCGCCAATCGGCTCGGCGGCAACTCGCTGCTGGACATCCTGGTCTTCGGCCGCCGCGCCGGCCGTCATGCAGTCGAGTATGCCCGCCGCACCAAGCTCGGCCCCATGCCCGACAGCGCCTTCGCCGAGGCCGAGACCTGCCTCAAGGAGCTGATGGAAGGCGATGGCAAGGAGACCGTGGCGGGCATCCGCCGAACGCTCGGCCGGGTCATGTCCGAGAAGGCCGGCATCTATCGCGACGCCGCGGGGCTGGACTCGGCCCTCGCCGACCTGGAGGAACTCAAGGACCGCTACCGCAAGCTCATGGTCACGGACCGCAGCGCGATCTTCAACACCGAGATGCTCGCCGCCCTGGAGCTGCGCAACATGCTCACGCTGGCGGAGACCGTCGCCCTGGGCGCCCTCGCCCGCACCGAGTCGCGCGGCGCCCATTCACGCGAGGACCATCCGGAGCGCGACGACGCCAACTGGCTGAAGCACACCGTCGCGGTGCGGGGTCCGGGCGACCGGCCCGAGCTGCGCTTCGAGCCGGTGGTCATTACCCGATTCCAGCCCGAGGCCAGAACCTATTGATCACGCCCACACCCGTAGGATGGGCAAAGCGTAGCGTGCCCATCCTCGCCGCCCGGAGTCTGAAGGATGGGCACGCCCGCCCAGCGCCCGAGCCCATCATCGGCGGCGAGGCGCGGGCTTTGCCCATCCTACGCATGACGGCTCCCGCCGGAGGCCCACGATGACAACTGGCAAGATCACCCCCAAGCGCGAGAGCCTGCTCGCCAACATCCGGGTCCAGCGCTTCACGCCGGGTCATGACCGCTCACCCTATTTCGACAACTTCAAGCTGACCGTCGAAACCGGCATGACCGTGCTCGCGGCGCTGCGCAAGATCAAGGACGATCAGGACAGCAGCCTCACCTTCCGCGCCTTCTGCCGCTCCGCCATCTGCGGCTCCTGCACGGTGCGCGTGAACGGGAGGTCGGTGCTCGCCTGCAGCACCCAGCTGCTGCCCATCCTCAAGGACTTCGGCAAGGGCTCGGTCACCATCACGCCCATGGCGAACCTGCCGATCCTGCGCGACCTGGTCGTGGACATCGACCCGGTCATCGACAAGCTGGCCAAGATGCACCCCTACCTGATCGAGAACCCCGAGCGCATCCCGCAGGCCCTGGAGCAGGAATCGCTCATGTCGCAGGACGAGCTCAACAGCTTCGACTACCTGACCGACTGCATCCTCTGCGGCGCCTGCTACTCCGCCTGCTCCTCGGTCCAGGCCGACCCCGACTACGCCGGCCCCCTGACCTTCGCCAAGGCCTATCGCTTCTCCATCGACGCCCGCGACAACTTCCGCGGCATCCGCGACCAGGCCGCCATCGACCAGGGGCTCTGGTCCTGCGTCCAGTGCCGCAAGTGCATCAAGGTCTGCCCCAAGGACACCCGCCCCGCCGACACCATCCGCCGCGCCCGCAAGCTCACCATCGACGACGGCATCCAGGACACCCCGGGATCGCGCCGCGCCAAGACCTATGTCGCCGACATCGAGCGCTTCGGTCAGGTCAACAAGCCCATGCTGCCGGTCGCGGTCTACGGCACCAAGGGCTGGGACGCCATCGAGGCCGCCGAGGCATCCCTGACCCGGCACGGCATGGAGCCGACCCGGCGCGTCTGCACCCTGCCCGGACAGGAGGGCGCCGCCCGGATCTTCGAGAAGGTCCGCGAGATCGAGCAAGGGGAGAAAAAGAAATGACCGAGCCAGCCACCAAGGCCACCTCGACACAGGCGGACCGCAAGCACTACGCCTTCTATTCCGGCTGCTGTTTCCAGGGCGCCGATGCCCGCTTCTTCGACATCCTGCAACAGGTGTTCGACAAGGTCGACGTCTCGCTGGATCTGATCCCGGACGCCGTCTGCTGCGGCGCCGGCGTGATCGAGGAACGCTCCGAGCTCGCCTCGTTCGCCATCAACGCCCGCAACATGGCGGGCGCCGAGCGGATGGGACTGCCCTTCTTCACCCCCTGTTCCACCTGCTTCAACGTCATCTCCAACTGCAAGAAGCGGCTCGCGGAAGATGCCCGACTCCAGGATCAGGTCAACGAGATCCTGGCCGAGGAAGGCGTCGAGTACAGAGGGGAGGTCGAGCTGACGCACACCCTCTACATCCTGGCGCACGACGTCGGCCTCACCAAGCTCGCCGAGCGCGTCACCCACCCGCTGCACGGGCTGCGCGTCGCCTCCTTCTACGGCTGCCACACCCGCAACCCGGCCGACATCCAGGGCTATGAGTCGTCCCACAACCCGACCTCACTGGAAGACGTGCTCCAGGTCCTCGGCGCCGAATGCCTCGACTACGACACCCGCAACGGCTGCTGCGGCTATCACGCCGCCTGGCCCAACGCGGAGCTGTCCAAGACCATGACGGGGAGCATCCTGCAAGGCGCCAAGAAGCAGGATGTCGATCTCATGGTCACCTCCTGCCCGCTCTGCTTCAAGAACCTCGACGGCGTCCAGCCCAAGGCGCTCGCCGCCGCCGATAAGCCGTTCCAACTCCCGGTGCTCTACCTGCCCGAGCTGGTCGGACTGGCCTGCGGGATGAGCCCGGCGGACATGAAGCTGGACTTCCATGTGGTGCCGGTGAATGTGAGACTTTGAGGCTGGCCTCGCCTCGGGGTAGCATCGCTGCCGTCACCTGCTGGCGCTCCGCGCGCGGGGACGTCGCAGTCCGCGGCCGCGCGACGATCTGCTGCTCGATCAAGCGCCCATCGGGGTCGATCATCCCGCGGGCCAGCGGGATTCGGTGGACTTCGCTCGCGCGCGTCCACCCTACCGATTCAACTGATGACCAAGGCCAATGAACAAAAAGACTTGGGTCTTCGACCCTCAATCCGGAGGGGTGAAAATCCCGCAAAGGATTCAGCCAGACATCCGCCAGCGAATCCTCGATCACGCCGAAAAGCATTATTCGGGCAAGTTCAACCGAATCGATGTCCGTTTCCGCGGGCAGTTCTGCTACATCGATGCCTACATCGAGCCCTTCGTCGCGCCCGACTTCGATCCCCAGGTCTTCGGCGAGACCGCCGACGCGTACAGAGAACGTCTGAGCAACACACCGACGCATCTGTGCCGCCTGCGCTATTTCGGTGACGAGGAGCGCTGGACGATGGCCTTCTACACCTACAGCCATGACGCCTATGAGCCGAGCGTCTTCAACAACGGGACCTGGCATGGAACCCCAGAGGAGGCGTTCGACACCGCCTCGGTCTACCTGCAGAACTGACGGCGCAATGCGCCCACCGCCAACCGGCGCTGTTCGACCCTGGCCAACGCAGAGGACCGAGACCTGGAAATGACCTTGGCAGAGAAGCAGCGCGGCGTCTTGAGAGGCATGCTGCTCGGCGTCTTCCTGGCATTGACGATCGTCGTTGGCGGCGCATGGGCGAACCCGTTTTCATTTGATGTTCCTGCAGACCCTCTTGCAAAACACCCTGGAGCAGTTTTCGATTGCCCTGATCGCCTACCTCAGCTGGGCTGTCGCCATGCCGGCAGCCTGGATGTCCGTGATTCCGCTCGCGGCCATGACCTTTGCGATCGGACGCATCCTGTTCTTTGCCGGGTACAAGAAGGGCGCGCCGTCCAGGGCGCTCGGCTTCACCTTGACCTTCTATCCATCCGTTCTGATGCTGCTCGGCGTCTCATGCCGCCTGGGATGGAACCTCATGAGCTAGACACCGGTGGGAGCGGCGCCCCGCCGCGAGCGGGTGCCCGTCGCGCCGAGGGCGGCGCCCCCACGACCATGCGCCGGGACCATGATCGATCCCTGATCGACAGCTGCGTTCTGGCTGAGCCAAAGCGACCCCCGAGCCCTGCCACAACGGCGATCGGGTATCGGTCTTGCGGAGCACGCGATGAAACCATGCCGTGAATGCCAGCACCAGGTCAGCGAGCAAGCCTTCACTTGCCCCTCCTGCGGCGCCCCCTATCCGGCGCGGCCGACGTGGGACGGCTGGGGCTTCGAGTACAAGACGCAGACCCGGGTATTGGGCTTGCCGCTGCTACACATCTCCTTCAAATTCCGGCCGAACAAGGTTCCAGTGCCAGCCGTGGGGATCATCGCCATCGGTCAGTTCGGGGCCGGAATCCTCAACATCTCGCAGTTCGGAATCGGGGTCTTCAGCCTCAGCCAATTCACCCTCGCCGGGTACGCCGTCGCTCAGTTCGCCATCGCCTATTCATGCATCGCGCAGATGGGGATCTATGTCGACCAGGGGGTCGGACAGATCGTGATGCCTCTGAGCCAGCTCTTGAAGACCTTCTAGGCGCGGGGTTCACCGAATGCAGAGTCGATCTTCCATGCCGCGATCGCCCGCCCGCGCCGTCGAATCATCAGCATGACCAACGACCTCAGCATGACCAACTACCTCATCGCCCCGGCCATCATGACCGGACTCGGCTTTTCCTTCGCCCTCATCCTGGCCGTCGCCTATCGCTATCTGAAGGTGGCCGAGGATCCCCGCATCGAGGAGACCGAGGCCTTGCTGCCCGGCTCCAACTGCGGCGCCTGCGGCGAGCCGGGCTGCCGCGCCTTCGCGGAGAAGCTGGTGGCCGGCCAGACCTCGCCCGGTCACTGCACGGTGGCGAGTCCGGAGATCGTCGACGCCGTCGCGGCCCTGCTGGACGTCGACGCGGGCGGACGCGAGCGGCGCATCGCACGACTGCATTGCGCCGGCGGCAAGGCGCAGGCGTACCAGATCGCGGAATACCGGGGGTTCGAGAGCTGCCGGGCGGCGTCCGTCGTCTCGGGCGGTGGCAAGGGCTGCGCCTGGGGCTGTCTCGGGCTCGCGGACTGCAAGATCGCCTGCGGGCTCGATGCGATCGCGATGAATGCCAATGGCCTGCCGGTGGTGGATCCGGTCAAATGCACGGCCTGCGGCGACTGCGTCGATGCCTGTCCGCGCGACCTCTTCGAGCTGGTGCCGGAGAGCCATCACCTCTTCGTCCAGTGCAGCACGCCCCTGGCTGGCGATATCGCGCTCTCGCTCTGCACCGCCGCCTGCGATGCCTGCGGACGCTGCGCCGCGGATGCCGCGCCCGGACTGGTGAGGATGGAGGACAACCGGCCTCGGGTCGATTACGCGGCGGGCGGACCGGCGCGCCCGGAGGCGACCTTCCGCTGTCCGACCGGCGCCATCCAATGGGTGAGCGGAAAACAGTTTCAGGCGCAGCCGCGCATCCCCGCGCGGCGCGGCGGTTAGCGCCAGCCAACGGAGACGACGTGGCTGACCATGCCGGAAAGGGCGCAGCGCTCCTTCGGAGAATGTTAATGTTTGAGACTCGGGTTGAAGAGGCGTCGGTGAGTGGATCCATGGTCACGATGAGCCACGACGGTTTTGGCTCCCACGCACCAGCGTGGGGGCAGGTCGCGACGCCCCAGCATCGCGTGACGGAGCGCCGGAGCGGACGGCCCGCACCCAGCGAAGCGCTCTCATCGCTCTCGCTCTTATCGATCTCGCCCTTACCGATCAGGCACACCTTCTGATGCCCAGCTTCTCCAACAGTGCCGTGCGGCTGCTGCGCCGCGTACTTGGTTCACCCGCCCGAGCCGCCGGCCCCTATGCCGGGGAGCCGACGGCGCTCGACGGCACGACCTGCGTTGCGATCACCGAGGCGGCGATCAGCGAGGTTGCCGGTCTCGGCGCATCCTTTCCCGCCGACGCGGCGGAGATCGCCTGGCGCGGCGAGCAACGCCGACACGGGCGCAATCTGCTGGGGAGCGCGCTCGCCAGTCTGGGCGCGGAGGGCGCCCGCGGTGCCTTGGCGAGCGCGCTCGGCGCATCCTTGGGCGGCGCTCGGGCAACCGCCTTTCTGTCCTCCACGGATCTCGCCGGAGCCTTCGATCAGCTGCGCGCCGCCGCCGGCCGCCGCGCCCCCCTGGTGCTGCACCTGTGCAATCGCGCGCTGCCCGGTCCCGCGCAGGCCCTGGGCAGCGGGCATGAGGCGCTGCACATGGCCTGCGAGAGCGGCTGCTTCGTGCTGGCGGCCAGCAGTGTCCAGGAGGCCGTCGATTTCACCCTGGTCGCGCGCCGCGTGACCGAGCAGACGCTGGTGCCCGGCCTGGTCGCGATGGACAGCGAGCAGACGGCGCTGGCGATGCAGGACGTGCGCCTGGCGCCGCGCGAGCTGATCGCCCGCTTCGTCGGCAAGCCGGGCGATGCCATCCAGGCGCCCGACGCCTCCCAGCGGCTGGTCTTCGGCGATCGACGGCGGCGCGTCCCGCGTCGTCAGGACCCGGAGCACCCCGTGCTGCTCGGCTCACCCCAGGCACCCGAGAGCTGGGGCTTGTCCGCGGCGGCGCATGCGGTCTTCGACGGCGCGGTGGCCGAGGCGCTGGATCGGGCCATGACGGACCTCGGGCAGGAGACCGGACGCCGCCACGCCGCGGTTTCGACTTACCGCACCGAGGATGCCAGCCTAGTGCTCCTCGCGCTCGGCGCGGCGGTCGAAACCGCCGAGGCGGCGGCGGACGCGATGCGCCGGCAGGAACATCTCAAGGTCGGCGTCCTCGGCATCCGGCGGCTGAGCCCCTTTCCGGCGGATGCGCTGCTCGGCCATCTCAAGGCCGGTCAGCGGATCCTGGTGCTCGAACGGCTGGATGCACCGCTCGACCAGGAGCCCCCGCTGTTGCGGGCGCTGCGCGCGGCCCTGCACCGGGCCGCCGCCGCGACGACACGGGAACTCTCCGACCTGCGGCTGTTGCAGCCCCACCCGGTCATCTACGGGCTCGGCGGTCTGCCGCTCAGGGGGGCCGATCTGGCCGGGCTCTGCATGGCCGCCAAACGCCGCCAGCCGATCCCCCGCTATCTCGGCATGGCGTTCGCCCCGGCATCCAGCCCCTTCCCTAAGCGCCAGATCCTGCTCGACCGTCTGCGGCGCGACCATGAGGGACTGAGCCGACTGGGGCTGCGCAGTCCAGGGCCAGGGCCGGACCTGCGCCCGCCGGGCGCATTGACGCTCGCGATCCATCGGCGCTCCGGACAACGGGGCGAGGGTCTGGCGGCCGAGGCCGCCGCGCTCGTCTTCGCCCTCTTCGGCGAGCGGCTCAGAAGCCGACCGGCGCTGCCCTCGCAGCCCTGGGGCTCCTACTGCGTCGACCGGCTGACCGCCGGACCCGCCGCGCTGCGCGATCCCGGGGCGGACCCGCGCGTCGACCTGGCGGTGCTCACGCTCGACGCGGCCATGCAGGGCTCCGATCCGCTGCTGGACATCAGCCCGAACGGGGCGCTGCTGCTCATCGGCCCAGCGGAGGACGGCATCCTCTGGCCCAGCCTCCACCCCGCCTTGCAGCAGGCGTTGCGGCGGCACAAGACCGCGCTCTATGCGCTGACGCCGCCGGCCGGCGACCTCGAGGTCGCCCTACTGGGCGCCATCTGCGGCGTGCTCCTCGACCGCGGCTGGCTGGATAGCTCGACCCGCCGGGTTCAGTCGCTCTGGGAGAGGCATCGCGCCGAGGCAGCCGAGCCGAAGGCGGCGGACTTCGCCGCCGGACTCGCCGCGGTGCGCCGCGTCGAGGTTGGCCAATTCCCGGACACCCCGCGCGACCCGGACCCCGTGGACGACCAGGCACCGGCCGTGGTGCGCGCGCTCGGACATGGCGACGACGGCTACGCGAGCCTGCCGCGCTTCTGGGACCAGGTCGGCGTGCTCTATCGCACCGGCCAGACCCAGGAGCTGACGCCGGACCCCTACCTGGCGCTCGGCGCCATCCCGCCGCTGACCTCCGCCTTTCGCGATCTCAGCGGGCAGCGCAGCGTCATGCCCGCCTTCGACCCCAGGTTGTGCACCGGCTGCGGCGCCTGCTGGACCCAGTGCCCGGACAGCGCGATCGGCGCCGTCGCGGCGACACCTCGGGCGATCCTCGACGCCGCGATCGGCGCGACCCGGGCGACCGCCCTGCAGCCGCTCGCCGGCAAGCTGGCCGAACGCATCGCGCAGCGCTGCGCCACGGACGACACCGCAGCCACCCAGGCACTCGGCGAGCTGCTCGCGGAGGCGCTGAGCTGGCTCGCGACCAAGATGCCGCTGCCGGCCGACCGCAAGGAGGCCGTGACCCTGGCCGCGCAACGCCTGGAAGGCGCCCTTGGCTGCCTGCCGGTCGCCGTGACCGAATCGCTGTTCCAGTCCCCCGAGGCCAAGACGCATCACAGCGGCCGACTCCTCTTCATCGCCCTGGAGCCCGCCGCCTGCAAGGGCTGCGGCATCTGCGTGCGCGCCTGCGCGCCCGGCGCCCTGAGCATGACCCATCAGCACGGCGAGCAGGTCGAGCACGCCAGGACTGTCCGCCAGGCCTGGGACCAACTGGCGGATAGCGACGCCGAGACCATCGCCCTGGCGGCCGCGTCCGACATGGGTCCGCTCGCCGCCATGCTGTTGAGCCGCCGAACGGCGGGCAACCTGATCGGCGGGGACGGCGTGGAGTCCGGCTCGGGTGCGCGGCTCGCCCTCAAGCTCGCCCTGGCCGTCGCGGAGGCCCATCAAACCCCAGCGCGCGCGGCCCTGGTGCGCCAGGTGGCGCAGACGCGCGAGCAGATCGCGGGCCTGATTCGGGGCATCCTCGCCGAGGCGCTGCCGGCGGACGATCTGGACACCCTGGCGCGCGGCCTGGCGGGCGTCGACACCCGCCAGACGGACCTCAGCACCTTCATCCGCCAGGTCGAGGGCCAGATCGGCAGCGCGCTGGATGCCGAGCGACTCAAACGCCTGGTCGAACTCGCGCAACAGCTCGCGGACGATGCGCAGCAACTGGCCCAGGGCCGCCACGGACTCGGCCGCTCGACCATCAGCCTGGTGCTCTCGCCAGAGGACCCGGACGGTCTGGCCGGCGCCTTTCCTCAGAACGCCTTCCGCATCCCGGTCTGCGTGGATCCGACCGGGGACGGGCCGCAGCTGGCGGCCGGACTGCTGGAGGGTCAGCTGCGCCAGGCGACCGAGGGTCTGGCGCGGCTGCGCAAGGCGCGTCTGGAGCTGGACAAGCCGGCGGATGCCAGACGCCTCTGGTCCGAGCTGGACGCCCTGAGCTGGCATGACCTGAGCGAGGAGGAGCGCGCGGCCTGCCCGGTACTGCTCCTGGTCGGCGGCAGCCGGATGCTCGCCGGGCGCGGGCTGTCACAGCTCGTCTGGCTGCTCGGCGGCGCACTGCCGGTCAAGGTGCTGGTGCTCTCCGAGCTGGACCTGGGCCTCAGCGACCGGGCCGGCATCGACGCCCTGCCCGCGGCCCAGCCGGATCCCGCCATCCAGCTCGCGCAGCTGGCGCTCAGTCAGCGCCAGGCCTGCATCGCCCAGACCTCCATCGGGGCACCCGATCACCTGGTGCGCAGCCTGCAGACCGCCCTGGCCGCCCCCGGCCCGGCCCTGATTCATCTGCATGCGCCCAGCCCCGCCCGCCACGGCTTCGCGACCGACCGCACGCTCGACCAGGCCCGGCTGGCCCTGGAGACGCGGACCCTGCCGCTCTTCATCTATGACCCGCGCGCCGAAGGCGTCTTCGGCGCCCGGCTCGATCTGGAGGGCAATCCGGCACCACAGGCCAACTGGTCCAATGGCGCCAACCGCGACCCCATGACACCCGCCGATTGGGCAGCGAGCGAGACGCGGTTCGCCGACGCCCTGCCCCCGCTCGCCGAGGACACCCCCAAGCCGATCCGACTGCCGGCCTATCTGGCATTGCAGCCCGAGCACCGCAAGGGACAGACCCCCTTCATCAGGGTCGAGCGCCCGGATCGCGACCCGGCCCGCCACGCGGTCGCGCCCGAGCTGGTGCGCGTCTGCGAGGAACGCAAGGAATCCTGGCGCGTGCTCCAGGAGCTCGCCGGCGTGGTCACCCCCTTCACCGCCCGCGTCCAGCAGGCCGCCGAGGCGACCGTCGCCGCCGCGCATCAGGCGGAGCTCGCCGAGCAGGCGGCCCGCTATGAACAGCAGATCGCCGAGCTGCGCGAGACCTTGCGGCAGGAGCTGCGGCAAGACATTCGCGAGCGCCTGATGGCGCTGGCCGGCTATCCTCGCCAGAGCGGCGACCAGCCGAGACACTGAGAACCGGAGCCCGATGATCGCCCTGAGCACACTCTTTCGCCGCAGCTTCGCCCATGGCGTGCATCCGCCCGACCACAAGGCACTGACCGCCGACCTGCCGACCCAGCGTATCCCCTTCGTCAGCCACTATGTGCTGCCGCTGAATCAGCACCTGGGGGCGCCCTGCAAACCCGTCGTGGAGACCGGTCAGCGCGTCGAGCGCGGGCAGCTCATCGGCCAGCCGACGGCCTTCGTCTCGACCAGTCTGCACAGCCCCGTGACGGGCTGGGTGCGTGACATCGGACGGCGGCGCGGGCCGGATGGCGACTACCGCGAGTCGATCGAGATCGAGGCCGACCCCTTCTCCACCCAGCGCCTGGCCCCCTCGCCGCGCCCGGACTGGCGGGGCATGTCGGTCGAGGCGCTGGTCGAGGCGCTGCCGCACTCGGGCATCGTCGGACTCGGCGGCGCGGCCCTGCCGGCGCAGGTGAAGTACTCGCTGCGCAAGGGCGTGCGCATCCGCCATCTCATCGCCAACGGCGCCGAGTGCGAGCCCTATCTGACCAACGACCATCGCGTCATGGTCGAGCGCCCCGAGACTCTGCTGCGCGGCATCGAGATCCTCCAGACCCTGCTCGGCGCCGAAGAGACCATCATCGGCATCGAGCAGAACAAGCCGGAGGCCATCGCGACGCTGCGCGCGCACATCCGCCCGGATCAACGGGTGCGCGTGGTGCCGCTGCGGGTCAAGTATCCGCAGGGCGACTCCAAGATGATGATCCGCGCCCTGCTCAACCGCGAGGTCCCGGCCGGGCTGCATGCGGCGGACATCGGCATCATCATGAACAACGTCAGCACCATCGCGGCCATCGCGGACTGGCTGGAGGACGGCATCCCCTACATCGACCGGCTGGTGACGGTCTCCGGCCCCGGCATCGCGCGGCCCGCGAACCTCATCGTCCCGCTGGGCACGCCGGTGCGCGAGGTGCTGCGTTTCTGCGGCGGCCTGACCGAGGACACGCGCGAGGTCATCATGGGCGGCCCCATGATGGGCACGCCGGTGGCGAGCCTGGATGCCCCCATCCTCAAGACCAGCTCGGGCGTGTTGGCGTTCACGGCCGCCGAGACCGCGCGCCCCCGGGAGTATCCCTGCATCCGCTGCGGGCGCTGCGTCGAGGCCTGCCCCTACTTCCTCAATCCCTCGCGCCTCGCGCGCCTGGCCAAGGCACGGATGTACGACGAGATGAAGCGCATGAACCTGTCGGAGTGCGTCGAGTGCGGCTCCTGCACCTACTCCTGCCCGTCAGGGATTCCCATCGTGCAGCTGATCCGCACGGCGAAGAACAACCTGCGCGGGCGCAAGCGGGCGGTGAAGACATGAGACGGGAGCGCGCGGCCGGACCCCATGGCGCCGTCGCTCGGGCCGACGCACGGAAACCGAACGGCGCCGCGCGTTGGACCTCGTCCCGCGGCCTGACCGACACGGCCAAGACGCCTGTGGGATCTGGCTCATGAAGCGGCCGGACCCCAAGCTGCTGGTCCAGCCCGCCCCGCTGCTGAAGCAGCCGCTGACCACCTCGATGGCGATGCGCGACGTGCTGATCGCGCTCGCCCCGGCGACCCTGGCCGGGGTCTGGATGTTCGGCCTCGGCGCCCTGCTCATCCTGCTCGCCAGCATCGCCGGCGCCGTCGCGACCGAATGGGTCTTGCTCCCGGACGACGAGCGCCGCGCCCAGCTCGCCAACGGCAGCGCCATCGTCACCGGACTCCTGCTCGGGCTGACGCTGCCGCCGGCACTCCCGCTCTGGATGGCCTTCCTCGGCGGGGTCGTCAGCATCGGGCTCGGCAAGATCATCTGGGGCGGACTGGGTTACAACCTCTTCAATCCGGCGCTCGTCGGCCGCGCCTTCCTGCTCGCGGCCTTTCCGGTCGCCATGACGACCTGGAGCGCGCAGACGGGGCCGACGGGGTTCTTCGAGGTCGCCGCCTCGAACCTGGCGGCACCCTTCATGCACATCGACTTCGATGGGGTCAGCTCGGCCACACCGCTGAACCTGATGAAGTTCCAGCATCAGTCCACGGCACTCTGGGATCTCATGATCGGCCGGACCTCCGGCTGTATCGGCGAGACCAGCGGACTGCTGCTCATCCTCGGCGGCCTCTTCCTCGCCTTCCGGCGCGACCTCGACTGGCGCATCCCGGCCTCCATTCTGATCGCGGTCGCGGCCTTCACGAGCCTGCTGGTCCTGATCGACGCCGAGCGCTATCCGGGTCCGCTCTTCTCGGTCTTCTCCGGCAGCCTGCTGATCGGGGCCTTCTACATGGCGAGCGACCCCGTGACCTCGCCGCTCACGCCCAAGGGCGCCTGGATCTTCGGCACCGGCGTTGGCCTGCTGGTGGTGCTGATCCGGGTCTTCGGCGGATTTCCCGAGGGCGTCATGTACGCCATCCTGCTCATGAACGCGGCCACTCCATTGATCGACCGCTACACCCAACCGCGCGTCTTCGGCAAGGGGCTCAAATCACCTCGGGGTGGTCACGAATGAGCACCGATTCGGGCCTCGGGCTCCAGTCCGCGTCGCGCCAAGGCCGCGAGCCGACCTCGCTGCGCCTGATCCTGACCTTGAGCCTCGCGGGACTCCTCTCGGGGATCATCATCGTCTCGGTCTACGAGGCGACGCTGCCGACCATCACCGCCTATCAGGCGCGCATGCTGCGCGAGGCGGTCTTTCAGGTGCTGCCGCGGGTCACGCAGTCCCAGCGCCTGGTCTGGCGCGACGGGACATTGATCGCCAAGGACGCGGAGGAGAAGGGCGAAGCGGCGGTCTTCGGCGGCTACGACGCGGGCGGCAACCTGGTCGGCTATGCGATCCCCAGCGCCGGACCGGGCTTCCAGGACACCATCACGCTGCTCTACGGCTATCTGCCGGGCTCGCGCAAGATCGTCGGCATGGAGGTGCTGGACAGCCGCGAGACGCCCGGACTCGGCGACAAGATCTACAAGGACGCCGCCTTCGTCGGCGAGTTCAAGGACTTGGCGGTCGACCCCGAGGTCCGCGCCGTCAAGCGCGGCACCGGCAGCGCCGCCAACGAGGTCGATGCCATCACGGGCGCGACCATCTCATCCAAGGCCGTCGTTCGCATCATCAACGAAGGGAACGCGCGTTGGTTGCCGAGACTGGACGCCGGAGGCTGATCCAATGCCCACATCCAAACCCGACGCCTACCAGGAATTCATCAAGGGGCTCTGGCGCGACAATCCCGTCTTCGCCCAGGTGCTCGGCATGTGCCCCATGCTGGCGGTCACCAACTCCGCGGTGAACGCGCTGGCCATGGGCGGCGCGACCTTCTTCGTGCTGGTCGCCTCCAGCTTCTTGGTGTCCTCGCTCAAGCGCTGGATTCCCAAGCAGGTGCGCATCTCGACCTACGTCATCATCATCGCGACCTTCGTGACGGTGATCGACTACAGCCTCCAGGCCCTGCTGCCGGCCATCCACAAGGAGCTGGGCGCCTTCATCCCGCTCATCGTCGTCAACTGCATGATCCTGGGCCGGCAGGAGTCCTTCGCCTCGCGGCACTCGATCGGGCTCGCCGTCATCGACGCGCTCGGCATGGCCGTCGGCTTCCTGTTCGCCCTGCTCGCGCTCGGCAGCGTGCGCGAGATCCTCGGCAACGGCACCTGGCTCGGGCTCGATCTCTTCGGCCCCAACTTCGAGCCCTGGGTCATCATGGTCCTGCCGCCGGGCGGTTTTCTCACCCTCGGCCTGCTGCTGCTCCTCTTCAGCTGGCTCGCCGAGCGCCGCCAGAAGCTGGCCGAGCGGCTGGCCGAGATGGAGGTCGAGGGCACATGAACGCGCTACTCTGGATCTTCATCAGCGCCCTGCTGGTGAACAACTTCGTCCTCTCCTACTTCCTCGGGCTCTGCCCCTTCCTGGGCGTCTCGGGGCGTCTGGAGACGGCCTTCCGGCTCGGCCTGGCGACCCTCTTCGTCATGCTGATCACGGCGCTCTGCTCCTGGCTGCTCAATACCTACGTGCTCATCCACGCGCCCTATCTGCGCATCATCAGCTTCATCGTGGTGATCGCCAGCACGGTGCAGTTCATCGAGATGGTCATCAAGCGCGTCAGCCCAGGGCTCTTCCGCGCGCTCGGCATCTTCCTGCCGCTCATCACCACCAACTGCGCCATCCTCGGCCTGGCGATCTTCGCGACCAACAAGGGCTATGGGCTCATCGAGGGCCTGATCTACGCCCTCGGCGCCGGGCTCGGCTTCACCCTGGCCCTGGTGCTCATGGCCGGTCTGCGCGAGGAGACCGAGCTGGCCCCGGTGCCCAGGCTGCTGCGCGGCACGGCGCTCAACCTCATCATCGCCGGCATCCTCTCCATGGCCTTCATGGGCTTCGCCGGCCTCTTCAGCGCGGCCTGAGCCATGCTCAAACACCTCATCGCCATTCTTGGACTCGCCCTGCTCTGCGGCGCCTGGGTCGGTTTCCAGCGCTGGCTCAAGCGGGTCGACCCCGATGGACGACACATCGAGTCGGGGTGCGGCGGGTGCGGCGGGCACTGCAAGACGTCCGCGCCCGCGCACGGGCGCCAGCGACCCCAATGACCTCTGCGCCAGCGGCGGGCGCCGACAGGCACCAGGCGCCCAGGATTCGACCGACCAGCCTCTTCCTCCAGGGGCATGGCCCCATGCTCCGCGGCCTGCTTGCCGCTGTCCTCGTCCTGCTCGCAAGCTGCGGCAAAGAGGATCCAGCCCGCGTCCAGCCGGGGCGCGCGCGCGGCGCTTCCGAGCACCTCGTCAGCGTCGTCACCGTCACGCGCGCGACCCTGAGCACCACGCATGAGCGGCCGGGCTCGCTGCGCTATCGACGCCTGGTGCGGGTCTTTAATCAGGAGGAAGGCCGCATCACGGAGCTTGGGCTCTTCGAGGGCGATCGCGTCAAGAAAGGCCAGCTGCTGGTCGCGCTCGATGACGCGCTGCTCCAAGCCGAACGTGACAAGGCGCGGGCAACGCTCGCGCAGACGCGCCTGGACCTCGAGCGGTTGGAGGATTTGCGCGGCCGGCGAGCGGTCTCGGAGTCCGAGGTCAGCCTGGCGCGCACGGCGCTCAGGGTGGCCGAGGCGGATGTTCGCGTCCTGGAGACCAGGCTGGGCTTTACGCGCATCCAAGCCCCCTTCGCCGGTGTCGTGGTGGAGCGACTGGCCGAGCCGGGCGATTTCGTCTCGAAGAACACGCAGCTGCTGACGCTCGCGGACCCCCAGTCGCTGATCGCCGAGGTCTACGCCTCGGAGCTGATCCTGCCGCAGTTGCGGGTCGGCGATCCGGCCAAGCTGCGCATCGATGCACTGGGCGATCAGGCGTTCGAGGCGCGCATCCTGCGCATCCACCCGCGCCTGGAGGAAAGCAGCCGACAAGGGATCGTCGAGCTGACCCTCGCGCCCATTCCCGCGGGCGCGCGCGCGGGGCAATTCGTTCGCGCGACCCTGCGAACCGCCGGCGTCGCCCGGCTGCTGGTCCCGTTCCGCGCATTGCGCCGCGACCGCGAGGGCGAGTTCGTGTGGCTGATGGACGAAGAAGACAAGGCCGTGCGCCGCAGCGTGCGCAGCGGCTTGCAGATCGGCGAGGATATCGAGATCCGCGACGGGGTCGAACCCGGAGACCGGGTCGTCACGCGCGGCTTTCTGGGCTTGAGCCAAGGCAAGAGCGTCAAGATTCCCAACCAGCCGGAGATTGGAGGCTGAAACAGCCTGGCCGCGAACCCGTTTCGAGGCGCTCATCTGCTCATCTGCTCATCCGCGCATCGGGCTCAAAGATCGACGGGAAGCTTCGGGGCGAACGCCGTCGGACTGATTCCGCTCAGGATCCAGGCGGCGACCAGCAGATAGGCGATCCGCGGCAGCCAGGTCGCCAGCAGCTCCTCGAGCGCCTCCAGGTCGGCGCGCGTCAACTCAGCGATGCGCGCGAGCATGTCGTCGAGCGCGCCGGAGACCTCGCCAGCCGCGAGCAGGCGGGTCGAGCGCGCATCCATCCAGGGACAGGCCTCGAAGGCGAGAGCCAAGGGCTTCCCCGCCTCAACTGCGGCGCGCACATGATTGAGCGCGGCCCGCGCCTGTCGATTGGGGACCATGTCCGCCGACACCCGCAGCGCCTTCAGCGCCGGCACGCCCGACGCCATGAGCAACGCCAGCGCATCGAGATAGATCGCGCGGCTGCGCAAGGTCTCCAGACGCCTCAGGAGCGGCACCTGGAGCACGAGCCAGTGCAGCGACCGGCCAAGCCCGGAGGATCTGATGAGCCGCCAGAGACGCGGCGCCACGACGACAGCGAGGGCGACGAGCAGGATCAGACCGAGCGAGGCACGCAAATAACCCAGGAGTGCCAGCTCCCCCACGAAGAAGGCTGGAAAGGGGCGCACGAACGCCGCCACGATGAAGACGAGGGCGGGAAGCAGCAGCCTGCCGCGGACCCGCCGCTGCCTGAGATCGGCCTTGCCGTGGTGCTCGGCAAGGCGGCGATACGCCTGCTCGACCCGACCGCCGACCGCGGCGGCGCTGAGGATTTCGCGATCGACCCGATCGAGCAGACCGGTCCGCGCCCCGATGACGCACAGACTCCGCCCCTGTCCCGCCAAGGCCGCGGCGACTTCCAGCGCCTTGCGATCGCGCGGTGGCGCCTCTTGGGCAAGCGTGCGAAACGCCCGCTCCGGGGTGACTCCGGCATGCTCCAGCGCCGCGAGCTGGTTGTAGAGGTCGGCCTTGCCGCGGTGATTCATCTGCGACGCCATCGCGTCATGCCTCCGTTGAATGGGCGTCGATCATCCTTCGGACCAGTCGTCTTCGGTAGGGTGGACAAGCGCAGCGCAGTCCACCAACAACGGCGCGAGGTTCGGTGGACTTCGCTCTCGCTCGTCCACCCTACCGGTACCGGGTGGCCGCGGGTGCTTACGCACCCGCGGCTCCCACAGATCCGGACGTGCGGGACTACCGCATCCGGCTCCTCGATTGAGCGCTCGCTGCACAACACATGTCGCACACCCGTTGGACCCTGAA
>NZ_NRRF01000047.1 GCF_016583565.1 Thiocystis violacea | reverse complement strand
GCTGTTTCGTGCCCGAGCGGGTCGCCGCCAGCTATCTGCGCGGCGGCTGTCTGCATCGGATCGATGGCGCCCCGACGCTGACCCTGCCGACCTATTGCGTCTATCCGGGCGACAGCGACTCCACCGAACTCACGACCGCGCTCGCCGCGCTGCGCGCGCTGGTGGTCGAGGGGGCGGCGATGGGGGTCGTCTGAGTCGGCTCGCCCGGCCGCTCCACCACTCACTCCGACCCCTCCTTCCCCAGCCTCCTCGTGCGTGTGACCGTCGCAGATGCGTCGCCCGCCGTTCGAAGTGGTCGAGCCGGCTACAACCAGAACTCCGGATAGCGCCGGGCGGCGGGGATATTGTTGACGAGCAGCGCCACGGCGAGCAGCACCAGCGGTCCCAGCGTGGCCGGGATCAGGACGAAGAGATAGCCCATGGCATGCACCTGGTCGGATCCGATGACGGCGATGAGCGCGGTCGCCCCGCCGGGCGGATGCAGCGTGCGGGTCAGATGCATGAGGGCGATGGCGGTGGCGACCGCGACCGATTGCGCCAGCCAGGGGTCGCCGCCCAGCCACTGCCAGCAGGTCACGCCCACCAGCGCCGAGAGGACGTGTCCGCCGATGAGGTTGCGCGGCTGCGCGAGCGGACTGCGCACCGCGCCGAAGACCAGCACCGCCGAGGCCCCGAGCGAGCCGATGGTCAGCGTCAGATCGACGTCGGCGAAGAACCGCTGATTGAGCCAGGCGACGGCGGCGATCCCCAGGAAGGCGCCGGCCCAGGACCAGAAAACCTCTGGCAGGCGAACCCGAGGCGGGCTGCCGTGGGTGGTGCCGCGCATCTTGCCGAGGTACGACTTGAGACCCGATGGCCAGAGCCTCATGGCCGACGGTCCGGGTGGCAGGCGTTCAGGAAGACCTTGCGCGGGAGCAGCCCCGCCAGGCGGCCATCGGTCGTGAGCACCGGCATGGCGCGGCCGGGATGGCGGGAGAAGGCGGCGAGCAGCTCGCGCATGCCGGCGTCCAGCGGGACGCTCACCACGGGTGAGGTCATGAGCTCGCAGACCGGCCGATGGTGCTGCTCGGACTTGATGCACTTGGCGTCCGCGATCACCCGCGCGAGCAGGGCAAGAAAGGTATCCGCTCCCAGGCCGCGCAGCACATCGGTCTCGGTCAGGATGCCGAGGACGCGGCGCTGCCCGTCCACCACCGGCAGCGACTTCAGATCCTGCCGCACGAAACTGGGGACAGCCTCCGCGAGCGGGGTGTCAGGCGTCAGCGGACGGACCTCCCGGCGCATCAGCCGCCCCGCGGTGATGTCGCTGAAGAGCCGATCGACCGCGTGGCGATGGGCGAGGTGATAGATGGCCCGGAAATCGCTCGTGGTGATGTCGAGGTAGCCGGGAATCTCACGCATCGCCTCCAGGATGTCGTCATCCGTGAGGTTGGTCTCGGCGATCTGGTCCTCGGCGGAAAGCGGGTCGGAGGCGGCCAGGGATGGAGTCAGGTTCATTGTGGAGATCCTCCGTTGAGGGCGCGGCGAGGCCATGCGCCGGGCGCTGTTTGCGATCAGGCGGGCGGCAAGCGGCCGTGAGAAGGCGCACTTGCAGGCAGTCCCGCAGGCGCTGTCGGCAGCCATCCGACACTCACCGATCGGAGACGATCGGTTGGCGGATCGACGGCCATTGGACGAGTATGGCGCGGTTGACGCCTTGATTCGCATCAAGCACCGGGGGATGCGATTCGTGGGCAGGGGAGTCGGCCAAGCGAGCCGCTCGGCGCGCCTTGCGTGACGGCGTCGCGCGGGCTTGGCCCATCGCGCGAGGGGGGGTTGAGACAAAACGCCCCGATCGATGGCCAGCGTCGGGACTCTTTGTCTCAGCCGCGATGCAGGATGATTGGCTGAGGCCCAATGCGGCCGGTGCGTCCGCGAGCCGGCACGGAGCCTGCTTGGATCTTGTCGACCGAGTGTGGCGGGAACCGATCCGGGGGCTACCGGTCATCATGCGCACTCGGCAATCACCTCATCGGGAGACCCTGTGAATCGACAACAACCCGCTCCACCCGCCGACCAGCCCGCAACCCCGGTGGCTGGTCTGGTCGATCGCTTCGGTCGCCGGGTCACCTATGTTCGCTTGTCCGTCACGGATCGCTGCGATTTGCGCTGCGTCTACTGCATGTCGGAGAAGATGACCTTCCTGCCGCGCGCGCAGCTCCTCACCCTGGAGGAGATGGCGCGACTCGGCCGCCTGTTCAGCGAGCTGGGCGTGACCAAGCTGCGCGTGACCGGCGGCGAGCCGTTGGTGCGGCCCAACGTGATCTGGCTGTTCGAGCAGTTGGGCGCGCTGCCCGGCGTGCGGGATCTCACCCTCACCACCAACGCGACCCAGCTCGGGCGCTATGCCGGCGCGCTGAAGGATGCCGGCGTGACCCGGATCAACGTCAGCCTGGACACCCTGATCCCGGAGCGTTTCCGCGCCATCACCCGGGTCGGCGAGATCGGCAAGACATTGCGCGGGCTGGAGGCGGCGCGGCGCGTCGGCTTCCAGCGGATCAAGCTCAACACGGTGGTGCTCAAGCACCGCAATCATGACGAGGTGGTCGACCTGGTGCGCTTTGCCATCGAGCGTGGGATCGACATCAGCTTCATCGAGGAGATGCCCCTGGGTGTGATCGGCGATCACGACCGGGCGGAGGCCTACTATTCCAGCGACGCGATCCGGCGCGACCTCGCCGAGTGTTTCGACCTGGTGCCGACCCTCGACGGCACCGGCGGCCCGTCCAAATACTTCCGGATCGCCGGAGAGGAGACGCGCGTCGGCTTCATCTCGCCCCACAGTCACAACTTCTGCGGCGACTGCAATCGGGTGAGGGTCACGGCGCTCGGGCGGTTACTGCTCTGTCTGGGTCAGGAGCATTCGAGCGATCTGCGGCGCGTCCTGCACGCCAACCCGACCGACGACGATCGGGTCAAGCGGGCCATCGTCGCTGCCATGGACCTCAAGCCCCGGGGTCACGCGTTCGATCTCCAGGCCAAACCGGTGATCTTTCGTCACATGAACATGACCGGGGGGTGACCGAGGTGACGGGCGTCGAGATCGCCGTCAGGCCCGGCCAGGTTCGCCAGGTCCAGTGCGCACGCGTCTCGAAACGCGGGCCAGGCGACGCGGGCGAGTCCTGGCGCCAGTCCCAGGGCGGCTGTCGCGGTCGCGCTTCCAGGCTCGACACCAGGGTCTTGGCGAGCCAGTTGTCGTGCTCGTCGAACACCGGCTCGCGCCGCACCCAAATCCGGAATTCGGTCCCCTGCCCGGAGGTGGACTCCAGGGTCAACGCCCCGCCATAGCGGCGGATGAGTCCCGTGCTGACCGAGAGCCCCAGCCCCGTTCCGCGTCCCGCGCCCTTGGTCGTGAAGAAGGGGCGGAAGATCCTGTCGACGACATCGGGCGGTATCCCGGAGCCGGTATCCCCGACCTCGATGAGGATGCCGCGCGACTCCAGATCCCGGGAGCGAATCGCGATCGTCCCCTGGTTGGCCTCGACGGCATGCACCGCATTCACGAGCAGGTTGATGATGACCTGGCGCAGGTCCTGGCGGCTGATCCGCACCCCCAGGGTCGCTTGCAGATCGGTACGGACCTCGACATCCGTGCGGCGCGCCTCCTGGAGTACGAGCCTCAGGCATTCCTCGATCAATGCCTCCAGTTCTGAAGGCTCCAGAACCCGGATGTCGTCCATCGGCCGGGTGATCCGCAGCAGGCTTTCGATGATTCCGCGTGATCGTTCGATCTGCTGGAAGATGAGCTCGACCTCCTGGCGCACCGACCAGGTCTCCGGTCCCAGCTCACGGGTCAGCAGCTCCATGTGGCCGAGCATGATGGCGAGCGGGTTGTTCAGCTCATGGGCGATGCCGGCGATCAGCTCTCCGACGGCGGCGAGCTTCTCGGCCTGGGCCAGGTGCTCGTGACGGGTCTCGCGCAGCGTGGCGGTGAGGGTTTCGACGCATTGGCGAAGGCGGGCGATCTCGTCCTCGTCGTCTTTGGGCTCAGTGGCCGATCGATCGCCGGAGCCGATCGGCGGCTCGGCCCCGGTGAGCCGGGCGCGCAGCCGGGCCAGCAATGGGCGGAAGCCTTGGCGAGTCATCGGATCGCCGACGTCAGTCCGCTTCGCTCACATCGTCCGGCTGACTCCAATCCTTGAGTTTGCGCTCCACCGTCTTTCTCGAGACTCCCAGCGCGCGCGCCGCAACTGTCTTGTTGCCGTCGGCGGCGGCGAGGGCACTCAGGATATGTGCGCGCTGCACCCGTTCCAGCGAGGCCGGACCGGACCCCAGGGCGCTCTCGCTCTCGCCCGGCGCTTGCGGGGGCGTGACGCAGAGCAATTGAGCGACGGGCTTGCCGAGGAGCAGCGAGCGCTCGATGACGTTGCGCAGCTCGCGGCAGTTGCCTGGCCAGTCGTAGCCCATGAGCTGCTCCAGATCCCAAGGACTGAGCGCTGCGTTGGGGACACCCAGCTCGGTGGACAGGATGTTGAGGAAATAGTCCGCGAGGAAGGGGATGTCGCCCCGGCGCTCGCGCAAGGGCGGCAGGCGCAGATCGACGACGTTGATGCGGTAATAGAGATCCTTGCGGAAGTGCCCGGCGAGCACCTCGGCGGCCAGATCGCGGTTGGTCGCGGCGATCACCCGTGCGTTGACCGGGATCTCCTGGTTGCCGCCAACCGGGCGGTAACGCCGCTCCTCCAGCACGCGCAGCAGCTTCGCCTGCAAGGGGAGTGGCATCTCGCCGATCTCGTCGAGAAAGAGGGTGCCGCCATCGGCATGGCTGAAGAGCCCGTTGCGGGCCTGGTGCGCGCCGGTGAAGGAGCCGCGCAGGTGTCCGAACAGCTCCCCCTCGATCAGGTCGGCGGAAATGGCGCCGCAGTTGACCGGGACATAGCTGCCGCGCCGGCCGCTGAGATCATGGAGTGCGCGGGCGATCAGCTCCTTGCCGGTGCCGGTCTCGCCCTTGATCAGGACCGTCGAGGGCATGGGGGCGAGTCGATGAATGGTCCGCCAGATCTCCTTGAGCGACTCGCTCTCCCCCACGATCCGCTTGGCGACGGGCCGCCGATCCTGCTCGCGCTGGATCAGCGCCTGTTCGTGCGCGACGCGCCGCCGCTCGCGCGCACGCTGGATCACGGCGAGCAGCTGGTCCGCGAGGAAGGGCTTTCTGAGGACATCGGCCGAGGCGTCGCGCAGTGCGTCGATCTCGTCATAGATATCCGCGTAGCCGGTGACGAAGATCACATCCAGATCGGCCTGGTGGCGGTCGCGAATCTCGCGCGCCAACGCCAGTCCACTCTCGGAGCCCTGAAGTCGGATGTCAACGATCATCAGGTCGAAATGAAGGTCTCGGGCCAGTGTACGTGCGGTGTCGGCGTCGGCCGCCGTCTCCACGCGCGCGAAATGCGGCGCGAGCGAACGCTCGATAAAGCTCAGCATTCCGGGCTCATCGTCGACGATGAGAATGGAGTCGCCCGCGTCCGGCGCGGGCCTGTCGTCGCGTGCGCGGTCGAACCCTCGGCTTTCGAGTGGCTGGGATGTCATGGTCTCCTCCTCCGCGTTGCGCGCTGGTGGACGCGCGTGCGCCCCCAACGGCTTATCTTATGAATGAGTGACGCGATCGCTTTCTCACGGGATCCGAGGCGATTTCCGGGAAAGGCGCTCCCCTTCGGGGGTCTCCTCCCCCGAGGGGGAGGGCTTTGGGATGATCTTTCCCGGAAGTCCCCCAATCGCCGTTCGACCAGGGCATCCCTGTTGTCGGACAGCGGCCGAAGGCGCTGACACAAGACTGAGAAGACTTGCGGTTATCACGCCATGCGAGCGGAATTCGGCAGCGATCAATAGTGAGAATACCCTATTGCTATACTGGTACAAATGGAATTTATTGGACGCCGATATCGCTTTGTTCGATATAAAAGGCGCTTTGATTCGGTTTTAAGAATAAGTAGTTGGGAAACTGGTGAATCAGCGAAGCGGAATTTGGTCACGGCCGTCGACGACCGGCGGGAGTGCGGATCGGTTTGCCGGCAAGTCCGCGCGCCTGACTGACTCAGGGTCGAGGCCAGGCGCGCGGTCGCGGTCGATCTGCTCGGTCGGCGCTCAGGTCTCGCTCAGCAGGTCTCTGGTGACGCAGCTATCGCTGCTTCACCCGCGCGAAGAAGCACCGGCTTCGCGAGGTGTCCGGAGTTCGAGCGGGAGCTTCGTGAGCAGGTGCTCTCGTGAGCCGGATTGCCGGGATCCGGTCGCTGGTGGCTGGAAGCGCGTGATGATGAGGGTCGTGAAGGCGGTTGCCCGCCTCCCGGTACTCGTCTTCAGGTGCGGTCCGCCCCCTCGGCCGCCGCTGACTCGGGTTCGCCCGCTTCCCCCTGATAGGCGCGGCGGAAGGCTTCGACGAAGGGTCGGAAATCCTTCACGGTGCCATAGATGGCGACCACGCCCGCGCGTTGGCGGTCGTAGACCAGGTTGACGCCTTCGGTGCGTCCGGCGGGATTCGGGCGGGCCTCGCCGTTGTAGTAGATCCAGTGCCGGGCATGGACGGAGGCATAGATCAGATCCTGCTCGGCATGGTTCAACCAGAGGACGACATAGTTCCAACTGTCGATGCTGAGCTTGACCTTGTTGGTGGTCGCCTCGGGCGACTCGGGATCGACCTGCCACTGAAAGACCGGGATCGGGCCGTCATAGGTCGGGTCCGCGTTGCCCTGCGGCCCCTCGATGAGCGGCGGCTCGAAGTTCTCGGGCGGCTCGGTCGGCGGCCCTTTCGACTTCGCTGGCTTGCCCGCCTTGTCCTCGCCAGCCGCCAGGAGATCCTTCAGGTGCGGCGCGCCGCCATGTCCGGGATCCGGAATGGGATCCAGACCATACTCGCGCAGATCCACTTGCAGCGGGTTGACGGAAGCCCCGCCGAGCAGCAGGGAGTCGTCGTCGTAGGGCGGCTCGCTGTGGATCTCGATCGTCTCGAAGCGCGCCTCCCGCAGCAGGTCGTGGACCTCGCGCTCCATGATCGCGACCTTTTCGGCATTGATCGAGTCCGGCGTGATCTCGACCTCGATGCTCGACCCCTCCACGGCGATGCTCTTGACGAACCCGAGCGAGACCAGGTCACGCGAGCGGCCGGGAAAGCGGACTTGCCGCAGGAGATCCCGGACTTGTTCAGGCAGCATGGGCGACATCTCGATCCTCCTTTGGATCTGGTGTTGGACGCCCTGAGAAGAAGCGAAATTCGGGCCAGAGACGGATTTGGAATAGCGGCCGGAGAGGCCGAGTAAGCAGACAATTCGCCAGGCGCTGCATCCAAGCGTCAGATCTCCGCGGTCAGGTCAATGCTGTCAGTCAGCGGCAGCGAAACAGCTCAGCAGACGCAGTCGTTGACCGTCCGAAGGTCTAACCGACCTCCCGGCGCCGTGCTCGCCGCGAGCACGGACGCAATCAGAGATCCGCGCGAGGGAGTAGCCGACGCAGGTCTTTGACCAGGACGAACAGATGAAGCGGATCGGTCGGCGAGGGCGCAAAACCAAAGTGGGTGTAGAAACGCCGGGCGTCGTCGTCCTTGGCATGGACCGCGAAGGCGCGGATACCGCCAATCTCGGCGGCCTGGAGCGTGCGGCGCATCGCGTCTTTGAGCAAGCCCGCGCCGATCCCACGACGCTGCCAAGTGACGGCGACTGCGAGCCGAGCGAGCAGCATGATGGCCACGGGATGGCGGGCGAGCCCCTTGGTCAGTCGCTCCGGGGCATCGTCATAGGCCACCTCACCCACCACGAGGGTGTAGAAGCCGATCGCCTCCTTATCATGCAGACCGAGATAGGTCTGCGAGGCGTTGGCCTGCTGATTGGTGTAGGCATAGCGCAGGAGGAAGCGATCGAGCGTCTCACGGCCGCTCGAGAACGCGTCGAGCGGATGCTCGCGCCGCAGCTTCTCGATCCGAAAGCCGGCCGTCATGCAGAGTCGGGCGGATCGAAGGGCGTCGGCTCACGTAAGAGACGCTCAAGGCGCGGCAGCGCGCGGGGCGGCATCTCGAGCGCGGCCATAAAGGCGCTCCAGCGCTCGGCATTGAGCCCAAAGTGTTGCCGATCGGCCAGCGTCTCGTCGGCGCGCTCCAGTGCGCTGCTCAATACAAACTGACTCACCGATTGATGGCGCTCGCGGGCCGCGGCACTGAGCCGTGACTTCGCCTCGGGCGTGAGCCGCAGATCGAGCTTCGTGCTTCTGGCTTGAGGCTTCGGCATGCATGTCTCCGGTTGATAAGCCCCCATGATATTCGCCAGACATTGTCATGACAACGCGCGCTTCATCCCGCCTCGGTTCACGGCGACCGAAGAGCGCAAGCGGTTCTATGCATGATGGAAAGAGGGTCGCTTTCTGAGCGATGCGCTTACGCGTGACCATCCATACGGCGCCATCTCGCCGCAGCACGATCGGGGGCGGCGAGCAATGACAGACAGCACGATCGTCGATCGTGCTGCCGTCGAGGAGGAAGAGCCGGCCTCTGCTGTCGGGAGGTTGGACGATCCAGCGCGGCTACGAGCGGCAGACCGGTGTCGCATTGCGGCCAATGACTGGCTGATGTTTGGTGTCAGCTCTGGTTCTATCGATGCAGACCGCATTCGCGCTTGAGGCCGAAGAAGCGGGTCTCTTCCTCCAGCATGCCGGGCAGGAGTCGCGCGGTGGTGTGGACGTCGCCGATCGAGACGTAGCCCTGATCGCGCAGCGGGTGGTCCGGGAGGTCGTGACGGCGCAGGTAGCGATGCACGTGCGACTCGCTCCAGTCGATGATGGGGTGGACCTTGAGGCGGCCGTCCTGCACCCGCAGGACCGGCAGTTCGGCGCGGCTGCGGGCCTGCTCGCGGCGCAGGCCGGCGAACCAGGTACGGGCTCCCAGCTCGCTCAGTGCACGCTCCATCGGCTCGACCTTGTTGATCCAGTTGTAGCGGTCGATACCGCCCGCGCCCTGCTCCCACAGCCGTCCTAGCCGCGCCTCCTGCCAGGCGGGGGAGAGCGCGGGCCGATGGACCTGGAGGTTGAGCGCGAGCCGATCGTTCAGCTCATCGATCAGACGGTAGGTCTCGGCGAACAGATAGCCGGTATCGATCAGGATCACCGGGATGTCGGGCTTCAGAAGGGTCAGCATGTGCAGCAGCACGGCCGACTGGGTGCCGAAGCTGGAGGTGAGGACGTGCCGCTCCGGCAGATCCTCCAGGGCCCAGAGCGCGCGATCCTCCGCGGGCTTGGCCTCCAGTCGCCGGTTGATTGCGTCGAGCGCGGCGCGGTCGCCGGCCAGGATGGCGTCGAGATTGGTCTCAGTCATGGAAGTCCTCCGCTGGATTCACCACCGCCCGGACGCTGCCGTTGCCCATCTGGTCGCCGGTGAGCCACAGCACTTGATCGGCGCGGCTATGGAAGCAGGTACTTACGCCAGCGTCGCCAACTTGCTCGGCCGGGCTGGAGCGAGCTGGGCCAGCCGCTCCAGGACATCCGCCGACCAACGCTCAGAGTCGGCGGCATAGTCCAGATCGCAGCACTGGACCGGCAGGATGCGCCGCGCGCCCAGCTCCGCGAGCCGCCGATCGAACTCGACCGCCGTCCGGCAAAAGTGCTCGTAGCTCGAATTTCCCAGACCCAGGACGGCGTAGCTCAGTTGCTCCAGACGCGGCGCGCGCGGGTCATGGATGAAGGCATGCAGGGCCCGGGCGCTGTCGGGGGGCTCGCCCTCGCCGTGGGTGCTGACGAGGAAGAGCACCAGCCGCTCCTTGGTCAGCCGGCGCGGGCCGAAGTCGCCCATGGAGCGCACCTGGACATCCAGCTCCTGGCCGAGCAATCGCTCGCCGAGCCGCTCCGCGACCGCCTTGGCGTTGCCGGTCTGCGAACCGTAGAACAGGCTGATGGTCCCGGCCGGAGTCGGCGCGGCGGCCGTGGGAACCGCGTCACGGCTCACGCCCGCCAGATAGCCGCTGACCCAGGCGATCTGGGTGGGCGACAGCTCCTTCAGCGCGGTCTGGAGCGCATGTAGCTGCCGGTCGTCCAACGGACTTGTCAAGGCATTCAGGTGAGTCAGCGCCATCGTTTGGAATCCCCTGGCATCGGTCATGCGTCACGCTGGACGCCGTTCGGGCGTTTGCCCCCTTTGCGCCAGAGTCTAGGCGGGCGTGTGACACGACATGAAATGATGATTCATCAATCGTTATCGCGAGAAATGATATGGAGCTGCGCCAACTCCGATCCCTGGTGACGCTGGTCGACACGCACTTCAACGTCAGCCGCACGGCCGAGCGGCTGCACCTGGTGCAGTCGGCCGTGACCCAGCATCTCAAGCACTTGGAGAGGGAGATCGGCGCGCCCCTGTTCGCGCGTCAGGGCAAGCGTCTGGTCGGGCTGACCGAGGTGGGCGGGCAGGTCGCGCGCTACGCGGAAGAGGCGCTGCGTCAGACCGGCAATATCCTCGCGGTGGGACGCGATCACGTCGAGGAGGCGAGCGGTGTTCTGCGGCTGGGCGCGACCCATACTCAGGCGCGCTATGTGCTGCCGCCAGTGATCCGGCGCTTCGCCAGTGCCTATCCGGAGGTGGAGCTACAGATCCATCAGGGGACACCGGGTCAACTGGTGGATCTGGTCCTGCGCGATCGCGTGGATCTGGCCATTTGCACTGAGGCGCTCGGCGATGAGATCGGTCTTCAGGCCATTCCCTGCTATCGCTGGAACCGGGGACTGATCGCGCCGCGCACACACCCCCTGCTGGACGTGGAACCCTTGACCCTCGCCAGTCTGTGCGAGCACTCGCTCGTCACCTACGTCTTCGGGTTCACCGGGCGGGGCAGCTTCAGCGACGCCTTCGCGAAGGCCGGACTGCGCCCCAGGGTGGTCCTGAGCGCCGCCGACACGGACGTCATCAAGACCTATGTCCGCGAGGGGCTCGGCGTCGGCATCATCGCCACGCTCGCCTACCAGCCCAAGGAGGACGTCGATCTCGGCATGCGGGATCTCAGCGCGCTCTTTCCCTGGGAAGTGACCAAGATCGCCTATGCGCGGGACAAGCACCTGCGCAAATACCATCAACACTTCATCGACAGCTTCAAGGCCCACACGAGCAGCCCCATCGATCGTGCGAAGGCCGCCGCCTGACGGCTGTCGGCCGCGCGCCTTCCCTCGCCGAGCGACCGGGCTCGACCGCGAGCGGATGCGACAAAGTGTCGCGCCGCCGTTCGATCCCCGGGCCATTTTGTGCCGGCCAACAGGCCCCGAGCCGCTGTCGGACGTCCCGAAATCGTCCCGTCCGTACCGCGTGCCGGTGCTGAGGGTATTCCCTCGATCGATGGTCTGTTTTGTGCTGAACGCCTGGGTGAGCACGCGGCGAATTCATCGTCGCCAGTTTGGCTGAGACGAAGAGGCTATGGCACAGATGAAGACCGGACTAGAACTGACGTCCTTCGACGATTTCCTGAAACTGGCTCGGAGACAAGCCGAGCCTCAGCAATTGCTCTTCGTGTTCACACGCAACGAGCTTCCCGCCGACCACACCCCGGAGCAGGCCGCGTCCTACGCAGCCGGCCAGGGCGGGCATCTGGCGCCTGTCGTCTGCGTGGACAGAGGCCTGCACGAGATCGCCGGCTTCGAGGCATTCGCGAGCGAAGCCGAGGCGCACATCGACGACTGGGCGGTCATCTTCGCCGCCGCACTGCCGGGGATCGGCAACCGACCGCCCACGCCGCTCGCGATCGATCAGGCGCTCGAACGGATGGTCGAGACCGTCCGCGGCGGTCAGATTGCGAGCTACATTGCGTTCGATCGCGAGGGGATACCGCTGCGATTGGCGACAAGCCATTGAGCGGCGTCAGGGACTGCATCAGATCTCGCCACTGCCTGTCTCCCTGCACCACGCGCCCGGGCAGGTAGCCATTGCGCGCCACCGGGTGGCGTCCGTCCTCCAAGGCCTGCTCGGCAACGCCTTCCATGGAACTCGCGAGGTCCGCCTCGACAGCCTTGGCGATCCGCTGGCGCGGGCCTTCGCGCAACAACGCATGCGGCGGATCCGATTCATCGATCCCTTGGCTGAGGCTTGTCTTGCCGCGAGCGTCCGTGGCGCACGGCGCCCTGGCATCCGTGACACCGCTGAGCGGTGTCACGAGTACCCAGGATTCCTTGCTCGCGGCTTTCAGTCGTGTGCGGGACGCGTCGTTGAGTCGACGGCTATCCGGTTCGTTCAGTCGGCTAGAAAATGTGCTCAGGTGCGGTCTTGACATGCGTCGTATAGACCGTCAGACCTGTCAGTGATACACCGCCAACCAGATTTCCGAGGACGACCGGAAATTCGTTCCAGAGGAGATAATCCATGATCGTGAAGTTGCCGCCCATCATCAGCCCGGATGGAAAGAGGTACATGTTCACGATCGAGTGCTCGAAGCCCATGTAGAAGAAGAGGAAGATCGGCATCCACATGGCAAGGACCTTCCCGGTGACGGTCGTGGATATCATGGCGCCGACGACGCCCAGCGAGACCATCCAGTTGCAGAGGCAGGCCCGGATGAAGATGGTCAACCAGCCTTGCGCGCCATATTGTGCGTAGCCGATC
Source organism: Thiocystis violacea (assembly GCF_016583565.1). Lineage (GTDB taxonomy): Bacteria > Pseudomonadota > Gammaproteobacteria > Chromatiales > Chromatiaceae > Thiorhodococcus > Thiorhodococcus violaceus_A. Next base: position 27,525 of record NZ_NRRF01000047.1, on the reverse strand, counting down.
GTCCTGTCCTCGCCGATATGAGCGAGCTTCTGACCAACCTCCCCGGGCTCGATCGAGAACCCGAAGGTGAAAACGATGGCCATGAGCACCGCAGTGGTCAATGCGCCCGCGAAGTTCCCGACAAAGACAAAGCCCCAATGTTTCAAAACGCGCCAAATCGTGATGCCGGGGCGTTTGTCCAGCCAGGCGAGCGGTGTCAGCACGAAGACGCCGGTCAGCAGATCGAAACCCATCAGATAGAGCATACAGAATCCAATGGGGAACAGAATGGCGCCGGCGAGCGCGGAGCCTGACTGAACGGTGACGGTGACTGCCATGACCGCTGCAAGCGCCAGAATGGCACCTCCCAGATAGGCCCTGATCAGGCAATCCCTGGTTCCCATTTTGATCTTCTTTTCACCCGCCTCAACCATCTTCATGCCGAATTCCGAGGGCGCGATGTAGGACATGTCTGATCTCTCCGGTTCGTAATGGATCCAATAGACTGGCGACCGTTCCAGGGCAGGGCGGATTGATTGCGTTTCCGGTCCAGGCCATGGATGGCCCTATCACTGGGCTCGCCGCTGCTTCTCATGGATTAGGAGGAAGAGGGCCGCACGCTGATCGATGGCGATCGCGGACGCCGACGCAGCCGGCCTATTCGTGGGACGGCTGGCTTGAGTCATTTGCACAATCAATGCCGTCTATTCCGTTCCTGCAATGGATCAGCCGCTGGGGGCGGCGCGGTCGCGCCGCCGAACGAAGACCGAGCGTCCGTCTGCCATTACGTTACCGCTCCAGGGTGCACGACAGCTCTATCTCGGACCAGGTCGGAGACTGGAAGCGCACTTGCCGATCCGGGGTCTTCCGCGCGCGGGCCGAATGCTCGACGTGCGCACCTCGTCGGGGGCCGGCAGGTGGGAGTCCGCCCGCGCTGAGCCGGGTGGTTGAGACAGAAGGGTCCTTTGCCAGGAGTTCGCTGGGACACTTTGGCCCGGAGAAACGGCCGGCTCCAGCCCGTGAGCGGACGACTCCGCCCGGCGAGCCGCCGCAACGGATGACCCAGGCGGCAAGGTGCCGGTCTTCGCCTGCAAGCTGGCGCGTTTCCTGCGGGACAGGCGGGGACAATCGATACCCTCAACGCCGAGCCCCGTCAGTCCTCGGCCAGCGCCGGAGCAACCATGAGCAACGCCGAAGACATTCTCTCAGAGCCCCATAGGCCTCAGTTTGCCAGTGCGCCGAATCAGGCACGCAAGGCCGCCACTGTGGAGGAAGCCATCGCCGCCGCCATCGAGCTCAAGCCCGGGGTCGGCCAGGTCCGCAAGATCGCCAAGGAGCGGCGTGCGCGTCTCGCGGCCATTGGCAAGCTTGCGCTGCCACCAGAGGATTGGTGAGCGGGGCGGGGTGTCCCGACCCCGCGAATGCTGCCGCATGCGCGGCTGGGCGTGCATGCTGCGTAATCCCTGACCGCCGCGCTTCAGCAGGTCGATAAGCCACGTCAGCGGGCGCTCGCCCAGTGACATCCCGCCGGTGTATCCGACCATTCAGCCCAGTCCCGCAAGGGACTGCCGCCATCGAAACACTGATCACCATCGGAGTAACGAAGCAGCCTTCCCGGCTCCACTTCGGGGAAGTCCCGCCCAATCCTCCCTCGCACCATCGGACACATTCGCCCAACCGCACGCTGACCGCGGGAACAAAGTGTCGCAGCGGCTCGCCGCGACTCTCCCGCAAAGCGCGTCACCACGCCACTCCGCACGTCTTCGGCTACCTGGCACGTCGGTTGCTCAAGGTGTCATGTCGACATCATCCCTCCAGGACAGCCGATTCGGACCCCATGGGTGCCGCGGCTCCTGGGCCTGACAACGGAGGATGAGGAGTGAAAAGACCATGATGAGTGCGCAGTCGCAGGAGGTGCGCGAGCTGCTCCGGGAGGTCCACTACCCGGGCTTCTCGCGAGACATCGTCGCGGCCGGGTTCGTCGGCGACATCGTCGCGATCGGGCCGATGGTGGAGGTCGAGTTCAAGCCGGATACGCGTGATGAGGACAAGGTCGCGACGATGGAGCACGAGATGCGCGAGGTGCTGCGGCGCGCGAGCTACGCGGATATCCAGATTCGCCGGGCAATGCCCTACGTCCACGAGGTGCCGCTGCGCAGCGCTCAGGACCTGGCGAAGGAGGCGGGCCGCAAGGGCGGGCGCGTCGAGCAGACGGCCAGCCGGCTCATGACGCCCCTGCAGGCCGAGATGCTGGAGGACGGCGAGCTCCCAGAGTCTGACCTGCTCGCCATCACGCTCGGCCGCTTGGACGTTGCGCCGGCGGCCGGCTATGGCCCGGGCGGACCCCAGCCGCTCAGCGGACCGCGCGAGGCGATCAGCTACGACATCGCCGTCCCCGTCCTGCAATGGGACATCGACCCGCACGACCCCGAGGCCCGGACGGTCCAGCGTGAGATCGAGCTGGCCGGCTGGGACTACCGCGTCTGGTGGCAGGCCCATCCCAGGTCCGAGCTCCTCTATGTCTCCATGCAGGCAATGAAGGAGGACTGGGTGGACCACGACAACAACGCCGTCCCGCACCCCATCGGCCGCTCCGAGGCGGTCAACCTGGTTTATGACGAGCAGCGCGAGGCGGTGGTGGCGATCTACGGCACGGTCCGGGATTTCCGCCCCTTCGTGAAGGCGTTCTCCATGGCCTACGACAGCGTCCAGGGCGAGCAGCAAGACCCCACGGCTCAAGACCCCGCAACGCAAGACCCCGCAACTCACGAGGCATAGCACCAATGAGCAAGAACAAGGGTGACGACAACGGCGGCGCGGAATCCCGCTGGTTTCGCGAGCTGGACGAGCCGCGCAAGTGGGAGGACTTCTACCGGCGCCGCTGGCAGTACGACAAGTCGGTGCGCACCAGCCATAGCGTGAACTGCTCCGGCTCCTGCTCCTGGGAGGTCTTCGTCAAGAACGGCATGATCACCTGGGAGCTGCAGAAGACGGATTGGCCCCAGATCAACGACGAGACGCCGAACTACGAGCCGCGCGGCTGCCAGCGCGGGATCTCGTCGTCCTGGTATCCCTATAGCCCGGTACGTCCGAAATACCCCTACGTCCGGGGCGTGCTGCTCGACTTCTGGCGCGCCGAGCGCGAGGCGGGCAAGGATCCGGTCGCGGCCTGGGGCGCGATCGTCGAGAACCCCGAGCGCACCACGGCCTACCGCAACGCGCGCGGCAAGGCCGGCTGGCGCCGCACCACCTGGGACGAGGCGACCGAGATCATCGCCGCGGCCAAGATCTACACCATCAAGGAATACGGCGCGGACCACCTGGCGTCCTTCTCGCCCATCCCCGCCATGAGCATGGTCAGCTTCCTCTCCGGGCACCGCCTGTCGAACCTGCTCGGCGGGACCATGCTCAGCTTCTACGAGTGGTACCACGACCTGCCGCACGTCATGCCGATGATCTGGGGCGATCAGACCGACGTGCACGAGTCGGCCGACTGGTATCAGAGCGCTTACTGGATCGTGATGGGCTCCAACCTGCCCATGACGCGCACGGCGGACGCCCACTTCGCCTCCGAGCACAAGTACAACGGCGGCAAGCTGGTCAACCTCTCGCCGGACTACTCGGACGTGACCAAGTTCGCCGACCTCTGGGTGCCGGTGCGCCCGGGCACGGATACCGCGTTCATCCTCTCCTGTATCCACGTCATCCTGCAGGAGTTCCACGTCAATCGCCGCGCCCAGTACTTCCAGGACTACGTCGGGCAGTACACCAATCTGCCCTTCCTGGTGATCCTGGACGAGGAGGGCGACCACTACGCCAGCGGCCGCTTCCTGCGCGCCAGCGACCTGGAGGCCTACCAGGACGAAGAGCTGGGCGACTGGAAGATCCCCTGCTTCGACAAGGACGGCGAGGTGCGCCTGCCCGGCGGCTCGGTCGGCTTCCGCTGGGAGGAGCAGAAGACCGGACGCTGGAACCTCAAGAACGAGGACGCCGTGACCGGGCAGGCGTTCGACCCGATGCTGACCCTCATGGACGGCGACTACGAAGAGGTCATCGTCGAGTACGCCGACTTCACGCACACCTTCAACGTCGAGTTCGGCACCACGGCGCTGCGGGGCGAGAAGGCACAGAAAAGCCTGCGCGGCGTGCCGAGCCGCGTCCTGACCAAGGCGGACGGCACCAAGGTGCGCGTCGCCACGGGCTACGATCTGCTGCTCGCCAGTTTCGGCGTGAACCGCGGTCTATCCGGGTCGGGATATCCGAAGGACTATGACGACGCCACGCAGGCCTACACGCCCGCCTGGCAGGAGCAGGAGACCGGCGTCGACCGCAACCTGGCGATCCGCGTCGCGCGCGAGTGGGCTGACACCGCCGAGAAGACCAAGGGCAAGTGCCTCTTCATTACCGGCTCCGGCATCCTGCACTGGTATCACGGCGGCTCCCTGACCTACCGCTCCGAGGCCGTGATGGGGATCCTGACCGGCTGCCAGGGTCGCAACGGCGGCGGCTTCGCGCATTACGTGGGCACCGAGAAGATCCGCAACATGGCCGCCATCGGCACCATCGGCAACGCGGTCGACTGGGGCAATGTCGGGCGCCAGCAGAACTCGACGTCCTACTTCTACTTCCACACCGACCAGTGGCGTTACGACGGCATGAGTCTGGACCCGCTGTGGGCGCCGCGCGCCAAGGAGATGCCCGGCAAGGCCAATCACGCGGCCGACATGAATGCGTTGGCCGTACGCAACGGCTGGCTGCCGTTCTTCCCGCAGTTCGACGAACGCAACCCGACGGACGTCATGCGGGACGCGCGCGAGGCCGGCTGCGAGAGCCTCGACGACGTCAAGGCATGGGTCGCCAAGCAGTTCAAGGAGCGCAAGCTCAAGTTCGCGCTGCCCAACGTGGACTCGCCCAAGAACCACCCGAAGGTGCTCTGGATCTATCGCGGCAATCTCATCGGCACCAGCATGCGCGGGCATGAGCTGAACCTGAAGCACATGCTCGGCACCCACAACAACGTGCTGGGTGGCGACACCCGTGCCAAGGACATGGTCAACGAGATCGACTGGACCGAGAACGCCCCGCTCGGGAAGCTGGATCTCATCTACAACGTCAACCTGCGGATGGACTCCTCCGCAAACTACTCCGACATCGTGCTCCCCACGGCGCACTGGTACGAGAAGTTCGATCTCACCTGCACGGATCTGCATTCCTTCCTGCATCCCTTCACGCCGGCACATGACCCGGCCTATGAGACCAAGCACGACTGGGAAGCCTTCCGGATCATCGCCGAGAAGGTCAGCGAGCTGGCCAAGGTGCATCTGCCGGACCCGGTCGAGGATCTGGTGATGACGGCGCTGAGCACGGACACGCCCGATGAGCTGGCGCAGCCCATGGGCGAGCTGCGCGACTGGTACACCGGCGAGAGCGAGCCGATTCCGGGCAAGACCTTCCCCAACGTCAGCGTCGTGACGCGGGACTACACCAAGGTCCACGACATGTATACCACCCTGGGTCCGGCCGTCACCAAGCCGAACGGCTATGGCGCGAAGGGGATCAAGGGTGATCTCGCCGAGGCCTACGAGCAGATGAAGGAGAGCTATCTGGTCGGGGAGAAAGATGGTCGGCCCGATATGACGACCGCGGCCAAGGTCTGCGAGGTGATCTTGCGCATCTCACCCGAGAGCGACGGCGAGCTGTCTTATCAGATTTTCAAGAATCTGGAGAAACGCTGCGGGGTGCCGCTCGCGCACATCGTCGAGCCGGAGCGCGAGACCGCCTATCACTATCCGGATCTGATCTCCCAGCCGAGGCGTGCGCTGACCTCGCCGCATTGGTCGGCGATCGAGACCAAGGGTCGGACCTACTCGCCCTGGACGCTCAACATCGAGGCGCTGAAACCCTTCCACACGCTCACCGGCCGCCAGGAGATCTACTACGACCACCGCATGTTCCGCGACCTGGGCGAGGACTTCCCGGTCTACAAGCCGCCGGTGGACATGGTGTCGATCGGCGATGTCCATCCGGAGGACATCAAGATGAAGGGGGCGAAGTTGTTCCGCTTCATCACTCCGCACCAGAAATGGGGCATCCACAGCATGTTCGGCGACTCCTGGCAGATGCAGAACATGTTCCGCGGGGGGCCGACCGTCTGGCTCAACGACGACGACGCGCGCGACATCGACGTCAAGGACAACGACTGGGTGGAGATCTTCAACGAGAACGGTATCCAGGTGGCCCGCGCGGTGGTCAGCCACACGGTGCCGCGCGACATGTCGATCGTCTACCACCAGACCGAGCGGCACGTGAACGTGCCCTTCTCCTCACTGGCGCGGGAGCGGGGCGCCAGCGACCTGCGCGGCGGCAACAACAACGCCACCACGCGGATCATGATGAATCCCGCAACCATGGTCGGCGGCTATGCCAACTGGACCTACTGGCTCAACTACCAAGGGACCAGTCCGTCGGAGCGCGACTGCGTGGTGCTGATCCGCAAGAAGCCGATGGAGACGAAGGGCCGCAAGGTCATCTACCAAGAGTCACAGCTCAACGTCGGGGCATAACCTCATGCGCATCAAGCAACAGATGGGAATCGTCTTCAACCTGGATAAGTGTCTGGGCTGCCAGACCTGCACCATTGCGTGCAAGAACGTCTGGACCAACCGCGAAGGCGCGGAATACATGTTCTGGAACAACGTGGAAACCAAGCCCGGCGCGGGCTATCCCAAGCAATGGGAAAACCAGGAGAAGTACCGCGGCGGCTGGAAGCAGGACCCGGAGGGCGACGCGCCCAAGCTCAATCAGGCGTCGCGCTTCTGGGAGATGATCAGCCTCTTCTACAACCCGGTCCTGCCGCAGATGGACGCCTACTACGGCAAGGGGCCATTCACCTTCACCTACGAGGATCTGCACTCGGAGCAGCCGACCAAGTATTCGCAGCCGGTCGCGCGTCCCAAGTCGCAGATCACGGGCGAGGAGGACATCGAGCTGACCTATGGGGTCAACTGGGAGGACAACGGCGCGGGCACCCACGAGGAGGGGACCGGCTCGCTCGACTACAACTTCAGCGATATGACGCCGGAGGCCCGCAAGGCGCTGTTGAAGTTCGAACAGTCCTTCATGATGTACCTGCCGCGCATCTGCAATCACTGTCTGAACCCGGGCTGCGTCGGCTCCTGTCCCTCGGGCGCCAACTACAAGCGCGAGGAGGACGGCGTGGTCCTCATCGACCAGGACCGCTGCCGCGGCTGGCGCTACTGCGTCTCCGGCTGTCCCTACAAGAAGACCTACTACAATTGGCGCACCGGCAAGTCGGAGAAGTGCATCCTCTGCTTCCCGCGTCTGGAGACCGGGCAACCGCCGATGTGCTTCCAGGCCTGTGTCGGGCGTATCCGCTATCTCGGCCCCTTGCTCTACGATCTCGACCGCGTCGCGGAGGTGGCCAACACCAAGGATGAGAAGGATCTGGTGGCGCGCCACCGCGACATCATCCTCGACCCCTTCGATCCGGAGGTCATCGCCGAGGCCAAGCGTCAGGGGATCTCGGACAACTGGCTGGATGCCTGCCGGCGCTCGCCGGTCTTCAAGATGGTCAAGGAGTGGGAGATCGCGCTGCCGCTGCATCCGGAATTCCGCACGCTGCCCAGTCTCTTCTACATCCCGCCGGAGAGCCCGGTGCAGACGGCCAAACCCAATGAGCGGGGCACGCTCGACATGGTCGATGGTGGCTCGGTGCTGCCGGATCTCAAGGAGTTTCGCATCCCGATCGAGTACCTGGCGCGCCTGCTGGCCGCCGGCAATACCGCGCTGGTCGAAACGGCCCTGCTGCGTCAACTCGCGCTGCGCGAGTTCCGCCGGCAGGAGCGGGTCGAGGGTCGCACCGATGACAGTATCCTCAACGCCGTCGGGCTGACCATCGAGCAGGCGCGGCACATGCACCGGCTGCTGTCGCTGGCGCATTTCCACGAACGGTTCGTCATCGCCACCTCCCGCACGGAGGACACCGACAACGCGCCTTATCTGGAGCGCGGCTTCACCGGGTACGACCTCTTGGCTCCGGAACAGAGTCCCAAGCGGCGCACCTCCTTCCACGGCAACAAGATGGGTGTGGGGAGCTGACCATGAGCACAGTCCGACTGACTGAATCCTTCTCGCAGGGACTGGGATCGACGGGGTCGGCGGGCTGGGATCTCGGGGCCATGTACGGGGTGATCGCGGAGCTGTTGCTCAATCCAGCCGTCCGGGACAAGGGACGGTTGGAGCGCTACCTCAAGGTCCTGCCGGCGACGCCGATGCGCGAGAGCATCGAGCGTTTCCTGGACTCCCCAGCCGCGCACGATGTCGATGAATACACCCAGACGCTGGAGCTGACGCCGCCCTGTCCGCTCTACCTCGGGGCGCACCTCTACGACGAGCCCAACTCGTGCCGGGGCGCGGGGGCCTGCGGGCGTAACCAGTACATGATCGAACTCAAGGCCATGTACGAGCACTTTGGGTTCGACCTGGCCGGGGCCGACCTGCCGGATTTCCTGCCGGTGATGATCGAGTTCCTCGCGATCAGCGTCGACCACCCGGAACGCGACGGCATTGGCTTGCGACGACGCTTCGTTGACCAGTACCTCTTGCCGGGCATTCCGCCGATGCGCAAGGCGCTGCAGAAATACGAGAGCGTCTACGACCTCCTGATGGAGGCGCTGGAATCGGTCGCGGAGGAGGACCAGGAGCGTCTCGCCGACGACCCGGTCTGGCTCGCCCCTGAGGTCGAGGCGACCATCCCGGTGCGGATCGGTAGCCCGTCTGGAGAGCCGTCCTCTCAAGGTCTGTCAATGACAGGGTGGGAACGCCGATGAACGACTATCTGGGTTCGAGTTATCTCATCTGGGGTGTTTTTCCCTACGTGGCGCTCACGCTCTTCTTCGTGGTGCCCTTCATCCGCATGGTCTACCGGCCCTTCGGCATGAGCACCCGCGCCAGCGGCATCTTTCTCGGCCGCGACATCCTTGGCCTGGCGACGCATCTGCTGCACTGGGGCATCTTCCTGGTCTTCTTCGGCCACCTTGCCGGATTGATCGGCGGCATCCTGGGGTGGGGTACCTGGGTCGGGGCCTTCTTCTGGATGGCGACGCTCGGCGGTCTAGCTGCCATTACCGGCTCGATCATTGCGCTGGCGCGCCGGGTGCAGGTGCCGGAAATGCGCGCCATGAGCCAGCCGGACGACTATGCCGTGCATGGCTTTCTGATCGCGATTCTGGGCATTGCCATCTACCAGGCCCTTGTCCACAAAATCTGGGGTGTGTCCTTCACGGCCGCCCCCTGGTTCGCGAGTCTCTGGCGTTTGTCTCCGCAGCCGGAGCTGATGGCCTCGGCGCCGCTGCTGACCAAGCTCCATGTGCTGCTCGCCTTCGCCTTCGCGGCTTACTTTCCCTTTACCAAGCTGATCCACGCCTGGACGCTGCCTGTCAACTATCTCGTCCGGCCCTATCAGGTGTTGCGCACCGCGGCGAAGAAGTTCCAGAACGGCTGGGTGCTGGGGTGCTGGGAATTCAAAGGGGTGACGGATAAGTCCTATATGACGTACCTGGCCGGCGGCGTCCTCGTGGTCTTGGGCCTGATCGGTCTGATCTTGCCGGGGCCGAGCATGGATGGTCTGGTTCAGGAGGCGCAGGCGACGACGATGACGGCGGTCCGATCCGATGCCGCCCGCTCGCGCCCGGTGCTCGACGGCTATCCGCTCTATGTGAGTCAGTGCGCCCGGTGCCACGGCCTGGAGGGGCAGGGCGATGGTCCTGGTGCCAAGTCGCCGACGTTCACCGCTGTCCCGCGCGATCTCACGACCGGGCACTTCCAGTTCATTTCGACCAACAATGGTGTCGCCTCGGACGCCGATCTGCGTCACGTGGTTGTCAATGGACTGGAGGGTTCGGGAATGCCGGGTTTCAGTCGACTGTCCGAACGTCAGGTGGATTCCCTGATCGAAACGGTCAACTTTCTGTGGAAGGATCGGCCCGTGCCCGGCGAACGGATCCAGATCCCCCCGAGACCCGCGACGACCCCGGCCATGATTGCGCAGGGCAAGCAGGAATACGCCAGCCAATGCACCGTCTGCCACGGTGCCAGCGGCGCGGGCGACGGTGTGCTGACCAAGCTCAGAACGGATGCCGCCGGACACGTCATCCCGCCTCGGAATCTGAGGACGGAGCCGCTGAAGGGCGGATCGAGCCCGACGCAGCTCTACTACCGCATTGCCGCCGGGATGCCCCGCGCGAAGGACGAGTGGCTCATGCCCCACTACGCCAATCTGGGGTCAGAGCGGATCTGGGCGATCATCGCCTACCTCGAGCAGGACATCCTGCCGCCTGGGCAGGTTGCGAATCGGTAGCGGCCGTAGGATGGGTAGAGCGGCCCGGCAGGTTGTCGCAGGAAAAGCGCCAGCGGCCGATGGCCGCGAAACCCATCCCACACATCCGATCAGTCGCGTTTTGACCAGGTCACGAGCGATGCGATACCGGACGCGCGGGCAGGCTGTCGCGAGCCTGAGTCATGAGTGGATCGCGAGCCTTCCGCCCTCGTCCTTCGCGCTGGTGATGGCGACAGGCATCGTCTCCATCGCGAGCGAGACACTCGGGCTGCACTGGTTGGCGGTGCCCTTGTTCCTGGTCAATCTCGTGGCCTTCGCGGCACTCTGGCTGATGACGCTGCTGCGTCTCTTCATCTATCCGGCGCGCCTGATGGGCGATCTGCGGGCGCACGCGCTGGGGCCGGGGCACTTCACGATGGTTGCGGGAACCTCCGTGATCGGGGTCCAGATCCTCATGCTGACCGATCAGGAGGGTCTGGCGGCGGGACTCTGGATCTTCGCGCTCTGTCTCTGGCTGCTCATTACCTACGCCTTCTTCACAGCCGTCATCGTGCAGCCTGCCAAGCCCTCGCTTACGGACGGGCTCAGCGGCGTCTGGCTGATCGCCTCCGTTGCCACACAGTCCATTGCGGTGCTCGGAACCCTGGTGGCCGATCGCTTCCCGGATCACCAGACGACCGTCCTTCTTCTTTGTCTGCTGTTCTTTTGCATGGGCTGCATGCTGTATCTCAACATCATCGCCCTGGTCTTCTACCGGCTGACCTTCATGCCGGTCGAGCCGGGCAGTCTGACCCCGCCCTACTGGATCAACATGGGGGCTACCGCCATCGCGACCCAGGCCGGCGCGACCCTGATCCTTCATGCCGGGGAGTCGCCGCTATTGCTTGCCCTGGTGCCGTTCCTCAAAGGCTTCACCCTTTTCTTCTGGGCCGCGGGGACCTGGTGGATTCCGCTCCTGATCGGTTTCGCAGTCTGGACCTATGGGTTGAGGCGCGTTCCCCTCGTCTATACGCCGCTGTTCTGGGGCGCGGTCTTTCCGCTCGGGATGTATACGGCGAGCACCCATCAGTTGGCGATGGCATTGGAGATCGAGGGATTGAGCCGGATCCCCGCGATGACGGTTTACGTCGCGCTTCTGGCCTGGGGGCTGACCTTTTTCGGGCTCCTGCGGCGGTTGTTTCGGGGTGCCGGGGCGATGGTGAACGGCCTCGGTTCGGTCCAGCCGAGAAAGAGTCTTTGAGCCATCAGGGCGCAACTAACGAGGTCATCGAGCATGCCTGAGATTCGTGGTTACTGCCCGCTCTGCATCTCGCGCTGCGGTGCGATCTCGACGGTGGAGGCGGGCCGTCTGGTGAAGGTGCGTCCAGACCCGGAGCATCCGACGGGAGGGAGCTTCTGCGTCAAGGGGCGAGCGGCTCCCGAGTTGGTCCACAGCGACCAGCGGCTGCTCCATCCGCTGATGCGCACGCGCCCGAAGGGCGACGCGGACCCGGGCTGGCGGCGCGTCTCCTGGGACGAGGCGCTCGACTTCACCGCGGAGCGGATCCGCCAGAGCGCCGAGCACGCTGGCGCGGAGTCGGTCGTGTTCGGGGTCACGACGCCGAGCGGGACCGCAGTCGCGGACGCCTTTGGCTGGATTCATCGTCTGGCGCATGCCGTCGGAAGTCCCAATGTCCTTTTCGCGACAGAGAATTGCAACTGGCATAAGGACTTCGGGAGCGCCCTGACGTTTGGATCCAATATCGGCATCCCGGACTTCGATCACACGGGCTGCATGCTCTTTTGGGGCTTCAATCCGTCCACCTCCTGGCCCGCCTATGCGCGGGCAGCCACGGAGGCAAAACGTCGCGGCGCGCGGCTGATCGTGGTCGATCCCCGTCGGGCCGGGCTTGCGGGCTCCGCCGACCAATGGCTTGCGGTACGGCCAGGATCCGATCTGGTGCTGGCGCTCTCCATCGCCGGGGAGATGATCGAGAACGGTTGGTACGACCAGGACTTCATCGCACACTGGAGCAACGGTCCCTTGCTGGTGCGGTCCGATGATGGTCGCTTCATGGCGGCGGAGCGATCGACCCCACAGGGCGCACAGCGGGTCCTGATGGCCTGGGATGCGCGACGGCAGCGCACGGCCGCCTATGATCCGGTCCGCGGGGCCTACCTCGACGATCCCCCGGACAAGCCGTTGCTGCTCGGCGACGTCGTCTTGCGGGAGCAGGGCCGTGAGGTGCGTTGCCGTCCGGCCTTTCAGGTCTTCGCCGAGTGCTGCGCCCAGTATCCGCCCGAGCGTGCGGCGACCCTCAGCGGCGTGCCGGCGAGGCAGATTCGCGAGACCGCGCGGCTGCTGTACGAGTCGGGACCAGTGAGCTTTTTTCATTGGGCCGGGATCTGCCAGCAGGCAGAGGCGACCCAGAGCGGCCGTGCCATCGGCCTGCTGTGCGCGCTGACGGGCTCTTTCGGTGCGCCTGGCGGAAATGTGCGATTCGCCGTGCCGCCGCTCAACGACATCATGGGCTTCGACCTGCTGCCCCAGGATCGGCTCGGCAAGGCCCTGGGCCGAGAGGACCGACCGCTCGGCCCGTCCGCCAAGGGCTGGGTCACGAGCCGGGATTTCGCTCGCGCGGTGCTCGAGTCCGAGCCCTATCCGGTAAGGGGTCTGCTGAGCTTCGGCGCCAATCCGCTCCTCACCAAGCCGAATACGCCGACCCTTGATCCGGCGCTGCGCGCCCTGGATTTCTATGTCCATGCGGATATGTTCCTGAACCCGACGGCCCAGTATGCGGACCTGGTGCTACCGGTGGCCTCGCCCTGGGAGAGGGAGGGTTTGGCGGCCGGGTTCCAGCTGGGCGAGCGAGGCTCGCGCTGGCTGCAGCTGCGTCAGCCGGTGCTGCCGCCACAGGGCGAAAGTCGCTCGGATACCGCGATCGTCTTCGCGCTCGCCGACCGGCTTGGTCTGGGTGACAGGTTCTTTGACGCTGACCAACGGGCGGGACTGCGCCACCAGATCGCGCCAACCGGCATCGGGCTCGAGGCGTTGGAACAGCATCCCGAGGGGGTTCCGCTCCCGCTCGAGACGGCCTATCGACCCTATCTTCACGGCGGCTTCGACACCCCGACCAAGCGCATCGAGATCTATTCGGAGACGCTGCTCGACGCCGGTCTCGCGCCGATACCGGCGCCTGGGCCGGACCGCCTGCCGCTCAGTGATGCCTATCCGCTGCGCTTGACCACGGCGAAGTGGCCCTACTTCTGCCACAGTCAGCACCATGCCATGCCCTCGCTGCGCGGCAAGCTGCCCGAGCCGCTGGTCGAGTTGGGTCCGGAATTGGCCGAGCGCAAAGGGATCTCGGAAGGGGATTGGGTCAGGATCGAGTCAGCGCTCGGGTCGATGCGGGCGCGCGCGCGCATCACCGATAGGCTCGCGGTCGATACCCTCTGTGCGCAATACGGGTGGTGGGAATCCTGCCCGGAACTCGGTTTGCCGGACTACGCCATCGACCGCTTCAACTACAACGCGCTGATCGACGACGCACGTTTCGATCCTGCTAGCGGCTCCAACGCAATGCGCGGTTATCCCTGCTCGATCGCGCGCGTTGTCCCAGTTCCACCACCGGCTACTCAGGTGAATTCTGGATGTCACTAACCCACTTCACTCAGGCCGGCGACGCCCACATGGTGGATGTCGGCGGCAAGGCCGTGACACGCCGTCGCGCGGTGTCCGAGGGCTGGATCCGGATGGAGGCGGCAACCCTCGCGCTCATCGAACGGGGTGGGCACGGCAAGGGTGATGTACTCGGTGTCGCGCGCATCGCCGGTATCATGGGGGCGAAGCGGACCGCCGATCTGGTGCCGCTCTGTCATCCCTTGAGTCTGACCCGTGTCGCGATCGATCTGACGCTTCGCCCCGAGGATCTGGCGGTCCATTGTTGCGCGACGGTCGAAACCAATGGCCAGACCGGGGTCGAGATGGAGGCGCTTTGCGCCGTTCAGGTTAGCCTGTTGACCATCTATGACATGTGCAAGGCCGTCGATCGCGGCATGACGATGACGGACATCCGGCTCGTTGAAAAGGCTGGCGGAAAATCTGGCCACTGGCGGCTACGCGGCCAGACTTAGGTGAATTCTGGAAACGACTTTACCAAGACATCACACCCCTACGGTTAGGATCTTTTCCGGAAATCGTTGAAACGCGGAGTCTTGCCATGAATCCATTGAATTCGATCAAAGGTGTTTGGGTCGCCGGTCTGCTCCTCTCGGTCCTGCTTGCCATGATCGTCAATCTCTTCAGCGGTCAGGGACTGCTGGAGCTCAATGAGCTGGCCCTCCTGCGCTGGGCGCACATCGTCGCCGGCATCATCTGGGTCGGGCTGCTCTACTTCTTCAACTTCGTCCAGATGCCGGCGATTGCGGCGGCCACCGCCGATCAGGGCGGACCGGGGCCGGCCGCGATCGGCAAGTACATCCTGCCCAGGGCGCTGCTCTGGTTCCGCTGGGCGGCACTGGCCACCTGGTTGACCGGCGCCTGGTATCTGGTCCGCACCGACCAGTTGCTCTCCGCCTTCACGCTGGGTCTGAGTCGCGGCGGCGACGCGGCGTACGGACTGCCCATGGGAATCGGCGTCTGGCTGGGGACCATTCTGCTGATCAACGTCTGGCTCGTGCTGTGGCCGAATCAGAAGAAGGTCATGGGGATCGCGAAAACGGAAGGCGAGGCGGATCTCGCCAGGGCCAGGAAGACCATCGCCACCGTTGCGCGGATCAATGCCGTGCTCTCGATTCCAATGCTGATGTTCATGGTTGCGGCGGGCCATGGGGTGGCCTTGTGATCCGCCCAAGGCAGTTGGCGGCGCGATGTGCTCGCGGACCGAGGCTACCATCAACCGCGCGTGATTCTGGAGCTGTCCGCACGTGGCGTTGGGGTCGTCGTGCGTTTGAACCCAACGTCGATGCTCTTATGGGCACGCCCAGAGGATGCGCAGGTGTTCGATCCGGCGGCGGCGCGGTTGGAGATCGCGGCGCATCTGCGCGCCCAATCCAGCGACACGCTCACGCTCCCGGTGTGGTTACGCGCACCGAAGGACACCAGCGGACCGGGCTGGCTGCACGCGGCGCGTCTCCCGCCTGAGGCGGCGGAGGCGCCCGCCGGCGTTGCCGCCAAGCCGCCCAACGCAAGGGGCGAACCCCGCGCGAGGCCACGCTGTTTCTGGCCGGTTGGGTGATGGTGTTCACCACCGTGCCCCCGAGACGTTGGATGGACCCACGGTCTTGGCACTCTACCGCTGCAGGTGGCAAGTGGAGTTGCTGTTCTGGTGCTCAAGGTCGATCCGGCGGCTGGTGTGACCACAACTGATGTCTGGCGTCGGTTGGGCCTCCATCGCGGTAGGACGGCCAGTTACCCGGTCGCCCTTGCACAGATCCCCGCCTGCGGAGGGCAGTCCAGGTGCTTGAGGCTCTGCTGCGATGCTATAAACCTAGACCTGACCCCATCATCCTACAACCCCCCCTTGCTCTTCCCTCTCACCCTCCCATACAACTCCTCCATCACCTCCACAAACGAATTATCCCTCTCCCAGAACCCCGGAAAATCCCCCGCCTTTCTCACCAAGATCCCCGACACGACCGGCGGGGTGGCCGGCTCGATCTCGGTCGGCAGTCGCTTTCCGCCAATCCAGAAATCCCGATAGTTGGGTGCCGACTCGGCGCTTTTTGGTCGTGTGAAGAAGGACTCCGCCGGCTCCACTGGCTCCGCCCGCTCGTCCATCATCGACACCAGCGCCTTCCCCAGTGGCGTCTCGCTCAGCGCCCTGTGCAATCGCTCCCGCGACAGGCCCCTCAGTTCGAACAGCAGGAAGGGATCGCTATCCAGTTGTCCCGCCAGCCGGTAATAGACACCGGCGATGTGTTTGCAGGGGTTGGCGTAATCGGGGCAGGAGCAGTCGGTGAGGGCGAAGTCCTTGCGGCTCTGCGGCAGCAGGTTCAGCTGCATGCCGGCGAAGACCTGGTCGATGCGCTCGGGCATCTCGCCCATGAGCAGTTGCGAGACCAGGGCGGCGTTGCTGCCGAGCGTGGCGATGGCCTTGTCCCAGTCCTTATCCGGGATGGGGGCCAGGCGGATCTGGGTCTTGTATTGCGGCTCCTTGTAGACGCCGAAATAGGCATTGACGTTGCCCCGCACCGTGGCGCTCACCAATGCCTTCTCGATGTCGAAGCTCAGGATGCGGTTGTCGCCGCTGTAGCTGCGTCCGCGCTGCAGTCGCCCTCGGTCCATGCAGCCTTCCAGTGCGGCGATGAAGCGCTGTCCCCACCAAGTCTTGCCCTGTTGTGCCATCTGTCAGTCCACCACCGCGTCGCGATTGAGCCGGATGAGCGCCTTGAAGCGCTCGTTGTCGAGCTGGGCGAGCCAGGATTCGTCGTTGCCGACGATGGCGCCGGCGAGCGCCTGCTTGGCGCGGATCATCTCGTCGATGCGCTCTTCGAGCGTGCCCAGGGTGACCATCTTGTGCACGAAGACGGTCTTTTCCTGGCCGATACGGAAGGCGCGGTCGCTGGCTTGATCCTCCACCGCCGGGTTCCACCAGCGGTCGAAATGGAAGACGTGGTTGGCCTTGGTCAGGGTGATGCCGACGCCGCCGGCCTTGAGCGAGAGCACGAAGACGGAGGGCTCGGTCGCCGGATTCTGGAAGTCGGCGATCATCTCCTCGCGGCGCTTGCGCGAGGTGCCGCCGTGCAGATAGAAGCTGTTGAAGCGCCATTCCTGGCGCAGCAGCCGTTCGAGCGCGGCGCCGACCTCGGTGAACTGGCTGAAGATGAGTACGCTATCGCCCTCGGCCATGACCTCTTCCAACATTTCCTGGAGCCGTTGCAGCTTGTGCGAGCGTTCGGGGCTGAAGGGGCTGCCGTCCTGGAGGAACTGGGCCGGGTGGTTGCAGATCTGCTTGAGCCGCATGAGGGTGGAGAGCATGAGCCCCTGGCGTTCGATGCCCTCCTTTTCCTCTAGGTCGCGTTCGACCTCGCGCACCACGCCCTCGTAGAGCGCCGCCTGCTCTTTGCCGAGGTTGCAATACTGGATGGCCTCGATCTTGTCCGGCAGGTCGCGGATGATCGCCTTGTCGGTCTTGAGCCGGCGCAGGATGAAGGGCTCGACCAGGCGCTTGAGGGTCGCGGTCTGGACCGGATCCTGGTCGCGCTGCACCGGCAGCTCGAAGCGCTTGCGAAAGCGCGCCTGGGTGTCGAGATAACCGGGATTGAGAAAGTGGAGGATCGACCAGAGGTCCATCAGTCGGTTCTCGACCGGGGTGCCGGTCAGGGCGAGCCGGTGGGTGGCGTGCAGCTTGCCGATGGCCTTGGTCTGGGCCGCCTTGGGGTTCTTGATGTTCTGAGCCTCGTCGAGCACCACCCGGTGCCAGTCGCGCGCGGCGAGCATCGGCTGATCGCGCCGCGCCAGGGCGTAGGAGGTGACGACCAGCGCCTTGCCCGCCACCGCCTGCTTGAAGCTCTTGGCGTCAGCGGCGCGTCCGCTGCCGTGATGAATCAGCACCGGCAGTTGCGGGGCGAAGCGCTCGACCTCCTTCTGCCAGTTGCCGATGACCGAGGTCGGGGCGATCAGCAGGGTCGGGCCGGGCGCTTCGCCGTCCGCGCGCTCCTGGAGCAGTCTGGCGATGACCTGGATCGTCTTGCCGAGACCCATGTCGTCGGCCAGGCAGCCGTTGAGCCCCAGGCGCTCCAGGAGCCCGATCCAGCCGACGCCGCGCTTCTGGTAGTCGCGCAGCTCGGCGTTCAGGTCGGGGAGGTCGGCGATCGGCTCCAGGCGGCTGCGGTCGCGCAGCCCTTCGAGCATCTCGGCCAGGGCGTCGTCGCGGTCGACCTCGAAGAGATCATCCGTGGCGGTGCGCTGCAGTAGCGACTGGAGATCCATCTCGGCGGTCTCCTGACCGTGCTCGCGCCAGAAGGCGAGCATCTCCTGCATCTGGTCGCGGTCCAGCTCGACCCATTGGCCACGGAAGCGCACCAATGGGGTTTTGGCGTCGACCAGGCGCTGCCACTCGTCCTCGCTCACCGTCTCGTCGCCGATGGCGAGCTGGTAGCGGTATTGGATCAGGTTGTCGAGGCTGAGGATGCCGGTCCCGGCGGCGCTGCCCGACGCCTTCTCGTGCTGCGGGTTGGAACGCAGCCGGATGCGTACCCGACGGCGTCCCTTGGGTGTCCACCAGGCAGGGACGATGACCTTGAAGCCGGCATCCTCCAGGATCCAGGCATCCTCCTTGAGGAAGCGGAAGGCGGTGTCCAGGTCGAGCGTCACGGACTGGGGCGTGGCGGTGTCGAGTCCCGCCCAGAGACTGGGCAGCATGCGGGCGGCGAGTCCCAGGTCGAGTAGCGCCTGAGTCTCGAAGTCGGCGCCGAGCTGGCGGTGTGCCTGCTTACGCTCGGCGGCGGACAGCGACCAATAGTCCGCGAGCGGCAGACGTTGGGAGGGATCGTCCTTGGGCACGGCGACGAATTCGAGCGTCCAGGTGTCCTCCGACTCGTCCAGCGGCTCGATCAGCCGGAAGCCGAGCGTGAAGGTGGCATCGCGCCCGCTGCCGAGGATACGCTGACGCCACTGGCGCCATTCACGGTAGCGGTCCAGTCCGGCGCCGGGCGCCGGCCAGGGACTCGGTGCCGACATCGGCGTGAGACAGGCGTCGAGCAGCGTGCGCTCGAGCTTCTTACGGACAGTCGCGGGCAAGGCGAGCCCGCGCAGTAGAGCATCGAGTAGCACCTCGCTGACATGGCGCAGCAGCGACTCGGGTTCGGCCAAGCCTTCCATGCCCGCCGCGCAGGCCGCCGGCATGCGCTCGGCGGCATCGACGATGAGCCGCTCGTAGTCCTCGGAGGTCCACTCCCAGGCGCCATGGATCTCGTAGGGCGGTGCCTTGCGCTTGCCCTTGGGCGTCGGCGGCTGGCGGTAGACCAAGGCTGGCAGATACTGGTCGCGCACCAGCAGGCGCTTGAGGTTCTGCGTCAGCCAATACCAGAAGAGAAAGTCGCTCCCCGGCTCCAGCCCCTCGGCCTGATAGAAGGCGAGGAAATGGATGTCGGAGAGCTGCTTGATGGGGCGGTCGAGTCGGTAGCACTCGACCTCCCAGGGCTGGATGGTGGCCGGCTCGGTGTCGATCGGCTCAGGCCAGGACTTGGCGAGCTGTGGCGAGGGCAGGGGGGCGTCCGCGGCGCTCGGCAGCCAGAGGCGGAGGGAACTCAGCAGAGGCTTGACCCGCGCGGACCGGGGCGCCAGGCCCAGCGCGTCCAGCAGCTCGGGCCAGGCATCGTCAGGCAATTGGAAGGGATGGGACGTCCTACCATGGGCGTGCCCGGCGCGTGGCGTTGGCACTGTCTCGACCCAGAGCCAGAGTGCACCGCTCCGCGGAAAGGCGTCGCCGGGCTCGGGACGCCAGACGACATGCAAGACCTTCATCGTATCGAAACCCATGTTGATCATGATGGGCGTGATCCTGTCGATCACCGCTGCGCAACGGGCATCTTAAGGTCGAAGACACCGCTCAACCAGGCGTGCCCGTTCGCGCAGGCTTCTCCGTTTGCGCCCGATAGGCCTCCGTCGCCGTGCGAATCCTGCGCACCAGCACGCTGCCGATCACGGTGGTGATCCCAATGGAGGATGTTGCTGCTGGCGGTGATGAGGGCGTTGAGCCGCGTGGCGGAGACCGCTGACTCCGGCTGAAACCGTCGCGCGTCACACCCTGAAAGCTGCCGCTCGGAGTGCCCTTTTGGAGTTGGATGTCCAGCCGCGTGGGAGTCGCGGCTGAGGATGCGCCAACGCCAGCAATCGCTGGCTACAACTCAGATCCCGAGCCGCCACAATCCGGCGGCGAGATCCTCACCGCGCCCGAGCGCATCAGTCCCAATTCAAGGCTCCGCCCGTCTGATATTCCGTGACGCGCGTTTCGAAGAAGTTCTTCTCCTTCTTGAGATCCAAGACCTCGGACATCCATGGGAAGGGATTACTGACGCCAGGATATTGCTCGGGCAGACCGATCTGAGCGCAGCGCCGGTTGGCGATGAACTGGAGATACTCCTCGAACATGGGGGCGTTGAGACCGAGCACGCCGCGCGGCATGGTGTCGTGCGCGTAGTGGGACTCGAGGGTGACGGCGTCGCGAATCATATCGATCAGCTCCTGCTTGAAGGCCGGGGTCCAGAGCTGAGGATTCTCGATCTTGATCTGATTGATGACGTCGATGCCAAAGTTCATGTGCATGGACTCATCGCGCAGGATGTACTGAAACTGCTCGGCCGTGCCGGTCATCTTGTTGCGCCGCCCCATGCTCAGGACCTGCACGAAGCCGACATAGAAGAAGATGCCCTCGAAGATGACATAGAAGGCGACCAGCTCGCGCAGCAGTTTTTGGTCGTTCTCAAGCGTGCCCGTGGCGAAGTGCGGGTCGGCCAGGAAGCGGGTGTAGGGCAGTGCCCATTCCGCCTTGCGCGCGACGGCGGGCACCTCGCGGTACATATTGAAGATTTCGCCTTCATCCAGCCCCAGGCTCTCGACCACGTACTGATAGGCGTGGGTGTGCAGCGCCTCCTCGAAGGCCTGGCGCAGCAGATACTGCCGACACTCGGGGTTGGTGATGTGGCGATAGACGGCCAGGACCAGGTTGTTTGCGACCAGGGAATCGGCCGTCGAGAAGAAGCCGAGATTGCGCTTGATGATGGTGCGCTCGTCCTCGGTGAGCCCATTGGGATCCTTCCAGAGGGCGATGTCCGCATTCATGTTGATCTCTTGCGGCATCCAATGGTTGGCGCAGGCGTCCAGATATTTCTGCCAGGCCCAGTCGTACTTGAAGGGGACGAGCTGATTGAGGTCGGCGTGGCAGTTGATGATCCTCTTGTCATCCACGCGCACCCGTCCCGCGCCCATCTCGAGGTTTTCCAGTCCAGTCGCACCGCCTGGCGCGGCGTTCGTGAGCGCGTGCGCTGTCGTCGTCGCCGATGCGGCGGTCGCCACGCGAGGACCTGGGATCGAGGTGTCTTCGATCGGCAGGCTGTCTTGCCCGGTTGCGGACGCGGCAAAGGGGTCGGGGTCCACTACGGGCGCGGCGCCGGCCGTCGCCATGAGGGATTCATTGCCGACCAATCCCTGTCCAGGCCGAACATGGCTCTCGGTCTGGTGGGGCCGGATCCGCTGTGTCGATTCCAGAGGCGCGGCGTCCAGCGCCGCGGGAGACACGTCCGCGAAATGATCTGGTACAGGCTCGCTCGCTGCGTGGTGCCTTGTGCCGTGGCTCGCGGCCGCGAGAGGGTCGTCCCAGTTCAGCATCATGATGTCCTCGAAGTGTGGTTGCTCAGGCTGTGGTTGCTGGCGTCGCTCATCCTTGGGTCCAGTCGTCTTCTGTAGGGTGGACAAGCGCAGCGCAGTCCACCAACGACGGCGCGGGATTCGGTGGACTTCGCTTTCACTCGTCCACCCTACCGGTCCAACTGACGACCAAGGCCAGACTGCTCGGGCGTGGGATTTCTCGGGTGGCTTCGGTGCATCGCTCGGATACCGCGGCACGACCCATCCGTCACGCTTTGGAGTCTATGGCATTGAAGGCCGAAGTCCAAGCCCGGAGGCACAACATATTGTGCGCAACCCGTCAAAAGGGCGCTTTATCTGGTGTTTTGACGCCCGCCAGTCGGTGGTGGAGACGGGGGCGGTGGAGCGCTGCTCCTGCGTGGCGGCGTCGCCAAGGTCAGTGGCGCGAGCTAGGAGCTTTGTCCGACATAGGATGAATCGGCTGCGGAATCGAAAAACATCCTGCGATCTGGGCGAGCTCGCTCTCTGGGTGCGATCGAGCGGCATCCGGCGGAGCCGTTGTGTGGCTGATGTGGTGGCGAGCGACCGGCGCCGTCTGGGACGGTGCCGGTCGACCGCCGCAGTCGATCAAGCGGCGCTGGAGGATGGGCCGCTGTGCTCGACCCAAAGACGGCGATTGCCGCCGCAACTGCGCTGGCTGCGGCCGATGTCCTGGACTTTGTTGGCGAAGGCGGGGTTCGCCTCTGGGCCATAACGCAGCCTCTGGCGTGCCGGCAGGTAGGCGGCGATGAGTCGATACAGCTCTGAGGCGGCCTGCTTGGCCTCGTCGAACGGCAAGTGATCGAAGCAGATCATGGTCGGCTTGACCCGCAGGTAGGACTCTTCCAGCGCAAACCGATCGAAGATGGCGCGCGCGTCCCGTTCGAGCGCCGCGAAGTTGGCTCTCAACTTGGCGTCGCAACTGGGAGGCAGGGTCACGAAGTCCCAGAGGACATCCGCTGTAGCGTCTCCGCTGCGCACGACCACGTAGGGCATCTGGGTTGCTTGGCAGGTATTGAACCAGTCGGTATCTGTGAAGCTGTCTTTGGCGTCGACTAGATCGAAGGGCGCGTCTGACATGGGCTTTCTCTTCTTGGTTGTTCCCTGAGGAATTGGATTGGTGATCTCTGCGTCAGATCCGAGCCGTTCGCGATCCGACAGTTTCATGACCGAAGCCGTGTGTGATCCAACCAGGTTTGCGACTCGAGTGAAATCGCAATCGAACAAGGTCGTGATCCATCAAGCAATACAGCAACCCGACGATGAGGTTCGCTTGTATCAACACCGGAACAGATTCGGGAATCGTCTTGGGTATAAGCATGAACCCAATCACCCTGTCTGTCGATAATGGATGTCCCTTATATGCCAAAAAAAATGTTGCTCCTGGCAACGGGTTTCTTGGCTTAGTCCTTTTAAAACAGATGCCTAAGAGCCTGTCCTTCTCTTCTTCTCTACGTGTATGTGTCCTCTTGACAACAGTTGTCCGGCGGCCTCTAGTTACTGCGGGAAGGTGCGGAATTTACGGCGAATACTTGTCGGTCTTATTTCACTTCAATTCAGGTTTTCATCGTCTTCACGGGCATCCATGCGTGAGTGATTGGCCCATGAAGGCGTGAATGTGATGAATGCGTCTGAAGAGAATAGTCGGCCGTCAGCAAACCGAACACGCATCTGTTCTCATATCGCTGTCCGTCCTTCTGCCATTCAGCCCTTGGATGAACCTGTGGTTGGCTTTTGGAGTCGCTCAGCCCCTAATCGAAAAGAGGCTGTAAGCGATAGAATTTATTGGGGATAAGAGGCGGTGCGTGGCGTCTCATGGGGGCTCGCCTGAATGGGCGTGTCCGCGCGAATCGGGGCTCGCCCGATCCTGCGGTCGTCATCATTTCGTGTGAGGTAGCTTGAGACCGACCTTGGTGACGACGTCTTCGTCGACTTCGCGGACGACCAGCTCGATGCTCCCGAGCTGCACGCGATCCCCGACGACGGGATGCGTATAGAGGCCGCGCCGGATGAGGGTGTCGAGCGTGAGGTCCGGCTCAGCCTCAGAGAGGTTCACGCCGTAGACCGCGCAGATGCCGGCCAGATTGGCATCGCCGTTGAGTACGAACTCGCCAAAGAAGGCGAGATCGGAGAGGTGCTCCGACACCGGGCCTGGGATGAAGAGGCGGTCGAGTTCGGGCAGGTCCTTGGGCTCGGCGATGAGATAGAGATAGTCGCCCGGTCTGGGATCGAGCGGGTCCAGGCTGTCCACGAGATGCTTGTCGCGCACGATAGCGACCGGACGCGCGTTCGCTGGCAGGTGAGGCCCGGTTCGGTGTTCCGTCACGATGGGCGCGTTGTCCGCGAGGTGGTAGCCGACCAGCTCCAGCTCCTGCAGGCCCGGGATGTCCAGCTCGACGCGTTGCACCACATGGCTGGTCGGCGGGACTTCCAACTGCAGGACGCGGGCGAGCGAGGTCACCGTCCAGCCCTGGATCAGCAGCGACACCAGGACGACGAAGAAGACGATGTTGAAGTACATCTGCGCCTGGTCGAGCCCCGCCAGCAGCGGGAAGAGGGCGAGGATGATGGGCACGGCGCCACGCAGGCCCACCCAGCCGACGAACACCTGCTCGCGCCAGGGGAAGCGGAAGGGGAGCAGGCAGAACCAGACGGCGAAAGGACGCGCGAGCAGGATGAGGACAGCGGCAAAGAGCAGGGCATCCAGCGCCACAGGAAGGAGTTCCGAGGGTGTGACCAGGAGTCCGAGCATCAAGAACATCCCGATCTGCGCCAGGCGTGCAATTCCGTCGTGGAAGCGTTTGATTTCGATGCGAAACTGCAGTCGCCGGTTGCCGATGACGAGGCCGGCCAGATAGATGGCAAGGAAGCCGCTGCCGTCCAGCACCGCCGTGATGCCAAAGAGGCTGAGCCCGCCGGCCATGACGGCGAGCGGGTAGAGCCCGGGCGACATCTCCAGGCGGTTGATCAGCCAAACCAGGCCGAATCCGCCGGCGATGCCGATCGCGGCGCCCAGGCCCATCTGACGGAGGAACTCCGTGAAGAGCACGAAACCTGGGTTGCCGCCGTCGCTGAGCACGAGTTCGATCAGTACGATGGTGAGGAAGACGGCCATGGGGTCGTTGCTGCCGGATTCGATCTCGAGCGTTGCACCGACGCGCTGCTTGAGTTCCAGCCCCTGGGAGCGCAGGACGGAGAAGACCGCCGCGGCATCGGTCGATCCGACGATGGCGCCGAGCAGCAGCCCCTCCAGCCAGCTCAGTCCCAGCCACCAAGCGGCGAAGAGGCCCGTGATGGAGGCGGTGATGGCGACCCCGACAGTCGCCAGCCCGAGCGCTGGCCTGAGACCGACGCGGAAGTCCTTGTAGGGCGTCACCAGCCCGCCGTCGAACAGGATGATGGCGAGCGCGAGGCTACCGAAGAGGTGGGCGAGCTGGACGTCGTCGAACTGGATGCCGCCGGGTCCGTCGGCGCCGAGCAGCATGCCGATGACCAGGAAGACCAGGAGCAGAGGCGCCCCGAGCCGGCTGGTCAGGACGCTCGCAAGTACGCTGACCAGGAGCACCACCGAGCCGATGAGGATGATTTGATTGGTCAGCTCCATGCCGGAGGCTCTCCCTGTGAAAACATGGGCTAGTGTGGGGTTCCTGAGGGATTGATGCCACTTGGGTCAGGGCCGTTCACCAAAGGACGCAGCGCTTGAGCGATCACGGGAAGAGCTCCGATGCCGCGTTTCGATCGGAGTCGTTCCTGGTCTGCTCCAAGCTGGCCGAGCGACCGCCGGGGGCGGTTCCTTTGGATCGGCTGGCCCTGTGGTCGGCAGCGCGAGTATAGCGCGATTGACCCCTTTGCTTGGGGCCTGGTCGTCGCCGGATCCGCCGGCAGGGTCCGCGCCGATCGATGCCCCGTTTTCGTCATGGACGTTCAGCGGGTCCTCACCAACCGGCAAGAGCGCCGCCTCGCGGGCCTTGACCTCAGTCAAGGCCCGCGCGACACAACCACGGGACACTGGCCGTCGTGCACCGACCCGCGGCCAGGGCAAGAGGCTCCTCCCGCGGTCCCCTCCGACGGTTCTATCGTCCTAATTCTGAGGTCACCATGTTCTGCAATCAGTGTGAGCAAACCTTTCGCCAGACCGCCTGTGTCAACTCCCCGGGCGTCTGCGGGAAGGATGCCGACGTTCAGTCGCTCCAAGAAACCCTCTTGTACGGGCTCAAAGGCATGGCTGCCTATGCCCACCATGCGCGGCGCATGGGCAAGTACGACGACCGGGTATCGGCCTTCATCGAAGAGGCCCTGTTCGCCACCATGACCAACGTGAATTTCGACGTCGAGAGCTTGCTGCAATACTGCCTCAAGTGCGGCGAAATGAACCTGCGCGTCATGGAGTTGCTCGATGAAGGGCATGTCGAGACTTTCGGCAGGCCTGCGCCGACCAAGGTCAAGGAGGGCATGCAGGCGGGGCCGGGGATCCTGGTGACGGGCCACGACCTGGTCGACCTCTGGAATCTGCTCCAGCAGGTCGAGGGGACCGACATCAAGGTCTACACCCACGGCGAGATGCTTCCCGCGCACATGTATCCCAAGCTGCGCGACCATCCCAATCTGGCCGGCCACTATGGCGGCGCCTGGCAGAATCAGAAAAAAGAGTTCGCCGTCTTCCCCGGCCCCGTCGTCGGCACCACCAACTGCGTGCTCATCCCGCCGGAGAGCTACAAGGGCCGACTCTTCACCATGCGCGCCACGGCGGTACCAGGCGGCCAGTGTCTACTTGATGACGACTTCACACCGGTTATCGAAGAGGCTCGTAAGTGCGAGCCCTGCAAGGAGGAGATCCTGGGCGAGTCGACCATCGGCTTTCATCGCAGCGTGCTCCTCGATCAGGCCCAGACTATCGTGGATGCAGTCAAGGCCGGAAAGATCAGCCACTTCTTCGTCATCGGCGGCTGCGACGGCGCCGAGAAGGGCCGCAACTACTTCACTGAATACGCCCAGAGCACCCCGGCCGATTCCTTCATCCTGACACTGGGTTGCGGCAAGTTCCGCATCCGCGATCATGACTTCGGCGAGCACCTCGGGCTGCCACGTCTGATGGACATGGGGCAGTGCAACGACGCCTATGGCGCCATCGCGGTGGCGGTCGCCCTGGCCAAGGCCTTCGACTGCGGCGTGAACGATCTGCCGCTGACGCTGGTCATCAGCTGGTTCGAGCAGAAGGCGGTCGCCGTGCTGCTGACGCTGCTGAGCCTCGGCGTCAAGGGCATTACACTCGGCCCGGCGGCACCTGCGTTCGTGAGCCCCAACGTCTTCAAGATCTTGCAGGAGAGATTTGATCTACGCCTCACCGGCGACGATCCCCAGGGGGATCTGCGCGTCGCCATGGGAGCCTGAGTATCGAGGTCGGTTGGATTGATCGGGTTCGGGTGTGGCCAAGCCGCATCCGAACAGGTTTTCGAGATTTCTGGTTGAAGCTACTGATATAAATTGTCTTTGTACGCTTTCACTCGGGGCGTGATTTTTCGTAATCAATGACTTGCACCGATAATCCGACAACCTGCTTAAGCTGGCGTCAACTGCCCCGCGGCCGCGCGCGCAGGCCCCGGTTAGCCATCTGGCGCACATTCCGCAGGCATGATGCCTGCCGATGAGTATTTTTTCGCTGCAGATAGCCCCATGTGATCGGTTTTCGGCAGCGTCATTGACGCTTCCGACTGTCTTTCTTAGAAGATGGCTGAACACCGCCATCCGAGTCCGTGACACTCGGCGGCTCGCGAGCCGGGCTGGAAAGGCTCCCCGCCTTTTTCAAGGGGAGAAAACCGATGGCCCATCCGTTCGCAGCACTGATCGACGCGCACACGCA
>NZ_NRRF01000046.1 GCF_016583565.1 Thiocystis violacea | reverse complement strand
ATGTCAGGGGTCAGGGGTCAGTCTGCGGTTTGGAAGTGGTGTGTTTTGGTCGGGGCTCAAGCCTTTCCAGCACTGACCGGCGGATCCTTCTTTATCGATGGGGGCAGTGATGCTGTCATTCGTCAACGGCTAGGCTTACAATCCTGCCAACTGCCAACTGCCAACTGCCAACTGCCAACTGCCAACTGCCAACTGCCAACTGCCAACTGCCCTCGTCACCCATCCTTAGTGAATCTCGCCCGCCGGCTTTGCTATTCTCTCCCCCAAACTGTCGTCATTGGGGTCTCGTAACGATGATCGCTCACCATGCGCTCGTACTCAATCTCCATCAGCCCCTGGGCAATCTCCAAGCATTGCTGGAGCACCAGACCTGGGAGGCGAAGGAAATCCTCTTCGCCCTCGACCGCATCCCGCGCAGCCTGTGGGGACAGGAGGATGTGGCAAGGGTCCATCTCTCGCTTTCGGGGACGCTCCTGGAGACGTTGTCGGATCCGGCCTTCCAGCAGCAGGTCTACGGCATCGTCGACTGTGGTTCGCTGCTCTGGCACTTCCAGAATCAGTCGCTGTTCGAGGTGGTGGGCACCGGCTACTACCACCCGGTGCTGCCACTCATTCCGGAAGCCGACCGCAAGGAGCATCTGCGGCGCTGGCTCGGCATCGCCCATCATCTGCTGTGGCGGCCGCGTTTCCAGGGTTTCTGGCCGCCGGAGATGGGCTTCTCCATGGAGCTCATTCCGCTGCTACGCGCGTTTGGCTACCGCTACGTCTTCGTCGACAGCGAGCATATCGAGCCCGTGACGGAGATGACCTGGCAG
This sequence comes from Thiocystis violacea, assembly GCF_016583565.1. Lineage (GTDB taxonomy): Bacteria > Pseudomonadota > Gammaproteobacteria > Chromatiales > Chromatiaceae > Thiorhodococcus > Thiorhodococcus violaceus_A. The sequence goes on along the minus strand of NZ_NRRF01000046.1, from coordinate 41,532 downwards.
GAGATGCGCTATCGCCCGCATATCGCCAGGCACGGGGACGCGGAGATCGTCGTCATCGTGCGCGACCGCGAACTCTCGGATGCGCAGGAGTCGGGAATGGACCTGGGCTGGTTCCTCAACGAGGTGGCGGAGCGGACCAAGTGGTGCGACTTCCCGCCGCTGGTGACGACCTGCACGGACGGAGAGAACGGCGGCTGGTTCCGCAACGTGACCGAAGGGGCCAATTTCTGGAGTGCCTTCTATCATCCGCTGCTCGATCACGCCCGCAGCGAGGAGGCGATCCTCCGTCCCACCTTCATCAGCGACTATCTGGATACCCATGGCGTCCACGGCGAGGTGCGGGTCCGCACTGGCGCCTGGAATACGGGCTGGCACCACGGCCTGGGTTTCACCCAGTGGACCGGCTCGGAGCGGCAGCGTCAGGCCTTGGCGGACTTTGCCGAGGTCAGCCGCGTCGTCCATGACGCCCGCTGGTATGCTGGGGAGCGCGGTCTCACCGAGGGCCCCGAGGCCGAGGCCATGGAGCGCGCCCTGGACCACTTGCTGAAGGCCGAGACCAGCTGCAACCTCTTCTGGGGCGAGGCCTGGGTGCCGAGGGCCGAGGCTGAGCTTCAGGCCAGCCGGGATGCGCTGGCGCAGGTCGGATCCGGGGCGACGGCGATCGCCGCGGAGACGCTCGTCGAGGACAGCCGCGCGGAGGAGGCGCCAGAGCCTCCGCGTCCGACGCTGGAGCCGCTCGCGCCCGAGACTCATGCGCCCACCGCCGAGGATGCGTCAGCCTCGAGGATCCGAACCAGCGCGCCGGCGACGCCGCTGTGACCTGGTGATCGCTTGTCCCCTTCGCGCGGGGGCGAGTGCTCAGCCCCTGCTTTTTCTCTTCCGGGATGGTGTTCGGCAGGAGTCCCTGCCGCCGCCCCGGCTATTCCCTACACGAGGAACTCGTTGTGAATCAATTGCCTGAGTATATCGGGGACGTTCCGAACATCTGCGGTCAAGAGGCCGAGTTGGATGCGGTGATCGCGCGCGGACGCACGCGGGGTCTATTCGCCGACGCCGGCGGAATCGACTTCACCCAGATCCGCGCCGCCGCCGCCATCGCCCTGCATCAGCACCAACCCTTGATCCCCGCCGGCGGCGACGATCTGCGCAGCGCGGCCCTCATCAGCAACCTGCAGTACATGATGGAGCATCAGGGTATCGGCGATAACCACAATGCGCCGGTCTTCGTCTGGTGCTACAAGCGGATCGGCGAGTTCGTGCCCCAGCTGATGGGTGCCGGCAAGTCGCCGCGCTGCATGCTCGAGTATTCGGGCACCTTGCTGCACGGTCTGCGCAAGATGGGCGAGCACCACGTCATCGACGCACTCAAGACGGTGACCTGCAATCCGGAATACGCCCCGGCCGTCGAGTGGCTCGGCATGCCCTGGGGCCATGCGGTGGCGCCCTCCACGCCGGTGCAGGACTACCGGCTGCATGTGCGCGCCTTCCAGCACCACTTCGCGGCCATCTTCGGCTGGGAGGCGCTGGAGCGCGTGCGCGGCTTCTCGCCCTCCGAGATGGCGCTGCCCAACCATCCCGACGTGGCCTATGAATTCGTCAAGACCCTGGTCGACTGCGGCTTTCAATGGGTCCTGGTGCAGGAGCACACGGTGCAGCAGGTCAGCAACGGGCGCCACCCGGAGCGACCGCACATCCCGCACCGCCTGGTCTGCACCAACTCCAGGGGCGAGAGCGCGAGTATCATCGCCATCGTCAAGACCCAGGGGTCGGATACCAAGCTGGTCGCCCAGATGCAGCCTTGGTACGAGGCCCAGGGCCTGGATCGGGTCGAGCTTGCCGGCAAGTCGATCCCGCCCCTGGTGACCCAGATCGCCGACGGAGAGAACGGCGGCGTGATGATGAACGAGTTCCCGTCCAAGTTCATCGAGGCGGTGGAGGTGTCGAGTCACTCCCAGACCCCGTTGATGAACGCGAGCGAGTACCTGGAGCATCTGTTCGCGCTCGGCATCAAGGAGAGCGATTTGCCGGAGATCCAGCCACTGTTCCAGGATCGCATCTGGGCCAGGATGCAGCCGGGAGATGGCCCGGAGGCGCTGGCCAAGACCATCGAGACGCTCAGGCAGGAGGACGGGCGTTTCCACATGGACGGCGGCAGCTGGACCAGCGATCTCTCCTGGGTCAAGGGCTACGACAATGTGCTCGGTCCCATGGAGGAGGCGAGCGCGCGCTTCTCCGAGCGCGTCCTGCAGCCCGGAACGCCGAGCGACGATCCGCGTTACCGCAATGCCCTCTTTCATCTGATGGCCTCGCAGACCAGCTGCTATCGTTACTGGGGGCAAGGGCTCTGGACCGACTACGGTCGCGAGATCTGTCGGCGGGTCACGGACATCATCGACAACGACTTCGCTTGAGTCTGGCAATCAACGCGCTGTGCCCCAATATGAGGCGCTGAATTAGGGGCGGGCTGAGCTCGCACATCGTCTTTTCTCGGAGTTAATGAGATGAACATGCACACTTCCCCGGCAAAGAAGGGATTGGCCCATCGGGGCAAAGATCTGATCGCGCTCTACAACCCGCGCATCTGGAAGGAAAGGGGGCTTTGGTGGACCGCTGGGCTCTTCCTCTTGACCTATGTGGTGGTCGTTATCATCCTCGGCATCCTTTGGTCGCGCACCCCGCCAATGTTCGACGTGCGCGAGAAGGCGACCGAGTTGGCCAACGGCGATGAGTCGTCGCTGGTGGTGGGCAGCTACACGACGGCCGCGGCCATCGGGATCGCGCAGACGCTGCTCGATAAGCCAGGGGGCTATCTGACCAACGACGTGGCGCCTCCCGGCGTCTATCTGGACAACATCCCGAACTGGGAATTCGGCGCCTTGACGGAGCTGCGCGACCTCGCTGAATCGCTGCGCAACGACTTCAGTCGTGCGCAGTCTCAATCGGTCGAGGACAAGGATCTGCAAGTCGCGCAGCCGCAGTTCAACTACAACTCGGATTCCTGGATCCTGCCCTCGACCGAGTCCGAGTATGGGAAAGGGCTGAAGGCGCTGGAGCGTTATTTCGTCCGTCTCTCGGACGATCGGGCGCAGGATGGTCAGTTCTTCGCGCGGGCGGACAATTTGACGGCCTATCTGCTGCTGGTGGAGAAGCGGCTGGGAAACATGGCTCAGCGGCTGTCCTATGCCGTCGGCCAGAACGATCTGAACACGGCGCTAGCTGGGGATCCCAGTGCCCGGCAATCGACACCGGTTCCGTCTGAGGCGAGCAACAAGACGTCTTGGATGCAGATCGATGACATCTTTTTCGAGGCGCGGGGCTATACCTGGGCACTCCTGCACACGCTGGATGCCATGGAGATCGATTTCGAGCCCGTCCTCAAGGGCAAGAACGCCCTGGTGTCCCTGCAGCAGATTCAACGCAAGCTGAGAGACACGCAGGATCGGATTTGGAGTCCGATGATCCTCAACGGCACGGGCTTCGGCCCCATGGCCAACCACTCGCTGGTCATGGCGTCCTATATCGCGCGTGCGAACGCGGCAGTGATCGATCTGCGTCGACTGCTGCAGCAGGGCTGATCGGCCAGGGTGGGCGATGGCGGCTTGCCGTCGCCCAGGAAGCGTGGGGAGCGTCGCGCAGCGGCGCTCCCTTTTTCTTGGCGCCCGGACGCGCCCAGAGCCGTTGTGTCCGCGTGCTAGCGCGGCTAGGCGGAGCCACGCCGGGGAGGGATCGGTTAGCCGATGATGCCCTGGCTGCCGAGGTAGGCGACGATCTCCTCGACGAGGATCTCGGGCGACTTCTCGCCCGCGCGCAGCACCAGCTCGGGGGCCGAGGGTGCCTCGTAGGGGTCATCGATGCCGGTGAAGTTCTTGATCTCGCCCGCGCGCGCCTTCTTGTAGAGGCCCTTGGGGTCGCGGCTCTCGCAGATCTCGAGCGGGGTGTCAACGAAGATCTCGATGAACTCGCCGGCGTCCATGGTCCTGCGGACTCGATCACGGTCTTCCCGATAGGGGCTGATGAAGGCGGTCAGGGCGATCAGCCCGGCCTGCGAGAAGAGGTGGGCGACGGCCCCGATGCGGCGGATGTTCTCCTCGCGATCCATGGCCGTGAAGCCGAGCCCGAAGCGCTCGGCGAATGCATCGCCATGGGTGCCTTTAAGCATCCCAGGGCCGGCGTTCAGCGCATGTCTGACGTTGTCGCCATCCAATACGGCACTGTGGATGCCCATCTGGTGAAGCTTGTGGTCGAGGGTGTTGGCCAGCGTGCTCTTGCCCGAGCCGCTCAGCCCCGTGAACCAGATGACGCAGCCCTTGTGGCCCTTCATCGTTTCCCTGAGTGTTCGTGATACCTGGTGCTCATGCCAGGTGACATTGGTGTCGTTCGTCATCGCGAATCGTCTTCTCTTCCGGTTGTGGTCAGCGCCTGGTCTGGCGATGTTGGTATGGACAGTCGATGCGGCTTCCAGCCGTCCCGCGCCGAGGTCATCCTCGATGCCTCCGTCATCTTAGCCGAGCGAGAACAGGCACGAAGAAGACCCGAGGCCCATCTTCCAGGCGCGTGGCCTGACCAAGGTCTCGGTCATGGGAGAGGTGAGCGTCCAGGCCGCGCGCGGCGTGGATCTCGATCTCTCTGCCAGAGGCGTGGTCGTCCTGCTCGGTCCCTCGGGCAGGGGCAAGTCTACACTGCCCAACATCCTGAGTGGACTGGATTCGCCGTCCGGCGGGCAGGTTATCTCAGAGGACATCCGTCAGATCAAGCCGGGCGACCGCTTCCCGAACCGCGCCCGTCACTGCGTGCTCTGGATGGACGGCTTGGCCCTGACCAAGATTCCATCTTCAAGGCCTTGGGCTACAGCCACTGGGAGGCGGAATGGCTGGCGACCCTGTCGGGTCAGCTCTTCCCTGCGTCGGTTCCCAGAATGAGGCGCATGCGATTCTCGTCGATAGCGATCCGATCGCCGTCCTTGAGGAGCTGGATGCTGACCCGCTCGTCGTTCACATAGACACCGTTGGTGCTGCCCAGATCCTCGATCGCCAATCCGTTGTCGCTGGCGGTGATCTGCGCGTGATAGCGGCTGACCCTGAGATTGCGGATACAGATGTCGTTGTCGCTGGCGCGGCCGATGGTGATGACGTTCTTCTCGAGCGGGAATTCCAGATTGCGGTTGAACTCCAGGATGAGTCTGGAGACCTGGGCCTCCGGGCCGTTCTCGCCCGTGCTGGCGCCCTGAGACCGGCTCCTCGCCGGCTCCCACTGCAGCGCATTGAAGGTGGTCTGGACCAACTCCGGCGTGATGCGGCGGATCTGCCCCAGGCTGGCATTGAAGAGCACGAAGTCGCACAGGGTGTTGATCAGCCGCATGCTGCCGCCGGTGAGCATGTGAATCCGCGCCATGGCGCGCTCTGTGAACGGATTCTGCTCCGCTTGGGCGATCTCGATGAGCTGATAGTTGATGTAGGCGGCGGTGTCGGCCTGATTCAGGGTATTGAGGTAGGTCTGGAAGAGAACCAGACTCTTCACGTCCCTGAGGCCGCTATGGGCGAGCGTATGCTCGAAGCCGTCCTGACCGATGAGGACGATGAAGAGGTGGCGCTTCTCGTCGGTCTCGGTCTTGTCTTCCCGCTCGATGAGGCGCGGCAACAGCTTGAGGATGGCCGGCTTGAGGTTCTGCGCCTCGTCGATCACCAGCACGACGCGGTGCCCTTCGGCGTTCTCCGCATCCACCAGTTCGACGAATCCATCGATCATCAACGCCTTGTCGAGGCCGTCGGGATCCAGGTCGAAACCGTGCAGCAGGATCTGCAGAAAGTCCGTCTCGGCCAGCATGGTGCGGTTCAGCTTGGCGACGCGGAAGTCGTCCGGACGCCGATCGACGGCATGATTCACCAGGGTGGTCTTGCCCGATCCGGGGGCGCCGTTGACCACGATCAGGCCGCCATTGGACCTCGCCAGAACCGCCTCGAGTTGGATCAGCGCCGTGTTCAGCGCATTGTTCAGATAAGGCGTGGAGACGTCCGAGCTGTTGCGGAAGGGCGGCCCGCTGAACCCGAAGAAGTCGAGGTAGTTGAGCTTTCCGATTGTGGCGATCCGCGATTGCGTGGACTTGGATTGAGAGGAAGTGCGTGATTGTATCGCGTTGCGTGATTGGGCGGAGCCGTCAGATGCGTTCGACCCGCGGGATAGGTTCGGCCCGTTGGATGGGGTCGAGAGCTCGTTCTTGGCCGTGACGGATCCCATTGGCTTAAGTCATACATCTATGAAGAGGCATACGTAAGATTGTAACAGCATGATGGGGAACAGAGAGGTTTGCGGCGACGAAATGACCGGAGACCCATCGAAGGTACGACTGTTGCGTTGAGTTGACAGTCGTATTCGCGCCAAAATCGACCCTGGCCGGGTTGTCGCCAGCGAGCGCTGTCTCCTTTTTCGCCCGGTCTGAGCGTAAGGAGACCGCCGATCGGCTAGGGGGTTGTCAGCCATCCCCCGCATCCGCGCTGTCCTGAGTGCCGTCTCCGGCGAGCTGATGGATCTCGTCCCAAATGCGCGCGAAATCCGGTGAATCGGTCTCGGCGTAGTTGAGGTTCTTGAACAGCCCGGTCAGTCGCGTGAAATAGTGGCGGGCCGCCGGCTTATCCGGAAAATCGTCGGCGCGACCGATGATCCGGTCGAGTCGATCGAAGGTCTGCCGTTGCCGCGCCATGGGCACCGAGGCATCCACCTTGTCGAAGGCGTCCTGCTGCAGAAAGACCATGTCGAGCATCAGTGCCTTCTGGAAATCGATATAGTCCTGGGTCGTGATGCCTTCCTCGCCCGTGACCTGCATCATCTGCGCAATGGCATCGCCCCGTGTCAGGAGTGCCTGCATGGCGCGGACGCGGTCGTGCCAGGTCGGATCCAGGTTGCGGGCGTACCAGGGCTCGAGCTGGTCGAGGTAGCGCGACCAGGAGATCAAGGGGTCGATCGCCGGATAGAAGCGCTTGTAGGCGCGGTCGTAGGACAGGCCCAGAAAGCACTTCACCGTGCCCAGGGTCGACTGGGTCACTGGCTCCTCGAAGTTGCCGCCGGCCGGGGAGACGGTGCCGATGAGGGTGAGACTGCCCGTGGCGCCGTCGCCGCAACGCACCACGCCGGCCCGCTCGTAGAGGCCGCGCACGGCCGAGTCCAGGTAGGCCGGGAAGGCCTCCTCGCCGGGGATCTCCTCCAGCCGTCCCGAGGTCTCGCGCATGGCCTGCGCCCAGCGCGAGGTCGAGTCCGCGAGCAGCAGCACCTGATAGCCCATCTGGCGGTAGTACTCGCCGAGCGTGATGCCGGTGTAGATGGACGCCTCGCGCGAGGCGACCGGCATGGATGAGGTGTTGCAGATGATGATGGTGCGGTCCATGAGCGAGCCGCCGGTCTTGGGGTCGCGCAGCTGAGGGAACTCGGTGATGGTCTCGACGACCTCACCCGCGCGTTCGCCGCAGGCGACCACGATGACGATATCGACGCCGGCATGCTTGGCGAGCAGGTGCTGCAGGACGGTCTTGCCGGCGCCGAAGGGTCCTGGGATGCAGCCGGTCCCGCCGAGGGCGATGGGGAAGAAGGTATCGATCAGGCGGATGGTCGTGCTCAAGGGCGCATCCGGGTAGAGCCGCTCGGCCGCATGCGTGCGATAGAGATGCTCCGTGATGGAGCGGCGAACCGGCCAGCGCCGCGTGAGGTCGAGCGAGCGCTCATGTCCGCGGCTGTCGCGGATCCTGGCGACCGGGGTGTCGACGGTGACGCTGCCCTCCTGGATCCAGGTCACCTCCACCTCGTCGGCTTGGTCGAAGGGCACCATGATCTTGTGGGTGTAGAGCCCCTCCTGGACTCGGCCCAGGACACCGCCGGCCCGCAGCCTGGCGCCCTGCTGGACAATGGGCACGAAGGACCATTTGCGATTGATGTCCAGGGCATCGAGATCGATGCCGCGCGGCAGGAAGACGCCATGCTGGATGGCGAGCTTCTCCAGCGGGTTCTGCAGACCGTCATAGATCTCGCCCAGCAGACCCGGCCCGAGCACCACCGACAGCAGCTCGCCGCTCTGACTCACCGGGTCGCCGATGGTGACGCCGCGCGTGTCCTCGAAGACCTGAATGTCCGCCAGCTCGCCGCGCACCCGCAGCACCTCGGCCTTGAGCGCCTCGCGCTGTCCGGCGGCAGCGGCGCGCGCCGGCTGAATGAAGACGACCTCGTTCTTCATGAGCGGCAGGCGTGCGCCGTCGCGCCAGCCCGCCTCGATGGTTGCGAGGCTTTCCTGGACCGAGATCACCCGGGCGGGGCCGTCGGGCTGGTGGCTGGCGATCCTGTCGGTCGTCATGGTGTTGGCATCCTCTGTTGCTGGAGCTTCGTCACACGGTGGCATCATCAGGCGGCGATCCGGCTCAGATCCGTGCCCGCCAGGCCCGCCTCGACCAGTGCCTCGAAACGCCGCTCGGTCGCCTCGGCGTCATAGCTGGTCCAGCGCGCGATCAGCTCCCAGCGCATCACATAGATGACCACGGCCTCGAAATCGAAGGCGTGCCCGTCGCTGATGCGATCCAGGTGGGACCAGACCACGCCCAGCAGCAGGCGCTCCAGGCCCAGCGCATCGCCCGTCTCGATGCGGCGGTTGGCCTCGCCGAGCCAGGGGAAGGCGCCCTCCAGCCGGAACGCGGGCTCGCTCCAGTTGCGTCGGACCTGACCGAGCCAGCGCCCGAAGCCCCAGGCCGCATCCAGCGGGGCCGGCTCGCCGCGATGGCGCCGGCGCAGCGCGGCGATCAGGCTTCGGTACTCCAGACGCCAGACCGCGAGCGCGCGCGCGAAGGGATGCGTGATGGCCTCGACCTGGCCGCGCGCCCAGCGCATGGCCTCGGCATCGCTGCGTTCCCGATCCTGCTTGGGCCAGTCGAGAAGTTGGCCCAGGATCTCCAGGCAGCGGGCATCCTCCGGCTCCAATAGCTCGAGCCGCTGATCGAGCCGGATCCGCGACAGTGGCGTCTGCTTGGCGCCGAACAGGGGGCCGTGATAGGGCAGGGAACTCAGCAGCATGACGTAGCGGTGCGAGTCGGCCATGGGTGGGTTTCCCTACTTGACGGTGCCTTCGAGGATGGCCCGGAACCGTGGTTGCAGATGGGCGAGGAGCAGGGCGGCCACCTCCTCGTCGGTCAGGTCGATGTGCACGTCCTTATCCTTGAGGTAGAGGCGGATACCCGTGCCACCCTTGGCGTCCACGGCGAAGGTCACTCCCTTGGCAAGCACGTTTCCGGCGAGCGAGAGCACGAAGTGCGAGAGCGAGCCTTCGCGCAGCTCCAGCGGGTTGCGCCTGAGCTCTTCCGGGCTCACCAGGGCCTTGGGGAGCTGGACCTCGACCGCCTGGCCGCCGTCCAGCCCGGACTCGGCGCGCCCCTTGGCCGCGACCTCCAGGATGAGCTGCTGGAGGAATGCCTCCTGCTCCATCTCGGCGGCGATGAGGCGTTTTACCTCGTCGCTGAAACGGTCCGATAGCTCCGCCTTGAGCCTCAGCACGGTGTCCCGCATGGCGATGCGCAGCGCCTCCTCGCCGCCCTTGCGCAGGGACTGGGCCTCCTGGCGCGCGGTCTCGACGATCTGCGCGGCGCGGGTCTCGGCCTCCTGCAGCCGCTGGGCCGCCTGGCGTTTGGCCTCGGTCTCGATGCGTGCCGCCTCGTCGCGACCGGCGCTGACGCCCTCGTCGCGCAGTCGCTCGATCAGGGCCTCGACGCCCGAGGAGGCCAGATCCTGCGTGCTCTTCTGCTCCGCTGTCGCCATGGTGTCATGTCTCCTGACGGGATCAGCCGGGAATGGTGCCGGCGAGCACCAGGGCGAAGACGAAGGCGAACACGGCAAAGCCCTCGACGATGGCCGCGGGCGCGAGCGAGAGTCCGAAGATCTCCGGCTTGGTCTTGCTGGCGTGAATGGCCGAGGCGCAGGCCTGTCCCTGACGCACGGCCGAGAAGAGCAGCGCCAGACCCGCCAGCAGCCCGATGCCGAACAGGGCCGGGGCGGACTCCGGCGTGACGGGCCGCTGCAGGGTAAACATGACGACGATGCCGTAGATCACCTGAGACGAGGGCATCACGGAGACGCCGATATAGCGCCCGTAGCCGGAGTCGGTGTCCACCATGGCGCCGATCGCCGCCTGCCCGGCGACCGCGCATCCGATGATGCTACCGATCGCGGACAAGGCCATGACCCCGTAGAGCCCCGCCCAACCCAGGGCGTTCACGAATTCGTTCATGTCCGTCGCTCCGCTTCGTTTCGCTTGTTTATCTGCGCCTCGCCGCCTGCGCTCAGCGAGGTGTCCCGAGAGAACTGACAACTGACAACTGATACCTGAAAACTCACTCCTCCAACTCCGCCTTCTTGAACGGCTTGAAGGGATAGCCCTCGCCGGCCAGGGCCCAGTTGTAGAACTCGATGAAGTTGAGCCTCAGCCCATGCACGACGCCGCTCATGAGGCTCAGGGCCAGATTCAGCAGGTGGCCGATGACCAGGATGAGCAGGGCGAGGAAGAGCCCGAGCCCAGGCAGGCTCTCGGCCACCTGGCGTGCCAGGTCGTTGAAGGTGATGGCCAGCGAGGCGGATGCCAGCCCGAGCGCGAAGAGACGCAGATAGGAGAGCACGTCGCCGAAGACCTGCGTGACCCGGGCGAGCTGTGCCAATCCGTCCAGCACACGCCAGACCGCCGACTTGACCCCTTTGAGCGGGCGGTCGCTGCCGAACAGGAAAACGCCCGCGAGTCCGCCGCCCACCAGCGTCTGCCCGGTCAGTTCCACCCAGCCGCCTGCGTCGGCGAGCCAGAGCATGAAGCCGCCGATCAGCACCGCGATCCAGCCAAGCGCCACCCGACCCAGGGCGCGCCCCCGGTTGAGCAGGGCCATCTCGGCATTCGCCAGGATCAGGTGCAGCACCCCGATGCCCACGGAGAGCTGCATCATGGTCTCGAAGTCCCCGATGTCGAAGAGCTTGAGCCGCCCGAGGAAACCCTCGGGCGCGGGGGTGACGCCGAAGTAACTCCCGACCAGGATGCCCCAGAGCAGCGAGGCGCCGACCAGCGCGGCGGCCAGCACGCGCAGCCGCCGCCCCAGATCGCCGTGCCCGAGCCGTTGCCAATAGGCGCCCAGCGGTACGGCGAGCAGCAGGGCGTAGCCGGCATCGGAGAGGATGAGGGCGAAGAAAAGGGTGAAGGAGAAGAAGAGCACCCGCGATGGATCCCAGGTGTGATACGCCGGCATCTGGTAGAAGCCCACCAGATCCTGGCCGGCCGACAGCAGGGGCGGATTGTCGAGCAGGGTCGGCGGCCTGTCGTCCGGGCCTGGAGACTCGAGGATGAGCGCCAGCCCCTGCGCCTTCGCCAGTGCCTCGACGCCTGGGACAGCGGCTTGCGCGATCCACCCCTGGACGAGGAAGAGGCTGTCCTCCTCGCGCGTCTGGGCCGCGGCGTAGCGCAGCCGCGCGGCGTCCTCCACCTGGGCGAGGTGACTCGACATCAGATAGATCCAGCGGCTCAGCGCGTGCCGCTCGGCATGGACGTCCTCAAGCTCCAGCTCGGCCGCCTCCAGACGCCGGCTGACCTCGCCGAGGCTGAGCGCGCCGGTGTGGGCGCGCCGCACCGGCAGAAGATCCCGCGCCGGTTCCTCGTGATGGACGACCACGACCCAGGACTGACGATGATCCTGATGCACGACCTGCCAGGGGAGATCCAGGTCGTTCAGCTCGCGCATCTGCCGTTGCGGCACGCTATAGAACCAGAGCTTGCGTCCGGCCAGCTCGGCCTCGGACGGCAGCTTGAAGTCACCCCAGGGCTCCAGCTCGGTCAGGCGTTGTCTCAGTGCGTCGCGGCGGTCTGTCACGTCACGCAGGCGCTGCTGATTGTCCAGGACTCGCGTGATGGTCGCGCGGATGTCGAACTCCGCGGCGTCGCGCACCTGACGGCGCTTCTCCGGCAGGTCGCCCAGATAGCGCAGTGCCTTGCGGGCGTCGAGCGCGTGCGCCGGGGGCGTGCGCTCCGGCTCCTTCGGTGTTGGGCTGAGCGGTAGCAGATGCAGGCAGCCCAGTGTCTGCAACTGCTCCAGTACCTGCTCCTGCTCGCGTGTGAGGCCCGCGAGGGTGAGCCTGTAGAGCGGCAGGATGCTCATCCCAGCCCCTCGCGCTGGCGCTTGCCCTTGGCGATCTTGGAGCGCACCACGGCGGCGCGCTCCGCGTCGGACAGGTAGATGCGGATGCGCTTGATGTTGTCGCGCGCACGCGGGATGAGGACCTTCTCGAAGAGATTGACCCGTTGCGTGACCTTGCGCACGGCCTCTTCGAGCAAGGCCAGACGGCGCTCCTGCAAGGCCAGCCGCACCCTGAGTTCGATCATCTGCGCGAGGGCCTCGACGAGCGGGTCGATCCAATGCGGACTGCTCATGAAGCCAACCTCCTGCCGATCCAGGTCGACGCCGAGCAGCAGCGGCAGGCGCGTCCCCATGAGATTCTCTTCACCGAGCCGCACGCCGCGCAGTCGAACCAGGTTCTTCAGGTCCATCTCGCGGTTGGCGATCATGGGCAGGTGGTGCCGGACCTCCTGATGCAGCGCGGCGATGGACGCCTCGGTTTCCTGGCGCACCCTGAGCGCCTTGGCGCGCTCGGCCATCAGCTGCTTGCGCTTGAGATCGAGCGCGGGGAGGAAGCGCTCGAAGCCCTGCAGCTGGCGCGTCTGTTTGGTCAGCGACGACTTGTTGAGGCTCAGGCGAGCCATGGCACATCCCCGTGGGAGCGCCGCCCTCGGCGCGACCAACGCCCGATCGCGGCGGGGCGCCGCTCCCACCTGATGAGGGAGACCGGGGCGAGGCTCATGACTCAGGACTCAGTTTGGGAAAATACTTGTCGATCAGGCCCTGCTTCATCAGCAGGCTCTCCGGCTCGAAGCACTCGGCCAGGGTCTGCCAGCAGAGATCCAGCGCCTTCTCCAGCGGCAGGCTGACCTGGATGTCCATGAAGCGCTCACGGAACAGTCGGCCGAATCTGAGCAGCTGCTGGTCGAGATCGGACAGCTCGAAGGCCATCGCCTGCTTCTGCTCGGCCTCCTTGGCGCCCGAGTAGAAACGGATCATGGTGTTCATGATCTGGCCGTGATCCTCGCGCGTCACCTTGCCGATGACGTGCTGCTTGAGCCGTGACAGCGAGCCGAAGGGGTCCAGCATGCCGTCGTGCAGATAGAACTGCCCCTCGGTGATGTAACCCGTGTTGTCGGGCACCGGGTGGGTGACGTCGTCGCCCGGCATGGTGGTCACCGTCAGGATGGTGAGCGAGCCGCCGTCTTTGTAATCGGCAGCCTTCTCGTAGCGGCGCGCGAGTTGGGAGTAGAGATCGCCCATGTAGCCGCGGTTCGAGGGCACGGCCTCCATGGCGATGCCGACCTCCTTCATGGCGTCCGCGTAGGCCGTCATGTCGGTGAGCAGGACGAGGACGCGCTTGCCTTCCTCGACGGCGAACTTCTCGGCGACGGCCAGCGCCATGTCCGGCACCAGCAGGCGCTCCACCACGGGGTCCGAGGCCAGGTTGACGAACATGACGGTGCGGGCGAAGACCCCGGCGTCCTCGAAGCGGCGCAGGAAGAAATGATAGTCGTCGAAGATCAGCCCGAGCCCGCCGAAGACCACGATGTCCGCGTCCGCCTGGATGCCGATCCGCGCCAGCAGCGCGTTGTAGGGCTCGCCGGCGACCGAGAAGATCGGGATCTTCTGGCTCTCCACCAGGCAGTTGAAGACATCGATCATGGGCACGTCGGTGCGGATCATCTTGGAGGCCAGCAGCCGCCGCGCCGGATTGACCGAAGGCCCGCCGATCGGCAGCTTGGGATCCTGCGAGAGATCCGGCCCGCGGTCGAAGGGCTCGCCATCGCCGCGAAAGACACGGCCCAGGATGTTGGCCGAGTAGGTCACCCGCATGGGATGACCGAGGAAGCGCACGGACGCCTGGGTCGAGAGCCCCTTGGTGCCCGCGAACACCTGCAGTGCGACCAGATCGCGATCCAGCCGGATGGCGCGTGCCAAGGACTTGAATCCGCTCGGATCCTCTACCAGAGCCAGGTCGTCGAATGCCACTTGACTGCCCGCGTCCCCATTCGCGGGCACGCGCACCTTCAGGATATCGCCGACGATCTCCATGACCTTGGAATAACGCGCCAGGGATTGGGTCACTGCGTCGAGCCTCCACACGCTGGGTCGGACATCATGCCTCATTCTAGCCCAGGCCGGGTGTCCAGGGCGCTATGCCGCCTCCGGAATTCGAGTTGACCGGTCCGACGGTCGGACTATGCTTCACAGCAACCCCGAACGTGCCCATGGGCCGTGTCCACGGACGACTCGGGGTTCCGCTCGGGGACGGGGTCAAGCAAGCCTCGGCCCCACATCGACAATGCTTGAGGACGCATCCATGACGACCAAAGACGAGTATGTCGCCAAGCTCAAGGCGCAACTGGATGAATGGCAGGACGATTTGGAACATCTGAAGGACAAGGCCGAAGAGGCCTCCGATGATGCAAAGGTCAAGATCCACGAGCAGATCGAGGAACTGCGCGCCAAGTGGGACGAGGGCCATGCGAAGCGCCAGGCGCTCTTGGACGCGGCGGATGAGAAGTGGGACGACATCAAGGATGAGACGGAGGAGAAGTGGGATGAGCTCAAAGTGGCCGTGAAGGATTCCATCGAGAAGATCAAGTCGCATTTCTCGTCCTGAGCGAAGTCTCCCACCGCATGCGAGACGGCGGCCGCCCGCCGCCGTCGAGCCGCCTGATCGCCGCCGCGTCTACTCACCGAGGTCATGCGATGACATCCAAGTCCTTGATGAGGTGGACGGTGGTCTCCTTGGCCAGCCTCCTGCTGAGCGGCTGTCAGACGCTCGTGCGGGAGTCCATTCCGGGCGATTGGGTAGAGATCTCCGCGGGCAGCCTGCTGCGGCTGCATCGACCGGTCCAGATCCCGGTTGGCAGGGCTCGCGCCTTCTTCCCGTCGCGCGGAACGGCGGGAGGCGACGCGAGCTGTGCGCTCGAGGTGCGCCGCATCGACCAAGAGCAGGTCCAGACAATCGCCCCTCGCCAGATCCCGATCACGCGTGTGCAGCATGAGGTCGCCTTGGTCTCCCAGGTCGCTCCGCCGCCTGGCGGCGAGCGCTGGTTCAGGCTGGCGGGCTATGGAGATGGCGGCGGCTCGCAAATGGTGCGCTTCGGCTACCACTTCTGGCTCCACGACAGCCAAGACCCCAACCTGATGCGGTTGACCTGCCTCGGGCGGTTGGACGATCCCGCCTCCACGCGTGCGCCGACCCTGGCCGAGATCCAGGCGGTCCTGGGCGACCAGGCCAGCCTTGAGATTGCCGGGGGCGGATTCTGAGTGGGAGAAGGTGGTCCGGTCCGCCTCATCGACCCTCCAGAGATCCTCGCTCAGGGGCTCGATGGTGCGCCGGCACCGGACCTTGCTGGCGCTCGCATGCCCAGCCACTGCTGCTCGATGCCGTTGGACCGCGGTGATGGCGTAACATGCGCGACCCAGGCGCAGACATCCCGTTAGCGCCCACGACCGCGGCAGAGGCGGTGCAGAGACGATGTACAGGACGGACCCATCCAGCCCCAGTGTGACAGAGCCCGGCGTATGGCAGCTGGCCGTGCGGGTGGTCGCCATGCCGAGCGATACCAATGCCTTCGGCGACATCTTCGGCGGTTGGTTGCTGTCGCAGGCCGACCTGGCCGGCGGGACCATCGCCATTCAGACGGCCCAGGGGCGGGTCGCCACGGTGGCCGTCAAGGACTTCCAGTTCCTGGCGCCGGTCCTGGTGGGCGATCTGGTCGAGGTATTCGCTCGACTGATGCGGACCGGCAACAGCTCGATGACGGTGGAGGTTCAGATCTGGGCGCAACGCGAGCCGGATCCACGGAGCCGCCATCAGGTCGCCGCGGGGGAGATCACCTATGTCGCCGTCGACCCGCGGGGTCGACCTCGCGCGCTGCCAAGGGCGTCGGCCTGAGTGCGGTCAGGCCCGAACGAGCGCATCGACGCGCTCCATCGCTTGGTCGAGGACGCTCAGGGGCGTGTAGAAATGGGGTGAAAAGCGGATTCCACCGCCGCGATGCGCGCAGAGCACCTGGTGTGCCATCAGCTCGCTGTAGAGTCGGTCGGAGGGGAAGCCCGGCACGCGGAAGGTCAGGATCCCGGCCCGTCGGTCCGGCGCGCGCGGACTCAGCAGCTCGAAGCCGCGCTGATCGATCAGGGACAGGAGATGCTCCGTGCGGGTCTGCAGCTGAGACCAGACCTGCTCCATCCCGATCTCTTCGAGCAAGGAGAGACTCGCCTCCAGCGCATGGACGCCGAGCAGGTTGGGACTCCCGCACTCGAAGCGTCGGGCACTCCGCGCCGCTGTCCAGTCGGCGCGATCGAAGTCGCCACAATGCTCAACCATGTGCCAGCCGAACTGTTGCAGTCTGAGCCGGTCGCGCTGCTCGGGGCGCACGTAGAGGAGCGCGACGCCCTCGGGGCCGAGCATCCACTTGTGGCCGTCCGCGACGACGAAGTCCGCCTGCGCCTCGGCGAGGTCGAAGGGGAGGGCGCCCAGTCCCTGGATGGCGTCGACGCAGAAGAGGATGCCGCGGGATCGGCAGAAGGCGCCGAGCCGTTTCAGGTCCAACCGCAGCCCGCTGGCATATTGCACCCAGCTCACCGCGATCATGCGGGTACCTTCATCGCAGAGCGCCATCAGCGCCTGCTCGGGATCCGCCGTGCTGGCCAGATCCAAGGCGCGCCAGCGCACGCCCTGGGCGGCAAGGGACTCCCAGACGATGCGATTGGATGGGAATTCCTGGCGGATGCCGAGGATGCTGTCGCCGGCCTGCCAGCCGAGCCCGTGCGCGATGACGGAGAGCGCTTCCGAGGTGTTCTTGGCCAGCGCGATGTCGTCCGGCGATGCCGCCCCGATGAGTCGGGCCAGGCGCTCGCGCAGCCGCTGCTCGACGCTCAGCCAGCGCGGGTAGGCGAGCGAGCCCTGGCTGGCGTTCTCGGTCGCGAACTGGGCGACCGCCGCGGCCGTGCGCCGCGGCCAGGGACCGACCGCGGCGTGGTTGAGATGGCAGAGATCAGGCGCGAGCCGAAACTCCTCCGTCACCCTGTCCATCAACCGGCGGTCGTCCATCAACCCGCGGCGCCCTCGGGCGCCTTGGGTGTCTCGGGCGCTGGTTCGGCGGGTTTCGGTGCTGGCGCCGCTGCCGGCTTCGGTGCCGCGGCGGGCGGCTTCTCGGCGGCCGGGGCTGGCGCCGCTGGCTTCGGCGGAGGCAGTGCGACCTCCTTGGTTTCGAGCACGGCCTTGGGCGGTTCGACTGGCTTCTCGGCTGCCTTGGGCTCGGCCGCCGGCTTGACGGCCTCCTGCGCGGGCGGTGTGGGCTGTGGCGTAGGCTCGGGCTTTGCCGCAGCGGCTTGCGGCGCGGGCGTGCCCGCTGTCGGCGCTGGGCTGGACTCGGCCGGCTTGGGCGCCTCTGGCGCCGCCGGGGATGCGACGGGGTCCGGTTGAGCCGGGGCCTGCGTCGTCGCTTCCGCCGGTGCGCGCATGCGGGTCTCGCGCGGGGGCGCGGCCTGCGGGGTTTGCGCGGCGGCAGCGGTATCCTCTGCCTCGGCGACGCCCTCGATGGCGGCGCCGCTCACGGCCGGCGCGGGCGTATTCGTTGGTTTGGCAGCCGGTTTGGCGGCTGGCGCTGCCGCAATCTTGGGTGTTGGCGCCGCCGCGGCCGGTTTCTTCGCGGGGGCCTTTTGCGCGGTGACCGCCCGCTGATCGGCGGCACGCTTGCGCTGGGCGGCGATGGCGCGCTGCTTGCTGACATAGTCGCCATAGCTCGGACCCTTGCCGACGATCTCGACCTCGGTGCCCGTTGAAACATGGGCGAAGACGACCGGCGCGATCTTCTTCGGCATGCGGATGCAGCCGTGAGAAGCCGGCTGGCCGGGGCGGGGAATCGGGCCGGCGTGCAGGCCGACGCCGTCGCCGGTCAGCCGCATGAAATACGGCATGGTGGCCCCTTCGAACCGCCCGCCCGAGGGGATGGGATCCCGCCCGACCTTGACGCTCGAGCGAAGCACCCGGCCGCCCTTGCCGTAGACCTTGCCGTAGAGGTTCGAGCGCTTGTTCTCGACCTTCTCCGTCACCTGGAACTTGCCCGTTGGCGTTGGGTGCTTGGCGACGCCGGTCGCGACCGTGGCCCAACCGATCTCGTCTCCACCGTGATAGAAGTGGGCCTTTTGCTCGTTGGTGTTGATCACGATACGTGTCACCGGCTGACCCTCGCCTTTCCACTCGTACAGCGGGCTGGGCTTGATCTTGTGCTCCTTGATCGGCTTCTGTTCCTTCGACGCTGGGATGGGTGCCGGCGCCTCCTCCGCGATGGCAGGCTCGTCCGCCGGCTGGTCTGGCTTTGCCGTGAATCGGGCGAGTGCGTCGCAGCCCGCCAGATTCAGCACCAGCAGGGCAGCGAGCGCGATTTTGAGCGGACCCAGTGGAAGAGAGCCCAGAGGAAGAGAGAGAGCGTTGGAAGTGTCGTTCATATGGCTTTTCGTTCCCGAAGTGTGCGGGCACCTGATCCGTCTTGACCGATTCGATGCGTCTAGGATACCGCGCTCTGCGCTCAAGGGCACCCCTTGCGGATCCTTTTCAACGCCTTCTCAATCAATTGGCTGCGTGAAAGCGCTGATGCGCATTCTCGCGATCGCGCGCGTGGCGCCCTTGGCGGGCGTTGCATGAGACCTTCGTCGCCGGGTAGAGCCGCCGCCGGTGGTCGGGCGGCGCTGCTCGCGGCGCGCAGGCACAAGACGTGGATGAGTCGCGCGGGCTCTCCGCTCGCCCGCTCGACGGCGGAGTCGATGGGCGCGGGTCAGTCAACCAGCAGCGGGGAGGTGGCGATCACACCCTGGGTGTAGGCGTCGATCTCGGCGACCAAGGACTCGCAGAGCAGGATGCGCGTCTGCAACGCGGCTGTGGATTCGAGTCCAAGGGCGGCGAGGAAGCGCATCAGATGGTTGCCATGCAGGAGTTTGTCCTGCGGCGTTCCATCCTGCCGGATCGCGGCAATGGCGATGTGGAAGAACCGCAGGAGCCAGAAGATGGCTTCGCGATGGGCGCCTTCGTCGATGAGCTCCAGCGCGCCGTCCTGCAGGTAGCTGCGCAGGCAGGGATGCAGCATCCAATTGAAGGGAACAGGCTGCCGTTTCACGGCGAGACCGCGATCGAAGGCGTCGATGCAGTGCTGCAGGAAGTGCCGGGTCTCTTGCGTCTCCAGTTGGTCGCTGCCGAGCGCGGCGAGGGCGTGCGCGTGCAGCGCGGAGGCGGCATGCGTCTGCGTGATGGATCTCAGATTGACCAGCGCGCGGCGGTGCGTGGGTGGCGCGAGGTGGGCGATGCTGATGCTCGCGCAGGCATAGAGTAGGAACTCTCCCAGCGCGTGCAGGGTGCCGACCGTGTCGGTCGCGGACTTCAGGGCGCCGAGCGCGGCCCGCGCCGAGGCGAGGCTGGAGGCGACTCGGCGCGCGACCCATTGGCGTCGCCCGAAGGCGGCCGAGACGTCTTCCTGCAGCCGGCCGAGACGCTCCCGCGAGTCGAGCAGGATGTGGTTGCCGACGAAATGGCAGGCCTTCCCCGGCAGCGGCAAGATGGCCTCGGAACTTTGGTAGTCGCCGCTCGGGGTGATGTTGCAGTCCAACAGATAGCCTTGGTACTGCAGGGCTTCGACTTCATCACGGACGGCAGAGGCCAGGACGACGCGAATATCGACGTCCAGATAGGCGGGAAAGGCCGTATCCGGATCCATGCGGTTGATGGAGCCGGTGAGGTAGGCGCCCCAGAAACCCTCGCGCTTGGCGAAATCCTGGCTGACGAAATCACGCGCAAGCTCGATGACTTCGCCGACCAGCAGCGGTTGACGCTCGATGTTTCGTGTCGCCTGGGCAGACATCTCAAAAACCCCGCGTGCGGTAAATGCTTGGCCGCGCAGTCGATCGGCCTGTGTGTCGATGCTAGTGGAGGGGGATATCACGGTCTGTGATGCGCTTTGCGCTGAACTGGATTGATGCGGTTTGCGCGGAGTCTATCAGGCATCACGCTGGCGCCCGTTCCCAGACCAGCGTGCGATTGTTGACCGGCATGGCGTGATTGGCCGCCAGCGTCAAACCCTGCTGCTCGGCCAAGGTCGCGAGATCCTCCAGATCGCGCAGACCCATCCGCGGATTCTGCGTCTTGAGCCAGGCATCGAAGCGGCGATTGCTGTCGCTGGTGTAGCCGCCGTCCACATTGAAGGGGCCATAGAGTGCAAAGCGACCACCCGGCGCGAGCACCTCTCCCACGCCGCGAAACATGGCCGCGACCGCCTCCACCGGCATGATGTGCGCGGTATTGGCGCTGAAGACGGCATCGAAGGGACCCTCCGGCCAGGCACCCAGCACATCGAGCGTCAACGGTGGCGGCAGGTTGGGCAGCGCCGCTTCGTCCATCCAGGCCCGGATACCCGGCAGATTGTCCGCCACATCGCTGGTCTGCCAGCGCAGATGGGGCAGGGCGGCGGCGAAGCAAACCGCATGCTGACCCGTGCCGCCGCCGATTTCGAGCAATCGACGGGCATCGCGGAACAGGGGGCCGATGACCGCGAGGATGGGGGCTTTGTTCTCCTCGCAGGAGGGGGCGTAGGGTTTTTCGTCCGGTTGCATGGTCGTGTTCCTCAGAAAACGCGGGCGCGCTCGGCGTCGAGCTTGGCGGGGTCGTAGATGATGGCGAGGTCAGGCTGGACAAGGGTTGCGGTGCAGGCGTCGCCGTGGCGATGTTTGGAGATCGCTGGATTGGAGATGTCCCTGAGCGATGAAACTCGGGCGGGTCGACAGGCTCTCAGAACTAGCGAGGCCAGCGAACCGCCAGCGGCTCGGGCAGCAGACCCCGTTCAATCGCAGACCCCTTTCAATCCAGGAGCCTCTTCCATGATGAATCGACCGAATCTTCCCGTCGCATCCGTGATGCTCGCAGCCGCGGCCTTCTCCTTGGCGGTCCCGACACCCAAAGCCCTGGCCGCTGATGCCCCGGCGAGCGCCGAGGCTGGGGAAACCCTGCCTTGGAAACGGCCATCCCAGGACGAGATCGAGCATCGCCTGGATCCGCTGCAATACCGGGTCACTCAGCGTGAAGGCACCGAGCCGCCTTTCCGCAATCGCTACTGGGACAATCACGAGGAGGGTATCTACGTCGATGTCGTCTCCGGCGAGCCGCTCTTCAGCTCGCGGGAGAAGTTCGAGTCCGGAACCGGCTGGCCCAGCTTCTACGCGCCCCTGGAGCCGAAATTGATCGTCGAGCATCAGGACCGCGCGCTGGGGATGGTCCGCACCGAGGTGCGTTCGCGCATCGGCGATTCCCATCTCGGGCACCTCTTCGATGACGGTCCCAAGCCGACCGGGTTGCGCTACTGCATCAACTCCGCCTCCCTGCGCTTCATCCCGGTCGCCGAGCTCGAGAAAGAGGGCTATGGCGACTACGCGGCGCTCTTTCAGAGCGACCGCTAGGTGCGAGGCGACGGGATCCATGGCTGGCGGTGGACGCGGAAGCTCATGTTGTTCCGGTTCCGGGTGATTCGTCGAGGCGACACCCTCGCTATCGCCCGCACGAACAGCGGCCTCATGGGCAAGGTCTTCCATCGCGAGATCGCCGGTGTCATGGGGCTTGCGACCAGCCAGGTCGAAGGATCGACCTGCACGGTCAGGAATTCAGCGCGTCCATGCTGTTCGAGGTGCGCGCGCCCAATGCCTCCTTCGATCCCATCGACAATGACCCGATCGACGAGAAGTATCACCGGGTGATGGCCGACGCACCTTGATCCAGTTCGCCCAGGCACAGGCTCATGGATCCCGGCGAGATTGGCCCCGCGCGTCGAACAGCGGCTCGAACAGGGGGCGGAGATAGGCGGAGCCGCTGAGGCTGAGGTGATGGGCGTCGTAGTAGTAGACGGTCTTGTCCCGGTAGAAATAGCAGTCTCGCGCATCGCATAGCCGTGATTGGGGAAAGACGCGGGTGGCGCCGTGCCGCCGGGCGATGCGGTCGAGGAAGTCGGTGACCGCATGGCTCGACGCCAGATACTCGCTCAACGGCTGAGTCAGGGTGGTTGGCGTCTTGCCGGCCAGGACCTTGCGGCTCAGCACCAAGGGGATCTCCTCCTCGAGCTGAGGTGTCGGATCGATGAGCACCACCTTCTTGCCGGATGCGCGCAGGCCCCCGACCACCTGGTCCAGTGCCTGCGCGAAGGTGCCGTCCTGATAGCCGTACTTGACGTAGTTCGCCGCCAGCAAGACGGTCTCGATCTGCGGCGACTCCAGGATCCGGCGATAGGCCAGCTCCTGAAACCGCGTGCAGTCCTTGCCCCACGGCTGGGGAACCTCTTTCCAGCCCACGAGGGGCGGACAGGCCGGCATGGTGAAGACCTGGAGGGCGCTGCCATGCTCGCGCGCCAGTTCGCCCAGCATAACGGCCTGGACCGCCGCATGGCTGTCGCCCCAGAGCGCGAATCTCGCGGTCGCATCCGTCGCGCCATAGAGGCAGCCCGCGTTGCTGGGGCTGATCGTCATGCAGGCGTCCTGGCGCGGATCCTTATCCTCTCCGGCGAAGAGGATTCTGACCACCTCGACCGGATAGCGGCTGATCCATCCCCTGGTCAGGATGCCGTGAAGCCCGATGCCGACGAAGAGCAGCATCCCGAGGATGGAGGCGACCAGCAGCTGTCGCTTGCTCAGCAGGCCGCCCTTGCCGCGAAAGGGACGCTCGACGAAGCGCCAGGTGACGGTCGCGAGTGCCAGGGAGAGCAGGATGACCATCGCCGCCTGCCAGCCCTGCAGGTCAGCCCCCAGGTAGGCGCGCGCGAAGACCAGCAAGGGCCAATGCCAGAGATAGAGCGAGTAGGAGATCAGCCCGATGAAGACGACGGCGGGGCTGGCAAGTCCTTTGCCGGCGAGCGTCTCGCGTCCGCGCCCCGCGGCGATCACCAGGGCGGCGCCCGCGCAGGGCAGGAGCGCGGCCAGCCCAGGGAAAACGGTCTCGCCGGAATAGGCGAAGACGGCGACCAGGATCATGAGCACACCGATCGCCGAGGCGGCGTCCGCGATGCGCTGGCTCAGTATGAGGCGCGGGGAGGCGAGCGCGATCGTGGCGCCCAAGAGGAACTCCCAGGCGCGAAAGTGCGGTAGGAAGAAGACGGACTTGGAGGTGGGGTCCAGATAGAGTCCGCCGACCGAGGCGATGAAGGAGAGCAGGCCGACGGCGATCAAGACGAGGAGCCGCCGGTCGCGGACCAGGCGCCATGCCCAGATCAGCATCAGCGGGAAGAAGACGTAGTAGATCTCCTCGACCGACAGCGACCAGGTATGCAGCAGGGGTTTTTCGTCCGACGTCAGGTCGAAGTAGCCATCCTCGCGCCTGAAGAGAAAACTCGACACGAAGAGGGTCGCGGCGATCAGCGAGCGCGCATAGGCGAGATATTGGTTCGGGAACAGGAGGATGGCCGCGAGGACCGAACAGCATGCCATGACCACGAAGAGCGCCGGCAGGATGCGCCTGGCGCGCCGCTCGTAGAAGCGCGTGATGGTGAAGTGGCCCGCTCGCAGCTCCCTGTCGATGATCGCGGTGATCAGAAAGCCAGAGATCACGAAGAAGACGTCGACGCCGACGAATCCGCCTGAAAAGCCCGGCACATGGGCATGAAAGAGAACGACGGGCAAGATGGCGAGCGCACGCAGGCCGTCGATGTCGGGGCGGTAGTCGTGCGCTGGTCGGGGCCGAAGGCTTGGCATTGGGACGCTGTCCTTGATAGGGCTTGTGCTCGATGAGGCGCTGGGCGGTGCGGTGCTCGGGCGATGGTGCGTTGAGCCCGGCCGCGGCGCGCGGCCGGAGGGTGCGCGATGTCGGCGCAGACGCGGAGGTCGTCTTGGGGTCGCCGTTTCCAGTCTGCGATTCGACGCGGCGGAACAGTCGTCGAAGCGCCCGTCGTTGTCAAACGAATCGGCGGCGAGCGAGATGGCTATCGGCGCGCTGAGGCCGGTGCTCGAGAAGCCTGTACCCAGGTCGTCGCTCCCGATGGGCGATCGAGACCGTTGCGGTCGCGACGGCGATGCTCGCCTCGCCCTGGTTCATTGACCCAAAACGTGTTCGCATTCCGACCGGGATGGTGGCGGTTGCGTGTTCGTCCGGCCTCGTTTTACAGTGCCTGCCTCGGGCCTTCAGGTCGCCCGAGGACAAAGGGAGTCTGCATGTGCAGACGGTGGAATCGAATGGCGCTTTTGGAGAAACGTGCATATGAAGCTGCATCTGCGTTCGGGTGATTGTCGTCCTCAGGGATTCAATACTCTCCGTCACGGGGGCGCCTATGCCCCATTCTTGGCTGTCGCGTTATCGCTCACGGCAGCCTCGGCGTGGTCTGGCACCTACACCGTCACCAATCTCGGCGACAGCGGATCCGGTTCACTCCGCCAGGCCATTCTCGATGCGACCGCTCAGCCGGGCGCTGACCGGATCGTGTTTGCTTCGGGATTGAGCGGGATCCTACCAATCACGGGCACTCTGGAGATCACCGGTGTGCTGGATATTGTTGGCCCCGGCGCCACTGTGATCGAGATCCTTGGCAACGGCAGAGATCGGGATGTCTTCTACGTTAGAAGTGGTTCTGTTGTGAGCATTTCTGGATTGTCCATTACCAATGGGCAGCGTGGTATTTATAATTACAATGGCACTTTGAGTGTTTCGGAATGCAGCATCTATCAGAATTACAGTAAGGGCATTGAGAACTACGGCTCCTCGGCTAACCTTGCTGTCGTGAATAGCCTCCTTGCCGAGAATAATGACGACGGCATTTATAATCGCGATGGAAGTATTGATGTAAGCGACTCTGTTCTGACGGCAAATGCAGATCAGGGTATCGAAAACTATTACGGCACAGTCGCGATCGGAAACAGCGAGTTGAGCGATAACCTGAATCGTGGTTTCGCTAATAATGGGGGAAGTTTCACGATCGATCGATCTGCCGTTACTGGCAATACCACTACCACAGCTTATGGTGGGGGAGGTCTCTATAGTGATAACGCCACCACGCTGACGATCACTAACAGCACATTCTCAGGCAATGAGGCGCGCAGTTCATGCGGTGGCGGTATCATTCTCTCGGACACCTCGAACATCACCTTCTATAATAACACCTTGTCAGGAAATGTTGCTTACACGGGCGGCGGGCTTTGCCTCGCCGGCTCCGCCATTCTGAATCTCTTGAGCACCACTATTTCGAATAACCTGGCGACGTACCGGGGCGGTGGTCTCTACATTTACAGTTCGACGTCGACGTTGCTGATGGGTAACAGTCTCTTGGCGGGTAACACCACGACGGGCGGCGGGTCGGATCCGGACTCTGGGATCGAGCTTTACAACGCCGGATCCTTCATCTCCAAGGGGTATAACCTGCTCGGTCAGAATGGCGATGCTGGATTCTACAACGCCAATCCCGCCGGCACGGATTTGATCTTGGGCGGTGCCATCGCAAGCGCGATCGCTCCGCTCGCCGACAATGGTGGCCCCACCCAAACGCATCTCCCGGTGGCGTCGAGCCCGGTGATCGATAACGGCAGCAATAGCTTGGTTCTAATCGCAGCCGTCTTGGATCAGCGTGGTGAGGCGCGGATTGCGAACGAAGTGGTGGACATTGGCTCGGTCGAGGTCTCTCCACCCGTCCCTGGAAGCTGTGAGCGAGGCCCCTTCGTGCTGCGGGGGCGTCAGGTGTACAACGGCGCTTGGGCGTACCGCTCGGAATCCACGCTGCGCACGGAAGGCGAGATCCTCATCCAGCAAGGTGGCAATGTGCTCTTCGAGGCGGCGAGCTCCCTGTCGCTGGCGCAGGGATTCGCGGTTCAGGCGGGTGGCACCTTCCATGCTCGCATCGCTCCCGTGGATTGCACGCTGAGTCAATCGCTTTCGAGCACCTAGTTGACGGCGGCGCTCAGGCGTGTTGGATTCGCTCCCTCCCCGTGGGAGCGGATTGCCGCCGCCATCATGCCGAGCCGACTGCCCAGCGCACTTGGCTATCCGATGGCTGGGCTCGGTGCCGGCTGCTTGCCGGCGAATTGACGGACGCTGTCCTGGACTGAGCGATGCCTGTGTTCAAGATTCCCCTTCTCAAGAGAGTTCTAGCCATCGCGCTCTTCGTCGCGGCGGGCGTCCTGCTCGTCCAGTTGGTCCAGGACCTGAACCAGGTCAAGCGGCTCAAGACGGACCTGGCCGAGATCCATCACGTCCGTTACGGGCTGCTGGATGCGGATGCCTGGGTGGAGCGGATTTCCGCCGTGATCGAGAAGCGGATCGGCGAGTTCGAGCTGACGGACGCGAACCGACCACAGGTGGTCGCGGCGGTCGCGCAGGTGCTGGATTCCATGCTGGTGGAGATCGAGCGCTATCTGCGTCGGCGCAATCTCAAGAGCGGCGGGACCTGGGTGGATCAGCTCCAGGGGGTCTTGCAGCAGGGTCTGCAGGATCTGCTGGTCGACTTCGACAGGCTGCGCGGGAAGGTCCCGCAGTATGCGGAGGCCGTCGTGGAGCAGTTGAGCAAGCCGGAGGCCAAGCAGGAGATCAAGACGCAGCTGGTCGGCCTCATGCGTCAGGCCTCGGATGCCACCTTCGCGAAGGTGGACCGCTCGCGGCTCGAGGCCGCGCTCGCGCGCTATGACTGCGCGGATCCGGAGAGCTGCGGCGCGCTGATCGAGGGGCGGATCCGCGCCGCTCGGCTGCCGAGCCTCGAACGACTCTGGATGCTGCTGGGGTCGGTCGCGCTGCTCTTCCTGCTCTGCCTCACCGGCGGGCCGGCGAGGGCGGGGCAGTCAGCCGAGGCGGGCCGCCAGGGATTCGATCCCGTCAAGCTCTTGCTCCTGACCGGTGCGACCCTGATCCTGCTGTTGGGCGGTCTTCTGACTCCCATGATCGAGATCGAGGCGCGCATCAGCGAGCTGAAGCTGATCTTCATGGGCGAGCCCATCGTCTTCACCAATCAGGTGCTCTATTTCCAGACCAAGAGCATTTTCGAGGTGGTGCGCATCCTGGCCGAGACCGGCGCCGCGGACATGCTCTTGGTCGGCGTGCTGATCACGCTCTTCAGCGTCATCTTTCCGGCCCTCAAGGTGGTCACGACCTACCTCTATTACTTCGACTACGGGCGGGCGCGGGCGTCCGCCTGGGTGCGTTTCTTCGCGCTGCGTTCGGGCAAGTGGTCCATGGCGGATGTCCTGGTCATCGCCATCTTCATGGCCTACATCGGCTTCGATGGCCTGGTGGAAAGCCAACTGCGCGCCATGACGACGGCGGGCGCGGATGGGTCGGCCAACTCGGGTGCGCTGGGCACGCAACTGCTGACCACGAACGGCACGGCGCTCGAACCCGGTTTCTACCTCTTCCTGGCCTTCGTGCTGGCCAGCCTGCTGCTTTCGGCTAAGCTGGAGAAGCATTTCGGCGAAACGCATCCGAACTGACATCCATCCGAACTGACATCCGATCATGGGAGGCGCGCGTGCCGTTCGCTCATCGGTCAAGATCTGTGTTGGCATTGAGCTGCCTGTCGGGCCTGGTCGCCTGGCTTTGCGCCGCGCCGGCGATCGGCGCCGACTGGCGCGGGAGGCTGCAAGATGGCTCTGACGTGGAGGTCGATCCATCGACGCATCGCGCCTGGCGGACCGAGAACGGCCATCGGGCGCCGCTCTGGGATGGTACCCATCGACTTGAGGATGGATCCGTGGTGATCGTTCGCGACGGCACGGCCGTTCCCAACCAGGACATGATCCAGACCTGGGGACCACGGACGCCGCGGGCCGTGCTTCCCGACTCCTCGCCCTGCTACGAACTGGTGGATCGGGTGTGCGGCAAGGACTTTCGCTGCAGCACCTCCGAGCCCTGCCGCCTCGCCAACGAGCTGGTGGATCTGGCGAAAGAGGCGTTGCGCGGCGACTCAGCCACGCGGACCCAGGACACGAGCGCCGATCAGTGCCGCGAGGCCATGGGCAACGCCTTCTTCAAGCCCTGCGAGTGATGCGGCGGCGACGGGAGGGGGCAAGCCGATCCCCGAGCCAGCCATGTGCGACCCAGCCAAGACGAATTCC
Source organism: Thiocystis violacea (assembly GCF_016583565.1). GTDB lineage: Bacteria > Pseudomonadota > Gammaproteobacteria > Chromatiales > Chromatiaceae > Thiorhodococcus > Thiorhodococcus violaceus_A. The sequence continues at coordinate 13,357 of NZ_NRRF01000046.1, read as the reverse complement.
CAGACCAGCAGCGGGATGAGCAAGGTCAGGAGATCGTGCTACGTCGGCGCTTCTCTTCCTCTCGGTTCGACAGGCTCCTCGCCACGTAAGGCGATTTCCGGAAATGACCTTACCAAAGAGACCCGGATCGGTAGAGCGGTAGGATGGGCAAAGTCCACGCTCTGGGCTCGCGCCTCGCCTCGACGCCAGACGGACGTGCCCATCGCGCAAGACGCTGAGTTGGGATGATGGGCACGCCCTCGATCCTCGGCACTCCGAAAGAAGCGTATCGCCAGGGCTTTGCCCATCCTACGGGATCGCGCGCCGGGAGCTGTTTCGGTGCCTCAAGCCCGTGGGCTGAGCGGGGTGTTCAGCCCCTTGGTCGTGAGCCGCGTTTATCTCGGCGTTGGCGTGACCGGTGGTGCATTCGCGGTCCTGGCATCCAGATAGTCCGCCAATGCCTTGAAGCCGCCTTTCAGGATGAACACCTTGTCGAAGCCAATGTGACGCAATGCCGTTCCGGCCGCGGCGGCCCGGATGCCGGACTTGCAGAGCACGATCACAGGTTGGTTGGTGGGGATCCGTGCGAGGTTCTCGTCGGTGAACAGCCTGTTCAGCGGAATTGCCAGGCTGCCCGGCAGCGTGCCGGTGAAGATCTTGGTTTCGGCGGGTGTCCGCACGTCCAGGATGATCATGGACTCGCCCGCGTTGATCTTGTCCACCATGGCTTTCGCCGTCATCAGATGCAGTGCCTTGCCGGCCTGCGCGCCCACGGCTGGGCTGAACAGCCGCGCGTAGCTTGCGGCCAGTGCGCTGTCATAGGACCAGAGGCTCGATGGTGCCGTCGTGAGGCCGAAGACCATCGCCGCCAAGATGAGTCGACGCATCATGTCGCACCTCCTGTTCGTTGACGATCAGTCCCTCTATAAGCATATCGACTCGTACTGATTCCACGGCTGGCGCCGCGCCGAGGCATGACTTGGGTCAGGCCAAGCTCGAAAAGGCCGAGACCAGTGCGACGCACGGACCAATCGTCATTGAACTGGAGGCTGATGGCTGACGGCGGCGAGGCTGGGCTGATGCTCGACGGTCGAGCGACCGGGAGCGAATGGGAGGGTGGTGGATCGGCGTTGCTGATCCACCACCGAGCGGTCTATTTCTCGCGCGGATAGGGCCAGGCGACGACGCCGCCTTCCATGACCTTGACGTTGCGCCAGCCATGCCCCTCCAAGATCGCCGCGCACTCGTAACCGCGCAGGGAGATCTTGCAGTAGAGGATGATCTCCGCGTCCTTGTCCCGCGGCAGCTCAGCCAGCCGTCCGCGCAGTGCCCCCTGCGGAATCAGATGCTCGCCGATACCAAGGCGTTCTTCCTCGAACTCCTGGGGCGTGCGGCTATCGATGATGAAGCAGTCGGCGCCCGCATCGACCCGCTCCTTGACCTCGCTGACCGAGAGCCCCTTCAGGCGTCCGAGCACCTTGTTCTCAAGCACATGCGCCGAGACGATGACGTGATCGAGTGCCAGCGAGTAGGGGGGGGCATAGGGGAGGTCCGCGTTGCCCAGATCCTCGATGGTCAGTTTGCCGCGGATGGCCATGGCGACCGTCGCCACGCGCTTGCTGACATCGCCGGGGCCGATGCACTGAAAGCCCAGCACGCGGCCGCTCTTGCGGTCCGCGATCATCTTGCTGATGAGCAGCTGGCCCTTCATATAGCCGGGGATGTCGAGTCCGGAGACGGTCGCCGTCTCGATGTCTGTCATGCCCCGCTGGCGCGCCTCGCTGGCGCTCAGGCCGGTGAAGCCGACCCCGTAGTCGAAGATCTTGCAGATGCCGGTCTGGGTGATGCCGGGAAAGGTTGCGCTGCCGGGGTTGATCAGATTCTGTCCGATGACCCGGCCCTGTAGATTGGCAAGATCCCCATAGGGCGCGCGGACCTTGTCGCCGGTGATGAGCGAGGTGCATTCCACGCAATCGCCGGCGGCGTAGATGTCGGGGTCCGAGGTCTGCATGAATTCATCGACCTTGATGCCGCCTTGCCCCCCGATCTTGAGCCCGGCCGCCTGTGCCAGCGCGATGTTCGGCCGCACCCCGATCGCCACCACCGCCAGTTCGCAGGGCAGTTCGGTGCCATTTTCGAGCTTCACCGCGGTGAGCTGTCCGCCCTCCCCGAGGAAGGCCGCGACGCCATTGCCGGTGATGATGTCGGCGCCATGGGTGCGGACATAGTTCTCGACCAGCTTGGCGAGGTCGGGATCGAGGAAGGGCAGGATTCGATCCGTCTTTTCGACGACCGTGGTCCGAATGTCGGCCAGACGCAGTGCCTCGCAGACCTCGAAGCCGATCAGACCGCCGCCGACGATGACGGCGTGGCGGACCTGGCGTTCGTCGCGAATCTTGCGGAGCGCATCGGCATCGCCCAGCGATTGCAGGTGATGGATACCCTCCAGCTCGATGCCCGGCACCGGCGGGCGGAGCGGGGTCGCGCCCGTTGCGATCACCAGCTTGTCGTAGGCCAGGGTGCGTGTCTCGCCGCTCGGCAGATGTTTGCAGGTGACGGTGCGGGCCGCGCGGTCGATGGCGATGGCCTCGGTTTGCACCAGCGCCTCGATCCCCTTCGCCTTCTCGAAGAAATTGGGATCGCGCACGATCCCGGCCGGGGTGCAGATGAGCTGATTGCGGTCATCGAAGACCCCACCGACATAGTAGGGGTAACCGCAGGAGGCCATCGACAGATCGGCTTCCTTCTGAATGATGGTGATCGAGGCGTGCTCGTCCAAACGGCGGGCCTTGGCGGCGGCTTTCGGGCCGGCGGCGGAGCCGCCAATGACCAGGATCTTGAGGGGTTTTGCTGACATAGGGGCATCCTGAAAGTGGATCCGGTCGATCGGATCCGGCGTTGAAGGGCGGGGGCGAAACCAGTGGCCCCCTGAATCTTGTGTGGACCTTGGAGAGGGCGTAAGCGCCAGACCGGAGGGAGTGCGATCAACGGTGATGCGCGCCGGCCGGCTTCCGCAGAAAGTTGGGCCGACTTTCGAAGGCCCAACATGCGCCGTTTCATTGGGCCTCGTACATCGGTCCAATCGCTAGACATCAGCTGTGGTCACACCATCCCGGATGGGGCAGGAGGTTGCGCCCGCGCTGACTCAACCTTGGGGTGCGTTAGCCGTGACCGTGCGCCACGCTCTCGGCGCAGGGCGCGGCGGCGGTGAGGGTGCCGCCGAGATAACGCTCCAGCGACTCGCGCACCGTGCCGGTTGCCCCGGTCGCTGTCTTGATGCCGGCCTCTCGGAAGAACTCGATGGCGCGTCCGCCCATGCCGCCACTGAGCATGACCTCGGCGTTCTGCTGCTTGATGAAGGTGGGAATCTGACCCGGCTCATGGGCCTCGGCAAAGGGGTTGGCGATGTCTTGCGTCGCGGTCACCGCGCCGTCTTCGATGTCCACCAAGATGAAGTAGGGGGCATGGCCGAAGTGTTGGGCGACCTGGCTGTCGAGTCCCTGGCTGGTTTCGGCGGTAATGGCGATCTTCATGGCAAAGCTCCTGGTTTTCGTTTGGGTTGGTCAGGTGTCAGGTGTCAGGTGTCGCGTCGGGCGCTATCAGGCAGGTGACCACGCGCTCCCACAGGGCCGTCAGGGCGAGACTGGCGGGGGCGTCCGGGCGGTAGGCGGTCACTGCCTCGCCCGCGACCATGGCGCTCGCGATGCTTAAATCAAATGGGATCTGACCGATCGCGTTGATTCCGTTTGCAAGGCAGTCAGCTTCGATGTCTTGCGCGCCCTTGGGATAGACGTCGGCCTTATTGATGCAGACCAGCGCCGGCACGCCAAAGTGCTGGACGGTCTGCAGGGCGCGACGCAGATCATGGATGCCGGAGACCGTCGGCTCGGTGACCAGCAGCGCCAGGTCGGCGCCGGAGACGGCGGCAATGACCGGGCAGCCGATGCCGGGCGGTCCATCCACCAGCACCAATTGGCGCGACTCGTCCAGCGCCTGTTGACGGGCGCGTTCTTTGACCTGGGTGACCAGCTTGCCGGAGTTTTCCTGTCCCGGATAGAGATGGGCATGATGAAGTGGGCCGTAGCGGCTCTCGGACACCGCAACTTCGCCGACCGTCTGCTCCTCCATGTGAATCCCCTCGGCGGGGCACTGATAGACGCAGGCGGCACAGCCGTCACAGGCGATGGGGTCGACGACGAAACGCCCATCCATCTCGGCGATGGCATCGAAACGGCAGACGGACTCGCAGTCGCCGCAGGTCATGCAGATGTCGGCGTCGATCACGGCGACCTGTCCCCCGCTGAACGGACGGGTGTCGAGCCTGCGCGGTTGCAGGACGAGCTCCAGGTTGGCCGCGTCCACATCGGCGTCGGCCAAGAGGATCCGATCGGCGAAGGGTCCCTGCGAGGCGAGGTGGGCGAAGGCGGCTGTCACACTGGTCTTGCCGGTACCGCCCTTGCCACTGAGGATGACGAGCTGTTTCATGCGTTCACCCCGGCGACGATGTGCTCCAGGAGGGTCTGGAATTCGGGTCGATACCGCGGCTCGGCCTCCACCAGGGGCTGACCGCTGGCGATGGCCTCGGCGATGCGTCGCTCCATCGGGATGCGCAGCAGGATCGGCAGGTCGCTCTCGGCGCAATAGGCAGCGACCGCGTCGTCGCCGATGCCGTCGCGGTTGATCACGACCCCGGCCGGCAGTCCCAGCTCACGGGCGATCGCGACCACCTGCTTGAGATCGTGCAGGCCGAAAGGCGTCGGCTCGGTCACCAGCAGCACGAAATCCGCCCCGCGCATGGTCTCCACCACCGGGCAGGAGGCGCCGGGCGGGGCATCGCGGATCTCGAGGGCGCGACCGCGCAGGTCATGGCCGACGGGCGGCGGTGCCGCGGTCCATTGCTTGAGCTCGCGCAGGATGGGCACGCCCATCGTCTGCCCGACGTTCATCACGCCCTGCGCGAAGGCGATGCCCTCGGCGGTCTGGCCGCTGTCGATCACCCCGGTGACGGCAAGCTGCTCGCTGATCGCCTGCTCCGGGCAGTTCCAGGTGCAACTGCCGCAGCCGTGACAGAGATCGTCGAAGACCAGCGTCTTCTGGCCGACCACGGCAATGGCGTTGAACTGGCAGACCTCGGCGCAGCGGCCGCAGTAGGTGCAGGCATCCGCGTCCACCCGTGGGACGCGGATGCCGACCTCCCGATGGCTGTCCAGGACGGGATGCAGGAAGAGGGCGGCATTGGGCGCCTCCACGTCACAATCGAGAAAGCGGACTCGGTCGCGTTCCGCGGCGACACGCGCCAGGCTGGTGGCGACGGTGGTCTTACCCGTGCCGCCCTTGCCGCTGGCAACGACGATGCGCATTGCCACTAGCCCCCGTGATGTCCGCCGTGGCTCGCGCCATCGGCAGGGATCAGCTGCCCCGCCGTGAACGACGCCAGGATATCGGCGGCGCTGCAGGCATCCTTGCCCGGCGCGAGGAGGCGTTGGATGTTCGCCGCCGACAGAGTGTCATAGGCCTTGGGGCCATAGGCGCCGCTCACGACCGCCTGTGCACCGAGTTTGGCGACGAACTGCGCGGCCTGCACGCCCGCCCCGCCCGAGGCCGACTGCGCCGGATTGGCGTGGGTCGTCCAGGCACCGGTGTCCGTGTCTACCAGACAGAAGGACTCCGCGCGCCCGAAGCGGGCGTCGAAGGGTGAGTCGAGCGATTGACCTGCGATGGAGATGGCGAGCTTCATGGGTGATGGTCTCCCGATGTCTGACTTGGTTGAATCCGACCTGGTTGAATCCGAGCTGGTTGAATCCGACCTGGTTGAATCCGAGCTGGTTGAATCCGAGCTGGTTGAATCCGAGCCGGCCGCATCCAGCCGCTCCGTCAGGCGCTGGATCAGGGTGCGCAGCTCGTTGAGCGACGCGTGCATCCAGGACGCCCCTTGGTTGGCGCCCGCGCCCGAACCCTGGCGGCATCCGCCAGCACCGCGGCCACGGCCGCTCTGGGCGCTGGCCTTCCCCTGTCCGGCGCCCCGTCCTCGACCACCGCCTTGGCCACGACCCTGGCGTTGACCTTGACCGTTCGGACCTGTTCCGTCTTTGTTCGGCATGCTGTTCTCTCCAGGCCGCGTTGCCTGACATCGGCCTTGCTGCAAGTGACTTCAGCCGCCTGTCCACTCGCGATCATGGGCAGGCCGCGGTGTGCTTCGGCGGGCCTCAGGCGGCGGCGCCGTCCTCACCGATCAAGAGGGTCGTCGCGTTGAGATAGGTATGCTTCGGGATCACCAGATTGGTCGGTGCGGGCACGTTCTTGAAGACGCGCGCCGCGAGATCGAAGCGTGATCCGTGGCAGGGGCAATGGAAGCCGCCCTTCCACTCGGCGCCCAGATCCTCGGGGGCGACTTCCGGGCGGTAGGTCGGTGAGCAGCCGAGGTGGGTGCAGATGCCGATCGCGACCAGATACTCGGGCTTGATGGAGCGGGCCGGGTTCTGGCAATACGCCGGTTGCTGCGGCACTTGGGAAGTCGGATCGACCAGCTTGTGGTCGTTGCTCGCCAGGGAGGCGAGCATCGCCGGGGTGCGATGCACGACCCAAACGGGTTTCCCGCGCCATTTGACGCGCAGCAAGGCGCCCGGCTCCAGCTTGCCGATCTCCGCCTCGACCGGCGCCCCGGCGGCCCGCGCTCGGGCACTGGGATTCATGGAGGCGACGAATGGGACCAAGGCAAAGCCCGCGCCCATCGCGCCGACCAGACTGGTGGCGGCGACGAGTACGCGTCGTCTTGTCGTGTGGACAGCCTGCGCGTTCACGAATCTGCGTCTCCTGACTGATGCGCGGTGCCGGCCCCTTGCTCGGGTGCGCCTGACGCCGCTGGGATGAATCGCGATCTGCGATGTTGGAGGTCGGCATTCTCGTCCTTTTCCCGACTGAATTACCCTGACAATGATCAATGCAGGATGCACATATGTGCGTTTTACTGCGGGCTTGAATCGAAACGGCACGGCTTTCGGAGGCACCTTGGGAGGTCGAACACGACGCGCCCGTTGGATCGGATTCGATCCGGGCTTCATCTGCTTCAAACCCTGTGGCCGATCGGGACGGGGCATGGAGACCCTGTCGCTGCGCCTCGACGAGCTGGAGGCACTGCGTCTTGCGGACCTGGAAGGCTTGTATCAGGAAGAGTGTGCCCGGCGAATGGGGATCTCGCGAACCGTCTTGTCGCGGACCTTGGCGCAGGCGCGTCGCACGGTGACCGACGCGCTGATCAACGGCAAGCGTCTGGTCGTGGAGCCGATCCCGGCGCCCAGCACGGCCGACGCCACTGCGGCTGCCTCGACCCTACGCCCTGGATCGCCGCCGCGGACGAGGCAGCCGCCCTGCGGACACCCTGGCGCCGGGTGTGACCCGGAGCCGAGTCAGGATGGTCGGGCTGGGCCGGGGGAGATCCCCGCCAGTCGGCAGACCATCGACGATGATGACGCCGAGCCGTGACCCCTTCCTCGGGCGGGGCGAAACCTGCCGAGTGCGCCCTCGTTCCGTACACATCATTTCCAGAGTTGGTCTGGGCGATTTCCAGAAATGACCTTACCCAAATAGACCCGGATCGGTAGGATGGGCAACGTCCGCGCTCTGGGCTCGAACCCAACCTCGACGCCAGACGGTCGTGCCCATCGTGCAAGACGCCGAGCTGGGATGATGGGCACGCCCCGCGACCCTCGGCGCTCCGAAAGCAGCGCATCGCCAGGGCTTTGCCCATCCTAACGAAGACGACTGGCCCGAAGGATGATCGACGCCGGTGGCGCGTCGGATCGTCAACATGTCCAGCTCCTGAGCGTTCAAACTGACCTGAAACGTAGTGTCTCACTCAGATAAGAGAAGCCGGTCATCACCCGAGCCCCCTGCTTTTTCTGCCCGAAGTTCACCTCTCACCATCCCGCACCTGTCATCGAATCGCTCGGTTTGCGAGATGGTTTCTAGCTGCCGGAAGCCCGTCTTCGCGCCGTGATTTTCCGCCGCTTGTTGACGAATGCCTGGGCGGAGGCCGTCGCTGTGAAGAGTTCGAGGGCGTCCTGCTGCTCCTGGCCGTCTGGTGTGATGGCGATATCGGTATAGGCATCCGGCGTCGGGTCGGCAAGCACCTTGGCGAGGATGCGTTGATAGCGCCGGTGCATGCCGTACGCACCGAGATACTTGGCGACGAATTCCCGGACCAGCTTCGGATAGAAGACAACGGGGCTCTCGACGGGAAATCCGGGGCGGCGATCGCGCCGACGCTTGATCCGGATCAGCCCGCCTTCCAGGGGATGCATTCGTTCGTAGACGACGGGGGCATGGAAGGCGAAGAGCTTTGCGAGCATCTGCTTTGGGTCATAGCCCCAGGCGCGCGCGCGTCGCAGCACGGTCTCGACATGGGTATCGGAGTAGTAGAGATCCCAGACCTCGCGATAGATGGCCTCCCACTCCGTCTTGGTCATCTTCGGATGCGCCATGGTGACGTGTTGGGTGTCGTAGTTGTTCATGTCGGGATCGAGCGGGGTGCTGGCCTCGACGAGCCGCTGATGGTCTTTTGAGCCGGGCAGCGGCGTCAGGATGAAGAACTCCATGATGTCGATGGGCAACTCGCGCTTGATGATCTCGATATCGCGGCGAATGCTCTCGGGCGTGTCGCTCGGAAATCCAATGATGTAGCCGGCGTAGGTGAGCACGCCCGTCTGGTGCCAGGCCTGCAGCATGCTGCGGTAATCCGTGATCTTGTTCTGGCCCTTCTGTGCCGCTTTGAGCGAGTCCGGATTGATGGTCTCCATGCCGATGAAGACCCTGTCGACCCCGGCTTGCCCCGCCTTCTCGATAAAGCCGGGTATGCGATGTGACTGGGTGTCGGCCTGGATGACCAGGCGCACGGGCAGGCCGGACGCCTTCAGCGCGATGATGCGATCGAAGATCGCCTCCCAGTTCTGATTGCGCGCGAAGTTGTCGTCCGTGATGAAGAAATTACTGATGCCATCAGCCGAGTTGGCGCGGATCAGCCGCTCGATATCGTCCGCGGTGCGATGGCGCGACTTGTGGCCCTGGACATTGATGATGGTGCAGAAGCTGCAAAGGTAAGGACAACCGCGGCCGGCGTCGAAGCTGGCTCGCTTGCCCATGGTTCGCTTGATGCGCTCCGGCGGTAGATAGGGCGTCGGCGTACCGCCCATGTCCGGCAGATCGCTGAGGTAGTTGTAGATCGGCTTCAAGCCGCCGCTCGCTGCGTCCTGCAGCAAGGGTTCGAGCCGCCCCTCCAGTTCGCCGGCGAAGAGGCTGATGCCGTCCCTCAAGGCATCTTCGAGTTCGGGCGGCCGTTCCTTCAGCATGGACAGGCAGCCGCTTACGTGGAAGCCGCCGATCACCACGCTCAAATCCGCGGCGCGAAACCGCTTCGCAAGATCGAGCGCGCGCGGATACTGGTTGGATTGGACGCCGACCATGCCGACAAGGGCATCGCCACCCGCGCGCTTGATCTCGTGAACAAGCTGTTTGGTGTCGACGCGCGTATTCGTCTCGTCGAGCGCCAGAACGCGAATTGCGACGTCGTCACCAAGCACGCGTCGTTGCGCGCAATCCAGTGCGTTGCCGTACACCGTTGCGAGGCTGTTGGAGGGCAGCGAGGAGCGCCACCACTGGATCACATAGCCGTCGTCGTCGTAGTGCGAGGGCTTGATCAGCAGCAAATGGAAAGGGCGCGGTGTTGTCGATGGCTGTGTGGGCAAGTGCGGCAAGCTCCGATTGGCTCAGGCCGACGCCTTGCGTGCGCCAGGGTCGGCGGGTGATCTTGACGAGGGCAGTGCTCGCCTCGCACCGGCGCAAGGCTCACCCAAGCCCGAACCTCAGAGGCCCTCGGAGGAACGATCAAGCGATCGCCAGGCTTTCCTTCGTGACGAGCATACAAACGGGTATATCACAGTCGGTGCCGGCCTGTTCGGGGTGTGCGTGTCGATCGTCACGGAGCTGGGCACCAGAGTCACAAGACTGATCGATCGGCGGCGCTGAACGTCGACAGCACCGACCGCAAACGTGGACGCCAAGGGTCGCTATGTGAAGCTTCACATCGCGCCGCAAACCAGCTACCCAGCCAACTCCACTGACTTGGTGATCTGCCCCAAATTGAGGCGCTCGTCTTGCGTCGGTCGGAGTCCGCAGTCCAATGGAAAGCCGACGCTCGCCTTGGTTATGAGTTATAGACGCGGTCACCGGGATTCCCCTTTTCCCCTAGTCTTCGATTCTGCCTATCCTGCCGACGGTCTCACGAGACCGCGTCACGTCGAAAACGCCATGCTCGGCGAGATGCTTGGCGGCGTGTGCCCTCAGATACCGTGCTGCGCGCCGCGCGTACTAGAGCATGGCGGATTCTTTGATGCCCGATTTCCGTGCGCGATCAAGCCAGTTGCCCAAAAACCGCTGGACAGTTCCGCTCAACGTTGTGTGCTCGCCCGCCATCTGCTAGCTTCTCCCTACGGGGTTTAGGGGATCCGCACTGCACAGGTTGAGCGCTCACCCTCAACAACAATCAACCGAGCTAGGCAGAATCTACCCTATTGGAACTAGACAGAATCTGCCTAGCACGCAGGACCGACACTCTGTCTAGTTAACTGTTAGCTTTAATCATGGACTGCAAAGAGATTTAATATGACCTGCAATCAGTGCGCATCCTTAATAGACATTGATGATTTGAGTTTGCCCTATGTAGTTCGAACTTGCGGTTCTTGTAACAGACAAATCAAACTTAGGGAACCAGGAGATAATGGGCATGGCATTAAGGTCGAGAAGGGAGATCAGTTCGTATTCCCTGATGGTTTTCTAAAAGTCTCAGCAAACCCATTAAAATCAACAGGCCATTTAACCAAACATGGTTTGGCGTGGTTTGCGAAGCTTATATTCGTAGAGGAGCTTGAAAAAAACCCAGACAAAATCGAACTGTTCACGAAATCAAATGAGGACTATAGCGAAAAAATATTAAAAGATGCTGGCTTGTTTGAAGGACTAGATTTGTCATTGGAAGAGGACGCAAAAGAACTATTTTCAAGAGTTGAGAATAAAAAGGATGGACTAGAGTGGTGGGCCTATTGTTTTGGAATGTTCAATGATATTACGAAAGATGCCATAGCAGAAAACGATGCAAAGAAGGCAGCTTGGGCAATGCGTGCAGCTGAGAGATGCAGGTCAATGTGCGTATTTAAAGAAAGTCTTGAAGAAGTTGTCTGGATGGGTCATTCCGCTGGGCGCATCATAGAAGTTATTCGTAAATGGCATGCCAATAAAGACAATGCTAAAGAAGAATTCTGGCAAGTAATATTTTCTGAAAACCCATATATTTTATCTCAGGTCTTTTCCATTCCCGTTATTTTTATAAAAGATAGAGCTTACGTAGGCGGTATGAATATTGAAGGTTCAGAAGCAAAATTCGTAGACTTTCTCTTTGCAAACCAGTCTTCTAATGATGCTCTTCTGGTGGAAATTAAAACGCCAGTGACACAAATGTTTGCCAAGACTAAATATAGGAATAGTGTTTACAACCCAACTAAGGAATTATCGGGTTCTATCTTACAGGTTCTTAATTATAGGCGTGAGCTAGCTAAAAATTATGAAAATTTAACATCAGAGTCAGGGAAAACGATAGATGTATTTAATCCAAAGTGCGTTGTGATAATTGGAAATGCCGAAAAGGAACTAGATACTGATGCCAAGCGAACTTCCTTTGAATTATTTCGCACAAGTATGAAAGACGTTGAAATAGTAACTTTTGATGAACTGTTTAAAAAAGCAGAAACATTAGCTACTTTGTTCAATTTAACTTGGAAAGACAACAAAGCTAACAAGGAAAATTCACATGGATAAATTTAAGCTACTCCACTTCGTTACGCAGCTTAAATTTCCCAGTGATTTAAGGCGTTAGCCGGAGTAGGGAACACTATGAAGAATCCAGACAGAGAAAAAGTATCGCGCCTGGATGCGCTACCAAATATTGGAAAGGCGATGTCAGCAGATCTTCGTTTAATTGGCATCGACCATCCAAAGGAGCTGATTGGAATGGATCCATTCAAAATGTATGAAGAGTTATGCACAGCAACAGGTAAAAGGCATGACCCTTGTGTTATTGATGTATTTATGTCAGCTGTTCATTTTATGGAGGGTGGTGAACCTTTTCCATGGTGGTCGTTTACTCAAGAACGAAAAAATCATATAACTCAGCAACGGAGATATAGAGAATGAAATACGGTTATACAATCATCTATGTTTCATCAGTAGAAGAAACATTGGATTTTTACAAAAAAGCCTTTGGTTTTGACGTAAAATTCATCCATGGAAAAAAGGGGACAGATTTATTTAATGTTACACTGATTGATATGGGTATTGGATTCAAGGGAAGACAGCAGCATGCCAAGAGTCGGGCGCGTCGTTCTGCCGAACTATCCGCATCATGTGGTGCAGCGCGGACATAACCGGCAGGTTGTGTTTGCCGAGGATGCGGACTACCGGTATTACCTCGAAACGCTGGAAGCCTTCAAAACCATCTATGACATCAAAGTCTACGGCTTCTGCCTGATGACCAATCATGTGCACTTGATTCTTCAGCCAGGGGAGGCGATCGCAGACCTCGGTCAGCTGATGAAGCGTCTGGCCGGGCGGCAGACGCGGTTCGTCAACCGCCAAGAATCGCGCAGCGGGACGCTTTGGGAGGGGCGGTACAAATCGAGCCCAATTGAGACGGATGCGTACTTGCTTGCATGTTGCCGGTACGTTGAACTCAATCCGGTGCGGGCGGGGATGATCGATACACCCGCCGCGTATCCGTGGTCGAGCTACCGTTGGCACGCCGGTGAAGATGTGGAACAGGATTGGCTGGACACCGACCCCTGCTACGATGCCCTGGGCTCAAACGCCGAAGAGCGGGCGCTCCGATACCGCACCTTTGTGCGAAGCGCGATTCCCGAGGGGGAGTGGACGCTCATCCGCGAGGCCTTGCAGCGTGGTCAGTTGACCGGCGGCGAGCGATTCACCGATCAAGTGGAGGCCATGATCAATCGTCGAATCGAGAACCGTAAGCACGGTCGGCCTCGTCGGATGAGGCTGCGTGATGATCGTCAATGAATCTGTCTCCTTTCGGGGCGTCGATCATCCTTCTGACCAGTCGTCTTCGCTAGGGTGGACAAGCGCAGCGCAGTCCACCAACAACGGCGCGGGATTCGGTGGACTTCGCTCTCGCTCGTCCACCCTACCGGTACCGGGTGGCCGCGGGTGCTTACGCACCCGCGGCTCCCACAGATCCGGACGTGCGGGACTACCGCATCCGGCTCCTCGATTGAGCGCTCGCTGCACAACACATGTCGCACACCCGTTGGACCCTGAA
>NZ_NRRF01000045.1 GCF_016583565.1 Thiocystis violacea | reverse complement strand
CGCCGCCCTTACCACCGGATGGCCGACCACCACCACCGCCCTTAGCGCCGTATGACCGGCCCCCGCCGCCCTTGCCGGAAGGCCCTGCCGGGACCACACCTTTCGCCGCGCCCGCGGCGAAGATGCCCTTGCCGATGCCAAATGGCAGGGGCTGAGCTGCGGCATCGGTCGAGATGAGCGGCAGCGCCGCAACCGCGGCGGTCCCGCCGAGCAACCGCTTCAGGAAGTCGCGACGGTTGGCCGAGACATGCTCCAGCGCCATGTCCAGCGCCGTCTTGGAATCGCTTTTCGCCATCGTTGAAACTCCGTTCTTGCTGAGGCGAGAGCCCCAGGGCTTTTTCGATGAGGCCCCAGCCCCGAAGAGGTCGGAACCGCTGTCCCGATACGGCGCCCGCGGGCTTGAAATGGGCGAGCAGGAGAGATCGGAACCCCATGCTCCGCGCGAAGTCCTGGACTGATCGCCAAGGCGCTCGGACGACCGAGCCAAGGGACTGTCGGCGCCGCCGGCACAAGTATGGCACAAGACGTGGAGACGCCGAAAAGCGCCCTCGCAGCCCGCCCCACCGAGGCCTATCGACATGAAACCGCACAACGACAGGCGGCCTCTCAACGCGGCGACCAGAGGTCGAGCTGAACCGGCTGGGAGGGAAGCGACCCAGGCACCGACGCGGGGGCTCTGGACAGAGAAGTCGGCGAGCGGAGCGACACCGCTCAGCGGTGTCGCAAGAGGGGGCCGCTACTTGGCTGCGCGCATCGCGCTGGAGACACCCGCCTCGGTCCAGCCATTGAACACGGCCGTCTTCAAGCCGCGCGCGGGCACCTTGACGGATTGTTCGAAGCTGCGGCCATAGCCGCTGACCTTCACCCGGTAATCACCGGCGGGAATCCTGGTCATGAACCAGGGGCCACGGGAGTGTGCCGTGAGCAGTGTGGCGCCACCCGGCTTCGCGATGACGACATCGACATCGCCCAGGTAGCTGCCGTTGGTGACGGCGAACTCGAGCTTGAGCGTGTAGCTGGGGCCGTACTCGCTGAGCATGTAGGCACGCTCATCGCTCCCAATGCCGCCGCTCACCCAGGGCATGCTCGGGTCACCGCCCTGCTCCAGGAACTGAGCCGCCGCACCGCCCGTCGCCGCGACAGCGCCAGAGGCGCTCAAAACCAGCACAAGGCCGAGCAATGTGTTTCGCATCGAGGTCTGGATATCCATGGTATTCCCCCTGACCCATTAGGGCCATTGACAGTAGGCCACCTAAGGCTAGCAGCACCCGGGTCATTGGCATAGTCCGCAAAGATCTGCCAAGTCTTCATTTAATAAGGACTTTGGTCCGACTTCTGGCCGATTTTGGGGCATGGGAGAACGCCAGACGAACGCGTCCGGCCGATGTCAGACAGGCGCCTTGCAAAGCCCGTCGCTGTTCGACGAAAGTGACGCGAGCCTTGCCTTGTCGATCAGGGATAACCAACTATCATTCTGAGCGATCTATCCGTGCGGACGGTCTATCCGTGCGGACGGTCTATCCGTGCGGACGATGAAACCGATTGAGCTTCTGCACGAAGACTCGCTCGAACATCCGCATCGCACCCGGCCGGAGAAAGCCGGGGATCCGCAGACGTCTTGAACCGAAATCCAGTTTGGGGACTCCGCCGCATCGAGCCCCTCGGCGGAGGCGCGCAACGCGGCCTCTTCGACGATTACCTGCATCAAGGGGACAACCATGTTTCTCATCACGCGCGATTTTTTGACAGTCCTCCTCGTCTTTCTGGCCCTGATGCTCGTTTTCTGGCTGGAGACCTCTTCCGTGAATGAGGAAGCGCCGATGCAGCAGGAGGCGATGCAGACGGCACAGCTCTCCTCGAATCTGCATCAGAACGCCGCGAAGACGCCCGAGGCCTACTGAGGCGATCTCGGGGACGGCGGGCACTGACCGCCAGGAGCCCAGGGAGGGCCGCACGTCACCACCCCGCAGAATGCGACTCCACCGCGTCGGTCAGCTGGAACGCCGCCCGCAGCGGCAGATGGTCGGACGCGACACCCGCAACGCCGACTCGCATGACCTCCAGAGACGCAAGCCGCAAACCGCCGCCGAACCAGATACGGTCGAGTGGCAGGAGCGGCCAGCCGCCCGGATAGGTCGCGCGGGGCGGCGCCGGCCGGAGGCGCGCATCGATGGGTCGCAGGCGCGCGGAACGACGGCGCCACTCGTTGAAGTCGCCAAGCAGCAGCATCGGCGGGTCGACCAGCCCCTGACGACGAGCCCGATCGATCCGCCCGACCAGATGCTCGATCTGTCGGCGGCGCTCACGCATGCTCAGCCCCAGATGGGTGGCAAAGCAGCAGAGCGGCGCTCGACAGGCGAGCGTACTGGATGGCCTCTCGACGCCATCCAGGCTCAAGCGCGCCTCGATGAGACCGCGCGGCTCGCGCCCCGGCTGACTCAGGTCTTGACAGCTATATCGCATGACCGGCAAGCGGCTGATGAGCACATTGCCGTATGCGCCGCGCGCTGATCGCAGGGTATGGCCAAGTACCGGCTGATAGCCGTGCTGATGAAGCCGGTCCAGCAGGGCGTCCACCCCGGCGACGGCGGGCGGCGTCTCGACCTCTTGCAGCGCAATCACGTCGACATCCAGATCCAGGATGACCCGCGCGATGCGTTGATGATCCATCCGCCGATCACGACCGATGCCGCGGTGGATGTTGTAGGTCGCAACCGACAGGATCCGAGCGGCCTCAGTCACTGGCCACCAGCATCCGCCGGCCGTACCAGGCCAGCCCAGCGACCGCCAAGGCGCCAACCAGCACGAGCGCAACGGCGCGCAAGTCCGCCTGGCGGATCAGCGACATGAGCCCCTCGGCGAAGATCGACATCGCCAGGATCGCCGGAGTCATGCCAATGGCGGTGCCGATCATGAAATCGCGGAGCCGCACGTGCGATGCGCCGGCGAAGAGATTGATGACGGCGAAGGGGGCCACTGGGACGATGCGCACGGTCAGCACCGTCAGAACGCCATGGCGAGCCAGTCGCTTGCTCAAGCGCTCCAGCCCCCCGCCAGTCATGCGCTCCACCGCGGGGCGCCCCAGGTAGCTCCCGATGCCATAGCCCGAGAGCGCCGACAGGATGGAACCGGCCAGCGCGATCAGGGCGCCGGGCACGGGACCGTAGATGATGGCCGCAACCAGGATGAGCAAGGTGACGGGGACGGCGACCAGGGCGGCGGCGACGAAGCCCGCCACGGCGACCGGCGGCCCCCAGAGGGTGTCATCCAACCCCTTGAGCGCCGCCGCGATGGCATCTGGGTCCAGCCAATCGCCCAGGGCGGTCCAGCGCCAGGCGGCGGCCAGGGCGACGAACAGGAGGATCAGCCCGATCCCCAGGATGAGGCGCCAGCGGATGTGTGGCAGATGCGCCTCGCCCCCGATCACCACGTCGGTGACCAGCTCGGCGTCGATCGGTCGGTCCGGGTCGACGATGCGCTCGTCAGGCAGCTGGCGGTCCCATTCAGGGTCGATCTCGCCATCCAGGTCGGCGAGGCGCACGGGCGGCGCCTGGTCCGCCGCGCGCGGCCCGGCGCGCAGGGTCTCAAGGGCCTGAATGATGCCGCCGCCCTGCGCCCGCGCTTGCGTCTCCGCGTGGGCGACCTCATCCGCATCGATGGACAGGAAGATGCCGAGCAGCCGATGCCGCAGACCACGGATGGCGGCGATCGCATCCTCCTGCTCGCCAAGGATGCAGAGGTCGCACTCGCTATCCAGCCCCATGGATCTGTTGCTCAGGTTGGAGGAGCCGATCCGCAGCAGCCTGTCGTCCGTGATGGTCAGCTTGGCGTGGACCATGAGGCAGCCGTCGGACAGCTCGGCCACGTCCGGGTAGTAGACACGCAGTCGATCGTGGCGGTCGGCGTGGCGCAGCCGCTGCAGCATGCGGGCGCGCAGGATGTCCATGGTGTGCTGCTCCAGCCAGGCGCCCGTGCGCCGGGGCAGGATGATGATCACCTCCGGCCCCTGCTCGCGCTCCAGGGAGGCACAGAGTGCGTCGCCGACCGAACGGGCCGTCAGGTACTGGTTCTCGAGATAGATGAGGTGCTCCGCCCGCGCGATGGTATCCAGGTAGAGCCGCTCGATCTCGCGCACCTCCGGGCGTTCCTCGAAGGCGGAGAGCGTCCTGGCGATGGCGACCGGCCGATCGCGCAACATTGCCTCCACAGCCTCCGGCCAGGCATCGCCCTCGGACTCGGACTCGGACAAGGGCGCGATGCAACTGCCGGTCGCCCAGCGCCAACGCTCGACGAAGACCTCCGCGACGGCGGCCGCGGCCTCCCCATCCACCAGCATCTGCAGGTCGTGGAAGGGCTGATAGGGATCGCCCGCGGTGTCGATGCGGCGGGGGTCCTCGGGCGGGTGCGCATTGGTGTCCCAACGCCATGTGCTCAGATCGAAACCGCCGCAGTAGGCGATGGCCCCATCGATGGCGACCAGCTTCTGGTGCTGGCTCGCCGTGAGCGGGTGTTTGTCGTCCTTGACGAAGTGCAGACGCGGATGGCTCTCCCAGGGATTGTCGCGGAGAAACAGCGGCTCGCGCTCCAGGGCGTAGATGGAGGCGTAGTCCCACAGGAGGATGTAGACCTCCAGTTCGGGGTTGCGCTCCAGCAGGGTTCTCAGAAGGTCGGCGAGCCGGACCGGCAGATCGTCGTCGACGCTCTCGCGGACCAGCTCGAGCTGACTATGCAGGTCCCACCCAGCAATGAGGATCCGCCGACGCGCCTTGGCCATGGAGGCGCGCACAGCGGCATAGTATTCCTCGCCGTCGACCAGCACGCCCACACGCTCGGCGTGTTCGACGCGCCAGCAGTTGCGGCCGGGTTGAAACAGCCCATCCGCCTCGGACGCGCCAGCGCCATCCAGGGCACGAGCGGCATTCGCATCGGTTTCCATGACGACCTCCTGATCCGACTCATCAAATGACCGCCGCCAACGCGCCGGCCGCCACGTCCCGCACCCATCTGGCACGCACAAAACATGGTAACGCAGTCGGATATTCGACACCAAAGGGCGCCATCCATCGGCTGCGTCAGCAAGAAGCGGCCGCGCGCCACGGCCTCGGAGGGGGCGGCGAAGCG
This sequence comes from Thiocystis violacea, assembly GCF_016583565.1. GTDB lineage: Bacteria > Pseudomonadota > Gammaproteobacteria > Chromatiales > Chromatiaceae > Thiorhodococcus > Thiorhodococcus violaceus_A. The sequence goes on along the minus strand of NZ_NRRF01000045.1, from coordinate 38,742 downwards.
GCTTTCGACACCCTGGTGAACCCGCGCCTGTTGAAATCGCGTGGCAGAGCGTCGATTCTCCCGACGCCGGCCTGCGCGGAGAACCAGCGACCTGGGCATGCGGCGCCCTATTCGCTCGGCCGGCGTCTCTTCGCACTCAGTCGAGTGGAGATCATCGGCCGGATCCGGCCGGCGCTCCACTGTCCAGCCCGCCGCCCGCGACGCAATCGACATCCCAACACCAACCAGGAGGATTTCATGCGCACACTCATCAGCCTCATCGGCCTGATCTTGATCGGCACCAGTGCTCAGGCAGAGGTCCAATCCAAGGCCGTTGCCTACGACGACGACGGAACGGCACTGACCGGCTACCTCTACTGGGACGACGCGACCAGCGCAAAGCGCCCGGGCATCCTGGTGGTGCACGAGTGGTGGGGGCTCAACGACTACGCCAAGCAGCGTGCGCGGATGCTCGCCGCACTGGGCTATGTCGCCTTCGCCGCGGACATGTACGGTGGTGACCGGGTCACCAAGGATCCCAAGCAGGCGAGCGAGTGGATGCAGGAGGTCACCGTCGATCCCGAGCTTTGGCGCCAGCGGGCCGCGGCTGGCCTGGCCCAGCTCAAGGCCAGCGCGCTGGTGCTGCCGGACAAGACCGCCGCCATCGGTTATTGCTTCGGCGGCGGGACCGTCCTGCAGATGGCCTACGGCAATGCGGACGTCAAGGGCGTCGTGAGCTTCCACGGCTCGCTGCCGGCGGCGCCGGAGGAGTCCAAGGGCAAGATCGGACCCAAGCTCCTCGTGCTGCACGGTCAGGCCGACAGCTTCGTCGCGCCGGACGTGGTCGCCAACTTCCAGACCAAGCTGGAAGAGGCCGGCGCCAATTGGGAGATGGACATCTACGGCGGGGTGCGGCACAGCTTCACCAACCCCAAGGTGGGCGAGTATGGTATCGAGAATCTCAAGTACGATGCTCAGGCCAACGCACGCTCCTGGGAGCGGATGCAGGGCTTCCTCGACGAGCTGTTCCAGGACTGATCCCCGCTGACCAGTGCGCGGCGCCGATGCCCTGAGCGCCGCGCGCTAGAACTCAGCCCCTCGGCAGACGGGGCCATGGGCGCCATCCTCTGACATGGGCGCCATCCTCTACCAGAGCCCTCGCCCATCCAGCCCGACGCGGAGAAGCGCATGCGCAGACCACTGGAGTCCATCAACCCCTACACCGGCGAGCGCATGGAGGCCCTGGAGCAGATGGCCCCGGACGCCGTCGAAGCCGCCATCCAGCGCGCCGATGCCGCGACATCGCACTGGGCCGAGCGCGCCCTCGGCGAGCGCTGCGACCTGCTGCGCGCCGTGGCCAAACGTCTACGCGAGGGCAAGGCGGCGCTGGCGCGGGTCATCACGAGCGAGATGGGCAAACTCATCGGCGAGGCGGAGGCAGAGGTCGAGAAATGCGCCCTGGTCTGCGACTACTACGCGGACCATGCCGAGGCGCTGCTCGCCGACCGGCTGATCGCCTCGGATGCCAGCCGCAGTCTCGTCGCCTATCAACCGCTGGGCGTGCTGCTCGCGATCATGCCCTGGAACTTCCCCTTCTGGCAGGTCTTCCGCTGCGCCGCGCCGGCCTTGGCCGCGGGCAACACCCTGCTGCTCAAGCACGCCTCGAACGTGCCGCGCTGCGCCCTGAGCATCGAGCAGCTCTTCCGTGAGGCGGGGGCACCCCAGGGCGTTTTCCAAAGCCTCTTGATCGACGCCCAGGGCGCGGAGCAGGTCGTGGCGGACGGGCGCGTCCGCGGCGTGAGCCTCACGGGCAGCGAGACGGCGGGGCGCCGCGTTGCGAGCATCGCCGGCCAGCATCTCAAGAAGACGGTGCTGGAGCTGGGCGGCTCGGACGCCTTCGTCGTGCTGGAGGATGCGGACCTGGAGCTGGCGGTGGCGACCGCGGTCAAGGCCCGTTACATGAACGCCGGACAGAGCTGCATCGCGGCCAAGCGCTTCGTCCTGGTCGAGGCCATCGCCGATGCCTTCCAGGAGGCATTCAGGGCCGCCATCGAGGCGCTCGTGCCCGGCGATCCCCTGGACCCCGCAACCAGCCTCGCGCCACTGGCGCGGCAAGATCTACGCGAGACCCTGCATGAGCAGGTGACCGCAAGCGTCGCGGTCGGCGCCCGAGTCGCGACGGGCGGCCATCCCTTGGCAGGCTCGGGCTGGGGCTACGCGGCGACCCTGCTGGAGGGCGTCGGCCCAGGGATGCCGGCGTACGCGGATGAGCTGTTCGGACCAGTCGCCGCCTTGATCCGGGCCAGGGACGCGAACGCGGCGCTGAGCATCGCCAACGACTCGCGCCTTGGGCTCGGCGGCAGCGTCTGGACACGGGACGCGGCGCGCGGAGAAGGCTTTGCGCGCCGCATGAGCTGCGGCTGCGCCTTCGTGAACGGCCAGGTGAAGAGCGATCCGAGGCTGCCCTTTGGCGGCATCAAGGACTCCGGCTACGGCCGTGAGCTGGGCACCCCGGGCATCCAGGAATTCGTGAACGCCAAGACGCTCTGGATTGGTTGAGCGGGCAGGGTTGCTTGAGCAGCGATGCCAGGAGACAGGGATGGATGCAGTGCGCTTGAGGCGGATTGGGCGAGACGGACACACCCCGGAACCGTCGCCCTTGCCCCGGCTTACGGGTTCCGAGCGACGTCCTTCTTGCCCGACGCGCCGTGCCTGCCCAGCAGGCTATATCGGTTGATCCGCGCGGCAGCGCTCAATGGCGGCAACGAAGCGCTCAAGGCTGCCGGCCACCTGTAGACGCTGGTGCTCGACGTCTGGCTCGGCGCGACCCTCGTGGATGGCCGCCTCGAGAGCCTGCGCCTGGGCCCGCACATCGAGAACGCCGAGCGTCGCCGCCGTCCCCTTCAGGGTATGGGCGATGCGCCTGGCCTGATCCCGATCGCCGTCGGAAAGCGCCGCGCCTAGCCGCCGCATGTCGTCGGCGTGGGTCTTGACGAACTTCTCCAGTAGGCGCCGGTAGAGCGGCTCGTTTCCTCCGACGTTGCGCAGACCCATGCCGGTATCCAGCCCAGCAACCGCGTCCAGGGCGTCGGCATCGATGCCGGTCGCGGGCTGCTCCTCGCGGGTGTCGCCGGGCGCCGTGGCCTCCAGCCACCGCGCCAGGACGCGATAGAGACCGCGGGGGTCCACCGGCTTGGCGATATGGTCGTTCATGCCCGCCTCGAGACAGGCGTCGCGGTCGTCCTGGAAGGCATTGGCCGTCACCGCCAGGATGGGCACCCGCCCGTAGTCCGGTCGCTGGCGAATGCGCCGCGTCGCCTCGGGTCCGTCCATCTCGGGCATCTGCATATCCATGAGGATGGCGGCGTAGCGCCGATTGGAGGCCATCGCCACCGCGACCACGCCGTTCTCGGCGATGTCGGCCTGGAGCCCGGCCTCTTCCAGCAGAATCTTCAGCACCTCGCTGTTGATCTCGTTGTCCTCGACAACCAGGATCCGCGCGCCACGGTAAGGGGCCAGGCGCGTCAGGGCGTCGTCGAAGTGTCCCTCGGACGCCGTCTCCTGGTCGGTTTCGACCGCCGTGAAAGGCACCGTGAACCAGAAGGTGCTGCCCGCGTCCGGGGTGCTCGCGACACCAATCTCACCGCCCATCAGCTCGACGAGATGCTTACAGATCGCCAAGCCCAGCCCAGATCCGCCAAACTTGCGCGTGCTCGAGCTATCCGCCTGCTCGAAGGCCAGGAACAGCTGAGCTTGCCGCTCCACGGGGATCCCGATGCCCTGGTCGCTGACCTCGAAACGCATCTTGAGATCCGCCCCGGAGCGCTCGCTCAGAGACGCATGCACCCGGATGGTCCCCTCATCGCTGAACTTGAGCGCGTTACCGACCAGATTCAGGAGGATCTGATCGAGCCGCAGCGGATCCCCATGGAGTCGCGCCGGAACCTCGGGGTCGATAATGAGACTGAGCGCGAGTTCCTTGCGCTGCGCCTCGTCCGCGACCAGCATGTTGAGCTTGGTGAAGTGGTGCTGAAGCTCGAAGTCGACCGGGTCGAGTTGCAGCTTGCCGGCCTCGATCCGCGAGAGGTCCAGGATGTCGTTGATCACCCGCAGCAGGTGATAGGCCGCATCCGTGACCTTGCCGAGGCGCTGCGTCTGCTCGCGGTCCTTGGCGCTCGCCTTGATGAGGTGGGTCATGCCGATGATGGCGTTGAGCGGCGTGCGGATCTCATGGCTCATGTTGGCCAGGAAGGTGCTCTTGGCCAGATTGGCGGCCTCGGCGGCGAACTTGGCCTGCTCCAGCTCGGAGGTCCGCGTGCGCACCAGCTCCTCCAGGTGCGCGCGATAGTGGGACAACTCGTCCTCGGCCAGCTTCTTGTCGGTGACGTCGACGAGGACGAGCCGAATCTGCTTCAGCTCACCGCCCAAGAGCACCGGGTCTGCATTGACCAGGACCCAGCGCAGGGTAGCGTCCGAGGCGAGCCGAATCCCGATCAGCTGGTTGCGCACGGGCGCGTGGGTCGCCATCACCCGCTTGACTGGACGGTGCTCCGGCGAGAGCGGTTGCAGCCTCTCATCGACATACAGGGCGCAGGGCACCTCGGCGTCCAGCGCATCGATCGCCTCGCTGCCCAGCCCGAGGAGGGTCGCGGCGGTCGCATTGACATCGACCGAGCGTCCGTCCGGCCCGTAGACCAGCACCCCCACGGGGATCCCCTGCAGCAAATCGCGGTAGCGCGCCTCGCTCTCGCGCAGGGCCGCCTCGCCGCGCCGCCGCTCGGTGACGTCCTGCACGGTGCCGAGCGCGCTCAGGGCCAGACCCTGGAGGTCGCGCAGAATCTCGGCGCGTTCGCGAACCCAGCGCACCGCCTGGTCGCCGAGTCCCCCCTGATCACCGAGCAGCACCCGGTGCTCGATGTCGTAGGCAGCGCCCTCGACAGCCCGCGCCCAAGCGCCGCCGACCGCTTCGCGGTCGTTCGGATGCACGCAGCGGATAAAGATATCCAGGTCCACCGGCACGCCGGGCGGGAGTCCGAATAGCCGATAGCTCTCGTCCGACCAGTCCAGCCGACCACTGGGGATATCCAGACACCAGCTCCCCGTCTGGGACACGGACTGCGCCCGATTCAGATTCTCTTCGCTGCGTCTGAGTGCGGCCTCCACCCGCTTGCGATCGGTCGTATCGCGGTGCAGGGCATAGACGTAGCTGATCCCGCCCCATTCGACCCGAGAGGCGCTGACCTCGACGTCATACTCACCACCGTGCTTGCGCCGATGGCGCGTCTCCTTGGTCAAGCCCTGCGCGGTGATCCGCGAAAACATGGCCTCGAGCTCGGCGCGGCTCCAGTCGATGTCCCAGTCCCAAACGTGGAGGTTGGCCAGCTCCTCGTCGCGGTAGCCAAGCATCTCGCGGAAGCGCGCGTTCCACTCCACCAGCCGCCCGCTCGTCTCCAGGATGGCAATGGCATCGCGCGAGCGCTCGAAGAGGACGCGGCGGCGCTCGGACTCCTCGCGCAAGGCGTGCTCGGCACGTCTGGCATCCGTCACGTCGCGCCAGATGGCGGCCCAATAGCGTCCGTTGCGAATCTCGAGCAGTCGATTGGTGACCGACACATGCCGCGGACTGCCGTCCTTGTGGCGGTGGATGTGCTCGAAATCACCGCGGCCCGTGCGGTTGATCAGCTCGATGCGTGCTTGCACCTCCTCTTCCGGCACGTCCCCCTGGATGTCCACTATCCGCAGCCGCGCAAACTCCTCGCGCGTATAGCCGAGCGACTGACAGGCGGCGTCATTGAACTCGACGAAGCGCAGGGTCTCGGCGTCGACCAGCACGATGGCGTCGGCGGCCTGGTTGACGATGGCGCTGTAGAGTTCTTCGCGCTCGCGCAGCGCCTCCTGCATGCCGCGAGCCTGGGTGATGTCGCGCGAGATCCCCAGCACGCCGATCAGCCGACCATCGGCATCGCAGACAGGCGTCTTGATGGTCTCCAGCAGTTCCTGGTGACCGTCGTCCGCGAAGGTGACGATCTCCTCGTTGATGGTCGGCTGACCGGCATTGAGTGCCTTGAGGTCATGACGCCGGAAGAACTCGGCCAGCTCGTCGGACACGAAATCGCGGTCGGTGCCGCCGACGATCTTCGACTCGGAGGCTCCGAGGAAGCGCTCGAAGCGCTGATTGCACGCCAGGTAGACGCCATGCGGATCCTTCAGCCAGATGAGGTCCGGGATGGTACGGATCAGGGTATGCAGGAGACCCAGCTCGCCCCTGAGTTGGGTTTCATTCGCCTGGCGCTCCGTCTCATCGCGCCCGACGGCGAGAGAGCGCCCGTCGTCGAGGCGTTGGAGCATGAGGTCGACGAGCCGCTCGGTCGCGTCCGGGCGACGCATCCAGAGCGCCACGCGCAGGCGGCCTTGCCTCTCCAGCTGGGTCATCAATGCCGGCAGACGCTCGCGCTCGCGCGACGCGATCAGATCGGAGAAGGACATCTCGCCCAAGGCCGCGAGGTCATGCCCGGTGAGCGCCAAGGCGGCCGGGTTGGCGTGCTCAAGGGTGGCGTCAGTGGCAACCACCCACAGGGCATCGCCGATGGCGGCGCTGACGGCTCGCACATCCTGCTCAGGGCGCGGGCGCTCGGTTTCATCGACGACATAGCCGCGCATCCGCTCGACATCGCCGGCGGCGTCCAGGTCCACGCGGGTGAAGCCATGGAGCCAGCGTGTGCCGCCATCCGCGGTCAGGATGCGATAGCGCTGCTCCCAGGAGGCGCGTCCCTCGCTGCGATAGCGGGCGACCTCCTCCGCGACCCGCGCGCGGTCGTCCGGATGGATGACCGCGGAGTAGCGAAAATCGGGGCTTCGCAGCTGTTCCGCGCCGCGCCCGAGGATGGACGCGATGTTGGGAGAGACGTATTCGATCGGCCATTCGGGCGCGTCCGCCCAGACCAGCACCCCGACCGGCCCGCCGACGAAGAGCGCGCGCTCCCACTGCGCCAGCGGCTCTCCCGCCCCCGCAACGCACGAGCCGCCGGGGAGTGCGCGCGGATCGGCGTGCCCCACCCGCTGGTTGCTCGACTCGACAGGGACTGGTTGTCGTTCTTTCATTTAGACGCCTCGACGCCAGACCTGAACGCCCGCTCTACCTCGACACCGACGATTGCACATCTCTCTCGCGCCAAGCGCCAATGGCGAAAACCGCTGCCGTTGGCAGTCGAACCATGGACGCAGCCCATGCCAGACGCATGAGGCGAGACGTGGCACCACGACCAATGCTATCTGTAACAGTATCCCAGGGTGAAGTCGTCGATTGTCGTGCTCTGGTTCTCGCCCGGTCCAAGGCGCCGATGAGGGCGCGGCGCGGACGAGCGAAACCGCTCGTCCGGAAGCGATCGAGCGAACGTCGGATACCGAATACGACCTTCACCGAAGGCGCTGTTCATCAAGACAGAAAAAAGCCGCCGCCGAGATACGCGATCTGCGAAGCCGGTCACAGGGGTCCGGTTGAACCCCAGACCGCAGGGCGTCATCTTAGTCGCCCATCGGGCGGCTTGCTCGCCCGAGGACGTTGCTGGCCGACCACCGCCTTGAGGCTCGCCCAATGCACGGTGAATGCCGGAAACGACCTTACCCGAGAAGACGCGGATCGGCTGGATGGGCAACGTCCGCGCTCTGGCCCCGAGTGCAACCTCGACGCCGGACGGATGTGCCCATCTTGCAAGGCACGGAGCTTGGATGATGGGCACGCCCGCCGCCCCACGAAGCGCATCGCACGGGCGTTGCCCATCCGACGCGACCAGGACTGACAGCCTGGTGTTTCCCGGACATCACCTTCAGGCACGGCCAAGCCAGGCCGGGGGCGCACACATATGAACAAGGACGCACGCAAGACAGAAGCCACGGCCAGTGCCGCACTAGAAACGCGCCTAGCCCTGGGAGAGCTGGAGCCCGAGCAGGAGGACGGCGATTTCGCCCATGCCTTTCGCATCGGCGACTGGTGGTTCCTGACGCCGACGGATCTCCCAACCGAGGTTTCACCACCGCTGCACTGCGCACGCCTGCCCTTTACCGCGACCTGGTGCCTGGGACTGGCGAATCATCGGGGCGAGTTGATCCCGATCTACGACATCCGCGCGCTGATGGCGGAGCCCACGCGCCAGCTCGGCGGCTACTTCCTCATGGTCGGGCGGCGCGACGCCCGCGCCGGCCTGCGCATCGACGAGATCCGCTCCTGTCGAATCCCGGCCGACGCAACCTTCCAGCCGCTCTTCCCCATCCCCAACCTGCCCGAGCTGGAGGTCACCGGCATCTCGCTCGACGGCACCGTCTTCGCCCGGATCGATCTCGACGCGCTCTTCGCCACCCTCGCGCAACGCGCGAGCATGCTGGATGGCGGCCAGCCTTCCGCCTGAGGGACCGCATCATGCGCGCGACCCCAAGTCTTCTCGGTCAGGTTGACGTCAGAGGACTCAGGCGATTTCCGGGAAACAACAGACCCGCGGTTCCGTAGGATGGGCAAAGCCCTGGCGATGCGCTGCTTTCGGAGTGCCGAGGGTCCAGGGGCGTGCCCATCATCCCAGCTCGGCGGCTTGCAAGATGGGCACGTCCGTCTGGCGTCGAGGTTGGGCGCGAGCCCAGAGCGCGGACTTTGCCCACCCTACCGATCCGGGTCTATTTGGCTAAGGTCATTTCCGGAAATCGCCTCAGGGCGCGAAGGGCCGAGGATGATCGATGCCGAAGCCCTGGGCGCGAATGGCTTAAGCTCTCCCAATTCGGACCGCACCCTCCGAGGCGCTGCCGCCGCAGCCTTTATCCTAGACCCGTGGGTGAGCAAGCAACCAACTTAGCCGTGCGGCGAAGAGAGCCGACGACCACAGGAAGAGACGACCATCCGTGAACATTCAGGCGCACGAAGAGCTGAAAGGCAAAATCTGGGAGATCGCGAACCGGCTCAGGGGACCTTACCGACCGCCGCAATATCGCCTGGTCATGCTTCCAATGGTCGTTCTGCGGCGGCTCGACTGCGTCCTCGCGCCGACCAAGGACGCCGTCCTTAAGCAGCATGCCGCGCTGGAGGCGCAGCAGATGCCCGAGGCGGCCATGGATCGTCTACTCGGCAAGGCCGCCGACCCGAACCGCAAGCACCCGCTCTACAACGTAAGCCCCTACACCTTCGCCCGCCTGCTTGGCGACGCCGAGAACATCGCGCCGAACCTCGTCTCCTACATCAACGGCTTCTCGCCGACCGCGCGGCACATCTTCGAGCGCTTCAAGTTCGCCGATCAGATCGAGAAGCTGGACGCCAGCAACCGCCTCTTCACCATCGTCAAGGCGATTTCCGAACTCGATCTCCACCCCGGCAGGATCGACAACCTCCAGATGGGCTACCTGTTCGAGCATCTGGTGATGCGCTTCAACGAACAGGCCAACGAGGAGGCGGGCGATCACTTCACGCCGCGCGAGGTCATCCGCCTCATGGCGAACCTCATCTACACCGGCGAGCAGGACGTCTACAAACCCGGCATCTACCGCACCATCTACGACCCAGCCTGCGGCACCGGCGGCATGCTCTCAGAGTCCGAGAAGCTGATCCTCTCCCAGAACGAGCGCGCGCAGCTCGCACTCCACGGCCAGGAGTACAACGACGAGTCCTGGGCCATCTGCTGCTCGGACATGCTCATCAAGGACGAGGACACCGCCAACATCGTCCTCGGCGACACCCTCGGCGACGGCAAGACCCGAGACGGCTTCGAGGGCCGGCGTTTTCACTACCTCATGGCCAACCCGCCCTTCGGCGTCGAGTGGAAGGACCAGAAAGACACGGTCGAGCGCGAGCACAAGACCCTGGGGTTCACGGGCCGCTTCGGCGCCGGGCTGCCGGCCATCAACGACGGCTCGCTGCTGTTCCTTCAGCACATGATCTCGAAGATGCACCCCTTTGCTGCGGGGGATGAGGACCAGCCCGGCTCCAAGATCGCCATCGTCTTCAACGGCTCGCCGCTGTTCTCCGGCGACGCCGGATCGGGGCCGTCCAACATCCGGCGCTGGATCATCGAGAACGACTGGCTCGACGCCATCGTGGCGCTGCCGGATCAGCTCTTCTACAACACCGGCATCTTCACCTATGTCTGGCTGGTGACGAACCGTAAGCCGCCCGAGCGGCGCGGCAAGATGCAGCTGATCGACGGCACCCGCTTCTTCCAGAAGATGAAGAAGAGCCTCAACAACAAGCGCAACGAGATCAGCGAGGCGCAGATCGCCCAGTTGACCCGCGTCTACGGTAATCAGGCGGACGGCGAGACGGCGGAGGTCCAGATCGAGGGTCAGACCGAGACCCGCGTCATCTCGCGGATCTTCGAGAACCGCGAATTCGGCTTCCTCAAGATCACCGTCGAGCGCCCGCTGCGGCTGAACCTCGAGGCCACCCCCGAGCGCATCGCCTGGCTCGACGACCAGAGCGCCTTCGCCAACCTGGCCGTCTCGAAGAAGCGCAAGGACAAGGCTCAGGTGGAACGCGAGGAGAAAGCAGGGCGCGAGCAGCAGGAAGCCATCCGCCAACTGCTCGCAACCCTTGAGGGCAAGGGCCGCTACCTGGATCGCGCCACGTTCGAGACCGACCTGACCGCCGCCGCCAAGCGCGCCGGTCTCAAGCTCCCGGCCCCGATCAAGAAGGCCATCTTCGCCGCCCTCGGTGAGCGTGACCCGGAAGCCGAGATCTGCCGTGACGCCAAGGGCCAACCCGAGCCGGATAGCGAGCTGCGCGACACCGAGAACATCCCGCTCCCGCCTGGAACCGCGCTGCCGCTGCCGATGGACTTTGGCCCGGACAAGCCCAATGACCGCTTGGTTGCAGCCTTCCGCGAGACCATCGACGCCTACATGACGCGCGAGGTGCTGCCCCATGTGCCCGATGCCTGGGTGGACTATGACAAGACCAAGGTGGGCTATGAGATCCCGATCAACCGGCATTTCTACGTCTACAAGCCGCCGCGTCCGTTGGATCAGATCGAGGGGGACATCAGCCGGCTGGAGGGGGAGATTGCTGGGTTGCTGCGCGGTCTGATCGACTGAGTCATGGAATGCCTCCACTGCAACCTGGGCGATCCCATGCTAGTGTTGATACATGTATTCATCGAGGGATTGCCTCATGCCGACATCCATTCGACTCGATTCAGCCACTGAGCAGCGACTCAATCATCTCGCCGCCAAAACCGGTCGCAGCAAAGCCTTCTACCTGCGCGAGCTGGTCGAGCGTGGTCTGGATGATCTGGAGGATTACTACCTGGCTGATGCGGTCATGGCGCGCGTGCGTAACGGCGAAGAATCAACCCATACCCTAGATGACGTGGAGCGCGAGCTTGGTCTGGCGGATTCGGAGAAACCGACATGATTGTGGAACTCACGATGCACCATGATGGTGAAGCACTGACGACACAGCTTCCCAAGGCCATGACTGATCGTCTGAGCCTGAGCAATGGGGACAGAATTTACGCGGTCGAAACCGAGCAGGGCATCCTCTTGACGACCGTCGATCCCGATCTGGCTCGGGTGATGGAATCGGGCGCGAGAATCAGCGCGCGCTATGAGAATGCTTTGCGTGAGCTAGCGAAGTGACGGAGCCGCTCTGGCTGAAACGAACCTGGGTTGATGCGTTGCACTTCGAGCAGATCGAGCGTTTTGGTGGATTGCATGGGATTCGCGACGACGGCGTGATCGACTCCGCGCTCGCCCGGCCGCGACATCAATGGCTGGACGATGATGTTCGGGAGTTGGCCACACTCGCCGCCGCCTATGGTTTCGGACTGACCCGCAACCACGGGTATGTCGATGGCAATAAGCGCATCGGTTTCATGGCAAGTGCCGTGTTTCTCGATCTCAACGGCTGGACGCTGCAAGCCCCAGAGGCCGAGGTTGTCGAAATCATGCTTGGCGTGGCGTCCTCTGAGGTTCAAGAGGCCGAACTGGCGCGCTGGATGAGGTTGCATTCGCATGCTCAGTAGCGACGAAAAGATCGAGGGAGACATCAGTCGGTTGGAAGGGGAGATTACGGGGTTGCTGGAGGGGTTGGTGGCATGACCACGGTTGCAGAGAATGCCTGTGCCGAGTGTGAAGAGCTGCTGCAAGGTTGGACGCGCCGCCGTCTTCGCTTCGACGCACATCTGAACCCCAAGAAGTCCTCACTGGACATGGAACCTGACGAATTCGTCTCGTTCGTCCCGATGGATGCTGTCGGCGAGTATGGGGGACTAAACCTCGACGAGGTGCGAGAGCTGGAGGAGGTATACAGCGGCTACACCTACTTCGCGGATGGCGACATTTGTATCGCGAAGATCACGCCTTGCTTTGAGAATGGAAAAGGTGCGCTTGCCGAGGGACTTGCCAACGGTATCGGATTCGGCACGACCGAGCTGCACATTGTTCGTCCGGGACCGAGCATCGACCGGCGCTTTCTTTTCTATGTGTCGATTGCTGACGACTTCCGAAAGATCGGCGAGTCGGAGATGTATGGGGCCGGAGGCCAGAAGCGCATTGATGAAGGCTTCATCAAGGACTGGATGCCACCGCTTCCCCCAATCACCACCCAACAGCGCATCGCCCGCTTTCTGGATGAGAAGACAGCGCGGATCGATGCGCTGATCGAGAAAAAGCGCGCGTTGCTGGATCGGTTGGCCGAGAAGCGCCAGGCCCAGAGCTTTGAAGGTGCGAAAATACAACTTGTATAATCAGCATCTTACGCAGGCACCTAGGCGGTGCTCCGGTGGTTAGCATCGGATTTGAGGCAGCGCAAAGCAGGTAAATCAATCGGTTACGTTTCTACACTTTTCGTGACCTTCACAGCCCTGGCGCCAGGCCCTCATCACCCGCGCCGTCACCAAGGGCATCAACCCCGACGCCCCCATGAAACCCTCCGGCATCGACTGGCTTGGGGACATTCCGGCGCATTGGGAGGTCAGGCCGCTGAAGCGCCTTGTTGAAGACGGCATAGGTCTGCAAATGGGGCCGTTCGGGGGAATGCTTACGAACCTTCCCGACCATGAAACTGGCTTTAAACTTTACGGGCAAGAAAACACGATATCGGGCGACTTCACGCACGGAAGCAGATGGGTTGAGGAAGAACGATACGCAGAATTGAAACGCTACGAACTCTTGCCTGGTGACTTAGTCATTACCCGAAAAGGCTCGCTCGGCAATTGCAGGCGTGTACCGGATCGGATAGCCCCAGGCATCGCGGACAGTGACACAATCCGTATTCGACCGAATCGATTTCGACTGATGCCAGAGTGGGCGCTAATGCTCCTGCATGAGGCACAATTCGTATCAGAGCAGATTGCAGCAGAGCGCCGGGGAGCTATCCTGTCAGGTCTGAACACCACTGTAGTAGGCAGCTTGATCTTCACTTTGCCTCCCGAAACCGAACAGCGCGAGCTAATTGACCATTTAGGCGCCCTGTTGTCTCCGATCGACGTTATCACCGAAAAAGTCAGAGGCACGATTGAGAAGCTTGCCGAGTATCGCTCCGCCCTTATCACCGCCGCCGTCACCGGCCAGATCGCGGAACTGCGCTGACCCTCGGTCTGCCGAAATGACACGACCAAGGGGGCCACGGATGCCCGCCGCGACCGTCACCCATCGATCCGCTGCGCCACCAGCTTCACGCCCAGCGCATGACAGACACGGTTGATGGTGTCGAAACGCGGCTGCGACTCGGGTCGCAAGGCTTTGTAGAGGGCTTCGCGCGCGATTCCGCTCGCCTTGGCGATCTCGGTCATGCCACGCGCGCGGGCCGCGGTGCCGAGCGCCTGCGCGAAAGCCGCCGGGTCGTTCTCTTCCAGCACGATGGTCAGATACTCAGCAATGGCCTGGTCGTCATCCAGGTGCTCGGTGATGTCGAACTCAGGCAGATCGGCAATGCGGATTTTCTCGGTCATGACTCAATCCTCCAGGGTGTCAGCCAACGCGATCGCCTTGGCAATGTCGGTTTGTTGAGTGGACTTGTCGCCGCCGCCCAGCATCAAGATCAGCGATTGGCCTCGCTGAATGTAATACATCCGCCAGCCAGGACCGAAGCATTCGCGCATCTCGAAGACGCCAGCGCCGACGGGTCTCACATCACCGAGGTTGCCAAGCTGCGCCTTTTCAAGTCGGCGCGCCAAGCGCGTGCGCGTCAGGCGATCTTTGAGGCCGGACAGCCAAGCGGCGAACGCTGGCGTTTGCTTGATTGTATACATTGGATAATCGTAATCGTTCGATGACACTGCGAGCAAGGATTCTGTTGTATTGAACCTGCTTCGAGGAAGGACCCATGCCAGCCCACACTGAATACGCCTTCGAGACCGCGATTGAGGCCGAGCTAACCGGCTCCGGAGGCTATGCGGCCCGCCACCACAACGCCTATGACGAAACGATCGCCATCTTCCCCGAGGATGTCACTGGCTTCCTACGCGACAGCCAACCGACCAAGTGGGCGGCACTCGAGGCGCTGCTCGGGCCGAAGACCGCCGCGACCGTGCTGGACAATCTGGCCAAGGAGCTGGAGCTAAAAGGTACGCTCCACGTCCTACGCCACGGTTTCAAGTGCTACGGCAAAACCTTCCGCATGGCCTATTTCCAGCCCAACACGCGCATGAACCCCGAGGCGGCGGCGCTCTATGCCAAGAACCGGCTGACTGTCACGCGCCAGGTCGGCTTCACCTCGGTCATGAAGAAGGCGGACGGCAAGCACCGCCGCTGCATCATCGACGTCACCCTCGCCGTGAACGGCATCCCGGTCGTCACTGCCGAGCTGAAAAATCCGCTGACTGGACAGCGCGCCGCCGTTGCCATTGACCAATACCAGACCCAGCGCGATGAGCGCGACTTGCTCTTTGCGTTCAAGAAGCGCGCCTTGGTGCATTTCGCGGTGGACCCGGACGAGGTCTGGATGACGACCCGACTCCAGGGCAAGGACACCCATTTTCTGCCCTTCAACCGCGGCCAGGATCACCGCGCGGGGAACCCGCCGGTGGAGGGTAACTGGAAGACGCATTACCTCTGGGATGAAGTCCTCAGGGCCGATAGCCTGCTGGAGATCCTGCAACGCTTCATGCACCTGGAGCTGAAGGACAAGAAGATCACCACCAACAAGGGCGTGCGCACGGTGCGCAAGGAGACCATGATCTTTCCGCGCTATCACCAGCTCGACGCGGTTCGCCGTCTGGTCGCGCACGCCAAGGCCCATGGCGCGGGCCGACATTATCTGATCCAGCACTCGGCCGGCTCGGGCAAATCGAACTCCATTGCCTGGCTCGCGCACCGGCTGGCCAGCTTGCACGACGCCGAGGACGAGAAAATCTTCCACTCCGTCATCGTCGTGACCGACCGGCGCGTGCTCGATCAGCAGTTGCAGGCGACTATCTATCAGTTCGAGCACAAGACCGGCGTGGTCGAGAAGATCGACGAGGATACCCAGCAGCTCGCCCGCGCACTCTCGCAGGGCACGCCCATTGTTATCACCACCATCCAGAAATTCCCCTTCATCTCTCAGGCGCTTTCGACGCTGGAGAAGAAGGGCGGTGGTGTCACCATCGACACGGCGGGCAAGCGCTTCGCCGTCATCGTCGATGAGGCGCACGCGTCCCAGAGCGGCGAGACCGCGACGGCACTGAAGGGCATGCTGAACAAGGATGGAATCGAGGCAGCCATCGCCGCCCAGCTCTCCGGGGAGGAAGACGACGACCTGTCCGACGAGGCCAAGTCCGCCGTGCTGCGCGATGCGCTGCGGCGCGCCCGGCAGCCGAACCTGAGTTTCTTCGCCTTTACGGCCACGCCGAAGTTCAAGACCAAGGCCCTGTTCGACGAGCCAGGTCCGTCCGGCGCATCACCCTTCCACGCCTACTCCATGCGGCAAGCCATCGAGGAGGGTTTCATCCTGGATGTGCTCCAAAACTACACCACCTACAAGCGCTTCTTCGGCCTGATCAAGCAGATCGAGGACGACCCCGATGTGCCGCGCAAGAAGGCCGCGAAGGCGCTCGCGCGCTATCTGGAGCTGCATCCAGTCAACATCGAGCAGGTCGTCTCCGTCATCGTCGAGCACTTCCGGCTCTATGTGATGCACGAGCTCGGCGGCCGGGCGAAGGCCATGGTGGTCACGGGTTCCCGCCTTGCCGCCGTGAAGTACAAGCTCGCCTTCGATCGCTACATCAACGCTCAGGGCTACAGCGGCATTCGTTCGCTGGTGGCCTTCTCGGGCACGGTCGAGGACCCGGACGACCCCGGGGCGTCCTACACCGAAGTGGCGATGAACGACGGACTGGCCGAAAGCGAGCTGCCCGAGACCTTCGAGCGCGACGATTACCGGGTGCTGCTGGTCGCGGAGAAGTATCAGACCGGCTTCGATCAGCCCCTGTTGCAGACGATGTATGTGGTGAAGCGCCTCGCCGGTGTTCAGGCGGTGCAGACCCTCTCGCGGCTCAATCGCATCGCAGCGGGCAAGTCGCGCACCTTCGTGCTCGATTTCGCCAACGAGGAGGACGATATCTACCAGGCGTTCAAGCCCTATTATGAGACGACACCCGTGGGCGAGAATGCCGATCCGCAGCGCCTCTCGGAGCTGCAACACCGCCTGCTGGAATGGGCGATCTTCACACCGGCGGATGTGACCGCCTTCGCCGAGGTCTGGTACCGCGCCAAGCGCGACCACTCGGCGCGCGATCATCGTCTGATGAATGCGGTGCTCGATGCCGTCGTCCAGTGCTTTCAAGAACGGAAGGAGGAAGAACGCGAGGAATTTCGCGGCCAGTTAACGGCCTATCGGAACCTCTATGCCTTCCTGTCACAGATCATCCCCTATCAGGACAGCGACCTCGAACGCCTCTACGCCTTCGTGCGCAACCTGTTGGCCAAGCTCCCGCCGCCGGGTGATGGCCGGGGCTTCGTGTTGGATGATGAGGTGGCGCTGCGGTTCTTCCGGCTTCAGCAGATGACCGAGGGCTCCATCGATCTCTCGCGGGGAGAGCCCTATCCCCTGAAAGGGCCGACCGATGTCGGCACCGGCGGCGTCCGGGATGAGGCGGTTGCCCTTTCAAGCCTGATCGACCACCTCAACGAACGCTTCGGCACCGATTTCGCCGAGGCGGATCAACTCTTTTTCGACCAGATACGGGCCTCGGCGGAGCACGACGAGACCATCGCCGAGGCGGCCCGCGCCAACAACTTCACGAACTTCTCGGCCTATCTGGACCGCATGCTGGACGAGCTGTTCATCGCGCGGATGGAGGGCAACGAGGAAATTTTCTCTCGGGTGATGACGGATACCGAGTTCCGCTCGGCGGCGCATGAACACCTGGCGCGCGAGATCTTCCGCCGAGTGCGGGAGAACCAAGACGTACATTGACCGATGCCCGGCTCTTTTGACGCCACCGCCACATCGGCTATTCGCAAGATCGAGCATTCTCTCGGCGACGCGGACCGTGTTGGCGGCGCATCTCGTCGCGCCAGAGGATGCCGAGGTCGATGTGATGGCGGCGCCCCGTGCGGGCGCCGCCGCTTGGTGCATCTAAAGACCGACCATCTCCGCGCCAAAGCCGCGCGCGCGGACCTGCCTCACCACGTCGCTCGGCCTGACATCGTCGGGGTCGAACTGGACCAGCATCAGGTGGCGCCGCGTCTCCGAGACACAGGCCGAGAGCACGCCATCGCAATTGCCCAGCTCACGCGCCAGATCGTGGATGCTGTCGTCATCCAGCTCTTCGTCGATGTGGATCAAAATATCGCTGTAACCCATCTCACACCTCGTCAGCAGACTCGTTTTAGGGAACTGCATCGACTTCAGAGCTAACCCTAGTAGACTCAAGACGTTTTTCAATGGCGTCGAGACCCTTACCGCGCGCATGGAGCAGGCTCGGCCGCGGCGCTCGACGCAACCTCGAAGACAACGCGGGAGCATTTGCATGATACGTGATCTGAGGATCACCCAGGCCGTCGAAAACACGGCAGGTGGAAAAGGGCTGTTGGGCGAGCACGGTGTCGCCTTCTTCATCCAGGCGGACGAGCACTGCCTGCTGTTCGATACGGGACAGGGCCATGTGCTCCGCCACAACGCCGAGCTGCTCGACCTGCCGCTCGCGCGGGTCGAGGCGATCGCGCTCAGTCACGGGCACTACGACCATGCCGGCGGACTCATGGAGGCGCTCGCTGTCACCGGACCGGTCGACCTCTACCTGCACCCGCGGGCCATGCAGCCCAAGTACAACCGGGAAGGCGTCGCGATCGGAACGCCCTGTCTGGAGCCAGACGTCCTGCGCAGCCGTTCGCGCCGCCTGATCGCCACCGCCGAGCCCGTCACCATCGCGTCCGGCATCCACCTCACGGGCGAGATCCCCCGCCGACATGCCATCGAAGACACCGGCGGCCCCTTCTACCAGGATCCGCGGCGGACCCACCCGGACCTGCTGCCGGACGATCAGGCCATGTACCTGGAAACGGCCGCCGGGACCGTCGTCCTGCTCGGCTGCGGCCACTCGGGCGTCATCAATACGCTGGAGTATGTCCTGGAGCTGACCGAGGGCCGACCGATCCACGCGGTCATCGGCGGCATGCACCTGCTGCGCGCCAGCGCGGAACGTCTCGCCTTCACCGCCGAGCACCTGGAGCGGCTCGCGATCGGCTACCTGGCACCCATCCATTGCACTGGGCTGGAGGCGACCTGCGACCTGCGCGCGCGCTTCCCCAGCCAGTTCCGCGCATCCGTGGTGGGCACCAGGCACGGCTTCGGCCTCGCCTGAGGCACAGGGGCCGTCTCGGCGATCGGCCGGCGGCCTGGTCCGCCCAGGCTCAGATCACGGACTCGAAGAGCTCCAGCTGCGGCGGCCCCAGATAGAGATCGCGCGTCGTATTGCCGGCGTTCGCGTGCGCCGCGCGGAAGGCCTCGGAGTGAGTCCAAGCGACGAAGGCATCCTCCGAGGTCCATTCCGAGAAGGAGGAGAAGAGGGTGTGATCCTCCGCCTGCGGGCCTTTGAGGAGGTGAAACCGCAGAAAGCCAGGCACCTCATCCAGGTAGCTCTCCCGATTGCGCCAGTGCTCGACGAAGGCATCTTCCTGGCCGCGCGCGATACGGAAACGGTTCATGGCTAAGTACATGCGATGGCTCCTGGGGTTCGAGGATCTTGAATGGGAGGCGCTAGTATGGGGGCTCAACCAGGGCGTTGCGAGATGCGCCGCACACCCCCTGGGCGGAGGTCTCGCATGCCGGACAGCCCGCGCCCAGCCGGCGACTGCGACCCTCTCGCGCCTCGGCGTGGACCCGAATCGCCGGTGCGCGCGCATCGACGCCGGTCAATGCAAGCAGGCCACGCCAGGTCTATCTTCTCAAGCATGAGCGCAACCAACACCGCACCGGCCGAGGCACCTCGGGCGGATCTGATCCTTAAAGGCCGGATCACCGCCTTCGGCGCCGCGCCCCTGTGGGCGCAGGCACTGGAGCTGCTCAGCCGTCATCCCAAGCGTCCATTGGTGATCGATGCGTCCGGCTTGGAGCTGATCGACGACGCCGGCATCGCGCTCATCTACGACCTGCAGCACCAAGCGCGCGAGCCGGGCGCGGCGATCGAGATCCGCGGACTGGCGCCGAACCTGGCGGCCCTCATCCCCACCTACCCGCCCGCCGAGCTGACCCGCGCCGCCGACAGCATGCAGCCCGCCGGCCGCATCGAGCGCCTTGGCCGGGTGGTCTCGCGGCGCGCCGCGGAGGCCGCGAGCATGCTGGGATTCCTCGGCGCCTGCGCCCTCGCGCTCGGCCAGGCGCTCAGCCGGCGCGGCGTCGTGCGTTGGCGCGAGGTGCTTAACGTGGCGACCGAGGCCGGCGCCAATGCGGTGCCCATCGTGCTGCTGATCGGCTTCCTCATGGGGGTCATCATCGCCTTCGAGATCGCCCTGGTGGCGCGCGAGGTCGGCGCCGTGATCTTCGTGGTCGATGGCGTGGGCGTCGCCATGCTGCGCGAGCTGGGCGCGCTCATGACCGCCATCGTCTTCGCCGGGCGCACCGGGGCCGCCTTTGCCGCCCAGATCGGCACCCAGAAGGTCAACGAGGAGATCAACGCCATCCTCACCTTCGGGCTGGACCCCATCCGCTTCCTGGTGCTGCCGCGCCTGCTGGCCGCCGTCCTGGTGGTGCCGCTGCTGACCGTCCTCGCGGACATCGTCGGCCTGGTTGGGGGCGCGCTGGTGCTGATCCGCTTCGACATCGGCTTCTTCCAGTTCTATCACCACCTGCTCGGCGCCGTGGCGATCGGGGATTTCCTGGTCGGCCTCATGAAGGCCGCCGCCTTCGGGCTCGCCATCGCGGTCATCGGCTGTCAGCGCGGTCTGGCGACCGGGGCGGGCGCGACCTCGGTCGGCCTCTCCGCGACCAGCGCCGTGGTGACGAGCATCATCTGGATCGTCGTGCTGGACGGTCTCTTCACCGTGCTGCTCGATGCCTGAGGCGCCGCCCGACATGCCCCCGGCGCGCGCCCCCGAGCCCGGCCAGACGGCCGTCGAGGCGCCGGCCGTCAGCGTCCGCCATCTCAGCATCGGCTACGGCCCCAAGGTTCTGCTGGAAGACGCGAACTTCGATGTGTGGCGCGGCGAGATCCTGGTCATCCTGGGCGAGTCCGGATGCGGCAAGTCGAGCCTGATGAAGAACATGATCGGCCTCTATGCGCCAATCCATGGCGATGTGCTGATCGACGGCGAGAGCATCGTGAACGCCGGGCCGGCGGACAAGGCGCGGCTTCAGCGCGGTCTCGGCATCATGTATCAGAGCGGCGCCCTCTTCGGCTCCCAGAGCGTGCTGCAGAACGTGCGCTTTCCGCTGGATGCCTTCACCGACCTGGGGCTGGCGCAGAAAAACCTGATCGCGCGCATGCTGCTGCACCTGGTCGAGATGGGCGAGGCGGAGTCCCTGATGCCGGGCGAGCTCTCGGGCGGCATGATGAAACGCGCCGGCATCGCGCGCGCCATGGCGCTGGGGGCGGACATCCTGATGCTGGACGAGCCCTCGGCGGGCCTCGATCCCATCACGGCGGCCAATCTGGATCGGACCATCCTGCGGCTGCGCAAACACCTTGGCTTCACCTTCGTGGTCGTCACCCACGAGCTGCAGAGCATCTTCAACATCGCCGACAGAGCCGTCATGATGGACACCGAGACGCGCCGCATCATTGCCACGGGCAAGCCGGCCGAGCTGCGCGACCGCGGCACGGAGGCCAAGGTGCGGCAGTTCTTCAATCGCCGGCCGGACGCGGGCGTCGACTGAGCAGGGGGGCAGAGCATGGACGAGCGGCAAGGCTATGTCCGACTGGGGATCTTCGTCAGCGTCGCGGTGGCGGCGCTCCTTGGCGTGCTCTTCATCCTGGTCGGACGCTCCATGCTCAAACCGACCCTGGTCATCGAGACCTACTTCAATCAATCCGTCGCCGGTCTGGAGCTCGGCGCGCCGGTCAACTTCCGCGGCGTGCCGGTCGGCCAGGTCAGCGACATCCTGCTCTCCGCCGTGACCTATGAGCGGGGCGTGCCGCTGGAGAACCGCCGTGCCTACATCGTCGTGCGCGCCAAGCTCTCAGGCCCGGATGCCCTCCTCGAGCAGTGGCGCACCGAGATCCAGGACTATGTCGCCCGCGGCCTGCGCGCGCAGACCCAGCTCGCCGGCATCACCGGACAGCTGTACCTGGTGCTGGATTACTTCGACCCCGAGAGATACCCGCCGCTGCCCTTCGACTGGACGCCGAAGGACCCCTATATCCCCTCGGCGCAGAGCCTCACCGGCGAACTCATCGCCAAGGCGCAGGAGTTCCTGGCCAGCCTGAACGAGGCCGGCATCCGCGAGCTGGGCACCAACCTGAACCGACTCATCGTCACCCTGGACCACAAGCTCGACCAGCTCCCGATCGAGACACTCTCGGGCGAGATGGTCGCGCTCATGGCGGATTCGCGCGCCCTGGTCAAGCGGCTCGACCAAACCCTGGCCGAGGCGCCGATCGCGCAGGCCATGCGCCGTTTCGCCAGCGCCTCCAAGCGGGTCGACGACCTCCTGGCCGACCCCAGCTTCGGACGCACCCTGCACAACGCGGAGGACTTCAGCGCGCGTCTGAAGGCGATCGCCGAGGGCGACGCGCTCGCCCGAACCCTGACCAACCTGGACCAGACGCTTCAGCGTGTCGACGCGCTGGTCGGCGACAATCAATACGACGTGCGCGTCATCGTCGCGGACCTGCGCGTCACGGCGGCGAACCTGCGCGCCCTCTCCGAGCGCGCCAAGCGCGATCCCGCTGGCTTCTTCATCGGCGGACCGCGGCAAGGCGCCGAGTTTCCCTGGAGCAAAGGCAAATGATCCTGACGCGCCTGACCCTATTGCTCTGTGCCCTCGTGGCGCTGACCGCCTGCTCGATCGGGCGACCCATGCCGGAGGCGGCGACCTATATGGTCGAGATCCCGCCTCCGGCAATGAGCGCCAAACGGCGCCCCGAGACCCTGAGCATGGGGCGCGTACGCATCGCACCGGCCTTCGCCAGTCGCGCGCTCGTCTTCCGGCTCGACGCGGTGCGCTACGCCGCCGACGCCGACAACACCTTCATCGCCGACCCGGGCGACCTTCTGGGTGCCAGCATGGCCGCATGGCTCGATCGCGCCGGCCCCTTCGCCGCCGTGACCCAGCCAGACAACTATGAGGGCGCGACCCACGTCCTGGAGGCCGTGGTGACCGAACTCTACGGCGACCTGCGCCCGGAGCGCCGGGCAGCGGCCGTCGTCACCGTGCAATTCAGACTGATGGACCTGACGGCCGTGACGCCGAGGGCGCGCCTCGAGCGGACCCTAAGCCGCCGCGTGGATCTCGTCGAGCCATCGCCAGCCGCCGTGGTGAAAGGCTACGGAAGCGCCCTCGGGGAGATCCTGACCGAGCTGGCGGCGGACGTGTCGCAAGCGATTTGAGTCCGCAGGCTCAGCCCGACAGCAGCTCGAGCGCGGCCGCGGCATCCAACCCCTGCGCCTCGGCAACCTCCTTGCGGCAGACCCGGCCTTGCGCAACGTTGAGGCCATCGCGCAGATGGGGGTCATCGAGCAGGGCCGCGCGCGATCCCTGCTCGGCCAGTGCGAGGACGTATGGCAGGGTGGCGTTGTTGAGCGCCAGGGTGGCGGTGCGAGCGACAGCCCCAGGCATATTGGCGACGCAATAGTGGACGACCCCCTCGACCTCGAAGGTCGGGGCCTGGTGCGTGGTGGGATGCGAGGTCTCGAAACAGCCGCCTTGATCGATGGCGACATCGACCAGGACCGAACCGGGCTGCATCCTCCCGACCATGTCGCGCGTGACCAGCTTGGGCGTCGTGGCGCCGGGGACCAGGACCGCGCCGATGACGAGATCGGCCCGCGAGACGCACTGCTCGACGGCATCCCTGGTCGCCAGGAGGGTGCGCGCGCGATTCCCGAAACGATCATCGATCGCCCGCAAGGCCGCCAGGCTGCGATCCAGCACGCTGACCTCCGCGCCCAGGCCGACAGCCATGGCCAGCGCATTCCTTCCAACGACGCCAGCCCCCAGGATGGTCACGCGACCGGGCTCGACACCTGGGACGCCGCCAAGCAGCACCCCGCGTCCGCCCTGGGCCTTCTCCAGGCAATGGGCGCCGGCCTGGATCGACAGGCGGCCGGCGACCTCGGACATGGGGGCGAGCAGCGGGAGCCGGCCGGCCGCGTCCGTCACGGTCTCGTAGGCGATGCAGAGGGCACCGCTCGCCATGAGATCGCGCGTCTGCTCCGGGTCCGGAGCCAGGTGGAGGAAGGTGAAGAGCGTCTGGTGCGCGCGCAGCCGGGCGCGTTCGACCGCTAGAGGCTCCTTGACCTTGACGATCAGCTCGGACCGCTCGAACAGGACGTCGGCGCTCGCCACGACCTCGGCCCCAGCGGAGATGTAGGCGTCATCGCCGAAGCCGATCGCGGCACCAGCGGCTGTCTCCACCAGTACGCGATGCCCGTGGACGGTCAGTTCCTTGACCGATGCGGGTGTCAGGCCGACCCGGTACTCATGGTTCTTGATCTCGCGCGGAACACCGACGTCCATCCCCTAGCCCTCTTGACATTGTCTGAAGTCGGAGCGGCAGGAAAGCCGCCGCCCCATGCCCGCGGATCTTGGGGTCGGCGACGGCGCTTTCATCGAGGCGGGTCCGGGGCGCGGCTCAGAATGTGCCGCCGTTCCAGCCGAACAGATGGCGTGGCGGGGCCGCGAACTCGATGTAGACGCGCCCGGCGGGAATGCCCAAGGTCTCGCCGAGCAGTCCGCACAAGACGCCGGAGTAGTCGGCGGTCTTGGACTCCGGCAATCCCAGGCTCTTGAGCTCGAGGTAGGCGGCCGGCTCGCCGGTGCCGGCGAAGAGCATGTCGCGGCCATCTTCGAGGACGACCATCACGTAGGACTCGGGTTTGCCCAGCATCTCGGCGAGCGTGCGCGAGGCGCGGGCAAGGAGGTCGGCGCGCTCGGCGGCCGGCACTTGGGCATTGGTGGTGATGCGAAGGGTGGGCATGGTGGCGTCTCCGTAGGCAGTTGGATACGCCGGATGATAGTGGAGCCGCCGCGCGCTGTCGCACCGCCAGGGGCGTCGCGGCGCAGTCGGGCTGGGCAGCGGCGGCCGTACTCTTGGTCGGGGACGCTGGGCGCGGAGCGCCGGGGATGGCGCGACACCGCGCGGCGGTGTCGCGAGATGCGGGGCGAGAGGCCGCGTTCGCTCTCTTCCGGGTCAGCCCGTGCTGTCGGGGCGCAGGGACTTGGAGATCTCGCCGGCCGCGTAGACGACGAGGAAGCCCCACAGGACCTTGTTCACGATGTCGCCGACGTTGACGGTGAACTCCCGCAGCACCACGCCGACACCGGAGTCGAACACCATGGCGTAGAAGAAGCCGGCGGGGAAGATGGCCCAGCCGATCAGAAAGAAGAAGAACATGTAGATGAGCGCATCGCGCTGGGCCGGAATCAGCCCCTCGCTCGGCAGGCGACGCAGGACCTGGAAGATGGAGAAGGTCATGTACATCCAGAGCATGCCGCTCAGGGTGAACCAGCTCAGGGCGGTCAGGCTTGCCCCGTCGCCGGCCAGGGTCGAGCGCTCGCCCAGATAGCCGGTCGAGATCATGGCGGCATCGATGAGGACCAGCTTGAGCGCAAAGGCGGCGCCGACGCGTTCGATGCCCATGAGGAGCGGGAACATGACGATGAGCATGGCCGTCGTCGCCAACCAATAGCCATAGCGGACGATGAGCGGCAGCTGACCAATGGATGCGGCCATCTCCTGCACCCCGGCGGCGCCCGCCGCGATGGGTTGCAGCCGGGTGAAGAAGTAGAGGTGCACGACGCTTGAGGCGGCGCAGACGAGGATGTTGAGCAGCGCCAGCAGGCGCAGGCGTCCGGCCAGCCTGGGGGTCTGGATGACGAAGTAGACCACCGCCAGAATGGCCGCCAGCCCGCAGGCGAGAAAGGAGAAGTAGGTGAGATTGAAGAGCGTCGTCATGATAAGGGTTCCCG
Organism: Thiocystis violacea; assembly: GCF_016583565.1. Classification (GTDB taxonomy): domain Bacteria; phylum Pseudomonadota; class Gammaproteobacteria; order Chromatiales; family Chromatiaceae; genus Thiorhodococcus; species Thiorhodococcus violaceus_A. Next base: position 13,241 of record NZ_NRRF01000045.1, on the reverse strand, counting down.
AGCAGAGTCCTGTGTCAGTCCTGTCATTGCATCATCCCCGGCGAATTCGAACGGCGAACCAGATCCCGTCGACGCCATCGCCCGTCACATCGCCCGCGCCCTGATCGCCGATCCAGTGGTAGAGCGGGCGTCCGTCATAGCTCCACTGGCGGCGACCGTCCGCCAGCTGAAGCACGCCGAAGGCCCCCTCCGCGGCGGCATCGCCATCGGCCAGATAGGGGCGCCAGAGACCCGCGCAGCCCGCCGCGTGGCACTGCGCCTCGACCCCGTCACCGCGCGCGAGATAGAGGGTGCGCCCATCGGCATCGGCGAGCACGGGACCGAGTCGACCCTGCTCGACCCGAAAGCGACCCGTCAGGGTCTCAATCGCCTGAGGATCGGCAGCCGGGTAAGGGTCCGAGAGCGTCTCGACCGACGCGGGAGCGCGCTCCGCCGTCTTGGCCGTCGGGGGCGGCGCCGGAGCTGCGGCTGCGTCTGTCTTGGGCTGCGCCAGCGCGGCAGCGGGAGCCGGCGCCTTGACCGCGGGCGCGGCGGGCGGTGCTGGAGGCTGATACCCATAGGGCGCATAGGGCGCGAAGTAGGCCGGCTGGGGGTAGTAGTAATAGCCTTGCTGACCTTGCGGCGGCGCCTGCTGGGCTTGGGCGGTCGCGCCGAAGGACAGGGCGAGAGTGGTCATCAGGGCAATGCGCATCGGTCTGTCCATTCAAGACACCTGATCGAGGGCCTGTTGAAGAAAGTCCAGCACGTCGTCGTCCCGATAGGGCTTGACGAAGTAGTGGTCGACGCCGGCCCGCAGGGCCTCGCGCCGGTGTTTCTCGGTCGAGCGCGAGGTGATCATGGCGATGGGCAGTCCGCTGGTCTCGGGGCGCGCGCGCAGGTGCGCGGTCAGCTCCAGACCGTTCATCTGCGGCATCTCCATATCGACCAGCAGCACATCCACCGCCTCGCGCGCGAGTACCTGAACCGCCTCCATGCCGTCCCGCGCCGTGAGGGGCCGGAAGCCGCCGTCTTCGGCCAGACGCGAGAGCACGCGCCGCATCGACAGCGAGTCGTCGACGATGAGCACGGTCGGTGGGCGGATCTCCTCCGCCGCCGCATGCGCGGCGAGGTCGGCGAGATCCGCGCCCGAGGCAACCCGAATCAGGCCACGCAGGTCGACGATGGGGACCACGCGGCCGTCACCCAGGATGGAGGCGGACAGGAGTCCGGGGATCCGTGGCACCCGCGTACTCAGCTGCATGACCACCAGCTCGCGCCCCTCCAGCAGGGCGTCGACCATGACCGCCTGCTCCCCGCAATCGGTGTCCATCAGCAGCACGACCTGACGCCCGCGGTCCGGCTCGGGCGCCGGCAGTCCCATGAGCGTATTGAGCTGGATCAAGGGGCATTCGCCCTCTTCGTGCGTGAAGCGCCAGCCCTCGCGCGTCGCCTGCAGACGCCCTTCGTCCGAGAGCAGCGCGCGTCGGATCTCGTTGGCGGGGATGGCGAGCAGCTGCGCGTTGCACTGCACGAGCAGGCAATACATCGCCAGCAGCGAGGACGGCATCCTGGCCGTGAAGCGATAGCCCTGGCCAGGGTGGGTTTCGATCTCGAGTGCGCCGTTGAGGGCGCGCACGGTGCTGGCGACCACATCCATGCCCAGGCCGCGCCCGGAGACCTGGGTGACCTGATCACGGGTGGAGAAGCCGGGCCGCAGCGTCAGCATGGCCAGCTCCTGGTCGGTCACCTCCGAGCGGGCATCGATGAGCCCCTTGCCGATCGCCTTCGCCCGGATCCGCCCCAGGTCCAGACCGCGGCCATCGTCGCCGATGCCGACCTCGACCTGGTCGCCGAGCTGCTTGAAATGGACCTCGATGCGCCCCGCGCGTGGCTTGCCACTGGCCGCGCGCTCCTCGGGCGACTCGATGCCGTGATCGATCGCGTTGCGCACCATATGCATCATGGCCGGCATGAGGCGGTCGAGCAGATCGCTATCGATGCGCGCCTCGCCACCATGGACCCTGAGTTCGGCCTCCTTACCCGTGGCGCGGCAGGTCTGGCGAACCGCGCGCTGCAGACGCGGCACCAGGCTGCTGACCGCGACCAGCCGCGTGCCCATGGTGAGCTGGCGCAGCTGCTGGCTCAGTTTGATCTGCTGGAGCGACAGCTCGCCCATGGAGCGCAGCGTGCCGTCCAGGGTCTGCGCCAGCTCGCGCGCATCGCTCACGCCCTCGTTCAGGCGGCGGGTGGCGATGTACATCTCGTTGTATTGCTCGAGCTCGATGGGGTCGAAGACCGTCTCGCTGCGCGCCTGACCCCGAGCACCGCCGCGGGTGCCCAGACCGCGCAGATCGACCAGCTTCTCGAGCTCGGCGACATGGAGCAGATTGCGCCGGTCCAGCTCGCTGGTCTCACGCAGGGTGCGCTGCGCCTGGCCGAGTTGCTCCTCGGATTGCGAGAGGGCCATGGAGAGTTCGCCGACCAGGCGCAGCAGCTCCTCGACCGTGCGCGCCGGCACCTGGAGATAGGCCTCATCCAGGTCCGCATTGCTCGCCGGCGGCGGCGCAACGGCGGGCTCGCTCGGGACCTCGGCTTCGGTCTTGGTCTCGATTTCGGTCCCGGTTTCGGTCTCGGTCTCGGACGGGAGCGGCTCGGCACTGCTCGCGCGCGCGCCCGCCGCGAGCGCCGAGCGGCCTTCGCGATCGATGCGATTGGCCCAATCCAGGACCTCTTGCATGATCGGCCGCAGCGTCTCGGGGTCATAGGGCTCGACGCCGTTGAGCACGTCGAACATGACGCAGAGGCCATCGGCTCCAGCGGCCAGGGTATCGCCCAACGCCGGCCCCGGCGCCAGCTCCCGCTCGGCCAGGAACTCCAGCAGATCCTCCATGTGATGCCCGAGGATGGCGATGGCATGCACGCCGCAGACGTTGGCGGAGCCCTTGATGGTGTGAGCCAGTCGCTGGGAGTGGCGCAGAGGCTCTTCACCGCCGCGCCCCTCGATGACCTTCTGCAGCGCGACGGCGAGCTGCTGCGCCAGCTCCGGCCCCTCGCGGCGGAAGCTCGCGACCACCGCGGCGTCGATGTCATCCGCCAGCTCGAGGGCGAGGTCTTCCGCCTCGATCGCGCTCGGACGCGCCGGCCCGGTCTCCGCCTCGAGCATCCGCGGCTCGCGGTAGAGACCCTCGACCAAGGCCGTGGCATCCGCCTTGGTGAGGGGCTCGGTCCAGTGCGGCTCGCAGAGCAGCCCGACGAGATCGATCCGAGTGCGCTCGGACAAGGGATCGAAGAGATAGCCCTGGATGCAGGTCGGCAGCCGTCGCAGACCCTTGAGGTGAGCCTCCGCCCAAGGCTCGTCCGCCGGCATGGCGGCGATCTTGTAGCCGAGGCTGGCGCAAACGCTCGAAAAGGACAGGAAACCGGCCTGCGACGAGGCGTCGGCGAGACACACCAGGATCTCCTGAGCGGCCAGGGCGGCGTCGCGGCGCTCGGCCGTCGCAGCGACCTCGGCGATGTCGTGGATCCGCTGGCCCAGCTCGTCGCCCATGTCCTCGACGGCCGAGGCCAGGATGGCGAGCAGCTCGACGGCCTCCTCGCTCAGCTCGGCCGAGGCATCGTCCTCGGTCGCGACGAGCGCGACGGCGGGACCCGAGCCGCTCTCGACCACATCCTCGACAGCGCACGCCTCTTCGACTTCGCGGGGGACTTCGGGGGGCGCCGTCTCCGGCGCCGCGTCGGGCTCAGGCGGCGAGCGCTCGGGGTCGCCTGGCAGCGCCCGCCAGAGTGCCGCGGCCTCCGGGGTCAGCGGCGGGTCGAAGGACTCGCAGGTCGCGATCTCGATCAGGGCCTCGACGACCTCCGCATCATCGGGCGTCTCGAAATAGACCTCCAGCAGCGCGAGCAACTCGAGCACCTGGACGGCGGCTTGCGCATTGCCTTCGGCCGCTTGCTCCGGCAGGCCGCTCACGGCCATGTCCAGCAGGCCGAGCAGTTCGATCACATGCTCGCCCCGCGGCTCCAGCATCGGCCAGAGATCCGCCAGGGTCTCGGCAAAGTCGTTTGCCGCCGCCAAGCGGTCCTCGTTGGCGCCGCCGCAATCCCCGGCAAGCTCGACGGCCTGCTGCAAGGCAGGGACCGCGCTGGAAAAGACCTCGGCTATTGCGCCGGAGTTCATAACGACCTCGCCCCTAAGCTTGGCGCACCGCGTCGACCTCAACGGGTGCCGGCAGACGGAACAGCTGGATCGCCTCGATCAGGCTGTTGGAGTCACCGACCAGCCGGATGGTCTCGTTGGTCTGGTGGTCGAGCTGGTCGGTGGTCTCCACGGTGCTGGCACGCATGGACTCGACCCGCTCCATGAGCGTGCGGTTGGCCTCCACCTGGGCCTGGGCGCGACCGTCGATCTGACGCACGGCCTGCGCCAGGTTGGCGGTCGTCTGCTGCGTCTCCAGCATCAGCTCGCCGGCGTTCTCGATGGTGCGTGACTCGATCCCCACCGCCTCGGTCGCCTCGTTGACGGTCTGGATGCTGTCCTGGGTCTCGACCTGGATATTGGCGATCAGGGTCTCGATCTGGCTGGTCGCGCTGCGCGAGCTGTCGGCCAGCCGCTGGACCTCCTGGGCGACCACGGCGAAGCCGCGCCCCGCCTCGCCGGCGGTCGCCGCCTGCATGGCCGCGTTGATGGCCAGCACATGCGTGCGCTCCGAGAAGCTGTTGATGATGTCGACGATGCCGCTGATCTCCTGCGACCGTTCGCCGAGGCGCTTGATGCGCTTGCCGGTTTCCTGGATGGTCGTGCGGATCTTGCCCATCCCGTCGACGGCCTCCTTCACCGAGGCCAGCGCCTGGTCGGTCGACGCCGAGGCCCGTTCGGCCGATTCGTTGCAGAAACGCGCCAGCTCGGCGATGCCGTTGATGGCCTCGACCGCCTCGGCAAGGTCGTTGGCCGCCTGCTCGATGACCTCGCGCTCCGCGGCGGCCACCTCGACGACACGGTTGCCCTGTAACTGGACCTGAGCCGAGGTCTGCCCGACGCGCTCGGCGATCCCGCGGACCTGAACCAGCACCCGCGCACTCTCGGAGGTGATCTGGTTGAGCGCATCGCGCAGGGGGCCGGTGATGTCTTCCTTCATTGGCATCTTGAGGGTGAGGTCGTGGCGTTGACTGATCTCGGCGCCGACCTGCAGCATCTCGATGATGGAGTCGTTGAGCTGGTCGTTCTGGCGCTCGAGGTAGTCGATGCCCTGGTTGAAGGCGAGCACGGTGCGACCCAGCTCGTCGTCCGCGCCGGGGGCGAGACGCTCGGAGAAGTCGCGGCGCTGCTCCATGCCGTGGAGCGCGTCGCGGATGCGCTCGGCCGGACTCAGGATGAAGCGCTTGGAGAGGTTGGCGATCGACAGATAGATGACCCCGCCGATGAGCAGGGCACTGAGGATGAGCAGGGCGATGACCAGCGCCATGGTGACCTCGCGCTGATCCGCGCCGCTTGCCATGGCGTCGAAGAGACGCTGGTTCAGATAGGCCGCGGCCGCCGGTTCGAAACCCTGGCTCAAGCCGATCACCACCTTGCCGATCTCGCGGCCGTCGCGCGCGATCGGGAACTCGCGGTAGCTGCCGCCGATGGCGTCTGTCGTACCCAGGAGGCGCTGACCCTGGGCATCCTGAATAACCACGCCGGAGATCTCGGGATCCTGCGCAACCAGGGTGGCCATGGCGGCGACATGGGCGTCCGCGCCCAGATCCCGGGCCTGGCCGGCGATGTCCGAGAGGAGGACACCCGCCGTCTCGATGGAGTGGATGGTCTTCTGCCGCAGCAGGTTGGTCAACTCGCCGTCGGTCCCGGCGCTGAGGCTTTGGGCCGCCTGCTCGCGCTCCTCGGAGAGCCCGTAGAGCCCCCAGAGGATGGCGCCGGAGACGAGCGCGAAGACCATCAAGACCAGGGCCGTGGTTGCGATGGTGAGCTTCGCTGAGATGGTGAGGTCGGTCAGTTTCATGGCGAGTCCTTGAACGAAATGGCACTGGCGTTGAGCAGCCTGGCGCGCTGGGCGAGAAGCCTCAGCCGGCCACCGAGGTTGCGCTCGAGATCGGTTCTTCCTTCCAGCTCCGGACCGCGGCAAAGACGCTCATCAGCCAGGTTGGGCAAGGCGCACAAGGGGCTGCGCTGGACGGCGACTGAGCGGGTGACGCCGATGCGCTCGTCGATTCGCGGACGAGCCCGAGCGAGCATGGTTGTCGCCTCCCCGGCTGGACAGGCGCTCATCACAAGCACTCAGCCCTAGAGGGCCAGCTCATCGACGTGCTTGAGGATCTCTTCGGACCTGCAGGGCTTGACCACATAGCCCTTGGCGCCCTGGAGCTGGGCCCACATCTTGTCGGCCTTCTGATTCTTGCTGCTGACGACGACGACCGGGATGGAATCGGTCCGCGGGTCGTCCTTGAGGGTGCGGGTGGCGTGATAGCCGTCCACGTCATCCATGACGATGTCCATGAAGACCAGATCCGGATGCTCGCGCTGCGCGACTTCGACGCCTTCGCGCCCGGAATTGGCGGTCATGACGACGTGGCCCGCCCTGACCAGCATGTCTCTGAGAAAATCGCGTTCCGTGGCGGAGTCGTCGACGATGAGTAACTTGGCCATTGAATGAGGTACCTCATGCGCGTGCGTCACAGATAACGCTGCAGCGTATCGTTCAGGTTTTCGATCGTGAGTGGCTTGGTGAGGTAGGCGTCCGCCGAGGCGAGCGTCCCTCGCAGCTTGTCGATGCGGGATGTCTTACCGGTAAGCATCACGACCGGCGCGCGGACCTGGAGGTCCTTTTTCAGGTGGCGTGACACGTCATAGCCGTTGATCCCCGGCAGCATGACGTCGAGAAAGATGAGATCGTAGGATTGCTCGCGCGCCTTGGTCAGGGCCTCTTCGCCAGTCACCGCGAAATCCACCGCGAACCCCTTCCTCACCAGACGCATCTCCATCATCTTGCGCACGGACTCGCTGTCGTCGACGACCAGGATCCGCTTGGCCGAGGATGGCACGGACGGCTCGACGAGGTGCGCGTCCTCCCCGCGCAGGGGCATGCTCATGTCGTCATGGATCGCGAGATCCGGGGCGAACTGGTAGACCTCGGTCACCAGTGCGTCGAGCGTCTTGAGAATGCGGTTGGCGAGAATCGGCCGCTTGAAGAAGACGTGGGTGGCGCCGTCGAAATCCGCCGCCGCCCGTTCGCAGGCGCCGATGCGAACCACGGGGATGGCCTCACCCGCGACCTCGGCCCGCATGAGGCTCCACGCCCGCGGCCCAGCGGCCAGATCCTCGTTGACGGCGAAGAGATCTGGACGACGCCGACCAGGTGTCCAGAACTGGTAGCGACGCGGGCGGACATCCGAGAGCATGAAGGCCCGATTGAGCGCCTTCTCGTCGGTCTCGGAGAAGCCGCACAGGGCAACGGCGAAGTTTCTACTGTCGGTGGCTGCCATCTGTCATACCCGTGATGAAATCCGCGTCTCAGAGCGATCCGAGCACAACCATGCCCCACCGCCCGCGCGGCTCCGTGGATCCGACCAAACGGCTGCCTTCGGCTCTGTCGTCCGTCTGATCGTCGCCGTCGGTGCCGGTTCTTCGCGGGAGCCCTGGCGTCGAGGGCCGAGGTTGTCGACAGATCCCCTGACCATTCTGTTGCAGATTTAATCAGCCTTCCCGTTCGTCGGCTTTGAGGTCCGTCACAGGTTGATCGAGAGGCCGACACTCGCAAGGCATCGGTTTCGGCGATGCAACAACGCGCCTCGCGATCGGTCGACAAGCAGATCAGACCCTGACGCTGCCAGAAAGACGCCGTGCGGGATAGATCGAAGGGGCAGGGAGGAGGATCCCGGGACGCGCAGAAGGCGCCGCCCTGGACGTGAGATGACGGGGACGAGACCGCGCGCAATGGCGCATGAGCCGCTGCGCGTCAGAGGCCGATGGGCGCGGCAGCGCGCGCCTTGCGTTACGAGGAAAGAGAGACCATGGCCCGGGAAGCTTGGGCGCGGGAGTCAGCTGGCCTGAGCCAGCGCGACGGCCGGCTCGGGCGTGCGAATCGATTCTGGATAGGCATCCGTCCAGCGCAGTAGCTCCAGCCGACCGTCGTGGTGCTCGACCAGCGCGGTGCAGCTCTCGACCCAGTCGCCGCAGTTGCAGTAGGTCACGCCCTGGATGTCGCGCATCTCGGCATGGTGGATGTGACCGCAGATCATGCCGTCAAGCTCGCGGCGCTCGGCCTCCGTCGCGACTGCGTGCTCGTAGCTGCCGATGTAGCTGACCGCGTTCTTGACCTTGTGCTTGAGGTAGCCCGCCAGCGACCAGTACCTGAGGCCGAAGAGCGAGCGCAGCCAGCTGAGAGAGGCGTTCAAGGCCAGCAGGTGGTCATAGGCGCGCGAGCCGAGCTTGGCGAGCCAGAGGCTGTGCTGGACGACGCCGTCGAATTTGTCACCGTGCAACACCAGGAAACGGCGCCCGTCGGCCGTGGTGTGCACGATCTCGTCCCTGACGACGACATCGCCGAAGCGGGCGTCCAGGTGATCGCGGAAGAGGTCGTCGTGGTTGCCGGGGATGTAGATGACTTGCGTCCCCGCCCTCGCCTTCTCGAAGATCTCGCGCACCACCTGATTGTGGGCATCGGGCCAGTAGAGGCCGGTCTTCATGGCCCAGAGGTCGATGATGTCTCCGACCAGATAGAGCTGCCTGCACTGTGTCGACCGAAGGAAATCCAGGATGAACTGCGCCTGACAGCCGCGAGACCCCAAGTGGACATCCGACAGGAAGATGCTGCGGTATCTCAGGGGGTTCATGCGTTTGATTTCGGACATCGCACTACCTGCCTCGTGAATGACTTCACGAGATGGTCGCGAAACTTGGTTACCGGCGGGTTGAAGCGAGGTGAAGATGCGATGAAGAATGCTGTTTTTCGAGGCGTTTTTGACAACTCGATGGCGAATCCGTGGCGATGCGGAGACGCCTCGTCGCACTCGCCGGACGAGGCGCCTCCACTGCCATTCGCATGCAGCTCAGGCCTTGGCCTGCGCGCAACTGACGCGTGCTATTGACCTGGCTCCTGCGCACTGGATGCCAGCGCAGCCCCGCAAAGCAGGTCCGGGATCAGATCGAGCTGCTGATAGGAGCGATTGAGCCAAACCTTGACGCGCTGGCGGTCCATCAGCCCGAGTCCGGCGTCCTTGTTGTGCGCGGCCGCCCAGAGACTGGTGTTGGCGTGGTCGATCTTGCGCATGGACGCGGCATGCAGTTCCGGGAGATCCATCACCGGGACGCCCAACGCCTGCGCCTTCGCATGGGCCGGAGAGGCCGTGAAGTTGGCGAAGTCCTTACCGCGACCGTGGTTACGGACCACGACAAAGGCGGCGGCGCCTTCGTAGCGCGCCAACAAGGCGTCGAGCAGGGCGATACTGTCGGCGCCGTCGTCGAGCACATGCCAGAAGACGATCTGCGTCCCCTCCTCGCTCGCAAGCGCCAGCAGATCGGTCTGATCGATCCAGCGATGCAATGAGGTCGATGTCTGTGCCGCCAGGTCCACCAGGATGTTCTGCTCGGCCTCCAAGGCGGTCTCCATGATCCGATCCGCGCTCTGAGCATCGTCGAGGGCGATCGGCTGGCTGAAGTCCCCGTAGAATCGCAGCAGTGTGCCGTGAGACCGGTCCGTGTCGAACGCGGTGAACGCCAATGCCTTGTCGATGTGGTACTGCGCCAAGAGTCGTGCGAGAACGGACTTGCCGACTCCGCCTTTCTCGCCGCCGATGAAGTGAATCCTGCTCATGCTATTTGCCTGGGTTGGTTAAGAAACGCCTCTGGCCTGAGGCCGGGACGCGCGAATGGTAGCCGCTGCGCCCGCCGTGGTCATGAGATTCCAGTAAGGGCTGGTCTTCCAGTGGCCGCAGAGCCGCCCCGCGCCGCCCGCGACCGGCTCCCACTGCCCACGGGCGCGTTCTATACTGTGCGTTTGCCCGACAAGGGCCTTTCAACCAACGATTTGGAGCAAGACGATGGCGCAGAGCGCAATCAAAAAGGTGGTCCTCGCCTACTCGGGCGGACTGGATACCTCGGTCATCCTCAAGTGGCTGCAGGAGGAGTACGGCTGTGAGGTCGTCACCTTCACCGCGGACATCGGCCAGGGCGAGGAGCTGGAGCCGGCGCGCGCCAAGGCCACGGCCGCGGGGGTCAAGGAGATCTACATCGACGACCTGCGCGAAGAGTTCGTGCGCGACTTCGTCTTCCCGATGTTCCGGGCCAATGCCATCTACGAGGGCGAGTACCTGCTCGGCACCTCGATCGCGCGCCCGCTGATCGCCAAGCGCCTGATCGAGATCGCCGCCGAGACCGGCGCGGACGCCATTTCGCACGGCGCCACCGGCAAGGGCAACGACCAGGTGCGTTTCGAGCTGGGCGCCTACGCCCTCAACCCCGAGATCAAGATCATCGCCCCCTGGCGCGAGTGGGACCTGCTCTCGCGCGAGAAGCTCATGGCCTACGCCGAGCGGCACGGCATCGCGGTCGAGATGAAGCGCGACGGCACCAAGTCGCCCTACTCCATGGACGCCAACCTGCTGCACATCTCCTACGAGGGCTATGACCTGGAAGACCCCTGGGTCGAACCCGGCGCCGACATGTGGCGCTGGTCCGTCGCGCCGGAGCAGGCCCCGGATACCCCGACGACCATCGAGCTGGCTTACGAGAAGGGCGACATCACCGCCATCGACGGCAAGGCCATGTCGCCGGCCGAGGTGCTGGCCGAACTCAACCGTATCGGCGGCGCCAACGGCATCGGCCGCGCCGACATCGTCGAGAATCGCTACGTCGGCATGAAGTCTCGCGGCTGCTACGAGACCCCCGGCGGCACCATCATGCTCAAGGGGCACCGGGCCATCGAGTCGCTGACCCTCGACCGCGAGGCCGCACACCTCAAGGATGAGCTGATGCCCCGCTACGCCAGCCTGATCTACAACGGCTACTGGTTCTCTCCGGAGCGCGAGATGCTCCAGGCCGCCATCGACCAGACCCAGAGCGTCGTCAACGGTGTCGTGCGGCTGAATCTGTACAAGGGCAATGTGATGGTGGCCGGACGCAAGTCGGAGACCAATAGCCTCTTCGACGCCTCCATCGCGACCTTCGAGGAGGATGCCGGCGCCTACGACCAGAAAGACGCGACCGGCTTCATTCGACTCAACGCGCTGCGTCTGCGGGTGCAGGGACGGATGAGGAAGTAGCCATTCATCCTGAGGCGCGATCGGCTTCTCGATTGCGCCTCAGGGTCGGGCCTCTCGCGTCAGGATTCCGCCGGCAGGATGCGCAGCAAGGCACCATTCGGCTCGTCGGTCAGCACATAGAGGAAGCCATCCGGCCCCTGACGCACATCCCGAACGCGTTTGCCGATGCTGAGCTTCTCTTCCCCGACGGCCTCTTCATCATCGAGGGTGATGCGGCGGATCTGACGGAACTTGAGCGCACCGCTGAAGAGGTTTCCCGTCCAGCCTGGGTAGCGATTGCCGCGATAGACGACGAGGCCGCTTGGCGCCTTGGACGGCGTCCAGACGACCCTGGGGTCGCGCACGCCGGATCGGCTCTTCAGGTCGGAGATCCTGGGCCCCCAGTATTCCTTGCTATAAGTCACCTCGGGCCAGCCGTAGTTCTGTCCCGGGATGATGCGGTTCAACTCGTCGCCGCCGCGCGCGCCATGCTCGTTCGCCCACACGTCGCCCGTCTCCGGGTCGCGCGCCAGGCCCTGGATGTTGCGGTGACCGTAGGTGTAGATCTCGGGCCGCGCACCCTGCTCATGCACGAAGGGATTGTCGGCGGGAACGCTGCCGTCGTCCTTCAGCCGGATGATCTTGCCGAAGAAGGTGCCGAGGCGCTGCGCCTGGTTGCGGATGTTCTCGCCGTCGAATGACACGGGCGGATTGCCGCCGTCGCCAATGCTCATGAGCAAGGTCTTGTCGGGGAGCCAGAGCAGTCGCGAGCCGAAGTGCTGCCCGTCCGCCTTGGTGTCCGGGTTGCGGAAGATGACCTCCAGGCCTTCGAGCCGTGCGCCGCTGAGTCGGGCGCGCGCCAGCGTCGTTCGATTCGCGTCCTTCGTCCCGGTCGCATAGGTCAGGTAGATGAGCCGGTTGCGCGCGAAGTCCGGGTGGACGGCGATGTCCAGCAATCCGCCCTGTGCGTAAGCCAGGACCTCGGGTACCCCGGCAATCGGCCGAGGGTCCAAGCGGCCGTCACGAATGATCCGCAGCCGGCCGGGCCGCTCCGTCACCAGCGCCGAGCCATCCGGCAGCCAGGCGATCGACCAAGGGTGTTCGAGCCCATCCACGACGACCTCTGTCCGCCAGCCCTGGGCCTCCGGCACATCTCCGGTCGGCGCGATCGGCGCCGCATCCGCCGCGCCGCCGAGGAGCGGAATCCAGAGCAGGCATTGGAGGAGGACCCTGCGGCTCAATCCCATGCGACGCTCCCGGACCGGCATTTCAGTGCTCGCCCGACACCACAGGAGCCGCGCCGGGAATCGCGGAAGGCGTGAGACCGTCGGCCTTCATCACCTCGAACGGATCCGGCCCCTGCCGCTGACGGCCCGCATCGCGAAGCTGCCTGAGGTAGTCGAGCCAGAGCGGCTGCCAGGCGCGCCCCAGTTTGTAGAGATAGGGCCAGTCGTACAGACCTGAGTTGTGGCCGTCGTCGAAGAAGATCTTGAGGGCGTAGTGCCCGATCTGCTTCAGGTCGGTGATGCCGACCCCTTCCTTGTCCACCTGCAGCTTGGCGGTGGCGGGCGAATGCCCGCGCACCTCGGCCGAGGGGGAATAGACGCGCAGATACTCGCAAGGCAGCCGGAAGCGGGCGCCGTCATCGAAGCTGAGTTCCAAAACGCGCGACTTCTGATGGAGCTGGATCTCTGTAGGATTCGGATGCTGTTCCATTGGACTCGGATCGATCGGTGATAAGCCGCACGGAGGATGACGGCCGAATGCCGCCTAACCTATGGACGGCGGCGCGGCAATCAAGCGAGATGCCCGTGGCGGCCCGAGGGTAAGCCGCCGTTCCAAGACACGAGGCTGCGTCCATCGCGCCTCTGCGGTCAGAACGCCCTGCCTGGCTTGCGAGCGGCTAAGAGGATATCCGGAACAGAAAATGCTTAAATCATTAAAATTCTAAATAAGATAGCCTCTTAGGTACGACAATCACGCGTATCGATGATGCCATGGCCTTTCAAGAGATGTCCGATGATTTTTGGCGT
>NZ_NRRF01000044.1 GCF_016583565.1 Thiocystis violacea | reverse complement strand
AATCACCAGCGCGCGGGGTGTTGATCCAGCCCTGTACGCGATGCGGCTTGAGATCGATCTCGCGTAAGAAGCGTCCGATGGAGTGCGCGGAGATGTCTTCGACGATCCCGCGCGCCTTGGCCTCTTCAGCCAAGTCCGCATGGGTCCAGCGCGCCAGCGTCACTCCCTCGCGGACCGCAGGCTCGCACGCCAGGGCAATGATGGCGCAGATCTGCTCGGGGGTGAAGGTCGGCGGCGTCCCCGAACGCGGCTCATCGCTCAGACGCTCGAGCACGGGTTGATCCGCGCGCTCGCGCCAGCGTCGGCGCCAGCGTTGGACCAACGAGCGACTGACCTGCAACGTGGCGGCCGTTTCGTGCATCCCCTTGCCGGCGTCGGCGGCGAGAATGATTCGGGCTCGGATCGCCAGTTGCTGCGCCGTGGTGTGCTGACGCACCAACGCCTCCAACTGGGTACGTTCTTTGTCGGTGAGGGAAACGGGAATCGGGGTGCAGCGTGGCATCGTGTCATCAACTCATCGGCGAAACTCAAGACAGATGAGTAGGATGCCATCGATCGCCCAGAAACAGTATTAGGACTTTCACTCTAGACCACTAGCTGCCCTGAATGTCTCAATCCCCTTTAGAACGGGTCTCTGATTCGAACATTCAATTCATTCCGTATCGGAGAGACATCATGGTCTCAATCCCCTTTAGAACGGGTCTCTGATTCGAACGCCGCTACCTCTACGCTGCCCTACTCGCCTAGCCGTCTCAATCCCCTTTAGAACGGGTCTCTGATTCGAACGCGGTATAAATACGTATACTCAATTCCCTAACAGAGTCTCAATCCCCTTTAGAACGGGTCTCTGATTCGAACATGGGGCCAGAGACCGTTGCAACACGAGTGGTGGTCTCAATCCCCTTTAGAACGGGTCTCTGATTCGAACCAAGCTGATCGCCAACGAAGAGCGCCACATGGGTCTCAATCCCCTTTAGAACGGGTCTCTGATTCGAACCCCCCGAGACCATGAAGCTCGCCGCGTAACATGTCTCAATCCCCTTTAGAACGGGTCTCTGATTCGAACATGGGGCCAGAGACCGTTGCAACACGAGTGGTGGTCTCAATCCCCTTTAGAACGGGTCTCTGATTCGAACACGCATCCATCGACGAAGCCCGCTATGCCGACGGTCTCAATCCCCTTTAGAACGGGTCTCTGATTCGAACTTCCGCAAGCGACAAAACCGCGGAGGCACGAATGTCTCAATCCCCTTTAGAACGGGTCTCTGATTCGAACTAATAATCGATACGGAATGACACCGGAACCATGTGTCTCAATCCCCTTTAGAACGGGTCTCTGATTCGAACTCCCGCATCGCATCGGAGCTTCGCGAAATGCGGTCTCAATCCCCTTTAGAACGGGTCTCTGATTCGAACATATTGAGCATTACGACTCCGAAGATCGCGGGTAGTCTCAATCCCCTTTAGAACGGGTCTCTGATTCGAACTTACATGATCGGCATGATATCTCGCAACATCTCGTCTCAATCCCCTTTAGAACGGGTCTCTGATTCGAACTACTGTCATTCACGGAAATCCCGGCGTTGGAAGTCTCAATCCCCTTTAGAACGGGTCTCTGATTCGAACGGTAGACGCCTTCACGGGGTACATCACAACAGGGTCTCAATCCCCTTTAGAACGGGTCTCTGATTCGAACACCAGCCAACAGGAGAAACCAATGTTCTACGCAGGTCTCAATCCCCTTTAGAACGGGTCTCTGATTCGAACATCGATAGACCAGTCTCAGCGCAACAGAACAAGTCTCAATCCCCTTTAGAACGGGTCTCTGATTCGAACTGGATGCGGGAGCAACCACAGACACAGGCGGAAGTCTCAATCCCCTTTAGAACGGGTCTCTGATTCGAACATCCACTTAACTGCGCATACGCTTCTGACTTAGATGTCTCAATCCCCTTTAGAACGGGTCTCTGATTCGAACTGAGAGAGAGAGTCAAGTAAGTCTAAGCTATCGTGTCTCAATCCCCTTTAGAACGGGTCTCTGATTCGAACATGCAAGGTGTTTGACTGTGAGGCATCAGCTCAGTCTCAATCCCCTTTAGAACGGGTCTCTGATTCGAACTGCTCGTTGCCGGAGAAGCTTTTTAATCAACGACTTGCGAGGTGGGTTCCCAGGATTTCGCGGAGCCGAAAAGTTCATGTGCAGCGTGCCGTGCGAGCGTCGAATCCTCCTCAACTATAGCAGGCCGGTGCGTCTCTAGGGAACGACCCTTCGGCTAGTGTCGAGCTGCACATCGGTCGCAATCTCCGCAGCACTCTGGATCAGATCCCGGCCCCGGGCATCGGCGGCGCGATACCGGGCCAGAAGGTCGATCTCGGGCGCGTTTAGAGGACCAGTCGACTCATCCAGGCAGAGCACCCAGGTCGGCGAAACCATGCCGAAGACCTTGGCCAGCAGGAATACCTCCTCGATACCCGGCCGGCGCAAGCCCTGCTCGTAGTTGCTCAGTCGAGACTTCTTCAATACCCCGCCGGTGCGGGCGGACAGATCGCTGAGAGACCAACCTAGAAGCTTCCGCGTCTCGCGGAGGCGCTCCCCGATCCGCTTGGTCAGCTCGGCGGAGTCGATGTCGAGGTATTCGTTGATGATGTCGTCCACTCGGTGTCCCTCATTGCCGCTGCCGCGCCCCGCAGGATCCGGGCGCCGCGCGTGGTGCGCGGGGTCGTCCGGCTCGTCAGCCGCTTCAGTGCATGGTCGCAGCGACGCAAGCGGCTCGATACGCCCGAACCTGCCGCAGCAGCTCGGGCCGATCCTCCAGCGCCCGCCCGAGGGCGGTGTCCAGGGACTCCCCGCCCATGCCGTCGCCGAACAGGATTGAGCGGATCGCCTCCGCGTCCGGGCAGTCGCACCAGGCCGCCTCGAAGCCCGCGAGCCATTCGCCCTGGGCCTCCAGGTCGTTCAACGGCGGGTAGAAGTCCGGGGCGTCGGTCCCGCCGATGCAGACGGCGTAGCCGGCGCCGTACCAGCCGAAGTCGGCGACGGCTTCAGGGAGGGGGGCTGGCATCGATTCCGCTCCATGTGAATGGGTGATGACAATCTTGGGTAAGTGAATATTCCTCAGAGTGATATTCTACGCAACAACGTCACGAGGCTGTTTCGTCCGTTTTCGCGGCGGCGCCCCCGGTTTTGGGGCCAACAGGAACGCGTGCAAGCCAGAGACAAGGGATGATGCAAGGGAACCACTCCGCGGCATTCGGAAAGCTCCAGCGCGACGACAATGGGGCCATCTCCGGTTGGCATCCGCTCGTAGACCATCTCATTGATGTCGCGAGTTGCTTCGTTCACCTGTGCGCCTGTCACTCGATACGGCGAGCGTTGGAACGCACGGCAGGTCGACGACTCAGCCTCCAAGACATCGCGCGGCTTGCCTGCCTGGTCTTCCTTCATGACATCGGCAAGGCCAATAGCGGATTCCAGGCGAAACGCTGGCTCAAGGGCGCCACTCCGGGTTGGCCGGCGCATGCTGGACACGGCCTGGAAGCAATCAAACTCTTTGACGAGACCCCCTTCCTCCAGGCGTTGGTCGCCCTGCTCCCGGTTGACGCGATCTGTACCTGGGGCGAGGCTGTCGAGCCGCTGCTGAAGGCCAGCATCAGTCATCACGGCCGTCCAATCATCGAGAATGCAGGCGATTGGAACCGCGCGATCTGGAAGCCCGTCGTCGGAGCGGATGGGAAGACCCTTTACGATCCGGCTCCCGTGCTCGAAGAGATTGGGCGACGCGCAACTGATCTTTTCCCGGAAGCCTTCGCGCCGAGCGGCGAGCCGTTGCCGGACGCGCCGGCCTTCGGCCATCTGTTCGCAGGATTGGTGCAACTGGCCGATTGGCTCGGCTCGGATACGGCGTTCTTTCCATTTTCGACACCCGGCGAGGATCGGGCAGAGACCGCGATCGATTGCGCGGAGCGTGCGATCAGGTCGCTGGGACTGGATGCCGACGACTGGCGCCATGCCCTGGGGACACTTTCACCAAGCTTCGCTCAGACCTTCGGCAATCCGCCTTATCCCATCCAGGCGGCGATGGATTCCTCGGACCTGGGGCCGCTGGTTGTCTTGGAGTCAGAAACTGGCAGCGGCAAGACCGAGGCGGCGCTCTGGCGCTTCGTGCACCTCTTCGCGCGTGGTGAGGTGGATAGTCTCTATTTCGCGCTCCCGACCCGCGTCTCGGCCAGCCAGGTCTACGAGCGGATTCTGACGGCGGTTGCACGCCTTTGGCCAACCAATCCGCCTGTCACCGTGCGCGCCCTGCCGGGCTACGCCAGCGCCGACGGCCAGGAACCCACAGCGCTCCCGGACTTCAAGGTCTTGTGGCCGGACAAACCGGAAGACGCGGAGGCGCATCGCCGCTGGGCGGCTGAGTCTCCCAAGCGCTTCCTAGCCGCGCCGATCGCCGTGGGCACGGTCGATCAGGCGCTGTTCGGCGCCTTGCAGGTGCGTCATGCCCACCTGCGGCATGCCCTTCTGGCGCGCAGCCTGGTCGTGGTGGACGAGGTCCACGCCTCCGATCCCTACATGACGGTCCTCCTGGAGCGTCTGCTTCAGGCGCACTTGGGATGCGGCGGCCATGCGCTGCTGCTGTCCGCGACCCTCGGTTCCAGCGCAAGGACGCGTTATCTCGCGCTTGGCCACGATTCCAGGTCGGCGCCTCCGGCCTTTCAAGCGGCGTGCGACGCACCCTATCCCGCACTGTCCGACCAGCTCGCCATGCGCGCCATCGACTCGACCATTCGCCCCAAGTCGGTCACCTGGATCTTGCGCGATCTCATCGACGATCCCGAGGCCATCGCCCGGCTGGCGATCGATGTCGCATCGGCGGGCGCCAAGGTGCTCATCGTGCGCAACACCGTCCCTGCGGCGCTCGCGGTCTTCCGCGCGATTGAACAACTCGCGCCCAACCTGCTGTTCGCAGTGAATGGGTCCAGAACCTTGCACCACAGCCGTTTCAGCCGCGAGGATCGCCCGTTGCTGGACGCCGCGATCCAAGCACAGCTCGGCAAGGAGCGCCCGCCTGGCGCGCGAATCGTTGTCGGTACCCAAACGCTGGAGCAAAGCCTCGACCTGGACGCCGATCTGCTCATCACCGATCTCTGTCCGATGGACGTGCTCTTGCAGCGTATCGGGCGGCTGCATCGACATCCGCGTCCGGAAGAGCAGCGCCCCGAGGCGTTCCGCTTACCGCAAGCCTGGATCCTGACGCCGCCGAATCATGATCTGTCTCCGCTGCTGCAAACTTCCCGGCATGGCCTGGGACCGTTCCGCGATGGCGACGGCATCTACCCTGACCTGCGCACCGTCGAGGCCACACGCCGCCTGATCGTTGAGCGTCCTAGCATCACGATTCCCGAGGATAACCGGGCGTTGGTCGAGGGGGCGACGCATCCGGATCGGTTGCAGGAAATGGAATCGCTGGGCGAGGCTTGGAAGCAGCTCGGCCAGAAGATCGAAGGACAGACCGGCGCCCAGCGCACCATCGCCCACCTCCACGGCCTGGAAATCGACAAGGCCTTCGACGCCCAACAGGGCTTTCCGACCGATCTCGACATTGCTACCCGCCTAGGTGTGCGCGACCGTCTGTTGACCTTCGATCTGGCTCCGCCCGGGCCATTCGGCCAGCCGTTGAAGCATCTGCCCGTGCGCCATTTCCTGGTGCCCAAGGGCATCGATCCGGACGCCCAACCAATGGGGGTGGAGGTCCAGGAGGGCACGATCCTGTTCAGTCTGGAGACAGCTCAGTTTCGCTATAGCCGCCTGGGACTGGAGAGGATCGACGGCTAATCAGCTAGGAGTCTGCGATGACGCTGCGTTATTCACTGCTCGACGAACCACTCATAGGCGCCCGCCTGGCGGCCGATGGCTCACGGGTTCACCTCAGCCTACCGGCGCTCTTGGTCGCCCTGGCCGATGATCGGATTCGCGACTTCCCGGCCTTGAGACCGCATCAACGCCACCCCTGGCATGCCTTCCTGGTGCAACTCGCGGCGATGGCACTGCATCAGGCTGGCCAGACCGCGCCCTTTACCGATGAGGCGGCCTGGAAAGCCGCGCTGTTGGCTTTGACGCCGGATGATCTGGACGGGGCGGCGTGGTGTGTGATCACGCCTCCCGAGCGCCCCGCGCTGATGCAAGCGCCTGTCCCAGAAGGAACGCTGAAGGCTTGGAAGAACCAGATCAATGCGCCGGATGAGTTGGACATGCTGGTGACATCAAAGAACCACGATCTCAAGGCGGCCCGCATGCGGCGATGCACGCCCGAGGATTGGCTGCTGGCCTTGATCAGCCTGCAGACCCAGGAGGGATTCCTTGGCGCAGGGAACTATGGGATCTCTCGGATGAACGGAGGATTCGCAAGTCGCCCCGCGCTGGGCGCGGTCCCACTTGGCGGCTGGGGCAAACGCTGGGCGCGGGATGTCCGACGACTTCTCAGTTGCCGCGCCGAGATCGCGCAGGACATGGCGCTCTGCGAGCAGGGTGGAATTGGCCTGGTCTGGCTGCGTTCTTGGAACGGGACCGACAGCCTCGCCTTCGCGGCGCTCGATCCCTTCTATATCGAGATCTGTCGCCGGATTCGTCTCGTCGAGTCCCCCAATGGAATCGCTGCAGTGGCCACTGGCAGCAAGGCTCCGCGAATCGAAGCCAAGAGCCGCAATGGTGTGACGGGCGATGCCTGGATGCCAATCGAGATCGGTGCGGGCAAGGCGCTCACCATTACCGGCAAAGGCTTTGACTACAAGCTCTCATCCGAACTGTTGTTCGGCCAGAAATTCCGCTCGCCGATCGCCCAGGAATTGATTGCGGAGGATGGCGCTCAAGGGATTGTGATGTTGGCGCGTGGGGTAACACGCGGACAAGGCAAGACCGAGGGTTACCACGAACGGCGGATTCCCATCTCACCGAAAATTCGTGCCTTCATGATTCAGAAGAAGACCGATGGGGTCGCGAAGATCGCGGAGGAGCGGGTCTCGGACATCAGCAAGATTCGCGGGGTGCTATGGACCGCCTTAGCGACCCTCTTCGAAAACGGCGAGCCGAAAGACAAGTTCGGTGACAGCGCGAAGGACAAGGCCAATCTCTTTGCCAAACCGTTCGAACACTTCGAGGACTCGCGCTTCTTCGACGGTCCGCTCGGACTGAACGAGGAGGTCGAATCCGAACAGCCCGAGGACGTCCGCCTGCGCTGGTATCTGGACATGGCGGAGCGGGCAAAGGCCATCCTCATCGACGCCTTTGACTCAGGGCCGCGCAGCGGTGAGCAACGCTATCGCGCCCGTGCCGCGGCCCTGAGCCGATTGCATGGCGGACTGCTCAGCGACAAGACCCTGCCAACCCTGGCTCACTACTACAAAGTGCAAAAGGACGCCAAGGAGACATCATATGTCCAGCCCTGAAACCGAGCCCCAAGCGCCTGCCAGCGCGGAGCGCGAAAGCTCACCGATCGCCAGGCTCGCCCAACTCATCGGTCAGGCCGCCCGTTTCAACGGCGACCTTTACGGCTTGGGCAAGGGTGAAAAAGCGGCCTTGGCTCGCCTTGACCCAGACGGCGAGCTTCGCCCGCATCAGATCGCCGCCCTGGCGCGTGCACTCATTCACGCTGGCCTTGAGCCCGAGAGTTGGCCGCCGGAAACCTGGCGGCGCTGGGCCTTGATCGCTCACGGCATGGCGCTGGCTGGTCATGCCAGCGGCTCGCTCGGGAATCAGCTCTGCACGGCCGGAGTGTCGGAGTCGCGAGTGACTAAGCTCCTCACCTCCCGAGGAGATGCCTTTCGCCAACTTCTGCCGCGCCTGCTGCGCCTACTCGCGTCGAAGGAGGTCGCCCCAAACTGGCACGAGCTTGGTTGGCTGATCCTGTCTGAAGGTCGGGATGAGGAAAAGGCGGAAGCCATCCGCATGCGCATCGCCGGCCGCTATTTCTACGCGCTCGCCAAATCCAACAAACAAGCCGCCTGAATGACCGACAAGGAACTGTAACGCCATGACGACTGAACCGCGTTTCATCCAGATCCACACCCTGCACACCTATCCCGCCGCGCTGATCAATCGCGACGATGCCGGACTCGCCAAGCGCCTGCCGCTGGGGAACGCCATGCGGACACGGATCTCTTCGCAATGCTTGAAGCGTCATTGGCGGATCGCCGACGACCGGTTTGCCTTGTCAGCGCTGGCGGTTCCGATGGCGATCCGCTCTCGGGGAACGCTGGAGCTGATCCGCAAGCGGATCGTCGAGGGCGGCGTCACCGAGACCCTGGCGCAAGCGGCGGTGGAGGCCTTGCGCAATGGCGGCTTGGTGGACAAGGCAGGAAAGGAGATGAAAGGTAACGATGCACTGAATACCGGTCAGGCCGTGTTGATGGGAAAAGCCGAAATCGACTATCTGGTCCAGCGCTGCATCGAGTCGGCGAGCGCAAGTGCGGACGAAAGCGCCGTGCGCATCACCGTGGCGAAAATGCTGAAGGACGAGAAGAAGAACATCGAGGCGCTAAAGCATGGGAGCGGTCTGGAATCGGCCCTGTTCGGTCGGATGGTGACATCCGACGTCCTCACCAGCCGGGACGCCGCGGTCTACGTGGCCCATGCCTTTACGGTGCATGAGGCCCAGGTCGAGAACGACTATTTCACCGTCGTCGACGATCTCCTTCAGGAAAGCGGCGAGCTGGGCTCGGCGGGCATCTTCGACACCGAGCTGGCCTCGGGGCTGTACTACGGCTATGTCGTGGTCGATGTCCGCCAACTGATCGAGAATCTGGAGGGCCTCGCGGCCAAAGAATGCTTCGCTGCCACGACGCCACCGGAGAAGCGCGCGTTAGCGGGGAAAGTCGTCGAACACCTCCTGCACCTGATCGCCACCGTCAGCCCCGGCGCGAAACGCGGTTCGACCGCGCCATTCGACTGGGCCAAGCTGATGCTGGTCGAGGCGGGTGATT
Organism: Thiocystis violacea; assembly: GCF_016583565.1. GTDB lineage: Bacteria > Pseudomonadota > Gammaproteobacteria > Chromatiales > Chromatiaceae > Thiorhodococcus > Thiorhodococcus violaceus_A. The sequence goes on along the minus strand of NZ_NRRF01000044.1, from coordinate 35,252 downwards.
GGCAGCCGCGCAGTCTGGCAGGCGCCTTTCACGATGCCCTGCCACTGTCGGCCCGGGATGAGAGGCCGATTCGCGAACGCGCCGTGGTCTGCCTGAGCGACGAAATCGCCAAGATGGACGAGGCTTACGGCGCGACCTTGACCCGCCGCGTGATGGCGCTCGATCCGGTCGAGATTCCGCAGGCCCAACGCCTCAATCTGAGCGCGCTCGCCACCTGGACCGCTGAGGCGATCGTGACAGGGGCGTGCTGACATGCCTCGCCATCTACTCCTGCGGCTGGAGGCGCCGCTGATGGCGTTCGGTGGGGAAACCATCGATAACTTCGGCATCATCCGCGACTTTCCGGCACTGTCGATGGTCACGGGACTGCTGGGCAATGCCCTGGGCTGGCGGCGCGAGGAAACAGAGAAACATGATCGATTGCAGGAGCGGCTTGTTTTAGGCGCGCGCTTGGAGCGCCAGGGAACGCGAATACAGGATTATCAAACCGCATTGCTGTTTGAGAATGATCAGGGATGGACAACCCAAGGCATTCCGGAAGGGCGTGCGAAGAGTCCTAGTTATGCGCCGCAGCCGGACGGCCGCAAGGCGTTGACCTTGCAGCGCTACCGCGACTACCACGCCGACCTGTCCATGCTCGTCGCTCTACGCCTCGAACCAACCGACGAGCCCCCGACGCTGGATGATGTGGCCACCGCCCTCGATCACCCAGCCCGCCCGCTCTTCATCGGCCGTAAGCCATGCCTCCCGAGCCGTCGGTTATTCGACGGATGGCACGAGGGCGAAAGCGTCTTGCACGTCCTGCGCTCCGTGCCCTTGCCAGTCGATGCGCCAGATGGCGCGCGGCTGCAATGGCCGGATGGCGAGGGCACCATGCCGGGTGACCGGGGTCTCGACCTCTGCGACGAGCGCAATTGGACCAGCGGCGTGCATGGCGGTTGGCGGCCGATTCGGGAAGGTCGGGTTCGGGTCGAGGAGAAACCGGCATGAGCCTTTACCTGCTGCACTGCTCGCCTGATCCCGAAGCCATGGCCATCTGGGCAACCCGCCATCGGCTGCTGTCGCCTGACGGTGATGATGGATATGCGTTGCATGCCCTGCTGACTGCGGCCTTTGGCGAGCAATCCCCCAAGCCGTTTCGCTACCTCGGCCCGCGACAGGGACTCTTGGCCTACTCAGATCAACCCCCGGCGGCGCTGCATGACAACGCGGCCCTGGCGACCCCTGATGTGGCGCGAGCACTGGGGTTGGATAGCCTCGCCGCGCGGCCGTTTCCGACCTCATGGAGTAAGGGCCAAGCGCTGAGTTTCGAGGTCCGAGTGCGCCCGGTACTCCGGGCAAAGGACGGTCGCGAGCGCGATGTCTTTCTGCACGCCATCGAAGCGGAACCGTCGCCTGAACAGCCCATCAACCGCGAAATGATCTACGCCGAGTGGCTACGAAAGCGGCTCGCTGAACACGGCGCCGCCCAGTTGCTTCAGGCCGGTATGGACGCCTTTCGGCTCAGTCGCGTGATCCGACGTGCCGGGTCTGACGAGGCCAGACAACGCAAAGCGCGCTCGTTCTCTGGCCCCGATGCCGTGTTCAAGGGCCAGTTGCACGTTGGCGATAGCGATGCCTTCACCCGCCTGCTGACGCGCGGTATCGGGCGGCACCGCGCCTTCGGTTTCGGCATGCTGTTGCTCAAGCCGGCCCGCTCATGCTGAAGGGACGACTCGGCCTTGAAACCTCGCGGATGCCCCATGCCGATCGGCATGGGCTGATCTGGTTTGAGCGTGGCGAGCTGTGCGTGATCGATGGCTGTCTGCATTTCTTCCAGGGCAAGGACTCACTGACACCCTCTGCGGTGCAGATCCCGCATCAAACCGTGTCGATGATCCTGCTCGGCCCTGGTAGTACCGTAACCCATGACGCGCTTCGCCTGCTCGCCAGGCACGGCACCTTGATGGCAGCGGTGGGCGAGGACGGCGTGCGCTGCTACACCGCGCCGCCTTTGATGCCGGACCGTTCCGACATCGCTCGCCGTCAGGCTGAATTGTGGGGTAATCCGCGTCGGCGCATCAGCGTCGCCCGCCGCATGTACGCCCTGCGCCTCGGCGAAGTACTACCTCATCGAGACCTGGATACCCTGCGCGGCATTGAGGGCTCTCGCGTCAAAGCAACCTATCAGTTGATGGCGCAGCGCTATGGAATCGACTGGAAGGGGCGGCACTACGATCGCGCCAACCCCAGCGCGACGGACATCCCCAACCAAGCGATCAATCACGCGGCGACTGCCGTTCAAGCGGCGGCGGCAATTGCTGTTCAGGCCGTTGCGGCGATCCCCCAGCTAGGGTTCATCCATGAGGATTCGGGGCAGTCGTTCGTACTGGATATCGCCGATCTGTTCCGGGACACCATCACTCTGCAGGTTGCTTTCACGGTCGCGAAGAAGGCCGAGACGGACAGCAAGACGGTCGATCGCTTGGTCAGGCGCGAAGCGGCGACCGTGTTTCGCAAGCAGGATGTAATCCCCTCGATGATCGATCGCATCAAGCAAGTCATCCGCATGGAGGAGACCGATGCCTCTGGTCATGATCGTAACGCGTGATGTCGCCGACCGATACCGTGGATATCTCGGTTCGCTCATGCTGGAGGTTGCTCCAACGGTCTACATCTCACCGCGCATGAATCCGGGTGTGCGCTCTCGCACCTGGGGGGTCTTGACGGCTTGGCACACAGCGGAGCCGACAGGAAGCATCGTGATGGTGTGGCGGGATGTGAATGCAACAGGGGGTATTGGTATCGCGACGCTGGGGACGCCGCCGAGAGAACTGGTCGATATCGACGGACTGTGGCTGGTGCGAAAGTCTTTGTAAAAGCGCTCTTTGAAAACTAATGTATCTCCCGTTTTTCTCTTGTAGGGTATGCGCTTAACTGCAAGAGGTTCCCCCGCGCTCGCGGGGATAGGCCCCACCACCAGGCGCCCGACAGGGGCGATGCTCCGGTTCCCCCGCGCTCGCGGGGATAGGCCCCAGCCAAGCCTACGCAAATAATGCCATTACTGGGTTCCCCCGCGCTCGCGGGGATAGGCCCCATGATCCAAGGCATCCAAGCCAACATCTCAGGGTTCCCCCGCGCTCGCGGGGATAGGCCCGCAGACGGCGCATGGAGGCAGAAGCGCGGCGCGGTTCCCCCGCGCTCGCGGGGATAGGCCCCGGCCATTTCGCAGCGCTCCTTCACGCCGCGCGGTTCCCCCGCGCTCGCGGGGATAGGCCCGCCATCAGCACACCAGCGACCCATTCATTGAGGGTTCCCCCGCGCTCGCGGGGATAGGCCCCTGTAAGCGTTTTTGCGGTAATTGTCCTGGATGGTTCCCCCGCGCTCGCGGGGATAGGCCCGATCAAATCCAGGCGCTTGGACTCGGCGGTTTGGTTCCCCCGCGCTCGCGGGGATAGGCCCTGACGAGAGAAGCCTGAATTTGGGTCGTAGAAGGTTCCCCCGCGCTCGCGGGGATAGGCCCTGTCAAGGATTTAGGTTGTCGGCCGTGTTCGCGGTTCCCCCGCGCTCGCGGGGATAGGCCCCACGGATTGTCCGAGTAATTGATCTCGCACAGGGTTCCCCCGCGCTCGCGGGGATAGGCCCGCCGAAATTTACCGGAGATGGCACGCCGACCCGGTTCCCCCGCGCTCGCGGGGATAGGCCCACAGCCCGAACGTCGTCGCTGGAATGCCGAACGGTTCCCCCGCGCTCGCGGGGATAGGCCCTCATTCCCGATGACCATGGCGGTCAAGCGAATGGTTCCCCCGCGCTCGCGGGGATAGGCCCCCATCGGATGACTTTTGCGCCTCCAGCTTGCGGGTTCCCCCGCGCTCGCGGGGATAGGCCCGATCGCCTCGGATGCTGCGCTCCAGGGCGAGAGGTTCCCCCGCGCTCGCGGGGATAGGCCCAGGCCAGGTTGGTGAACGACATCGGGCACGCCGGTTCCCCCGCGCTCGCGGGGATAGGCCCAATCCTTAGTATCCATAAACCCACCATGCATTGGTTCCCCCGCGCTCGCGGGGATAGGCCCTCTACGGGGCCAAGGTATGAACGCGCCACTGGGGTTCCCCCGCGCTCGCGGGGATAGGCCCCCATGGACAAGCTGGGGCGGGTCTCTGATCAGGGTTCCCCCGCGCTCGCGGGGATAGGCCCAAATCGGCGTGTCGGACGACCGCGCGAGTCATGGTTCCCCCGCGCTCGCGGGGATAGGCCCCACGGCGCCACGGTGCGCGCCATCGCGGTCGAGGTTCCCCCGCGCTCGCGGGGATAGGCCCTGGTCGAGGTCATGGATCGCCCGTCGATCACCGGTTCCCCCGCGCTCGCGGGGATAGGCCCATTGACTACCTCCACGGCCCCGTCACGTCGACGGTTCCCCCGCGCTCGCGGGGATAGGCCCCGCTGGGGCCTGACCTGCTGCAGCCCCGAGTGGGTTCCCCCGCGCTCGCGGGGATAGGCCCCACCGCGCCCACTGCCGATGCCGTCGTCCCACGGTTCCCCCGCGCTCGCGGGGATAGGCCCGCCCAATTCGTCGCGATCGTCGACCATCACCTGGTTCCCCCGCGCTCGCGGGGATAGGCCCGCTAGCAATCGCGGATGGCAAGCAGGCGGGGCGGTTCCCCCGCGCTCGCGGGGATAGGCCCAAAGTCGCAAGCCGCTCCGCCTCTGCTCTCGCGGTTCCCCCGCGCTCGCGGGGATAGGCCCCTGATACCAGAGGTGGTACCGCTTGAGGTTCAGGTTCCCCCGCGCTCGCGGGGATAGGCCCGTCCCGGCCGTCAGATTCTCGGATGCGATGATGGTTCCCCCGCGCTCGCGGGGATAGGCCCAAAGGCGGCGCTCCGCATGACCTTGAAGTCGTGGTTCCCCCGCGCTCGCGGGGATAGGCCCGCCACGTCCTCGAGTGCATCCAGGGTGAGCTTGGTTCCCCCGCGCTCGCGGGGATAGGCCCCCGTGCGACTGCACCAACTCATTGGCCGCCGTGGTTCCCCCGCGCTCGCGGGGATAGGCCCGATATCGAGGTATGCCCACCGCTTCCTCCAGCGGTTCCCCCGCGCTCGCGGGGATAGGCCCGTGACCAACCTGATCTAAGCGAGACGAGCGCCGGTTCCCCCGCGCTCGCGGGGATAGGCCCTGCTCGCACACATGCTCGGAGTGTTTGATGGAGGTTCCCCCGCGCTCGCGGGGATAGGCCCTTACGCACGACCACGACGCCCATCTGATCGAGGGTTCCCCCGCGCTCGCGGGGATAGGCCCTGCAGGACCAGGCTCGGGCGCAGACCTCGGCGGGTTCCCCCGCGCTCGCGGGGATAGGCCCGCCGGAGCATCGCCCACCCCCGCCTGCCCAGCGGTTCCCCCGCGCTCGCGGGGATAGGCCCCGTTCACGCTAGCGACGCTAGACGGTTTTAGCGGTTCCCCCGCGCTCGCGGGGATAGGCCCACGCTCAAGGCTGACAGCGGCGAGCCACCGACCGCTGCCGATCCGCCATTCCACTGCGGAGCGATGCTTGCAGCAGCGGCCCCGTGCCGAGGTTGATCATGATGGTGGTCTGACGCGGGGTAACAGGCTCGCACTAGAGCGCATCCGCCCGCGCGCGCTGCTACCCAACCTCGCAGCCACGCTGACGCCGCGCGCGCGGGCGGTCGAGACCCCGCCGTCAGGCGGGGGCGAGTCGCGCGCGTGGAAGCTGGGTGCCACTGCGCTTGAGTCGGGCGGCGAGGGTCGATTCAGGCGCGGTGCTCGCTCTTCATCGAGCGCGCAAGCAATGCCAGCGCTTGCCGGCGTCCGCTTGAACGCAGTTAAGCGGCGCCTGTCACTGGTCTGTCAGCCGGAGGGCGGTGGGCGGGCATATGAATCGGTCGTGACCGGCGCCCGCCTTGCCAGCGCCTGCCGGGGCCGCTACCCCAGAATCGAGGACAAGGCGCCGGTGGGTGCTGCGATGCAAGGCGGGTGACGGGCACGCTCCACGCCTGAGACGATGAGTCGGAGTGCGGAGCGGAGTGCCGACCGGCGACCCCGGCGAGCGCGGTGTTTGCGCTGGCCGGGGGCGATGGCCGGCGCCTGCGGGCCGAGGTCGAGCGATGCCCTGTGAGATTCGGTCGCGACTGGCGCGGCGCCTGCCAGGGCCAGCGGGGGCCGCCTCAACGAGATCAACCACTGCGGCGCCCGGTGGACCTGCTGAGCAGGCGCCGTGACAGGCGCGCTCCTCAGCTTCCAGGACGATGAGTTGGACCACTGAGCGCCGTGCCAGCCGTGGAGGCAGGGCGCGCGGACTCAGGGCGTGCCGGGATGCGCAGTCCAGGGATGGCGAGCACAGCCCGGCGCCCTGGCCGCGCGCGCTGCCGGAGCGGTTGGCGCAAGCGGGGCCGATGCCTGCGGTGAGCTTGAGCCGGACGTTCCCCCCAGCGGGGGGGTAGGGGGGAGATGTCCACGCAGGTCGCGGCAATTCTTCCCCCTTGAGGGGCTAGGGGGTGATCGAAAGTAGCGGGCTGACGGTGCGGGGAAGGAGTGACCGGCGCTGTTTGCCGGGCACGACCCCGCGCCGGCAGACCTACCTTGGAGCGCAGCGACCCCTCGGGGCGCGGGTGCTCCCGCATCTCAAATCGGTCGTGGCCGCCCGGCTGTTGGCGTTGTTTGCCAAGAGCCGGGCGGCCACGCTCAACCCACCCCCAGCGGGGGCCGGGGGGGAGATGTCCACATCGGTCGTGACGGGCGCGGCGCTTGCCCAGGGTGGCCGGTGCCGCCACCACATGAATCAAGCGGCGGCTCCGGGCGCGCTGGATCTGCAAGCGCCGTGACCGGCACGCTCCTCCTTTGCCTGCATGAACTGGTACAGTGCGTCCCTTTTGCTCGCTGTATCTCCATGGCTCGTTCCGCTCGTAAGTCCACGAAACCTAGTGCCCGCAACGGCTCTGCGGCGTTTGCGATTTTCAACCGCTTTCCGATGCGTGTTTGGCTCGCGAAGTTACGTGACGTCGCCGCAGGCTTGGGCATCATCAGCGCCGTATCCTTCACGCCGCAGTCGATCGTGGAGCGGCTGCCCGAGAACGGGCAAGAAGCATTCGCTATCGCCACAGACATCCGTGCCTTGCTGGTGGATGTAGCCGGGGATACCGGCACCTGGCTTGGGGATCTGCTCGGGTCTCTGGCCGACCATGACCTCGAAGTTCCGGCGAGCATCAAAGACCTGGGGGCATGGTTGCCCGAGTTTCGGTTGCCTGACCTGCCCGAGCTTCCTTGGGCCGAGCCTAAAGCCGTTGACGGCAAAACGCTGCCGACAACGGCAGGATCTTTCTCGACGGCGAAGGATTACCTATACAACAAGGTCTACTTCGATCACCGCGAGACTTTCTACTGCGGATGCCGCTACAGCGATAAGGGTGCCATCGATCTCGGGAGTTGCGGCCTTACCAGCTTATCCAGCGTCAGCCGGGCCAGGCGGGTCGAGGCCGAGCACGTTTTTCCGGCGGCCCAGTTTGGACAGTCGCGCCAGTGTTGGCGTGAGCCAAAAGCCTTCAAGGAGTGCAGCAAAGACAATGGCGAAACGCTATCCGGTCGCGACTGCTGTCAGCGCGTCGATCCGGTATTCGAGGCCGCTCATAACGATCTCATCAACCTCTATCCTGCCGTCGGGCAGATCAACGGTCAGCGGTCGAACTACAACTGGGGCATGGTCAGCCGCGGGGAGCGCTTCGGAGAATGCGAGATCCGCATCGATTCGAGCATCCGCAGAGTTCAACCACCCGCTGACGTTCGCGGAGACATCGCCCGGACCATGCTCTACATGCGCGACACCTATGGGTTTCGATTGAGCAGCCAGGACCAGCAGCTATACAAGGCATGGAACAACGGGGATCCTCCCGATGCCTGGGAGATCGAGCGAGACAAGCGCATCAAGGCGATCCAGCGACATGGTAACGAGTACGTGGAGAACTTCCGAAAGCTCTGATCGCGAGCAGTTGCCGCAGCAGTTCGGGCCGGTCGGCAAGGGCACGCGCAAGGACCTCCTCGACCGGTTGGCTCCGGGGATCCTGCTCCAGGCCGGGACACTCCGGAAGCTCCGCCCAGGCTCCCGCGAATCCGGCGAGCCATTCACGTTGCGCCTTGCAGTCGCCGAGCGGCGGAAAACAGGCCGGGTCGATGATGCCATCGAAGACGGCTGAGCCAGCGTCGAACCAAGTCAGCTCAAAGTCGTGGTCGAAGATGGGCATGGTGCGACCTCATGGGTTCGTTGGAGCCCCAACGCTCTGGCACCGGTGGTCGTTGATGATCGAGTGGGTCCGAATGGCGGTGCAGGAGACGAGGATACGACGGGCGAGGATGACCTCGGCGCGGTCGAACTCGCCGACGGCGAGCGTGCTGGTGGCCGATTCGATGGCGTCATTGATCGTCTGCAAGTCGGCGCCGGTGAGCAGTTCGCCATCTAGGACGCGGCGCTCGATCGCATGAACGCGCGTCAGGCTCTCACGATTCCTGGCGTCGAGTTCATCCTTCAGAAGGTCATGCAAGCATGCGAGATCCATCAGTGGTGTCTCCATGTCCAGGGCTGTTGCTGATCGCCCGGCTTCTCCCAGATCCCACGCCCTGCAGTCTTGGCCTGCTCCTGTGCCGCATAGAAGCGGGATTCGTTGCAGTAACGAGGATAAACGGCCGCGCGACCCGCCGCGACCATTGCCAGATTCAAGCTGGTCTCACCATCGAACACCTCGCCGACGATGCGACCATAGCGGTCCTTGTCGTGCTCCACCAACCGGACGGTGGACGGGGCAATCCTGCGCAGATAGTCACGGCTCTCGGTGCCCCAGGGCCGCTGTCCCATCTCCGGCGTGTCGATACAGTAGAGCCGGACTTTGACCTTCTCGGCGCCGCAGGTGGCGCGGAGGGTGTCGCCGTCATAGATGCTGTTGATCATGCACTCGGGCGGCTTTCTCGTGTTGAACGAGATCGTGTCACCCAGGATCCAGGGTGCGGCGATGCCGATGCCAGAGAAGGCCCAGAACAGGGCGAGGCGTTGGTGACGCGGAAGGAGTCGATGCCAGGGGATGCGAAGACGGGTCATGTCTGATGTTACGTTATAACGTAATTTTTTCGATCGGCTTGAATTCCCTTATACAAGAGATCGTGTCAACTCGTTGCCGCTGACGCCGCAGCCTGGTCTGCTGACGGCGCCACGCCATGCAGCTGTTGGCGCTCAGGATGACCTCCTCCGGAGCCCATCCAGTGCGATGCTCAATCGAAAATCCCAGCACAGCGACGGCGGGCTGCTGCGACACAGAGCGCACCGCGAGGACAGTGCACCGCATCAATGTCGGTGTGTTCAGAATACTGGGATCGTCGGCAGATGCTTCTTCAGCCATTCTCCTGGCTGCTGAATCAGCCATGGACCAACCGTCCTCAAGTGCTCAATCGTCTGTCCGTTGACGATTGGGACACAAAACCCGTCGACACACACCTGGCCCTGCTGAATGTGGTCGATGTGAAAATCAGAGTAGGGATACTTCTCGTCGGTTCGGGCGCGACCGATCGCGTTGGTGATGCAGATATGCAGTCCCTCACCCTGCCTTACGATCTCGCGAAATGAATCCCGTTCTCCGTGGACGTTAAAGGCGTCGCGACAGAATTTCGAGTCCGTCAAAGGAACCTTGATTTGCGCCAAGTAGGGGTTGATCGGCGCGACCGGCCCGCGTGTCAAACCGATCATGTGAGTCAGCGCCACAGCCGGATCGACGACGGCGCAGAACATGCCCTTGGAGCCCGTTCCTGAATAGACGCTTTCGATGAGCCTCACCAGCGACCAGATACCGAAAGGGACCATCCGGTGATGGAGCCGGCGCAAGGTCGCTGTGGAATCCGGGTTTGCGGCGAAGCGCTTTGAGAGTTCATCGTCATCGAGCGGGGGTTCATGGACGGCCACGAAGGGGAAGAGCAACATCTTCCCAGGCGTCTTCGCCGCGTTGCTGCGCCGAACGACCGCTTGAATCTCAGCCGGCAAGCCGGACAGCGGCGGTTTGTACGCGCCGCCAATCGGCGCGCGCGTCGTTGATGCAGGCGGTGCGGTCGCGACGGGCTGCGCGCTGAGTGTCGCGACGCGGGGACTGACGGGGTGCAGACGACCGAGGTCGACCAAGCGGGGCGGCCCGCCCGCCCCATCCAGCACCCAAATGGCATGATCGAGCGAGGCGATGGTCATGCGTCCCACGACATTGTCGGCCTGCGTCTGGTAGCGCCGATTGACCACGTCGAAGTCGCGTTTGTAGCTGAGCACCGCGTTGGCCGTCTGCGGGCCGTATACCGCAGTCTCCTGGCTGGCCGCTTCCGGGACAAGATACCGAAGCCGCACGAGCGCGGCCTGGATGCGCGCCACATGTTCGCCTCGGGATCCGGGCACGACGTGAGCAGCGTCGTTGACGAGACAAGCCTGAAGCGCTGGGTTGTCGGCGAACAGTTGTGAGCGCAGTGCCATCGGTCGGACTCCCGTCGCGTGCCATTTCAGTCAGGACAAGAAACGCCTGAGATCGTCGTCATAAGGATAGACCCCATGACCCTGCGCGTTCTGCGAGCCCGCCGTTCTAGAGATTGCGCGATCCACCAACACAGAGAAACAAGCGGGGCTTCTGAACTGGAAGTTGGCCGGGTCGTTTTGACTGTCGAGGACGAACGGCCTGGCCGCCGGGAATATACGGCGGAGTGATCCTCTACAGAGAAGGTTACCGACAACCTAGAAGTGCGTTTGTCCGTTCAAACAGGCAACGCCAACGGTCCGAACCAAGATCAAGGAATGCTCGGATAGACGAGCACGTTGCGTCAGGATCTTCTCGCCGAATTCACCGAAGAGTGCGCAACAACCGCGACGCGGGCGCTCTCTCCGAGCGCCTGGTGCATAGACACATCAGAACTGAAGGTGACACGCAATGATGTCATCAAGCTGCTCGATCGTTGCCCCTGGAGGCAATTCCTGCATTTCAGCCGAAATGTCTGACAGCTTGCTTTGCATGAACTGCTCTTCAGTTGTTGGCACCTCGAGCGGCAGCCTGAACAGGATGTTCTCTTTGGCCATCGTCCGCTTTGGCAAACTCCTGGAAGCCCAAGCTCCAATGCGCACACCTGCATATAGGATGCGTGCCTGAGCTTCGGAGCAACCGCCAGCGCGGCAGGCATGGAAGAACATCGCGTCAGCCTCTTTCCGCGAGACTCCATGCGTATTGCAGGCGATATCGTGGACAACCGATGCGCGGCGATAGTCGTCAGTGTAAGGGCTCCCCACAGTCGACCAGAGCGGGCGAGGAATACTTGCGCCGTTGATCGTCTCTCCTTTGGGTGCAGGCCACACCCGTCCGGCGGGGTCTGTGAAGGAGAAATCCTCCAGTAGCAGCATGTTCCGGTCTTCATCGTGAAGATCAGTCAACCATTCCGTCTTCGGATTCCCAGAGAAGGTGCCGTGCGACATTTTGAATACCTCAGTTGCCTCCTGTTAATGCTCAAAGCGAACTTACCGCTATACCCTTGTCGGCCGTGCTGTTTCGTACACATTCAAATCTTAGCTCATGGGAAGCCGTTTGGCAGGTAGGCGCTGAAAAGAGAGGCAACGAGCATTGAACTATCGCAAACATTCCGTTTGCGGTCGTTTACTACATCAACGCAACCAGCGTTTGAGGAGTTCGGACGTCTCCGCGCCGCGCGACTGAACAGGATCCAGGTCCGGAAGCTTCGCGCCCGGAGCATGCCGGACCTGAAAGACCAGATCGACGTTGCTCAAGGTGCGCCCCGTGAGCCCCTGCAGGATCTCGGGAGACGCATAAGCGAAGGTGAGCGCGTCGCTGGTGACCTCCAACGTCGGCGATTTCGCCCTGACGCCCTCCGCCTGCGCCGTGCCGAGGAGGAAGACCGCGCCGACTTGGCTCAGGGTTGCGGCTCGCCGCTGGAGTTCCCCGACGCTCACCAGGGCGCCCTGTACCGTGGCGGTCGAGGTCTGGATCGGCTCCCCCTTGGTCAGCTCCGCGTGGCTGCTATACCAGTCGCAGGTGCTGCCCGCGCAGAATGAGCGCGGGCCGTCGTCGGTCGCGAGGATGAGCCCCTGAGCCGCCCAAGGGCCGACCACCGCATAGGTTCCTGAGATGTCCCGGTCGGTGCGGTTGTCGCGCCCGCTGACCTTGATGCTGAAGCGATAGCTGCCCTTGTCGCGGTCATACTCCGAGCGGGCAGCCTCCAGGTCTCCCAGCGCCCCACGGATCAGCCCAGCGGTTCCCTTGCCGGTTGCCGCCAGCGGCATCATCACGACGCCGAGCAAGGCGACCACAACCAGAAACGCCAACTCGCCACCCTTCGCGACCTCCATCCGATAGTCCGGATTGCCGGGCAGGACGCAGCGGATCCGCGCCGGCCAGAACCAGGCCACGCCCGACTTGGTCATCATGTCCGCCCAGGAGTGCGAGACCCAGCCGGTGATCAGGGCCAGAGCGAAGCCGAATGGCAGCAGCCAGAACGCCAGCCCGCCCGCGACGAGCTGGACCAGCAGCGAATGGGTCATGCTACGGTGCCCGAAATACTGCTCCAGCATGCTCGATGTCAGGCGCAGGATTCGCCCGATGTAGCTTGCGCGGCTGTCGAGATCCGGCAACGCGGCGCCGAGCAAGGCAACCACCGCTTCCTCGGCGGCCGGGGGGTGCGCGGCCACCACGCAAGCGGTCAGATAGGCGGTCTGGGCAAACAGGAGATGGGTCGGCGTCAGCATCTCACCGTCTCCGCAGCTGCATCATCCGCCCGAAGTACAACAACAAATAGAACATGCTGGTCCCCACTCCCGCCATCACCATCAGCTCCTTCATGCCCATCCCGCGCGAGATGTACCTAAGCGCCATGAAACCGACCGAGACGATCACCAGCACCGGGGTCATGTCGAGATAGGACAGCGCGGCCTCGTGGCTCAGCTCGCGCAGGGTTCGACGGGTCACGGAACGCTCGACCAGCGCGAGATCCAGCAGACCCTGGACGGCAGCCGGGATGCCGCCCGAGTCCCTTACCACAGCGCGCACGAAGGCGCGGCGGACCCTTGGCGTTTCGAACGCCACCGGATGCACGGCAAGCCACTGCTCAACCCAGTCGCGCACATCGGGACTGACCAGCGGCTTGAGATCCACCGTGAGCTGGAATTTCCAGAGCAACCGCTGGATCCGCGCGCGCCGGTTGTCGGCGTCGAGCGCGGCGCAGAGCTGGCAGTGCTCGGCGAGCTGTCCCAGGATCTCGGCTTGGGTCGGCGGAACCTCCAGCGATGAGACGAACAGGATGACGTCGTCGCGGCGTTCGAGTGAGCGCAGCAATAGAGCCATCTGATCGGCCACCGGCTCGCGTGAGAGCGAGCGGCGGATGTGCTTGAACTCCACCCGGCCCGTCCGCTCGGCGATCACCCGGTAGCGCGGTGGAATCAGCCGCTCGGGCACCTCAAGGCCAATGGCCTCGTGGATCTGCTCGGCCAAATCGGCGGTGAGCTGCTTCGGCGTGCTGACCGAGGGGGCCAGGCAGATCCGTTGCCCCGCTAGTCCTGCGCGAACCCGCGCCAATAGCGCCCGCTTGCCGATCCCGGCTCGGCCTTTGACGATGATCGAAGAACCGGCCAACAGGGCGCGGGTGATCTGGGCGATCTCGAGCCGCCGACCAACGAATATCGATGTGGAGGCTTGAGCATCTGCGGCCTGGTCAGGGGCCAGCTGATCGTCGGTGCTGTCTGGCGCGTCCCCCGCCGAGCTCATCGCGTCATCGCCTCGAACAGAACCCGTAGCCGCTGCCATTCTTGCCCCCCGTAGTGGCGGGCCAGGGTCAGGCGCCGAGTGTCGAGCTTCGCCGCCTCCTGCTCCCATTGGTGCTTGGCGGTCTGGAAGGATTGCGCGGCGGACCACAGCGAATCGGCCGGATCAATCCCCTGATCGACGCGCTCTTGCTGGTAGGTAAGCTGATCGCGCGCAAACTGGTGCGCGGCATCCAGCGCCCGGACCTGGTGCGTCTGCTCGCACAGGGCTTGGACGTCGGCGAGCAGCGCCGCGCGTGTCGCGTCCTCCTTCGCAACGGCGGATGCCTTGTCCTTCGCTGCTTGGATCTGCGGGGTCCGGTCCCACAGCGGGATCTTCACGCGGATCGCCGCGTTCGGGCCTGCGGCCCCGCTCTCGAAGGTTTCGGTGATCGAATAGCCGACGGTTACGCTCGCGTCCCACGGCTTTTTCCTGCGCTGCTCGGCGTAGATGTCGCGCTCGGCCAGCAGGACAGGGTTCGTCTGGCTGACGAGGGTCAAGGCTTCCTCGAGCCGTTCGGCGCCGGGGCACTCGGCGCAAAGTGCCTGGGTGAAGAGCATCAGGCCAGCGAAAGTGAGCAAGGCCTTCATCGGAGCAAGAGCGCTTCTGAATTGCGGCGATAGTAGTCTCGCCAATCGTCCGCTCGCTCGTGCCCAAGTCCGGCGAGAGCACGCGCCTCGTGCTGCGTCAGCCCCGCTATCGCGTAGAACAGGGCCGCCAACTCCTCGAAGCAAGCGCACGCGAGCGAGTAGTTGTCGTAAGCGTCGTGATGCGCCTTGGGCAGCTGCTGGCTCCAATGCTCCCACAGCACCTCGTCGCACTCTTCCTGATACGCGGTGATCATTGCCCTGAGCGCCGGCTTGACCTTCTTGGCGTTGATCGACATCAGCCAGCCCGAGAGCTTGTTGAGCGGAATGCAGCAGACCTTGCGCCGCTGATCATCGCCCGGCATCTGCATCACGATATTGGTGACGCGGAACCGCTGTTGATTGGCCATCAGCTTCTTATGTTGCGCCTGCCAGGTGAGCCCCATGCCCTCGGCAATGGGCCTGATTGGCGTATAAGGCTTGCCGTCGTAGTCGAGGACATAGAGCGTGGTGTCGCGGAAGGAGATGGCGCAAAGATGGATCGTCGGACCAGACATGACGTACTCCCTTCGTGTCAATGCCTGCCGAAAGGGCGGCAGGCCGCGTGAGGTTGTCACAACCGGCAACGGGACCGGCCATCCATGCGGATGCCTCACACAGCCCGCCAATGGGCGGACAGAACCCGCCTTGGACGAGGACCCGTTGACGCGAGGGTGACAGCCCCGATCAGTATCATAGATATTTTGTATGCTATGATTAGATTTATTAAATAATAAATACACAATACGGCAATATTCAAGCTATTCAGGCGTCTTTTGGACTGAAAATCTCTCGGTTCTGCGCCGCCGTCCTCGCTGCTCCGCTCCCCGTTACCAGCGCCGCGCAATACCCAAGGCCACGAGGTCCGCACTGCCGCTGTAGTCCGCGGCTGGATGCGTGCCGCTCCTATCGCCAAACCAGAGATGGGCATAGCTCAGGTTCAGCGCCCAGGACCCGTCCTGGTAGCCCAGCCCGCCCGCCAGCCAGACCCGGTCGCTATCGGGCAACCGCGCCGAGCGGTGCGCTGCGTCGGACACTGGCGACTGATCCCAGGCGGTGCCGAGCCGCCAGATCCAGGGGCCGCGCCGGTACTCTCCGCCGAGCGCCAGGCGCCAGGTGTCGCGCCAGGCGTGGTCTTCGGTGAGGGTCTGGCCGTCGGCCAGCTCCACGTCCAGCGCCTGCAACCGACTCCAGCGCGTCCAGGTCGCGCCGCTCAACAGGGACAGGTCTGGGCGCAGATCCCACTTGGCCCCAGCCGACAAGGTTTCCGGCGTGGTGACGGCCACCCGCGAGGACACCGACCCCGACGGTAGACGGGTTCGCCCGTCGAGGTCGTGATGCACGGCGGAGGAATAGGCGAGCCCCAAGGCCAGCCGCGGATTGGGGGCCCACAATCCCCCGAGCGACCAACCCAGTCCGACGTCCTTGCCCTCGATCTCGACGCGGCCATCTCGTCCGTGCAACGGATAGGCGCTCGTCAGCGTTGCCTCGAACGCCTGGGCGAAGACACCCGCGCCCAGTCGCAAAGTCGGCGCGGCCTGGTAGGCGCCGGCCAGATGCGCCCGGGCGGTCTGGATCTCCGAATGCAGGGCGTAGTAGCGCCCGGCCCAGTCCTCCGGGTAGTCGGTCGCGAGCCCGAAGGTGGAGTAGAGCCCGATCCCAATCCCGCGCGAGGCGCCATAGAGCGTCGGCACCGCGGCCGGCTCCCCGGCGTCCTCGGGCTGGATGTCGTTGCGAATCAGATGGAGAGAGGCGCTGACCGCGCTCCGCTTCGGCAGCGCGGCCGGATTGAAGCTCACCGCCTCGGGACCCGTCACGGCGGCCTGGCCAGCGTAGGCACGACCGAGCCCGGCCGCATCGCGCTCGACAAGCGCGAATCCGCTCGCATCCACGGTCCCGCTTGCGAGCAGCATCACCGCGCCTGCGGCAGCTCGCCCGGCGCCTGCGCCTGCGCGCGTCCGCGCGGCAACTCGCCGCGACCGGCGGCAGCCGATGCCCTGCACCTGCGGCAGGCCCAGTGCAACCAGCGCAGGGTTGGTCCAGGGAGAGGCCGTGGCGCAGGGTGAGCAGTCTGCCCGAGCGACCATCAGGCGGTCTCCCGGCGTGACGTCAGCCGTTCCAGCCAGCCGGCCTCAAGCGGGAGCCCACGCATCCGGCGGGCGAGCTGGTGGAGACGATGATCGGCGCCGTCCTGCAGATAGGCGTAAGCCGCGGCCTGCAGTTCGTCGATGTTGTCGATGTTGTCCATCTCGGCCAGCCGGTCAGAGATGGCGGTCTGGAAGCGCCAGTAGTTGTGGGCGGGCAGCAGAGTCCGGGCAGTGACGTGGTCGGTCCCGACGGCACCGGTCATGAGCGCCGTCAAGATCGCCGATCCGTGCCCGAAGATGGTCTTGGGGATCGTCGTCTGTCCCTCGGGCGGTGCACCGGTGCCGAAGCTGGCAACCACAACGTCCTCTATGGGTATCGCCTTGCGGTGCGGCTGGTGGCTCAGCGCCTCCGAGATCGCCAGGACTACCGGGTTGTTGGCGGTCATCCCGCCGTCGGCGAGCGGGTGCTTGACGCCCGTCTCGTCGGTGACCATCAGGTGAGGGTCGAAGAACAGCGGCGCGGCCGCGCTCGCCCGGCAGACCTCCCACACCGGGAGTGCCTTGTGGTCCTCGCGCTCAGAGGAAAAGACGTGGACCTGAAGCGCCTGGATGTCATAGCTCATCGCCATCACGGGCCGCCCGAGATCCCCGAGGCGGGCATCACGGAAGATCGAGCGCAACATCGTCTCGAGCCCCACGGCGTCGTACTTCGCCGCGAGCCCGACCCGATTGGCAAAGCGCCGACCGTGGTCCTTGAGCGAGACCGGCTTGGCGAATGCCACCGCTGCACTGTCGCTCCAGATCTGGCGCAGCTCTCTGGCATCCATCCCCATCGAAAAAGCGCATCCCATCACGGCTCCGATCGAGGTTCCCGCGATCAGATCGACGTGAGCATGAATCGGCCCCTTGAGGTAGTGCTCCAGGCGCTCGACCCAGACCACAGAGAGGATGCCCCGCACCCCGCCACCGTCGAGGGTCAGGATGCGGTAAGGCTTGCGACGCAGACCGAGGGATTCAGCGATGCTCATAGGTCTAGCTCCTCCTGCTTCGGGATGAAGGAGGTCAGGACCGGACCACGCTGCGCGGTGAGCAGATTCTTGACTTGCTCTAGGGCTTCCTCGTCGCCGTTGGTGATCTCACATTCCAGCGCGATCGAAAGCTTGCCCTCGTCGGTGACAACGATCTTGCGGATGTGGGTATCCAACTCGGCGCTGCGAGCAGGGAACCGGAGGACCTGGCCGCGATCGTTGCTAGTGGTGTAGGTGCGTTCGCCCATGGCGTGGATCTCCTGTCATCGTGGATGGATGCCCGTCTCTCCGGGCTGTCACGCCTGATCGCGGGTCGGGGGTGCGAGGGTGGCGTTCCCCTGGGGTTCAGCCACTTACCCCGCGCGGATAGCGCAGTGGTGGACTGATCGCGGTCTCGCGTACCGCCTGCACGTTCGGCGCGGATTCGCCGAAGAACGCATCCAGCCCCCGCTTCACGTCCTCGATGCCGCAGGCAAGGATCGCCAGCCCGCCGGCCGCTTCGACTTGGGCAAGGAAGGCCGCTTGCTCGTCGCTGGGTTCCTCGCCTAGACGCTTGACCTCAATCGCCAGGAATTTCCCGGTCACGAGCTGACCCAGCACATCCGAGCAGCCAGGAAAGGCATAGCGAATGAAGCGACGCTTCGGCTTGCCATGCTTGTCGCGCTCCTCGACGACATGCGCCCCGGTGTTGAAGCGACGCGCCCACGCCACCCGTCGATCTACGGCGAGATAGCGCAAGATCGCGCACTGAATGTCGTGCTCCAGGGGCTCGATCGGGGTCAGGCGAAAAGCTCGGCTCATGTCAGGTCCTCCGGTCGACGGTGAATAGCGGTCAAGATCGCGCGCGCCTCCGCTGCGAAGGGTCCGGTGATCGACAGCGGCGGACGTGCGTCCCCGCCGGCGAGATGCCGCGCCAACACCGCCAACTGCTGGCGTGCCGCCGGGCTGTTGCGGTAGCGCCAACGGATGCGAGCGCGGTAGGCCTCGGGATCCATGCACATCGAAGGCGCGGCGAGCGGACCCAGGGCCACGGAGCTGGTGTCGGCCGCAAGCGTGAACGCACCCGACCAGGCATCCCCGCTCAGAGACGCTGTACGGGCCGTGGAGCTTGCGCGAGTGGTTATATCAAAACTCCTATGGGTCATTTTCTCAGGCACGGCTCTACGCCTCCTGTGCGGTCTGAGGGCGACTCGCGCGGGTCCGGTAGCTCGACCAGGTGAACGGCACCAACGCGCTTCCGGATTCGAGCACGCGATCCATGATCCGCGCCCCCAGGTAGTCCTTCATGCCATCCGCATCGAGATTGCCGATGAGAAGCGTTGGACGTTGAGCGGAATAGCGCCCGTTGACCAGATCGAATAGCAACGCCCGGCGCTTCTCACGGTCCCCGATCGACACGCCTACCTCGTCGAGGACAAGAAGATCCGGCTCGATCAGCAGTGCGAACGCCTCCTCTTCGGTGCGCTCGGCCCGCGGCGAGTAGGTCGCGCGGATCATCCGCAGCGCCTCCGAGATGGTCATGAACAACCCGGTGTGACCCGAGCGGATCACTGCAGTCAGGATCGCGCAGGCCAGATGCGTCTTGCCTGTGCCAGGATTGCCGGCCAAGACGAGCGAATAGCCCGCGCTCAGGACGCGAGCAAACCCTTCCGCGTACCGCTGGCAGGTCTCCAGCGCGCGGCGCTGGTCCGGCGTCTCGGCATGGTAGCCACCGAAATCGCGCCCCAGGAATCGCCTGGGAATCCCCGAACGCCCGAGTTCCGCCTCGAGCCGGTGCTGACGGTCGCGGTCCCGCTCGCGCTCAAGCGCGACAACTTCCGCGCGCCCAACAGCGTTGAGTTGCTCCAGGGTCATCGGTTCATTGCATCCAGGGGATGTCCTCAAGCGGGGTGGCTCCCTTGGTGTAATCCGGGCGATGGTCGCGGCCATTGACTCCGGTTGCGCCTGTCTTGTCATCTTTCGCCTCGTATTCACGCTTCACCCACTTGCGCCAAACGGCGAACCAGTCCGCACTGACAGCCCTGTCACCGGTCGCTGCCTGCCAGTAATCGCGGAAGCCTATCCAGACCGCGTCGAGATCGAGATCCGGACGCGCCTCGGTAGCCCACGATTGCCACGACTGCGGCAGATCGCGAAGAGCAAGCCGAGCGGGTTTTTCTGACTGTTCAACTCGGTTTTCGCGCGAGCTGCTGCTAGCTGCTAACGGTTCTTTACGGTTCAGCTTACGGTTAGTGGCCGCCAGGCGGCCTAGTTCAGGGCCGCCAGGCGGCCTAGTTGAGCCGCCAGACGGCCTAGCCGCCTCCTGGCCTAGGCCGCCACTCGGCCTAGTTGAGCCGCCAGACGGCCTAGCCGCCTCCTGGCCTAGGCCGCCACCCGGCCTAGTTGAGCCGTCTCGCGGCTTAGCCGCCTCCTGGCCTAGGCCGCCTCCCGGCCTAGTTGGATGGCCGTTGATGCCGAGCCGATAGATCGTCACGCGCCCCCGGTCGCGTTCCCGGATGACAAGGTGTGCCCGCTCAAGCGCGTTCAGCGCATCCTTGACACCCGAAGGCGAAAGCCCAGTGCGTGCGCTGAGACGCGAGAGCGACGGCCAGCACTCCCGATCTTCATTGGCGTGATCTGCAAGGGCCAAGAGCACGAGCTTCTGCGTGGGCGATACCAAGAGGCTCCAAGCCCACTCCAGGGCTGACAGACTCACGGTCAGCTCCCGTCGGTTGTGATGAGTTCACTGACAGGCACACCGATTTCGGCGGCCAGCCGTTCCAGGGTTCTGAGGCTTGGGCACTTCTGACCTTTCTCGATGCGGCTGAAGTAGCCTTGCGAAAGCCGCATCCTCCGGGCGAGATCCATCTGGGTGACGGAGTTGCGTGCCCTCCAGACTCGGAGATTCCGACCGACGGTCACGGCAATCGTTTGGGCATGGTGCTCTGTGGTCATATTATGTCCTCCAATGGGAATAAAATAACTCCCATAGGTTATATTCTCAAGGAAAATTAGACTGTTAAATGTCCCAGGGGCATAATTCGCCGTATGTTGCACACTCGTCTCAAATCCGCTCGACAGGCCAAGGGCCTCAAGCAAAAGGAGGTCTCGGATGCACTCGGAATTGCGCAAGGCTTCGTCTCGCGGCTGGAAAACGGCGACAAGAAGCCGAGCGTGGAGATGCTTGCGAGGCTGGCCGAGCTGTATGGAGTATCCGAGAGCTATCTGATCGGGCATCAGCTCGCTGACGATCAGGGCGAGTATTCGCCGGCTGCCGAGCGCCTGTTGGCTGATCCTGGGACGCCCGCCGGATTGCGCGAACTCGCCGCTGACAGCGCGCTCCTAGCGACGCTAGAGATCACGTCGGCGGAATGGTTGGCCTTGCGCTCGATCGAGCTGCCGAAACCGGCAGCAAAAAGCGGGTACGTTCAGCTCTTGACGACGATCAGGGGGATCTCGCGAGCGTGACTCGAACGTGACGCGCTCCAGTCACGTTGGGGCAACCTGAGTCACGGTGAGTCACGATTGCGTGGGGGCGGATGCGCTAATATGTTGAAAAATAAAGGTAGCAGTTTGGGGAAATTGGCTACGAACCAGGTGGTCGGGAGTTCGAATCTCTCCGGGCGCGCCAATAAAGACAAAGGCTTAGCATCAATCAGGTGCTGAGCCTTTTTCGTTTCTGACGAAAACCCGAAATTTACCCCCACTTTTACCCCCACCCTCAGAAACGCTTACTCACGGTTCCGTGCGCTGGGCTCTTTTTCGAGAATCCACGTCCATTTTGCGAAACAGATTCACCAGTCGACATCCAGGTCGTCTAGCAACCCGCCCAGCCCTCTCTCCACCAGCCGCAGCCGACTGGCCATCCCAGCGATCGAGGCACTGACGAAACGATCATGCTGCTGCCTCAGTCGCTCGAAGGTGCGTCGGTGCATCCCCTTCGGTCGTCGACCGGGGAAGTTCAGGATGCCAGGCTCCCAGCCCAGCCGTCGGCGAATGGTCTCCGCCCGCCGCATCGCGCGGTCATCGTCGGTTTCGCGCTGACAGTCATAAGCCAGCCGGTAGCAGTGCCGGCAGGCAAAGATGCCCGAGCCGCCGAGATAGAGCATGGCCACCCGTCGTCCGCAGCCATTCGCCGGGCAGAGGAACCAGGGACGCGATCCGCCGTAGTTGCAGCCGGTCCAGTCCAACTGGACGGCGTACCCATCGGCGTCCAATCACCACCTGTGCGCTGGTGCCGATAGAGCGGATGGAATTCCCCGTTGACCCATTCGGCGGCTTGCTGTGAGTGATCCTCCGGGAAGGCGAAGAAGTAGTCGAGATCGTTGCGTCGATAGGGCTCGACCACGCAATGCTGGCCACGCCCTTCGGCATGGCGAAAGTAGTGACTGATCAGGTTGGCCAGTTCCCGCAAGCTCGCGGTATCGACCGCCGCCTGCTGTCGAGGCAGGTTCCGGCGCTTGCGCCAATAGGACAGCATGTCCGCGTGGTAGAAGCGGGTTGCGCCCTTCCACCAAGGCCCATAGTCGAGGAAGGTGATCATCGCGCGGGCATAGTGGCTGGAAAGGGCCGAAAGCTGGTCGGAGAAAGACGCGAAAGCCTCGGAATCCGCCCCACACTGCCAACGCGCCTCGTCGAGGATCGCCAGCCAGCCCTTCTCGCAGCTCATATCGAAGATCTGCCGCAACTCCGCCTCCAACGGATTGCGCTGGGTGTCCGACAGATCCCGCCATGCCTCGAACAGGGCATCCGGAGTGCCTTCGTTCATCTCCGCAAAATCCAGGTCGCCGAACAGCCCGTGCATCTGGAAGTACCGCGCCAGCAAGGCGTTCGGCATCTGGCGGGACAGGTTGTTGATCGAGTAGTGGCGAGTCATGCGTTCCTCCTTGGCGTGTATCAATCGCTTTTTTTGGACGTTAGCGGTTTTTCCTGTACTTTGCAGCGTTTGCGCTGCAGGACGTGCTGTGGACTGTCGGGAGCATCGGTCCGCCCCGAACAAGGTTGGGGTGCTGATCTGGGAGCCTGGCAGGTGCAAGGGCGCTCCGATCGAGGGCGCGGATCAGGCCGGCGGCACTCATTCAGGGCGGAGCCTCAGTCTTAACGAAGGAACAGCTGTAACCGAACCATGGCGATCAAGAAGTCCGATCTTTACTCCTCCCTCTGGGCCTCCTGCGATGAGCTGCGCGGCGGTATGGACGCCAGCCAGTACAAGGACTACGTCCTGTTCATGCTGTTCATCAAGTACATCTCGGACAAATACGCCGACTCCGACGACTTCGCCCCGCCCGTTATCATCCCGGCCGGCGGGGGCTTCAAAGACATGATTGCGCTCAAGGGCAAGAGCGACATTGGCGACAAGATCAACACCCAGATCATCCAGCCGCTCATCGACGCCAACGCCCGCCTCGCGCGCAGCGACTTCCCCGATTTCAACGACCCGAACAAGCTCGGCGAAGGCCAGGCGATGGTGGAGCGCCTGACGAACCTGGTGGCCATCTTCCAGAAGCCGGAACTGGATTTCTCCAAGAACCGTGCGGAGCACGACGACATTCTCGGCGATGCCTACGAGTATCTGATGCGTCAATTCGCGCAGGAGTCAGGCAAAGACAAGGGTTACTTCTACATTCCGGCCGAGGTCAGTCGCATCATCGCCCAGGTGATCGGCATCTCGCCCGAGAATGCCAAGGCATCCACGACCGCCCATGATCCCATCTGTGGTTCGGGTTCGCTGCTGCTGAAGGTCGCGGCCCAAGCCGGGAAGCACATCACCCTGGAGGGGCAGGAGAAGGACATGACCACGACTGGTCTGGCCCGCATGAACATGATCCTGCACGACTTCCCGACCGCCAATATCCAGTTGGGCAATAGCCTGACCTCGCCCAAGTTTACGAATGGCGCGCAGTTGCGAACCTATGATTACGTGATCGCGGGAGTCCCCTTCTCCGAAAAGAATTGGAGTGCTGGATTCTCGCCCTCGGATGATCCCTATCAGCGCTTCCAGTGGGGTGAGCCACCGGCCAAGCAGGGCGACTACGCCTACCTGCTGCACATCATCCGCTGCATGAAGAGCGCGGGCAAAGGTGCCTGCATCCTGCCCCACGGCGTGCTGTTCCGCGGCAATGCGGAGGCCGTCATCCGCGAGCGGCTGGTCCGCTCCGGCTACCTCAAGGGCATCATCGGCCTGCCCGCGAATCTGTTCTACGGCACCTGCATCCCTGCCTGCATCCTGGTGCTGGACAAGGAGAACGCCACCGCCCGCAAGGGCGTCTTCATGATCGACGCATCCAAAGGCTTCATCAAAGACGGCAACAAAAACCGCCTGCGCGAGCAGGACATCCACCGCATCGTTGATGCCTTCCGCAAACAGGGCGAGGCGCCGCGTTACGCCCGCATGGTGCCCTTCGACGAGATCAGCGACCCCAAGAACGACTACAACCTCAACCTGCCGCGCTACATCGACTCGACCTCCGCGGAAGACATCCAGGACATCGACGGCCACCTGCGCGGAGGCATCCCAGAGCGCGACATCGATGCCCTGAATCGCTACTGGCAGGTGCTCCCCGGCCTGCGTGCCGTCCTGTTCCAGCCTGCCGACCGGCCCGGCTACAGCGACCCGCGGCTGCCCATCGCCGAGGTGCAGGCCGCCATCATGGGGCATCCGGAATTCACCGCCTTCAACCAGGATGTGACTCGACGCTTCGCCCAATGGCGCGAGGCCAACCTCCCGCGCCTGAAGGGCTTCGACCAGGACGATCATCCCAAGGCGCTCATCGAGACCATCGCCGAGAACCTGCTCGCCACCTTTCGGGCCGCGCCCCTGCTCGATGCCTACGCCGTCTACCAGCACCTGATGGACTACTGGGCCGAGACCATGCAAGACGACTGCTACCTCATCGCCGCCGATGGCTGGGTAGCTGAGACCCATCGGGTCAGGGAGGAGGTGAAGGCCGGCAAGCGCAAGGGCGAGATGAAGGATAAGGGCTGGACCTGCGATCTGATCCCCAAGCCGCTCATCGTCGCCCGCTACTTCGCCAAGGAGCAGGCGGCCATCGATGCCCAGCAGGCCGAGTTGGAGACCGTCACCGCCAGCCTCGATCAGTTGTCCGAAGAGCACGGCGGCGACGAGGGCGTGTTAAACGATGTCGCGACCAAGGCCGACGCCCAGACAGCCTACACCGAGGCGCTGGTCGCGCTTTGGGACCAGCAGGACAAGCCGGCCTATGCCGCTTATAGCGCCAGCATCGAGACGGCGAATTCGCAGGCCGCACAGCTGCAGGCGCTCAGCGATCAGCATGAGTTCTCCGCCCTGAAGAATGCCAAGGGCAAGCTCACCCTCAAGGCGGTCAAGGATCGGTTGTGCCGGATTCCGCCCGGCGCGGAACGGGCCGCGCTGACCGACTATGTCGAAGCGGACAAGCAACGGAAGGAGGCCGATAAGGCGGCCAAGCATCGCTTCGCGGCGGTCGAGTCGGGATTTCAGGATCGGCTCGCCGAGGACCCGCTTCCCGAGGGCTTCGGCGATCTTCAGGCCACGGTGCGCTATCTGGCGCTTCTGGACGAGCATGCCGAACTCAAGGCCAAGCTCAAGGCGGCCGAGGAAGCCCTCGACCGGGTCGCTTACGAGAAATACCCGACGCTCACCGAGGCCGAGATCAAGACGCTGGTGGTAGACGACAAGTGGCTCACCCGGCTCGCGGCTGATGTGCAAGGTGAGCTGGATCGCGTCAGCCAGACGCTCACGGGGCGCGTGCGCCAGCTTGCGGAACGCTATGCGACACCCCTGCCGCGGCTCACCGATGAGGTCGAGGCGCTGTCCGCGAAGGTCGCGGAGCACCTGAAGCGCATGAGGCCGGACTTCGGCTGATGACGTTCCCGGTTCGGGTCATCGACACCAGCCTTCCGGAGCTTCTCGAACAGCTTGGAACCAAGAAAAAGTCTTGGGTCAGATTGGAGAGCGGTCGTTATCTGTTCAAGATCGGCCGGCCCGGCACCGGCGAGAATTGGGCCGAGGTGATCGCGGCGAGACTTGCGTCCATGTTGGGCATCCCGCATGCCGACTATGAGTTCGCCGTGCGTGGGGATGAAAAGGGCGTGCTCTCGCCGCTCATCGTCCCCGAGGGTGGCCGCTTGATCGCTGGGAACGAGTTGTTGGCCAAGATCCACCCGGAGTACCCGGTCCATGAGGTCAGACAGGTCAGCGATCACACGCTGGGAAGGATCCATGGCTTGCTGACACACCGAGACATCGGGCTCCCTCCGGACTGGAAGCCGCCCGCTGACTCGATCACGACGGCCTATGACCTCTTCCTGGGCTATTTGCTGCTCGACGCCTGGATTGCCAATCAAGACCGTCATCATGAGAACTGGGGAGTCATTCATTATCAACAGCGGATCTATCTGTCGCCGAGCTTCGACCATGCCGCCTCAATGGGACAAAATGAAACCGACAGCAACCGTGAGGCGCGATTGACCACCCGCGACCGGGGCCGCCACATCTCGACCTATGTGAACCGAGCCAGATCGGCCATCTATGAGCGCCAGGACAGCGCCAAGCCGCTAAAAACGGTTGAGCTATTCGAGAAAGCCGCCAGCAGATCACCGACCGCTGCACAGATCTGGCTCAGACAGCTTGAAAGGGTCGACGCGCAAGACATCGCGGCACTGTTCGAGCAACTTCAGGAGAGCGAGGCCAGTCAGATCGCCAAAACCTTTGCGATGCGCCTGCTCGAACTGAACCGAGAACGACTGCTCAAGAGCCTGACACCATGAACACCCTTTATATCGCCTGGCAGGATCCCGAAACGCGAATCTGGCACACGGTCGGCCGTCTGACTCAGTCGAGCAAGACCGGCTATCGCTTCTGCTATACCGCCGGCGCGGAGGCATCTCCACGCTTCGACTACCTGAGTCGGATGCACGATCTCTATCGTTGCTATCACTCGGACACCCTGTTTCCGCTCTTCGCCAACCGCATCCTCAACCGCTCCCGCCCCGAGTTTCCCTGCTACCTGGACTGGTTGGGGGTCGATGCGGATGCCAGCCCCCTGGAGCTGCTGGCACGCTCCGGCGGACGCCGAGCGACCGACAGCCTCTGTGTCTACCCCGAAGTGGAGCCGGACGATTCGGGTTGGATGACGCTCGATTTCTTCAGCCACGGCCTGCGCTATCTGCCGCCCGAGGCACTGGAGGCGCTGGACCAACTTCAGCCCGGCACGCCCCTGCAATTGATCCCCGAGGACCACCAGCACGATCGTTACGCGCTGAGGCTAGAGGATGGCGCGGCGCAACCGCTCGGCTACTGTCCGCGCTATCTGAATCAAAGTCTGCGCGTGGTCATGCGCGAAACCCCGATTCAACTGAGGGTCGCGCGCAACAACCACCAGGCGCCCACTCAGTTTCGACTGCTGTGCGAGGCGCGTTTTACGGGGAAGGCTGGAAAGCGTTTCTATGAATCGGATGAGCATCGGCCGCTTGCGCTGCTCGCGGCGGCCTAATGAATCGAGAGGTCAGGTTCGATATGTGCAGCGCCACAGAGATTCCATCCGGCTACAAGCGCACGGATGTTGGAATCGTACCGGTGGACTGGGATCCGGCACCCGTTGGTCGCAAGGGCGAAGTGCTGACAGGGAAAGCTCTGGCGGCGAGTGCCCCAGGACAACAGCGACCGTACTTGCGCACCAAGAACGTCTTCGACGGACGAATCGACATTGATGATGTCCTGACGATGCCAATGACTGAGGCGCAGTTTGCCCAGTTCGCGCTCAGAAGCGGTGACGTACTCCTGAACGAGGGACAAAGTCTCGAACTCGTGGGCCGGTGCGCGATGTATCGCGAGGAATATCCGGAACCATGCGCGATACAGAACCAGCTTCTCCGGTTCAGAGCCCGGCCGGGGGTATGCGGTGAGTTTGCCTCCCACCTTTTTCGCTTTTCGCAACAATCCGGCGTATTCGCACGAGTCGCTCTGCAGACGACCTCGATCGCCCATCTCGGCGGCAAGCGATTCGAGAACCTCATTCTTGCATGGCCTCCGACCGAGGCCGAACAACGCGCCATCGCGACGGCGTTGAGCGATGTGGATGCCCTGCTGGGCGGGCTGGACCGGCTCATCGCCAAGAAGCGCGACCTCAAACAGGCCGCCATGCAGCAACTCCTCACCGGCCAGACCCGCCTCCCTGGTTTCAGCGGGGACTGGGAGATAAAGCGGCTGGGGGCTTCCGGGAATTGTCTGCGAGGCGTGAGCTACCGAGGGGACAGTGACCTTGCGGCTTACGACTCACCACATACCAAGCGCCTCCTCCGATCCAACAACGTTCAGAACGCAACCATTGTCACCAATGAAGTTCAGTTCGTGAATGCCGCAAGGGTAGCTTCGCGCCAACTCCTCGAGAAAGATGACATCCTCATTTGTATGGCCAACGGCAGCAAAGCTCTCGTTGGCAAGGCCGGGCTTTTTCGGGTAAACGATGGCCACGACTACACGTTCGGCGCATTCATGGGCTGCTTTCGCACGAACTCCGCCGAGGCGAACCCCGCCTTTGTCTTCTATCTTTTCCTGACCGCTCAATACCGTGATTACATCAACAATCTGCTTGCCGGATCGAGCATTAACAACTTGAAGCCGAGTAGCATTGAGTCGCTTGAGTTTTCCATGCCATCCCTACCCGAACAAACCGCCATCGCCGAAACCCTCTCCGACATGGACGCCGAACTGGAAGCGCTCGAAGCCCGCCGCGACAAGACCCGCGCCCTCAAGCAGGCGATGATGCAGGAACTACTCACTGGGAGGACGCGGCTGGTATGAGTGCCTACCAGCCACCGTTCAGTCTCAACCACGCCACGCTCTCCAAGGTGGCGGAGATTGCCGAGTGGCTGGGGCGTTGGAAAGAGGCCAGCCGCGCCGGGCTGGTGCCGCAGCTGCGCCGGGGCAACCGTATCCGCACCATCCAGGCATCCCTGGCCATCGAGCAGAATACCCTGTCCGTGGAACAGGTGACCGCCGTGCTGGACGGTAAGCCGGTGCTGGGTCTGCCCCGCGAGATCCAGGAGGTGCGCAACGCCTTCAACGCCTACGAGGCCCTGCCCGACTGGAACCCGTCCCGCTTGGACCATCTGCTGGCCGCTCACGGGCTGCTGTTGCATGGGCTGGCCGATGATGCCGGGCATCTGCGCCAGCGCGGGGTCGGGATCTACCGGGCGGATCGGCTGATTCACATGGCGCCGCCACCGAGCCAGGTGCCCCGACTGATGGACGACCTGCTCGGCTGGCTGTCCAGTACGGAGGCCCATCCCTTGATCGCATCCTCTGCCATGCATTACGAGCTGGAGTTCATCCATCCCTTCAGCGACGGCAATGGGCGCGTCGGGCGCCTCTGGCAAACGCTGATTCTGAGCCGCTGGCAGCCCATACTCGCCTATCTGCCCGTCGAGACCGTGATCAGGAGCCGACAGGACGCCTACTATCGGGTGTTGGGAGAAGCGGACGAGGCCGCCGATTGCAGTGGCTTCATCCTGTTTATGCTCGATGCACTCGCCACCGCCCTGCGACAGGCAATCGCGGACGGGACTTCGGTGAATCCTTCGGCGAAAACGTCGGTGAAAACGCCGATAGCCTTGCTGGAGCTGCTCGGACGGAACCCCGAGATGACGCTGGCGGAGGTGGCCGCCGTGATCGGACGCTCGGTGCGGGCGGTCGAAATGGCCAGCGCCAAACTGGTCAAGGCCGGCAAACTGCGCCATGTGGGTCCGCAAAAGGGCGGTCGCTGGGAGATCCTGCCGTGACTGCGCCGCGATCCGAACGTCTGACACAGAACCGCGTGCTCTCCTTGTTCACGGACGAGGCTCGCCAGGATTGCCTCGGCTACCGCTACCTCGGCGAATGGAGCAAGCGCCCAAACAACCGCGCCATCGAGACGGATCTGCTACGCGACAATCTCGCCGCGCGGGGCTACTCGGCCGCGCACATCTCCGCCGCACTTCAGAAGCTGGAGACCGCCGCCGACGCGACGGGCATCACCCTCTATCAGGCCAATCTGCGCACCTACCAGTTGCTGCGCTATGGCGTGCCGGTGCAGACCGCCGCCGGTCAGTCCCACGAGACGGTGCATCTCATCGATTGGGAGCACCCGGAGCGCAACGACTTCGCCCTCGCCGAGGAGGTCACCCTGCGCGGCGGCTACGAGCGCAGGCCCGACCTGGTGCTCTACATCAACGGCATCGCCATCGCCCTGATCGAGCTGAAGCGCAGTTCGGTGGAGGTGGCGGACGGCGTGCGCCAGCTCATCACCAACCAGGAGGAGATCTTCAACAAGGGCTTCTTCAGTACGGTGCAACTGGTCTTTGCAGGCAATGATTCGCAAGGGCTGCGCTACGGCACCACCGGCACGCCGGAGAAGCATTTCGTGGAGTGGAAAGAGCGAGGCGCCAAGGACGCGTTCGAGCTGGATGTTGCCGACGCGCGTGGTTTCTATGCCGCCGCCGGTGTCCTGCTGGACCGTCCGTTGGCGCAACTGTGTGAGAAGACCCGTCTGCTGGACCTGATCCGGAACTTCATCATCTTCGACGCGGGCCAGAAGAAGGTGCCACGGCCCCATCAGTTCGTCGGCATGAAGAAGGCGCAGGAGCGGATCAGGCAGCGCGAGGGCGGCGTCATCTGGCACACCCAGGGCAGCGGCAAGAGCATCCTCATGGTGCTGCTCGCCAAGTGGCTGCTGGAGCACGACCCCGACGGGCGCATCCTGATCATCACCGACCGCGATGAGCTGGACCAGCAGATCCTGGGCGTGATGAAGAACGCGGGCGTCATTGCCGAGGATGCGCCTTCGCCGCGCATCACCTCGCGGGCTCAGTTCGTCGAGAAGCTGGGGGCCACCACGCCCCGGTTGTTGTGCGCCTTGATCCACAAGTTCGAGCCGGACATCAAGAGCGAACCGCCCCCGATTCACGGCCGCTTCTATGTGTTCGTGGACGAGTGCCACCGCACCCAGGGCGGCGAGATGAACCGCCAGATGAAGCGCTGGCTGGAGAACGGCATCTTTGTCGGCTTCACCGGCACACCTCTATTGCGGAAGGACAGGCAGACCACGCGGCAGGTCTTTGGCACCTACATCGACACCTACAAGTTCCATGAGGCGGTCGCCGACAAGGTGGTCCTCGACCTGAAGTACGAGGCCCGTGATGTGCCCGAGCGCCTGACCCAGCAGAAGAAGGTGGACGCCTGGTTCGACAAGACGACCAAGGGGCTGAACAACTTCCAGCGCGCTGTTCTGCGCAAGCGCTGGGCGACCATGGAAGCGCTGATGAGCGCCGCAGAGCGCAAGCAGCGGATCATCGCCAGCATCATCGAGGACTTCGGTCTGCGTCCGCGCCTGAATAATGACCGCGGCACGGCGCTTCTGGTGGCGGCCTCGATCTATGACGCCTGCCACTACTACCGGTTGTTCCGGAACACGTCATTCGGCCAATACTGCGGCATCGTCACCTCGTTCCAGCCGAACCACAACGCGATCTCCAGGGAGCCGGCGAACAGCGACGAACGCTACAAGTTCGACACCTACACTCAGCATGTCCTGACCGCTGGGCAGAGCACGAAGCAGTACGAGGACGAGATCAAGCGCCGCTTCATCGAGGAGCCTGCCAACTGCAAGCTGCTGATCGTGGTCAGCAAGCTGCTGACCGGCTTCGATGCCCCTTCCTGCACCTACGTCTATCTCGACAACGAGCTGCAC
Organism: Thiocystis violacea; assembly: GCF_016583565.1. GTDB lineage: Bacteria > Pseudomonadota > Gammaproteobacteria > Chromatiales > Chromatiaceae > Thiorhodococcus > Thiorhodococcus violaceus_A. The sequence continues at coordinate 4,009 of NZ_NRRF01000044.1, read as the reverse complement.
GACCACAATCTCTTCCAGGCCATCTGCCGCACCAACCGCCTCGACGGCGACGACAAGGACTATGGCCACATCGTCGATTTCAAGGAGCTGTTCGGGGACGTGCAGCAGGCCATCGCGGTCTATAGCTCCGACGAATTGGATGTCGACGGCGGCACCAAGGAGGACAACAACGCTTATCTGAAAGACAGGCTGAAGGAAGGCAAGAAACAGCTCGATGCGGCGCGCGAGGCGCTCCGGTATCTGTGCGAGCCGGTGCCGCCGCCTCGCGAGGTCGAGCAGTATCTGCATTACTTCTGCGGCGACGCCAGCGATCCGAGCGCTCTAAACGACACCGAAGTGCTTCGGGTTTCCTTCTACAAGGCGGTGGCGACCTTCGTGCGCGCCTTCGCCTCGATTGCCCAGGATCTCACGGCGGCGGGCTATACAGACGCCGAGGCCGACGCCTTGCGGCAGGAAGTGGAGTTCTACGGCGACACACGAGCCGCGATCAAGAAGCACTCGGGCGAGGAGTTGGACATCAAGCCCTACGAGGCGGACATGCGCCACCTGCTCAACACCTACGTTCAGGCGGACCCGGCCGACCCGCAGGGCACGATCGACCAGTATTCTCTGGTCGAGTTGATCATCGAGACCGGTATCCACGACGCCATCGCGAAGAAGCTCAACGCGAAGGGCAAGCTCTCGAAGAACGCCGTCGCCGAGGGGATCGTCAACAACGTCCGTAAGACCATCATCCGTGATCAACTCACCGATCCGAAGTTCTACGCGGAGATGTCGAAGCTGCTGGATGACCTGATCGCCCAGAGTCGGGTCGGCGCCTCCGCCTACGAAACATTCCTCCAGAACGCAGAGGCACTGGTCAGACGCTTGGCAAAAAAGGACGTGGGCGCCCGGCCTGAGATCCTGAACGGTCACCCGGAAGCCATCGTGCTCTTCAACAATCTCGACAGCATCGCGGCCTCCAGCTTCCAGTGCCCGACAGATTCGGAAGACAAGGCAAAGCTCGCTCTGGACATCGACGAGGCCATGCAGCAGAAGGCACCGGCTGGCTGGAAAGGGGACTCGACCCGCGAGGCGCAGGTGCTCAATGCGCTGTTTCCGCTGCTGTCGCGGGATCGGGCAGCGACACAGGCGATCTTTGAAATCATCAAGAACCAACCAGGCTACTGATGACCGAGACCATCCAGCTTGGGGAGATCTCGATCCTGGTGACGCGCAAGGCCATCAAGAACGTGCATCTCTCCGTGCATCCGCCGGACGGTCGGGTCACGCTAGCCGCTCCGACGGGCACGCGCCTTGAGGTTGCCCGCGCCTACGCGATCTCGAAGTTGGGTTGGATTCGCCAACAGCAGGAGACGCTGAGCAACCAGGCGCGAGAGACGCCACGGCAGTTCATCGAGCGTGAGAGTCACTACCTTTGGGGGCGGCGGCATCTCCTGACGGTCGTCGAGCGCGACATCACGCCCGTCGTCACCCTCGACCACAAGCGCATCACCCTGACCGTGCGACCGGGCAGCGATCACGACAAGCGCGCTGAGGTCATGCATGCGTGGCACAAGTCCCTGCTTCACCAAGTGGTGCCATCAATCATCGGCAAGTGGGAGCCAAAGCTAGGAGTGAAGGTCTCGGCGTATTTCCTGCAACGAATGAAAACCAAGTGGGGAAGCTGCAACCACGAAGCCGGGCATATCCGTCTCAACACCGAACTGGTAAAGAAGCCGAGGGACCTCCTGGAATATGTCGTGGTGCACGAAATGGTGCATCTGCTGGAGCCAACCCACAGCGAGCGGTTCCTCGCCATCCTTGGGGAACATTACCCGACCTGGCGTGAAGCCCGTGCGGAACTCAACGAGCTGCCGCTGACAGCGGAGGTGTGGGGGGAGTGAGATGCGAGTCGTGGATTCAAGCAGTCTGTGAAAACCGACCGATGACGACATTTTCCTGTTCCTCGGCAGCCAACAGTAACGCAAGCCGATCCCCAAGCCGTCGCCAAGCATCCCGCTGCTCTGCCTTCAACTCATGGCGCTGGTAGATCCGCTTGAGCTTGTTCTGCTCGACATGATTCAGACAGCGCTCGATCACCTCTCCCATCACGCCCAGCTCGCCCATCATGGTCGCGCCCGTGCGGCGCAGATCATGAGGCGTCCAGGCCCCACCCGAGAGCAGTAAGACCCCCGTGGCCTTGGTCCGGTTGGACAGCGGCTCATCGCGCACGCGGTCTTTGATCTGCTTGGTGATGGATTTCAAACAGATATGGTCCATGCCGTCTCGGGACGGAAGACACCAATCCGAATCGCCGGTCAGGGTCTTCATCGCCTGGAACTGCGTCTTGGCGAAGTCGGAAAGATAGACGGTGTGCTCCTTGGCGTTCTTGCTGTTGCCGGCAGGGATGGACCACTCGCCTTTATCGAGGTCCAAATCCGCCCATTTAGCTTGTGACAGCTCGCCCACCCGGCAGCAGGTCGAAAGCATGATCCAGATGGATAGCTCCGTCGTGTGCAGCAGGTTCGCCGACGGAAGGCGCTTCTTCAGATCAATGATCTCCTCCTCGGACAGATAGCGCTCCCGCTCCTTCTGCCGCCCGCCGATCTTCTCCTTGGTCAACCCCGCCAGCGGGTGCGCCTCGACCCATTCCCGCGCCAGCGCAAAATTGAAGAACTGACGCAGATCACCGAACAGATGATTCGCCATCACCCGCGCGCCGCGCTCGACCACACCATCGAGCACATCCACCAGCATGGATCGCTTGAGGTCAACCAGCGCCACCTCGCCCAGGACCGGAAGAATGTCCTTCTCGATCGCCCGCATGGATTCCTTGCCGCCATCCTTGCGCCGCGACAGTTCCGCCTTCTCCCACTGGCTCAGCGCATCCTTGAAGGTCCGTCGCGCCGCGTTCTCAGCCGCAATGCGGGACAGCTCCGCCTGATGGCGCTCGACCGCCTGCGCCTCCTCGACCTGCTTGCGAAGTTTCTCAGCCCGACCCCCAGCCGTTGGCCCCGCTGGTCGCCGCGCAGACCACCAGCAACACGATATCCAGTAGGGCATGGAGCTTGTTGCGCTCCACTCGCGGGTCTTGAAGCGGGGCGAAATGCTCAAGGAAACTGGCGGACATGAGGGGCTCCTGACAAGGTTTCTCTCAATACTGCCGTAACGCACTGCCAAAAATAAAGTTTATATGCGCTCGCCCTGCACTAGTCACCGATTACGAATCGCTGTAAAATCTTCGCCCTTCGCTTGGGGCACAAGCCCCGAAGGTTGGCAGAGACATTGGCCAAAAATATAAAGCTGCTGTCGGCACGACAAAGGCGAAAAAAATCTGGACAAAGCGGAAAATGTCCTTTAGTATTTCGCGTCTCAGAGCACTGGGGCCATAGCTCAGCTGGGAGAGCGCAACACTGGCAGTGTTGAGGTCGGCGGTTCGATCCCGCCTGGCTCCACCAAACTTCGACAGAATCCGGTTATTGGGTCAAGAGCCGGAATCCTTGGAATATCAAGTTCTGTCCCCATCGTCTAGTGGCCTAGGACACCGCCCTTTCACGGCGGTAACCGGGGTTCGAACCCCCGTGGGGACGCCATTTTAAGGAAGGGGCTAGCCGAAACGGCTAGCCCCTTTTTCGTTTGGGCTGAAAACCCGCTGTAACCTACCTCTTAGCTCCACCGCTCACTCTGCCCTAAACTCGTGTTTCGCTGCCCTCGGTGCGCTGGTGGTGCGACACGATGTCTGGCGTGGCGCTGTCTGTCCATCTCCAGCATTCCAGAATTCCAGCATCCGCCAGCCGTGGCGATCAGGTCACAATCGCTAGTGCAACAGAGTGGAAATCCCGAGACTGTTTAATCATTCATGCTGCGAGCGGCTTTCCCTCATAGGTCCAGCGGAAGGGCTTGGCCAACGTGCGATTGAAGAAGTCGATGAAATCGCTGATGCGTTTCTGAAGGTCGTCGATGGAGGTGAGGTTGCCACGGCGCAGGACTTTGCGCGCCAGGATCGAGAACCACATCTCGATCTGAT
>NZ_NRRF01000043.1 GCF_016583565.1 Thiocystis violacea | reverse complement strand
GAGCGCGGCTTTCGCTTCCTTAAGGACCCGATGTTCATGGCCGCGACGCGCTTCCTCAAGAAGCCCGAGCGCATCATGGCCCTGATGATGGTCATGACCCTGTGCCTGTTGGTCTACGCCGCCTTGGAGCAGCGTATCCGAGAGACCCTCAAGGCCGAGCAGGAGAGCGTCCCCGATCAGACGGGCAAGCCCACCGCGCGTCCCACGGCGCGCTGGGTGTTCCAATTTTTCAAAGGCATCCATGTGCTGGTCGTTGAGCACGTCGAGCAGATCGTGCTCAACGTCGAGCAACACCACAGCGTCTTACTGCAGCTGCTCGGGCCGCGCTATGTGGCGATATATTCTGCAAGCGGCTGACGGGGTGCGGAATGACGGCTATGGGATCGGGACGGCCGGTCTTTGGTTTCTCGGAGATCACCTTGAGAGATCCGCCACTCGGCGATGCGCTGGGCGGCGCCCCTCGGCCCGACCGACCGGGACGGGGTTGCCCGACATCGCCGCGCTGGCGGACTCAGTCGACTGGGACGTAATAGAGCCAGGCGTCCTGGTCGACCTTGAGGTCGATGAGGCTGCCGTTGCGCACGTCCAGGTGCACGTAGATCGGCTCCCCGGCCTGGACCAGGATGCCGTAGCCGGCCGGGAAGCTGATGCTGGTGTTGGTGATGTTGGAGCCGATGTAGGTGCTCCCGGTACTCGCGCCGTAGTCGAAGAGTCCGGGGCCTGCATATTTCGCCCGGAAGATGCATCCCTTGGAGTCGTCTCCCGCACACTGGTACATCTCCGGCCGTGTGCTGACCTCGACATCCGCATAGAGGTCGATATCGGCCTGCTCGGCGACCGAGACGCCCAGGATGGCGATGGCCGTCTTTGGCGCCCAGGATCCGGCGCGGTCCTTGTGACAGGTTTCACCCCGGTTGCAGAGACCGGTGGTGGCCTTGATCACGGCCGTGCTCAGCGGTTTGATGCCGTCCCCGCTGGCGGGGCCGATCAAAAGAAGTGAAGAGAGGAACCCTAAGGCGGTCAGGGCGCGAACGGAGTGAGCGTTAAAGGTCATCGTCGATCCTTAGCGAGTCGAGACAGAGGCTGGCGAAGCGCCAAGCTTCACCTGAATGGAATGATTCCCTGGTCCGGGAGGTAAGACGACACGGGCCGCGCCCGCACGCACGGGAAGCGGCATGCCGTTGAGCTGGGCGGAGACGACCGCGCTGCCCGCGTCGGTATTCTCCACCTGGATTTCGCACTGGGTCAGGCCGTCGGGGAGGCGATAGCGGACGCGAAAGCCCGGCCAGCTCGCCGGGAGACAGGGGCGGATGATGAGCACCCGGCCCTCCTCGACCTGGATGCCCAGGACGGATTCGAGCGCGACCCGATACCACCAGCCGGCCGAGCCGGTGTACCAACTCCAACCGCCGCGCCCGATGTGCGGCGTGGCGCCATAGACGTCGGCGGCAACCACATAGGGCTCCAGCCGGTAGCGCCAGACGTCCCGGGGCGTTCGGGTGTGACTGACCGGACTCAGCATGGCCAGCAGCGGCGCCGCGCGCTCGCGCCGCCCCAGCTCCGCCAGCGCCTTGATGGCCCAGCACGCCGCGTGGGTGTACTGACCGCCGTTCTCGCGCACCCCGGCGACATAGCCCTTGATGTAGCCTGGATCCTTGGGCGTGTCGACGAACGGGGGCGTCAGCAGCCGAATCAGCCGCTCGGACTCGCTGACCAGCTCTGTCTCCATGGCGTCGAGGGCCTGCTCGGCGCGTGCGCGCGGAACCGCGCCCGAGATCACCGCCCAGGACTGCACGAGGGCGTCGATGCGGCACTCGGCATCGGCGGCGGATCCGAGCGGGGCTCCGTCGTCGTCGTAGGCGCGTCGGTACCAGCCGCCGTCCCAGCCGGCCGTCTCCAGGGCCGCTTCCAGATCCGCTTGATGGGCACGGTAGACCTCGATCCGGCGCCGGTCGCCGCGCGCCTCGCAGAGCGGGATGAAGTCGCCGAGGATGCGATGGAGGAAGAAGGCCATCCAGACGCTTTCACCACGCCCCTCGCGGCCGACGCGGTTCATGCCGTCGTTCCAGTCCCCCGTGCCCATGAGCGGTAGCCCGTGTGCGCCGAGCGTCAGGGAGCGGTCGATGGCGCGGCAGCCGTGGTCGTAGAGATCGGCGCTCTCGCCGCTCGGGGTCGGTTTCAGGTAGTCCTCGTCCTGTCCCGGCGCCAGCTCTGGGGCGCTCAGGTAGGGGATCTGTTCGTCCAGAATCGCCCGATCGCCCGTCACCCGGACATAGTGCGCGGTCAGATAGGGCAGCCAGAGCAGGTCGTCCGAGAAGCGCGTTCGCAGCCCGCGCTCCAGGGGCCGCGGGTGCCACCAATGCAGGACGTCGCCCTCGGCGAACTGGTGGGCCGCATGCAACAGGATCTGCTCGCGTGTCAGATCCGGCCGGATCGCGGCGAGCGCGGCGGCATCCTGGAGCTGGTCGCGGTAGCCGTAGGCGCCGCCGGACTGGTAGAAGGCCGAGCGCGCCCAGATCCGGCAGCCGAGGTTCTGGTAGAGCAGCCAGCCGTTGAGCATGAGGTCGATCGCCGGCTCGGGCGTCTCCACCTGGACGTGCGAGACCAGGTCGTCCCAGAAGCCCAGGGCCTCATCCAGTGCGGCCCCGATCGCGGCCGTGTCCTGGTAGCGCGCCAAGAGGCCACTGAGGTCTGCGTCGCTCATCACCTCGCCGAGCAGAAAATCGCAGGTCAGAGTTTCCCCTGGCTGGATAAACGCTTGCAGCTGCTGACCGAAGCAGGGATCCAGCCCGACACCGCGGGCGCCATTCAGGCGCATGCCCGGCGCAAGGGCCGCGGGTGCCGTCGGATCGGCGTGCCGACCCATGAAGGCCAGCCGATCACAGGTAAAAGCACGCTGCTCGATGAGAGCGCCAGAGGTGACCGCTGTCGCGAAGGCGATCCCGCCGGCGAAGTCGCCAGCGGCGGGATTGGTGGCGCGCAGGAGGGCTCGCCCGGCATCGAGCGCCGTCTCGATCGGGCTCTCGGTCGCCGACTGGTTGCCCATGACCAGGCGTTGATAGCTGAAGAGCGATAAGCGCCTTGGTTGGCTGCCCAGATTGGTGAGACGCAGGCGTAGCACCCGCAGTGGATCCTCGCGCGGGACGAAGAGCGTCGTCTCCTGCGCGAGACCGGCGTGCTCGGCCTCGAAGCGCGAGAACCCCAGGCCATGTGTCGCCCGGTAGTCGACGGGCGCCGGGCGCGGACCCGGCATGGGCGACCACGCCTCGCCGCTCGCCTCGTCGCGCAGATAGAGCGCTTCGCCGTGCGGATCGCTGACCGGATCGTTGGACCAGGGCGTGAGACGGTTCGCCTGGCTGTTGCGCGACCAGGTGTAACCGGCGCCGGACTCGCTCACCAGGCAGCCGAAGCGGGGATTGGCGATGACGTTGATCCAGGGCTGTGGCGGGCGCCGATGGTCCTCTCCCTCATGCGGCAGACGGATCTCGTAGGCGCGGCCGTCGGCGCGGAAACCGCCATAGCCATTGAAGAGGCGAAGTCCGTCGACCGCCTCGGCGGCGGGCGCTGGCGTCGGTGCCTCCTGAGCCGGTGGCGGGGATGTCTGCCCGACTCGGGCCACGCCCTCGCCGTCCAGCAGCGCAAGGGCGCCCGCGCGGTCCGGCGCGGCACCCGTGAGCCAGGTCAGCTCGACGGCCTGTCCGGGGTCCAGATCGACGCGGGCGCGCAGCGCAAGGATGGGATCCAGGACGTTGCCGAGGTGTCCGTCGAGCGGCCGATCCGAGGTCAAGGCGAGAGGACGCGCGGGCGTGCGACCGCGACCGAGAAAGGCCGCGCGGTCCGTCTCCCAGGCATCGGCGGAGGCACCGATCAAGGCATGCAGCATCCAGGGCCAGGACTCGTCCTTCCCGCGCGGGCGCCGGTGCGCGAGCAAAGCGCCTGTCGCCGGATCGCGCTCGGTCTGGACGAAGAGCTTGGCGAAGGCCGGGTGCGCGGCATCCGCGCCGGCATGCAGGAGCACCACCTCCAGATAGCTCGTGAGCTCGATCCGGCGCGGGAGGTCCGAGCCATTGGTGAGCCGCAGACGGCGGCGTTCGAGGTCTTTGCCCGCGTCGAGGCTGAGTTCCAGGCGGGCGGCGATGCCCTGATCCTCGCGTTCGAGCAGAAAACACCCGTCCTGGCAGCGGGTCCGGTAGAGGGATGGCGGAACGCGGGTCGGTTGGTAGCCGAGCGACCAGAAGTGGCCGGAGTCCAGGTCCCTCAGATAGAGAATGCTCCCGAGATCGTCCTGGATGGGATCCGCGCGCCACCGGGTGAGCGCCAGCCCGTTCCAGCTGGTCTGACCCGCGCCGGAGTCCGTGATGAGGACCTCCAGCCGGCCGTTGCTCAGTCCATGGGTGGCCGACTCCGGACCCATGGGATCCGTGAAGGTGTCATTGTCCATGCCTGCTCGCTCCGAATCGTGCTCGCGGTTGGATCAGCCGACCAGGCTGACCTCGGCCGGGAGGGTCGTGACACGCGCCTCCGTGGCGTTGAAATCCCGGGTCTGCTCGCCGTTCACCGCGACGCTCACCAGGGGACCCGGCAGCGGGACCGCGATCCGCAGACCGCCGATCGGGAGCTTCAGATCGCCGGCGACCCGCACCCAGAAGGCCTCGCCCTGCGTGCGCTTGATGTCGAGGTCGAGCGGGCCGTAGATGGTCGGCAACCCGCGCACCGAAATCTCGCCGGCGTCCAGCCAGTCGGTGGGAATGCCGGCGGCGATCACCAGCGAATGGTCGGCCTCGCGCTCATAGGCGAAGAGGTCGCGGAACGCCAGGCAGTATTCGGCGCCGATCCAGGCGTGCGGCAGATCGCCCTGGTGACCCGGCGCCCGGGGATCCCTCCAGGTGATCTCGGGCCACTGGTTCCAGACCGCCGGACGCCGGTCGCTCAGATAGAAGCGCAGCAGCTCGTGCGCGTCGTCGCGCCGCCCGAGACGGACCAAGGCGCCCACGATGCGGATCTCATAGGCGGTGTAGTTGGTCCAGGGCACCGGGTTGCGGCCATGCACGTCCCGGAAGCGTTGCATGAAGAGGTCGAAGCTGTGCTGCATGGCCGGACCGGGCAGCCGGTGGCTTTCGTCGATGAGCGTCAGGGCGTTGGCCGTCGCGGTCGGATCCGGGTCCGCCCATTCGACGGATCCAGGCAGAAACTCGATGCCGCGCTCCTGCATGGTCCGGCCAATGGAGACGTGCAAGGTGGCGCGGAAATCGTCGCGCAGGAGTCCGTCGTGCGCGACCTTGGCGCTGTCGCCCATCACCAGCGCCAGCTCGGCGGCGTCCTTGAGGCCGCGCAGCGCCCAGAAGTCGTCCCAGTAGGAATGGACCGGGTGGGCCAGGTAGCCCTCGTGACTGACCGACTCGGGCAGCAGGCCGAAGCAGGCGCGATGCTTGTTGGTCTGATAGTGCGGCGTCATGCGCCCGGCGCGCAGCTGCTCGAGATAGGCGACGGCCTTGCGCACGGCCGGCCACAGCGCCTCGACGAGCTGACGGTCGCCGGAAAAGCGGTAGTAATCCGCCACGGCGAAGATGAACTGGCCGTGGCTGTCATGCTCGGCCAGCCAATCGACGCCCTGGCGGTCGACGCAACAGGGTACGTTGCCATCCTCCGCCTGAAACTGGGCGTACCAGCGGATGAAGTCGCCCGCCTCGCGCACGCAGCCGAAGCGCAGCAGTGCCGCGGCCATGACCGCACCGTCGCGGATCCATGAGCGGGTGTAGCGGCGCGGTCCAGGCTGCAAGGCCGGGCCATCGCGATTGATGAGGATGTGGGCGAGCGCGGTCTTGGCGCACTCCCAGTAGTCTTGGGCCACTGCGGGGAGCCTCATCTCAACGCCGCCGAGCCGCTGCGACCATTGCTCGAGCGCCGCGCCGAGCCGCCCCTCGCCGTCGAAGTCCTCGCCCGCGACGTCCCGGGGATCGGCGTCCTGCCGCTCGCCGAGCGGCGCGGCGAGCCAGATGTCTTGCGAGCCGCCCGGCTCGACGGTCAGATCGAAGCGCAGGGCGCCAGAGGCGAAGCCGAACATGTCCAGAACCTCCTGCGCCGCCGGCAGGGTATCGTCGGCGACATAGTCGGCGATGGAGCCCTCGTCGAAGGTCGCCGCCCCGAAGCCCGCCAGCGGCGAGATGGGGACCAGCGCCAGGCGGCCATTGACCCGTACGGCCCCCGCCTTGAGGGCGATGATGCGCAGGTGGCGCACGCCACCGATGTCCTTGTAGCCCTGCCAGGGCGGCGAGACCTGGAAGGGGCGAATCGCCGCATAGAGGCTGGCCCGCAGGGAGGCCGAGCGGTGGTTCTCCAGACGGTAGCGCAGGTAGAGCCAGGCCCGCTCCGGCGGACCCTCCGCGAAGGCCGTCGTGGTCAGGGCCAGGCCGGCCGAGAGCCAGGTCGACTCCGGGATCGGCAGCGGCGGCTGCGCCAGCGACTGCTGGACGGTGCAGTCGGCCCAGGTCAGCAGCTCGCCCTGCACGCTCAGCATGGGTTCGATGCAATAGCCGGCGCGCACGACCTCCACCATGCCCTCCTCGTTGAAGAGTGCCGGGATGGTGCCGTCCGGGATGTCGACCGGGGTCCAATAGCTCTGCTCGCGGTAGAGCCAGCGCGGGTAGCGGCCGCGTTGCGAGTCCTCGGCCAGACGGTGGAAGAAGTCGTTGATGGAGCGCGCAAAGCTCTCGGGCTGCAGCTCGAAGCCCACCAGCCCGGGCGCCGCGTCAGCCTCCCGACCACTGATGGTGAGCCGGAGCAACCGCGAGCAGCCGCGCGGCAGGTAGACATAGCTGCGCGCACCGACGGACCGCGGCGCCTCATAGATGGACGTCCAGGCGTCCCCCTCGGCGCTCGCCAGAACTTTGAACGAGCGCGGCTCGGGCGAATTCCAGTGCAAGACCAGTCCGCCGTAGTCGCAGGGCTCGTGATAGTCGAGTTCGACCCAGGCAGGCAGGTGCTCCGGGGACCAGAAGCTGTCCGGCTGTCCGTCCAGGACGCAGGCGGCGCCATGCTCCGGCCGGCTGCTGGATGCCCGCGCAACCGGTGCCCGCGAGGGGGTGCGGTCCTCCAACCTCAGATCCGAGAGCCAGAGATCGCCGCGCCCCCCTGGCCCCGCCGTGACGGCGATCTCGATGGCGCCGATCTCGCCCGGCGCGCCACCGCCCGCCGGTCCCCAGCCGAAGTCGATCTGGCGGCTGGCGATGCGGATGCGGTGCCAGTCCGCGCCAAAATCGAAGGACTCGTCCCGGAAGCGCCAGACGTTCTCGCCACTGGGGTCGATCAGCTTGAACTCGAAGGCGTTGGCGGGCGCCCGCGCCCGCACCCGCATCAGCAAGGCGAAGCTGTCCGGCAGCGACAGACGCAGGGTCTTGCGCGCGACCACGAAGCCGCCGCCCTCGCCGAAATCGAAGCTCAACCGCATCGACGAGCCATCCGGACCCGAGTCCGGCACCAGGGCGAGCTGGGCCTGTCCGGAGACGATGGCAGACCAGGCGGAGAGATCCGAGAAATCATCCAGATCCAGGATTTGCATGCAGTCGATCCTCAACAATGGGGCATGAGACCGAGGGCGCCGGACGCGGGCTCCAGGGCGACGGCGAATGCATCTCGGCGCTGCTGGGGTCTACGCTATACTGCACCAGGCCCAAAGTCACCTGGCGCGCGGACTCACCTGACCGAAACCCGACCGCCCCCCTCACCCACACTCGAACGGTGACCGCTGCGATGCGCATCATCTGGCCCCTCCTGAACGCCTTCAAGGTTCCCATGACGCCTGCGATCTGGAACCGCTTCCTCCTCATGATGCGCCAGCTCGGCGCCTCCGAGATCGGCGGGCAGGCCAAGCTGCTCTTCGTGCTGTTGATCCTCTTTCTGTTTGCGATGAACGGCCTGAACGTGCTCAACAGCTATATGAACCGGGATTTCATGACGGCGGTCGAGCATCAGGACATGCAGGGCTTCGTGCACTATGCCCTGCTCTTCATCTTCGTCTTGGGCATTTCCACTGTCGTTGCGGTCATCTATCGCTACACCGAGGAGAAGCTGGGCCTGATCTGGCGCAAATGGCTCACCCAGCAGGCGATCGACCGTTACCTGGACGACCGCACCTATTTCCGGCTGCATTCCAGCGGTCAGCTGCCGAACCCAGACCAACGCATCTCCGAGGACATCCGCGCGCTCACGGCCACGACCCTCTCCTTCACCCTGATGTTCCTCAACGCGACCTTCACGGTGGTGGCCTTCTCGGGCGTACTCTGGACCATCAGCCCCCTGCTCTTCGTGGTCGCGGTCGCCTACTCCATCCTCGGCTCGCTGCTGACCATCTATCTCGGCAAACCGCTGGTCAAGCTCAACTACGATCAGCTCGACCGCGAGGCCAACTTCCGCTCGCGCCTGGTCCATGTGCGCGAGAACGCGGAGTCCGTCGCCCTGCTCAGGCGCGAGGAGCGCCTCAGGGTCCGACTGAGATACCGCCTGGATCAGCTCACGTCCAACTTCCAGCGCATCATCGAGGTCAACCGGAACCTCGGCTTCTTCACCACCGGCTACAACTATCTGATCCAGATCATCCCGGCGCTCTTCGTCGCCCCCCTGTTCATCAAGGGGCACGCCGAGTTCGGCGTCATCACCCAGTCCGCCGTGGCCTTCGGGCATCTGCTCGGGGCCTTCTCCCTGATCGTCACCCAGTTCCAGTCGATCTCGACCTACACCGCGGTGGTGGCGCGTCTCAATGCGCTGCGCGACGCCATGACCCAGACAGGCCCGGAGCAGGCGCCCAAGGTGGAATTCTGCGAGGACTGCGGCAGCATCGCCTTCGAGCACCTGACGCTCAACGCCCAGCGTGACGGCCGACTCCTGCTGAAGGATCTGAGCCTCTCCGTCCCCTCGGGCGTCTGTCTGCTGGTGCGCTCGACCAGCGAGGCGGCGGAGAAGGCGCTGTTCCGGGCGACCGCGGATCTCTGGTATCGCGGCGAGGGCCGTATCCTGCACCCCGGGCACGATGCCATCTTCTTCCTGCCGGAGCGCCCCTATGTCCCGCCCGGCACCCTGCGCGAGATCCTCCTGCGCACGGCGCAGGAGCGCTGGCTGCCGGACTGGCAGATCCTCGCCAGCCTCGAATCGCTCAACCTCCAGCAGGCACTGGCCAAGGCCGGCGGCCTGGATACGGAGCACGACTGGGGTGACCTCCTCTCGTTGAGCGAACAGCAACGCCTGAGCTTCGCGCGGGTTCTGCTCGCCTCGCCGCGCTTCGTCTTCCTGGATCACCCCAGCCGCAGCCTGAGCGAGTGTTCGCTGGGCGAGCTGCTGAATCTGCTGCGCAATCAGGGCATCACCTATCTCACCCTGGGCGACATGGATGACGATCCGCGTTTCTACGACCGCCTGCTCGAGATCGCGGCAGACGGCTCGTGGCGCATCCGCCCCCCGACGTCGAACGACGCAGCGGACAGCGACCGCCCGGGCGGCAAGGGCTCCGGCGCGCGCAAGCACCGGCCGCCAGCGTCGGATGTGGAGGATCTATGAGCCCTGCGGCCCCGTTTCCGGCCGGCTTCCTCTGGGGAGCCGCGACCTCGGCCTACCAGATCGAGGGCTTTCCGCTCGCCGGGGGCGCCGGCCCCAGCATCTGGCACCGCTTCGCCCACACGCCGGGGCGGGTCGCGCGGGGCGAGACTGGCGACCTGGCCTGCGATCACTACCATCGCTACCTGGACGACGTCGCCATCATGGCGGACCTGGGCCTGGACAGTTACCGTTTCAGCGTGGCCTGGGGGCGCGTGTTGCCCGAGGGGCGTGGCGCGGTCAACCAACAGGGGCTGGACTTCTACGCGCGCCTGGTCGACGCCTTGCTGGAGCGCGGCATCCGGCCCATGGCCACCCTCTATCACTGGGATCTCCCCGCCGCCCTGCACGACCGCGGTGGCTGGTTGAATCCGGACAGCCCGCGCTGGTTCGCGGACTACGCCGAGGTCCTCTTCCGGGCACTGGACGACCGCGTGCCCTTCTGGATCACGGTGAACGAGCCCTGGGTCGTCGCCGTCCTCGGCTATCTCGAGGGCCAGCTGGCCCCCGGACACCGCGACCTTTTCGAGACACCCAGGGTGGCCCACCATCTGCTGCTCGCCCATGCGCAGGCCGTGGCGGCCTATCGCAGCCTTGGCCGGCACCAGATCGGCATCGCGGTCAATCTCGAGCCCCAGCACCCCGAATCCCCGTCGGCCGCGGACCTGGAGGCGACCAATCGGCGAGACGCCTTCATCAACCGCTGGTTCCTGGACCCGCTGCGGCTCGGCCGCTATCCGGAGGAACTCGCATCCATCTTCGGGCTCGCCTGGCCGGACTTCCCGGAGACGGACCTGGAGCGGTTGCGGGACAGCGGCGATTTCATCGGCGTCAACTACTACGCACGCGGTCTGGTCCGCGCCGCCCCGGATGCGCCGCCCCTGTGCGCGGCGCGCGTCAGCCCGCCGGATGCCGAGCTGACAGCCATGGGATGGGAGGTCTATCCGCGGGGACTCACGCAGACGCTGCTCTGGCTCAAGGAGCGTTACGCCAATCCGCCCCTCTACATCACGGAAAACGGCGCGGCCTTCGCCGATCCGCCGCCGCGCGCAGGGCGCGTCGAGGATCCCAGGCGCGTCGCCTATCTGCGCTCTCACATCGCCGCCGCGGCAGCCGCCATCGCGCAGGATGTCGACCTGCGCGGCTACTTCGCCTGGTCCCTGCTGGACAACTTCGAGTGGGCCGAAGGCTACGACAAGCGCTTTGGCCTGGTTCAGGTCGACCCGCGCGACCAGACCCGAGTGCCCAAGGCGAGTGCCCGCTTCTATCGCGAGGTCATCGCCTCACGCGGGGCCGCGGCGATGCCGGATTGGGCGCCAAGAGGTGACGCACGCTAGGAGGGAAAACCTCCGCCCTGCGGGCTCGAATGCCGCCGTGGCGCTCGGCGGACCAGCCCATCGTGACGACGCGGCGCCGAGAGGAGATGACCAAGGCCCGGCCAGCAGCGGCGTTCCACGCTCGCCCGAGCCGCCCGCGGCGCGCTTCCCCTCACCCCGTCCTGGGCGTCTGCGCGACCGGGTCCGAGGCAGCCCAGAGGCGTGTGTGCAGCAGATACAGCCCCTCGCGGTGCGAGAGCAGCGCCCGCTTCTCGCGCAGGCTGAGCAAGTCGGCACCCTCATCCTGCAGCTGGAAGATCAAGCCTTCCAGGATATGCCGGCGTCGCCGGCTCTGGGGCTCATCGTGCAGCAGCGAGTCGTGCAGGGCATAGATGCAGGGCTCCTTCATCGCAGCCGTCCAAAGCGGCTGCGCTGCGGTGGACGCGCAGGCCAGGGGCAGCGGATCCGCCAGCTTCTCCTCCAGTTGCTTGAGCACCCGCGGCTCCTCGGTCTCGGCCGGCGTCAGGAAGAGCCCGGCCCCTTTCGCCCAAACCCCCAGCGAGGTCCGGCTGGTGAGGATGGAGACGGGAATGGAGAGCGCCAAGCCCGCGAGCACGGGCGTGAACCACCAGAAGAAGTCCGGCACATAGACGTAGGCGGCATAGCCGGTCACGACGGCAATCAAGGTATGGATGCCATGCGCGCCAACGGCCTCGACGAATCCGGTCTGGTGGTCGCCGCGCTGCTGCGACGGCCAGCCGACCGTGGTGCGCAGCAGGATGGCCGCGACGAACTTGCTCTGGAAGAGCATGAGCACGGGCGCGAGCAGCACCGAGAGCAGACTCTCGATGAGCACGCTCAGACTGGCCCCGCGCAGTCCGCCGAAGCGCCTCGCCTCGTCGCGATCGACGGCGAGCAGGACCAGCGCCAGGATCTTGGGCAGGAAGAGGATGATGAGCGTCACCCAGAGCACCGTGGTCATCTCGACCACGTAGGACTCCGGCCAGATCGGCACCACGTTGTGTCCGAAGAAGTAGACCGGCACCCGCAGGCTCTTGAGGTAGGCCTCGACCCCCGTCGCAATGAGGAACAGCAGCCACAGCGGCGAGGCCGCATAGGACATGACGCCCATGGCGAAGTGGATGCGACTCAAGGTCTTGAAGCGGTGCGCGAGAATGAGCCGAGCGTGCTGCAGGTTGCCCTGGCACCAGCGCCGGTCGCGCTTGGCGTAGTCGATCAGGGTCGGCGGGATCTCCTCATAGCTGCCGCCGAGGTCGTGCGCGAGCTGCACCTTCCAACCGGCGCGGGCGAGCAGCGCGGCCTCGACGAAGTCGTGACTCAGGATGTCGCCGCCGAAGGGCTCGCTGCCCGGCAGCTTGGGCAAGCCGCAGTGGTCCGCGAAGGGTCGCACCCGCAGGATGGCGTTGTGGCCCCAAAAATTGGCCGTGTCCTGCTGCCAGAAGGACAGACCCGCGGCGAACATGCGCCCGTAGAGGCTGCCCGCGAACTGGAGCATGCGCGCGAAGAACGATGAGCGGTTGACCGGGACTGGCGGCACCTGCAAGAGCGCGAGCTGGCTGTCCGCCTCCATCCGGCGGACCATCTCGACCAGGGTTTCGCCGCTCATGATGCTGTCGGCGTCCAGCACGATCATGTAGCGGTAGCGACCGCCCCAGTCGCGACAGAAGTCGGCGAGATTGCCGCTCTTGCGCGCGGTGTTCTCGACCCGGTTGCGGTAAAAGAGTCTGGCTGGCTCGCCCAAGTCCTCGATCCAGCGCCGCCAGAGCATCTCTTCCTGAATCCAGATATCCGGATCGCGCGTGTCGCTGAGGATGAAGAGCTCGAAGCCGGCCTGCTCGCCCGTCTCCTCCAGCGAGGCATACATGGCGCGCAGACCGGCGAAGACGCGCTCCGGGTCTTCGTTGTAGACGGGCATGACGAGCGCCGTCTTGAAGGCGCCCGCATCCAGCGCACGGGGGGGCGCCGCCGCGCGATCGCCGCGGAGGCGTTGGCGCATCAGACGGACGAATCCGATCGCTGCCGTCCAGAAGGAGGCGCTGATCCACAGCATGAGGATGGCGTAGAGGATGAGCAGCACCAGCTCGAGGGTCGAGATGCCGTCGTCCTGGATCGCCACCGACAGCAGCGACATGGTGAAGAGCGTGGTGAGGATGACCAGGGAGAAGTAGATCGGCCGATGGAAGTGCCGCGCGGGGACAGGTGCCAGCCAGAGGGACGTCATGAATTGCTCCGAGCGGACTTGCCGCGAATTCCGAGTAGCCGGCCCACCCGTGCCAGCAGCCTCGGCCCCGAGCGATGGCAGCAAAGCTCGATCGGGTTTGCGTCCATGACGAGCGGCGCACGCTCGGGAACGGCCGATACACGAGCGGCACGGATGGTCTGCGCCAGAGACGCCTGACTCAGACCGGCCCAACGCCGGGTCCAACCGGCGACATCGCCGCCGAGCACCGCGGCGCGCGCGGCGGAGAGCGCATCCGAGTCGCCATCCAGATCCAGCTCGGCGACCAGCCATTGATCGAGCAGCAGGTGCGTCTCCTCGATCGCGGCCTCCAGGGGATCGCCCAGCTGACCGACCACGATTCGCAGCTCGACACGCTTGAGGACCACTTGACTGAGCGCCAGGCGTTCATCTTCGGCGCGCACGCCGAGGGCGCTCAGGTAGCGGCGAGCACGCCGCTCCAGCTCCACGCGATCGAAGGGCACGGGTGCGCTCGCCGGGCTGAGGATCTCCAGCTCGGCGAGCAGATCGCTTACTCCCTCACCCATCGGAAACTCCAGGTTTCGCTCAGCACATCGTCGCCATGGCGCAGGAAGGCACGCAGGTCCGCCGGCTTGTCGCCATCGGGCTTGAGTTCGAAGAAGAGCCGCCAACCCTTGGTTTCGGGGTTCGCCTGCGCGACCGGCTTCGACAGCTCGCCCGAGGTGCTGGTGACCACGGCTTCGATCTCCGTCTCCGGATCGAGCTGCGCGAGCGACTCTCCGGCGAAATCCACCACGAACTTGCGCCGGCTGGGGTCCAGGATGTCGGTTCCGGCGGCCCCGATGCGCGTGGCGATGACATGCCCGCCCATCATGCCGGCCTCCAGATCCTGGCCAAAGCGCAGCCGGTACTCGAGCGTCCACTCCTCGCCGGCCTCCGGTTTCTGCTCGGGCATCCAGTAGGCAACGATGTTGTCGTAGCGCTCGGCGTTGCTCGGGATCTCGACCAGCTCCACGACACCCTTCCCCCAGTCCCCGACAGGCTCGATGAGGGCGCTGGGCCGATTCTGGTAGTGCGCCTCGAGATCCTCGTAGTTGCTGAAGTTGCGGTCGCGTTGGAAGACGCCGAACGACTTGGGGTTCTCCGCGACGAAATCGCTCACGCGCAAGCCGACCGGATTGACCAGGGGCCGCCAGATGCGCTCGCCGGTGCCGTTCTCGACCATGAGTCCGTCCGAGTCGTGGACCTCGGGCCGGAAGTCGTCGATGAAGCGGTCCGTGTCCTCGCCGTGGAAGAACATACTGGTGAGCGGGGCGATACCCAGCTTCTGGACCGACTTGCGCAGGAAGATATGCGCCTTGACGTCCATGACGGTCTCGATCCCGGGGCGGATCACGAAGCTGTAGGCACCCGTCGCGCTCTCGCTATCCAAGAGGGCATAGAGGGTGATGTCGACCGCGTCCTGCGCCGGCTTGCGCACCCAGAATTCGCGGAACACCGGGAACTCCTCCTTGGTCGGGAGGCCGGTATCGATCGCCAGCCCGCGCGCCGTGATGCCGTAGTTCAGCCCCTTGGAGACGCCGCGGAAATAGCTCGCGCCCAGGAAGACCACCACCTCGTCGAAGACCGAGTCCTGATTGATGGGATAGAGCAGACGCATCCCGGCGAAGCCGAGATCGGCCGGCATCTCCTGGGGCACCTGGTTCTTGCCGTAGTCGAAGAGATCGTGGCGGAAGGGCACGGGCTGTGACACCCCGCCATCGATGATGTTGAGCGTCACGCGGTCCTTGAAGAGGAAGCCGCGCGGGAAGAGCTGCATCTGGAAGGGCAGCCCCTCCTCTTTCCAGATGCTCTCCTTGCGATCGAAACGGATATCGCGGTACTTGTCGTAGTCCAGGTCGGCGAGGTAGTCCGGTAGAGCGGGCCGATCCGGCTCGTAGCCCGTGGTCGCCAGCTCCTGGGCACGCCGCACCACGGCCGCAAAGGTAAAGTTGCCAGGAGCGCCTTCGCTCGGTGACGGCTCGACCACGCCGGGCGTGTCATCGGCCCAGAGCGGCGCGCCAGAGACCAGCGTCAGTCCAAGAGAGAGGATTCCGAACAGTCGAGCGATCGTCATGATGTTCTCGATGAGTGGTTGATTCTTTGAGCGGGGGCGTCCGATCCGCCGCCCCATGAGGCGAGCGCCAGCGCGTTCGGCGCGGCGGGCACGCCGTTGGCCGCATTCCGGACGGACGGCCGAGCAGGCGGGATTCTACCTCGAAATGACCCTAGTTTTACGCCCCGAATAGCATCGGCGAGTCGATTTCACACTGCATCCATAGGGTCGCGGGCGGGCTCGCATGCCCGCGCAGCGCCAGCCACTGGCGCCAGCCGGCACGCAAGGCTTGAACTGGGTCCGCCGCGTCCCGGTCCGGACCTCAGGTGACAGCCGTGCGCGGGCGTTCCACCGCTGCGCTTCGCGCCCCCGCGGCATGCCGAAGAGCCAAGCGGCGGGCGACACGGTCATCGCGACGCCGCTGGGGCAAGACCGGCGCGCGCGGGGCGTGGGTCAGGCGTGGGTCCTGACACGTGCAGGAGGGGCGATGATCGAATCCGCGCGGGTCGCCGCGCATCGAGGCTCACGAAGTGGTCGCTTCGAGGCGCGGGAGACTGGTCACCGGTGAGCCCCCCTGACCGTCGCCGAAGGCCGGGATCGTCCGGCGCACCCGAGTGCGCGCGAGATCAAGCGGCGCGAGCCGCCTCCTCCTGCTCGTCGTGGTCGAAATGAATTCCGAGCAGGTATTGCCCTTCGGTCTTGAGATTCTCCGCCCAGACCACGAGTCCCACGCGCGAGGTGATCTTGTTCCAACCCATCTGCGGGCACTCGAAGGTGAGCAGCAAGTTCGCATTCACCGGGCAAGCGCGCGAGACCCACACGCACATCCCGCTCTCGCTCACATCACGAGCCACACCCTTTAGATTCAGGGGCTGCTCCGCCGCTCCTTCCAGATCCAGATTCTGCATCTGCACGTCGAACTCCAGGCCAAAACGCGGATGCCGACGCCGCTCTGCGACATAGCTCGATTCCATAGCCATTCCCTTTCAGCAATCACAGTGCCACAGAGCAATCATCGAAGTTGCTCTCGAAAAGATCAAGCCGGTCGGCGCGGAGAACTCGCAGCAACGCCCGCCTGAGGCGACTCCCTTGGCGGCCCCCGCCTGGCGACCCGGAGGGTGCTGACCCTGGCGTCGGCAGCGACCCGGTTGGCGCATGAAACCGACCATTGCGAGTCGAGGGAGAAGACTCTTGGACTATAGTTGAAGAGCAAGGTCTGCTCTCTGTGTCCATCTCCGCCGACCAAAGGGCCGGGGCCGCGGCGCCCTCCGACAGAGTCGATCGAGTCTTTCGTCAAGGCGCAGGGTCAGGAGCCAAGGCTGGTCAGCACGGACAACGCCACTCCCGAGTTCCAAGGGGCCGGCTGGATGAGCAGCAACCGGTCCGAAGGAGGCACGAAATGGCTAAGATCCACGTCTCTTACTTGATGATCGCACTCATCGCGTCAACCGGCCTCGGCGCCATCCCTGATTGCGGGCCGTTTTTCATGACAGCCGCGAAGGCCGATGTTTCACTCCAGGGTGCCGGCATCACCTTTCCTGACGGCAGTTTCCAATCCACTGCCTTTGCTGGCGCATACGGAGCGCCTGAGGAGGTCTTCCGTTCCGGTTGCAGCGTCAGCAGCTCGACGCAGACCAGCACGGGTCGCTGCACCGTCGAGCGCTCGATCCCAGAGGGCAAACGACTGGTGATCGAAACCGTGACTGGGCTCGGGTATGCGAGCGACTATATCCTTGGCGCAGCCAACCTGGGTTATTGGGTGGACAACGGCTCTGACACCGGCTCCCTGCACGTCAGGGCCGCCTTCCCCTGGATCGAGCAAGCCCAGGGATTCAGCCCGAGACGCTACTTCGGATTCAGCTTCTCCGGCCATCTCTACGTGGATGGGCCTGAGACGCTGCAGTTCGATGTCTATGGGAGTTCCAGCCAGGGGAGCGGGAGCTACTACAACATCGAGTATTTCGTGTCGGGTTATCTGGTCGACATGCTGCCGTAGGGACAGCAGGGTGCGCGCACCGCCCTCGGCGCGACAGGCGACCGGTCGCGGCGGGGCGCCGCTCCCACCGACTCAGGTCGCTGGGAGTCTCATTGAGCCGTTTTGATCAATTGAGCCGTTTTGATCAATTGAGCCGTTCTGATCAAGCGCCTGTCGAATCAGGCGCTGCGCGACGCGGGGTCCGCGGGCGAGGCGGCCGGCAGCCGAACCCAGACGATCAGGCCACCGTCGACGGCGGCATCGAAGCCGAGGGATCCGCCATAGGCATCGACCACGTCACGCACGATCGCCAGCCCAAGACCACTGCCGTCCTTGCGCTCGTCGAGCCGCACGCCCCGCTCTCCCAGACGGTCCCGATACTCGGCGGGCACTCCGGGACCATCGTCCGAGATGCGGATCTCGACCTGCTCGCCGGCCTTGACCTCCACCGCGATCTCGACTCTGGAGTGCGCCCATTTGCCGGCGTTCTCCAGCAGATTGCCGAGCAGTTCCAAGAGGTCGTCCGGCATCAAACCGACGCGAACCTGGTCCGGCGACACGACCTTCCACTGGAGTCGTTCCGCGCCCGGAATCCGCCGCAGGGTTCTGACGATCCGCCCAATCGCGGCGGCGACTTCGACCCCGACCGGTGCCGCGGCCCTGCCCGAGCGGACCCGTACCCGCACGAGCTCGCGGTCGACCCGACGGCGCATGGTCTCGGCGAGCTGCTCCAAATCGGCGGCGACGACCGGATTGCCCTGCGTTCGCAGGCGCGCGGCGTCCGCGGCGAGTGCGCTGAGCGGGGTCTTGAGACCATGCGCCAGATCCGCTGTCCAGGCACGGGCGCGCTCGACGGCCTCCTCGCGCGCCGCGAGCAATGCGTTCATCTCCATCACCAACGGCAGGACCTCGTCCGGGACGTTCTCGTCGAGTCGCTTCACGGCGCCCGAGCGGATCTTCGCCACGCCTCGGCGGACCCGCTCCAATGGGGCCAGGCCTGTTTGAATCTGCACCAGGGAGGCCAGCGTCAGGACGAGCGCCACGACGCCGAGATAGGGCAGCATGTCCGCGACGAAGGCGTCGCGCGCGTCGGTCAGCTCGCGCCGATCCATCGCGGCCATGAGGCGAACGGCCCTCGCCCCATCCTTGAACAGGACCAGGCGCTCACGCACCAGTAGGATCTGCCCGTCCGGTCCGGGCAGGACATGTGTGTGGACCGCGCCTGGCTCCAGGCGATCCGGCGGGAGGAGGATGCGGGTATCCCAGAGGGAGCGTGAGCGCAGCACGCCGATGTCCGGGGAGGCACCCGTCTCGTCGTCGATCTGCCAGTAATGCCCGCTCAAGGGATCGCCGAAACGTGGATCGGTCGGACTGGGGTCCAGCTGCAAGCGGCCCTCCGCGCCCAGGTTCGTGGCAGCCGCGAGCTGATTGACCTGGGCGAGCAGTTCGGCGCCGATGCGACGTTCCACATGGCGCTCGAAGAGCGTCATCAGACTGAGCCCGGCGACCAGGAGCGCGACCGAGACGGAGCCCGCCGCGGCCAGTATCAGCCGCACGCGCAGCGAGCGTCGCGTCATGAATCCTGCGCCTCGATGAGATAACCGAAGCCGCGCCGGGTCTGGATGAGATCGCTGCCGAGCTTGCGGCGCACCCGCCCGACCAGCACCTCGACCGCGTTGGAGTCGCGCTCGAAGTCCTGCGCATAGAGCTGCTCGGTCAGCTCCATCTGCGAGATCACCCGCCCGGCGTGTTGTATGAGATAGCTCACCAGGCGGTACTCCTGGGGCGAGAGGTGCACGGGAGCGCCGTCCAGACTGATGCGCATCTGGCGCGTGTCCAGAGTCAGCGTGCCGATCTGCAGCACGGCGGAGGCCCGACCCGCCGTCCGTCGGGTGAGCGCCCGCACCCGTGCGAGCAGCTCCTCCATGCGGAAGGGCTTGGGAAGATAGTCGTCGGCGCCGGCATCGATGCCATCGACACGCTCATGCCAGTCACCCCGCGCGCTGAGGATGAGCACCGGAAAGGTCTGACCGTTGGCGCGCCAGCGCCGCAGCACCGTCAAGCCGTCCATTCCCGGCAGGCCCAGATCCAGAATGACGCCGGACCAGTTCTCGGTATCGCCACGGAACCAGGCGTCTTCGCCGTCGCCGCTGCGCTCGACCACGAAGCCGGCCGTGTCCAAGGCCGCACTGACGCCCTCGGCCAGGCGATCGTCATCCTCGACCAGCAGCAGGCGCATCAGTCCGGCTCCCAGTGCAGCACGCGCGCATCCGCCCCATCCACGACCACCTCCAGCACTCGACCATCTTCGCCGATCATCTTGATTTCATAGACCCAATGGCCGTGCTCGCGCTCCAGTTCGAGACCCACGACCTCGCCCGCAACGGCCGCGCGGGCCGCCGCCAGGATCTCCTCGACCGGACGCACCTCGCCGTGCTCACGCGCGTGGCGGGCGCGATCATGATCGTGCTCATGGCGGTCAGGGTCGCACAGGCTCGGGCTCGCGCAGGTCGCCAGAACGAGCCCGAGACTGGGTGCCATGCGTGCGAGCGGCTTCACGGACTGGGATACCTCATATCGGCTGGTTCTGAAGATCAGATGGCTCCGCGGTCAAGGCGTCTGCCGCGACGGCAGTGGTTCAGACTGTCACAACCAAGCTGACCAAAGGCTGACAAGGCTGCTCAGCGAGCTGTCAGTGCCGCTGCGTTAGGCTGTGCGGCAATCCTCTCACCCCATCGCCCCACCGGCGTCGGGTAGCGAGGCCGACATCACCAGCACTGAAGCATCAGGCATTGGAGTTCCGAACAATGAGCGCCGAACAATGAGCACTGGGATGGGCGCCGCGAGCGCCCAGCACATCGATCGATCACCTCCCGCCAATCCCCAAGACCGGATCAATCCACCACCGAGGAAAGGGCCGACTTCCTCGCTTGCATCGAGGGCCAATAGGCCGGAGACATCCAGATGACCAGCCGCACAAGGATTAGCAGCACAATGACCAGCATCAAACAGATCCTTCCCCTTCTCACCCTCGCGGCACTCACCCTTGGTGGCGTCGGCGTCGCCTGCAGCGACTCGGACGATGACGAGGGGCACGGCGGCTGGGTGCGCTCGCGCGCAGACGTCGCCCCGGTCAGCAATCCCAACGACTCCGAGGAATGCGGCGCCTGTCACATGGCTTATCAGCCCGGCCTGCTTCCGGCCGATGCCTGGGCGCGGATCATGGATCCCACCGCACTGGCCGACCACTACGGCGACGATGCATCCTTGAGTGAGGAGCTACGCCGCGAGATCGCCGCCTATCTCAGCGCGAACGCCGCCGATCTGGCCGAGCGCACGCGCTCGCGGGCCTTCGCGCTCGCCTTGTCGAGCGGCACCGCGGGCGGCAGCCTGCCGCGCATCAGCGAGACGGACTACTTCCAGCGCAAACACGACGAGATCCCGGCCCGCATGGTCAAGGACAACCCGCGGGTCGGCAGCTTCAGCCAATGCAACAGCTGCCACCGCGACGCGGCCAAGGGGGTCTACAACGAGCACCAGGTGAGCATCCCAGGCTTCGGCGATTGGGAGGACTGAGCCGGACGGATCGGGGGTTGAAAGAACGGCCTCACACCCCGCCACGGCCTCGCGCGCGCCAGGCAGAGCGCCAGGCCGCGCGAGATCCGGGGCAATGGCGCCGCTGATCGACGATGAGCGCCATCACCCTGCACAGATTGGTCACCGAGATGTCATGCTTCCCAGCCGACATCCGAGCCGCGGCTGGACCAGAATAGAGAAGGAAGCACGCGGCCGATCTCCCGCCGGACCGGCGGAAAGACGACCTGGACAGAGTAGAGCAACAACCGCACTGATAGCTGAATGGAGCGCACCATGACGTACCGCAATCACAGACTCGCACTCGTCCTCGGCATGGCGACCTGCGCCGCCCTGCCGGTTTTTGCACAGGATGGCAGCCCACAGGCCCTCGGCCCCATGACCTTTGCCACCTTCGATCGCGATAGCGACGGCGTCGTCACCGAGCAGGAATTCAACGCCACGCGCGCCGAGCGCATGGCCGCGCGAGCGACCATGGGCGCCCCCATGCCCGGCGCCGCCAATGCGCCCAAGTTCGCCGACCTCGATCAGAATGGCGACGGGCAGGTGACGGCGGACGAATTCGACGCCTTCCACCAAGCCAGACTGCAGGGCCGCGGCGGGATGGGGCCAGGCGCGGGTCAAGGCATGGGGCCTGGGATGGGAATGGGTCAGGGTGGCGGTCGCGGAGCTGGCCGAGGCATGGGTTCCCACATGCCCACCTTCGCCGATTTCGACCTCAACGGCGATGGCAGCCTCACCGCGCAGGAGTTCTACCAGGCACGCGCCAACCGCATCGCCGAGCGCTCTCAGCAGGGCTATCCGATGCGCAATCTCGGCAATGCCCCGGACTTCAGCGCGATCGACCTCGATGGCAACGGGCAGGTCGATCCGCGGGAATTCCTCACGGCTCAAACCCAGCATCGGCAGCAGATGATGCAGGGGCCGACGGCACCGCAGGCACAGCCGCAAAACCGCTGACGCGCGTCACTGGACAGCGGGACAGCGGCAGGCGTTGCACACATGACAACGCAAGCGCCTGCCGCCGCCCATGAGCCGGTCGCCTCCGCGAGCACGCCCGAGACCGGCCGGCTCCCGTGACTGGACACCGATGCCTCAGAATCCCGCTAGCGGCCAACCGGTTCGGACCGCCCGCCCCCTGCATCTCAGGCCTTCTTGACGAACGCCGATTTCAGCTGCATGGCACCAATGCCAGCGATCTTGCAATCGATATTGTGATCGCCGTCCACAAGGCGGATGTTCTTGACCTTGGTTCCAACTTTCACGACAGACGACGAGCCCTTCACTTTCAAATCCTTGATCACAACCACCGCATCACCGTCGCTCAACACCGCGCCGTTGGCATCTTTCACGGCGGATTCGTTCGCCGCCGTGCTGTCCTCGCCCCCCCTCGCCCACTCGTGACCACATTGCGGACACACCAACATCGCGCCATCTTCGTAGGCGTACTCGGAATTGCAGTTTGGGCAGGGCGGGATATGACTCATTGACATCTCTCTTGTTCAGTCTTTGCGCGGGTGAAACAGCTCGCCACCAGGCTGGCCATTGCGAGCCTCGTCAATCGGCGACTCTCGATGGCGCGATACACGGCGCGCCGAAGCGGGCATCGCTGGCGCGGCGAAACGAAGGCATCCGTCCGCACCAACCCTGCTCGGCAAGGGTGGCGGCGATCTGATCGGCGATCCGCGGCAATTGGTCAGGAGGTCATGCAAAGGCGTTGCGGCGCAAGCCTTTGGCTCGGGGAGCTGGGGTGGCGCATTATCTGGCCGAAGTCGGGAAGCGTCCAGTCCTGGCGATCGACAATCCCAAGGCGCTCAACCAGATGCGCATGGCGACCCGAGATGACGCACGCGATTGTCGTTGACGTCGGGGCCAGGGCAAGGGTATTCCCATGGACGCAACGCGATACACTCCGCTTGAACCGGACCAATCGACATCACCATGCCTCTGACCCGCCGACAGCACGAGATCTTTGAGTACCTCAAGGAGAACATCGAGCACTTCGCTGAAGCACCCTCGCTCGACGTGCTTTGTGACCACCTCGGCCTGCGCTCGCGCGGATCGCTCCGCAAGCATATTCAGGCACTCGTTGCCGAGGGCTATGTCGAGCCCCTGCACGGCCGCCATGCTGGCGTGCGGCTCACACCAGGGCTCGGATCCGAAGATGCCCTGCCCTTCCTCGGCAGGATCGCCGCCGGCCGTCAGATCGAGGCCGTTCCCCAATGCGAAACCATTCAGGTACCCGCGCATCTGCGCACGCACCGGAATTGTTATGTCCTGCAAGTGACGGGGGATTCCATGTGCGAGGCGGGCATCCTCGACGGCGACTATGTCGTCATCGAGCATCGCAGGGTCGCCAGCAACGGGGAGACGGTCGTCGCCCTCGTCCGCGGCGAGGAGACCACGCTCAAGAACATCCAGCAGGAGCCGGACCGCGTCCTGCTCATCCCGCGCAACAGCGCGATGCAACCCCTGGAGTTCGCGCCGCACGAGGTCGAAATCCAAGGCGTTCTGGTTGGCTTGATGCGCAACTACGGATAGACAGGCATGACGGCCAGGGGCTGACTGGAGACGGGGCGAGCCGCCAGTCGAGGTCACCAAGAGTGCAGCGGGGAGGCGAACTCCCGCCGGAAAAACCGCACGAGCAAGACGTCGTCTCGTGCAGTCGGACCGAGGCTATCCCCGCGCCTCCTGCAGCTCCTGCAGCAATTCCAGCGGATCCATGACAATGCTGGTTCCATCCGGCGCCGAGAAGACGGAAACGAGCCGGTCGTCGCGCGCCATGCCCTTGAGCCAGCGGTCCATGAAGACGTCCAGATCCAGCGACTCGGCCTTGCAGTCCGACCAATCATCGTTGGCGAGCGCCTCGGCCAGCTCGGGCGAGGGCCAGAAAGGGAAGCAATCACGTCCGTCCTCGTCGCGGAAGGCGACGAAGCCGCCCGTCCCCGCGAGCGTCCAGACCTTGCCCTGCCTGACGCTTGCCTCGATGAAATACGCGTAGCGATCGTCCGCGGGGAGATCGAAGAGTGCGGCGAGGGTCTGGGTCGACTGAGGTGCGTTCATCGGCGGGATGATCCTTCTTGAGTGTGGCTGGCGCCTGGGCGCCGGAGATGCGGCCTTTGCGGGAGGCTTGACGTGTCTTGTTCAGCTCGGGCCAAAAGACCGCGCAGGGACTCTAACAGCCGCCTCTCGGGGACGAAAGCCCTAACGCTAGAACCGGCAGTCGACCGCTGTGCGCTTCATGCAGCGCATTGATCACCATGAAGACATTGGTCATCATGAGGACATTGATCGCCACGAAGATAGCGGCTTCCCGCTGAATCGCTCGCCGAGTGAAGGACAACCCAATCAACATCAAGGATTTCTCGATTTCGACCCTGTAGAGTGACGAAAGGCGGTCGCTGCGACTTGTCGAGCACCGATGTGCGCAGCAAAATAGCCTTAAAGTTCGTGTGGATCGAGAGAGGTGCGCGCGTGAAATGGTACGGAATCATGCTAGGCGCCATTTTGGGCATCTTGATGGGGACACTCATTGGGTACTTCCTCGTTCCTGGCATGCTCAAATAGGCCGTCAGGAAGCCTTCCCGTAACGCACGCCCACTCATACAGCCGATGGCGACTCCTCGACGCCCCGGCCCGAGCGGCGCGCCAACCATCGAATGGAATCAGGATCACCCCGGATCCGCTGACCAAGTGAGCGGACGGATTTACTGTGCTGGAGAATTGCCGATGAGGCCACTGAGGTACCGGGTCAGGCCTGGCAACTGGGATTTCGCTGGGGCAACCGTCAGGGAGGGCGGCGTGAATTTCTGCGTCTTCTCGCGTTATGCCGAACGGATGCAACTGATGCTGTTCGAGAGCGAGGACAGCACGGACCCTTACGAGGTCGTTCAGCTCGACCCGCGCACCAATCGCACCTTCTTCTTCTGGCACATCTTCGTCGAAGGGCTGCCGAACGGCACCTTTTACAACTGGCGCGCCGATGGCCATGTCGACACGCGCGAGACGGGCAGCCGGCTCGACAACGAGAAGGCACTGCTGGACCCCTGGGCGACGACCATCAACGACCAACTCTGGGACCGCGACGCGGCCTGCCGGCCGGGCGACAATGTGGAAACCGCCATCCGCGGTCAGGTGCTGCGCGACGACTACGATTGGGAGGGCGACAAGCCGCTCCATGTCCCACTCGCCGAGTCGGTCATCTATGAGATGCACGTCGCCGGCTTCACCCGTCACCCGTCCTCGGGGGTGGCCCATCCGGGCACCTTCGAGGGCATCATCGAGAAGATCCCCTACCTGAGGGATCTCGGGATCACCCACGTCGAGCTCATGCCCGTGATGGCATTCGATGTCCAGGATGTCCCGCCCAAGACCGCCAAGCTGGGCATGGAGAACTACTGGGGCTACAGCACCCACAGCTTCTTCGCGCCGCATCCCGGCTTCGCCGTCACCGCCTCGCATGCGCGCGATGAGTTCCGCGACATGGTCAAGGCCTTCCACAAGGCCGGCATCGCCATCATCCTGGACGTGGTCTTCAACCATACCGCCGAAGGCGGGGAAAATGGCCCCGTCATCAGCTTCAAGGCCTTCGGCAACGAGATCTTCTACCACCTCGACTTCGACGACCGACGCCAATACCGCGACTATACCGGCTGCGGGAACACCATGAACTGCAACCACCCCATGGTGACCCGCTTCCTGATCGACGCCCTGCTCTACTGGGTGCGCCACATGCACGTCGACGGCTTCCGCTTCGACCTCGCAAGCGCGCTGGCCCGCGGCGAAGACGGCAATCCGCAGTATCACGCCCCCGTGCTCTGGGCCATCGAGCTATCACCCTCGCTGAGCCGCGCGCACATCATCGCCGAGGCATGGGATGCCGCCGGGCTCTACCAGGTCGGCGATTTTCCCGGCTACCGCTGGTCGGAGTGGAACGGTCGCTACCGCGACGTGATCCGCAGCTTCGTGCGCGGAGACAGCGGCTTGGTGCCCGAGGTCGCGACCCGGATCGCCGGCTCCAGCGACATGTACGAGGGGCGCGGACGGCTGCCGATGAACTCCATCAATTTCGTCACCTGCCACGACGGCTTCACGTTGTGCGATCTGGTCAGCTACAACCAGAAGCACAACGAGGCCAACGGCGAGGACAACCGCGACGGCCACGACGACAACCGCAGCTGGAACTGCGGCCACGAGGGACCGACGGACGACCGGGAGATCCAACGACTGCGCACGCGCCAGGCACGCAACTTCATCAGCATCCTCATGCTGAGTCAGGGCGTGCCCATGCTGCTTTCCGGCGACGAGGTCTTCCGCACCAAACTCGGGAACAACAACACCTATTGCCAGAACAACGAGCTGTCCTGGTCGGACTGGGGATTGGTCGACAAGAATCGGGAGATGCTCGACTTCGTGCGCGCCATGATCGCCCTGCGCCGGCGCCATCCGAGCCTGACGCGCGACCGCTTCCTCACCGGCAAGCCGGAACGCGGCAAGACGCTGCCGGACATCGCCTGGCATGGCGTCGGGCTCGAGCAGCCTCAGTGGGACGACCCAACCAACCACGCACTGGCCTTCACCCTGGCTGGCAAGGACGAGGACGAGCCGCACCTGCATGTCATGCTGAACATGGGCATGACCGCGCTCGAGTTCGCCGTTCCTGGGCTCAAGGGGTTGAGCTGGTGCCTCGCCGTCGATACTTTCTGCGAACCCAGCGTGATCGAACCTGAAAACCAGCAACCCATCCAGCCGGGGCGCGTTGCTGTCCGCCCCCACAGCGTGGTGGTGCTCGAAGCCAGGGCGCTCTGAGGGCGAGCGGATCCGACCGCCCGGCCACGCAGCTCGGGAACATCCGCACTCTCAAAGAGGATTGAGTCATGCAGCTTGGAATGATCGGCCTCGGCCGAATGGGCGCGAACATGGTGCTGCGCCTCCTGGGCGCCGGCCACCAATGCGTGGTCTATGATCGTGATCCCCAGGCGGTGCAAGCCCTGGTCGACCAAGGCGCCGAGGGCGCGAGCGACCTGGCGGACCTCTGCGCCAAGCTGGACGCACCGCGCAATGTCTGGATGATGGTTCCGGCAGCCGTGGTCGAGGGGGTGATCCATGAGATCGCCCCCCACCTCGGCCGCGGCGACACCCTGATCGACGGCGGCAACTCCAATTACCGCGACGACCTGAAGCACGCCGCGCGGCTGCGGCCCGCGGGCATCCACTTCGTCGATTGCGGCACCAGCGGCGGCGTCTGGGGATTGGAGCGCGGCTACTGCCTGATGATCGGCGGCGAGCAGGAGGCGGTCGAGCGGCTGGATCCCATCTTCGCCGCCCTGGCCCCCGGGCCTGGCTCGATCGAGCGGACTCATGGGCGATCCGGCCCCGCGAGTCGATCCGAGCAGGGTTATCTTCACTGCGGCCCCAATGGTGCCGGGCACTTCGTCAAGATGGTCCACAACGGCATCGAGTATGTCCTCATGGCCGCCTATGCCGAGGGGCTGAACATCCTCAAGCACGCTGGCGTGGGTCGACAGGACCACGCCCTCGACGCCGAGACCGCGCCGCTCAGCCATCCCGAGCACTACCAGTACGACATCCCGATCGCCGAGGTCGCCGAGGTCTGGCGCCGCGGCAGCGTCGTCGCCTCCTGGCTGTTGGATCTCACCGCCAACGCCCTGCTCCAGGATCCGGAGCTGTCGGCCTTCGGCGGGCGCGTCTCGGACTCCGGCGAGGGCCGCTGGACCTGCCTCGCCGCGATCGAGACCGGCACGCCAGCCCCATTGCTCACCACCGCGCTCTTCGAGCGCTTCAGCTCGCGCGGCGAGGCGGACTTCGCCAATCAGATCCTCTCCGCCATGCGCTACCAGTTCGGCGGCCACCACGAGAAGCCCCAGGGCTGACCGCGCCCTCTTCGCGCTCGCCGCTCGGCGAGCCATCGACCTCACGGATCGCGCCTCAGGAGAAGCCTGGTGACCGACGAACGTCTGACCTCAGAGATCGCCCCGCCGGCCCCGCCGAACGTCATGATCATCTTCGGCGCCGGTGGCGACCTGACCAAGCGCAAGCTGATTCCCGCCCTCTTCTATCTGTGCCAAGGCCATCTGCTGCCCGACACCTTCGCGATTCTCGGTCTCGACCGGCTCGAGCTCGACGACGAGAGCTTTCGCGACGGCATGGCCGACGAGGTCAGGCAGCATGTCGGCGCCGCCTGGGACGCCGAGACCTGGTCACGCCTCTGTCAGCGACTGCATTACATGCAGGGCAACATCAAGGAGGAGACCACCTACATGGCGCTCTGCGAGCGTCTGTCTCGGCTGGACGCGGAGCGTGGCACCGAGGGCAATTATCTCTTCTACCTGGCCGTGCCGCCGAGTCTCTTCGGCGACATCACCCGGCACCTGGGCGCCGTCGGACTGACAGCGGAATCAGCAGAAGACTGGCGCCGCGTCATCATCGAAAAGCCCTTCGGCAACGACGTCGAGAGCGCCAAGGCGCTCAACCGGATGCTGCACGAGACCTTGGACGAGGGTCAGATCTATCGGATCGATCACTATCTCGGCAAGGAAACGGTTCAGAACATCATGGTGTTCCGGTTCGCGAACGGCTTCATCGAGCCCTTCTGGAACCGCCAGCACATCGACCACGTCCAGATCACGGTCGCTGAATCCGTGGGTGTCGAGCATCGCGGCGAGTATTACGAGCAGGCTGGCGCCCTGCGCGACATGATTCCCAATCACGTCCTGGTGCTTCTGGGATTCCTGGCCATGGAGCCGCCCAACTCCTTCGAGTCCCAGGCGGTGCGCGATGAGATCAACAAGGTGCTGGACGCCGTGCATCCACTGACCCCGGAGGAAGTCCTGACGCATGCCGTGCGGGGTCAATACGGCGAGGGCGTCATGCCCAGCGGCGAAAAGGTGCCGGCCTATCGCTCATCTCCGGGCGTCTCGCCCAACTCGGGCCGAGAAACCTATGCGGCGCTCAAGCTCACCATGGACAATTGGCGCTGGGCCGGCGTGCCCTTCTATCTGCGCACGGGCAAACGCCTGCCGGCCCAGTACACCGAGATCGTCATCCAGTACAGGCGCGCGCCCAAGATCATGTTCAAGAATACGGACGTCGAGCAGATGACCCCGGATCGGCTGGTGTTGCGTATCCAGCCCAACGAAGGCATTCAGATGAGTTTCGGCGCCAAGATCCCCGGGCCGCGCATGCGGGTCGGCACAGTCAACATGAACTTCTGCTACGCCGACTATTTCGGTAACGCCCCCGCGACCGGCTACGAGACCTTGATCTACGACTGCATGAACGGCGACGCCACCCTCTTCAAGCACGCGGATACAGTCGAAAAGGGCTGGGAGATCGTCGAGTCCGTCATGGATGTCTGGACCGCCCTGCCCGCGCGCAATTTCCCCAACTACGCGGCCGGGACCTGGGGTCCGGCCGCGGCCGGCGACCTGCTCAAGAACGATGGTCGCCTATGGCGGCGCATCGAGACCCCTTGAACCGAGTCCCTTGAGCCGAGACCAACTGAACCGAGCGAACAGCCGTGGTGAAACGCCGTGAATCCCATCGAGAGCCTGAACGCGGTCTGCCCCTGGTGCGATGCGCCTCTGGAGATGGAGATCGACCTGACCGCCGGAGACCGCTGCTATGTGGAAGACTGTCAGATCTGCTGCTCCCCCATCCTGGTCAACCTCACCCTGAGTCCAACGCCTGACGACGACTTCCGCGTGACCCTGACCAGAGAGGGAGACTAGATACCGATGACGCCGACTCCATTGGTGCTCGCATCCACGTCGGTCTATCGACGCGCCCTGCTGGAACGCCTCGGCTTGACCTTCGCAACCGCCTCACCTGACGTCGACGAGCGCCGCCGCCCGAATGAGCCGGCACAGGTGCTGGTGCTCAGATTGGCCGAAGCCAAGGCACGCGCGGTGGCTCAGACGCACCCGCACGCGCTCATCATCGGCTCGGATCAGGTCGCTTGTCTGGATGATGCGATCCTCGGCAAGCCGGGCAACCGGGAGACGGCGATCGAGCAACTAGAGCGCGCCTCGGGCCGCACGGTGGTCTTCCAGACCGGGCTCTGTCTCCTGGACGCTCGCAGCGGACAGGCCCAAACCCTGGTGGAACCCTTTCGTGTGCACTTCCGCACCCTGAGCGAGGCACAAATCCACGGCTATGTGGATCGCGAGCAGCCCTACGACTGTGCCGGAAGCTTCAAATCCGAGGGGCTCGGCATCGCGCTCTTCGAACGGCTCGAGGGCGACGACCCGAACGCCCTGATCGGCCTGCCGCTCATTCGGCTCATCGCCTTGCTCGAAGCCGCGGGCATCGACCCGCTCGGCGCCTAAATCACCGGTCTCGTAGGGGAATTTGCGCATTGCAAAGCGGTTCCTCGTGGGCGACACTTCGCGTTTGTTGGGAGAGATTCGTGCTAGAGTCTCGATATTTCAGGGGGATTTTCTGACAATGCGATCTGAAACCATGCAGGCCCGCGTGCTGTGGGCTTCAATGCTTTCCGTCTTCGCGCTGGTCATGTCGGGCTGCGCCGGGACCGGAGGCGAAAGACCACTGAGTGACGGTAGCGACATTGGTCAGACGCGTCACAGCTATGGCGACTCGCGCACCTTCCCGGTACCGGCCGAGCTCGAGAGCAACGTCGACTTCTGGCGTCATGTCTACGGCGTCTGGGGCCGGGGCGAAGTCGCCATCCACGACGACGAGCATCTGGACGTCATCTATGAGGTCGTCAAGCTCCCTGGCGCGGTCCAGGATAGCTACACGGCGACACAGAAATCCCAGATCGAATCGCGCAAGCATTACTACACCAGCCAGCTTGCGGATCTGGAGCAGCGGGTGCGCTCCAACCAGAGCCTGAGCAGTGTCGACAAGGAATTACTGGACAAATTCAAGCGATCCGGTGGCATATCGGCCGTCTATGGCGCATCCGAGCGTGTGCGCACGCAGCGCGGCTTGCGTGAGCGCTTCCGCCGCGGCGTCGAGATCAGCGGCAGCTATGACCAGATCTTCCGCGAGATCATGCGCAACCAGGGCGTCCCCGAGGATCTCGCCTACTTGCCGCACGTCGAGTCCTCCTTCCAGGCCAACGCACGCTCGAGTGTAGGCGCCGGCGGCATCTGGCAATTCATGCCATCCACGGGGCGACAGTACATGACCGTGGATCGCCAGATCGATGAACGCTTCGACCCCATCCTGGCCGCCGACGGAGCCGCGCACTACCTGTCCCAAGCCTACCGCAAGCTGGGTAGCTGGCCGCTCGCCATCACCTCCTACAACCACGGCCAAGGCGGCATGGCCAACGCCAAGGAGCTCTACGGCAACGATATCGGTCGTATCGTAGAGAACTACGACGGGAAGTACTTTGGCTTCGCCTCACGCAACTTCTATGCAGAGTTCATCGCGGCACGCGAGGTCGCGGGAAACCCAAGCCGCTACTTCCCCGAAGGCGTTCGCTACGAGGAGCCTTGGCTGCACGACCGCCTCGTGCTGCGCAATAGCGTGCCCGCAGACCATCTCGCCCGCCACTATGGCACGACCAAGTACCAGCTCGCGCAGCTCAACCGACACTGGCGCGACGCCGTCTTGGATGGCAAGGCCGCGATTCCGGCCGGTAGCACGATCTGGCTGCCCCAGGGGACGACGCGCCGTATCGCCAGTCAGCCCACACCACCACAGAGACCGGTGCTGGTGGCCAAGGCCGACCCACGTCCCGCCCCGCCCAGGACCGTGGTTGCACAGGTCTCCACCTCGACCAAGCCAGTCAACGGATCCATCAAGGCGCAGGTCGCGAAGACCAATTCGGCGAGTCAATCCAGAACCGGAGCGACCAAGGCGAAGTACCATGTGGTCAAGCCGCAGGAAACCCTGTACCGCGTCGCCGTACAGAACGGGATCACCGTGGCTCAACTGCGTAAGCTGAACAAGATGCGCCCGGAAGATAACCACATTCGAACCGGACAGAAGCTGATCGTCGGAATTTGACGACCAGCTGGCCTGACACAGGGATGTGTCCTCCCCCAGCCAAGCCAGCCCCGTCCGCCCCCACTGACTTCGATCATCAAGGTTCGAGGCGCGCCTTCCAGACGGATCGCTTTCATCGAACCGATGCTCTCGGATCGGACGTTTGCCGGGGCTGCGAGACGCCGGGCGCAGACCCGTTCATCCAAGGCTCTCGGGATTCTGCGTTGGCGGTTTTCAACCGCGAATACTTCCAGCCCGTTACCCCAGCGACTGGATGCTTGCCTCGCCCCGAGGCCCAACTCGCACCGCGCAGCCTCTTGGGAGAGAACACCCCGGACAAAAAAAGGGGTGCCGAGCACCCCTTTCCACTTCGCGACCGATCGGTCAGCGTTTAGACATCGAGATTGTCCAACGCCTTCTGGAAGCGGTTGGCATGCGAGCGCTCGGCCTTGGCCAGCGTCTCGAACCAGTCGGCGATCTCGTCGAAGCCTTCGTCGCGTGCCGCCTTGGCCATGCCGGGATACATATCGGTGTACTCGTGCGTCTCGCCGGCGATAGCGGCCTTCAGGTTGTCCGAGGTGCCGCCGATCGGAAGTCCCGTGGCGGGATCACCCACGGCCTCCAGATACTCCAGATGTCCATGTGCGTGTCCGGTCTCGCCCTCAGCCGTCGAGCGGAAGACAGCGGCGACGTCATTGTAGCCCTCGACATCGGCCTTAGCGGCGAAGTAGAGGTACCGACGGTTGGCTTGAGACTCACCTGCGAAGGCTTCTTTCAGACTCTGCTCAGTCTTGCTGCCCTTGAGTTCCATGTAGCTCTCCTCGTGATGACCGGTTGGATGGGGGCCGTGCGAACGGCTAAAACCTTAGTTTCCGGCGTCATTGGAAAGAAATTGTTTGTTCCAATGACGCCGATAGTCTAGTTATATGAGCTTGACGCAGGGTGCCTGGAAGCCCTTCACGGGCGCAATATCGGGGCGATGAGCGGGAATTAAAACCCCGCATCCGAACCCAGATCGGCAAGGTCCCATCCATGCCCAGCCAAGCGGAGGAGCCTGTGGGCCGCCCGGCAGAGACATCCGCCCTGCTTCCCCTGTGATCACCGGGCATGCTCCCGACACGGCACTTGACAGCCGCGACTCACTACCCCGGAGACTGTCCAGGCGCCCGGCGGCTCCCGACAAGAGTACCTGCGAGCGCGCCGATCTTGTGAACTATCTCTCACTCCGGTTGCGCCACATGATCAACCATTAAGGACACGTGAACGGGTTCATTGTTGAGGGACCTGAACGGCTGATAGAAAAGCGGGGAAGAGCTTTCGAGCTTCTGAGGATCTCCCCGTCAGCCGGATTATCGGGAACCACGCATGTCGGCACACAAGCCCAACCAAGTCGTTACCATTCGCCATCCTCTACAGCGCCAGAATGCTAGCAAGACAGACGAGAAAACGATGCCTCTGCGCCTGCTGCAATTGACGGACCTGCATCTATTCGGCGATTCCAGCGGTCAGCTTCTCGGGATGACGACGCGGGATAGCTTCGAGGCGGTCTTAGAGCTCGCCCTGTCGTCCTCTCCACCAGCCGGAGCGCTCATTTTGAGCGGCGATCTGGTGCATGACGAGACCCCCGCCGGGTACCGCTACCTGCGCGAGACGCTGAAACGAACCGAGCTGCCGCATTTCTGTGTCGCCGGAAATCACGACGATCTCGCGCTCATGGACACCTATCTCGGCAGCGCGGCGGTCGGACCCGTCGCCTTGCGCCGATTGGATGACTGGAATCTGGTCTTCCTGGATTCGAGCGTTCCGGGCAGTGACGGCGGGCACCTCACAGAGGCTCAGATGAACCAGCTCAGCGACCTGCTGGCTGGGAACAGCGCGCCGACCATGATCTTTCTGCACCATCACCCGGTGCCGATCCAGAGTGCCTGGATGGACACGATGGGCGTGGACAACGGCACCGAGCTGATGGAACTCTGCGAGCAGCATCCACAGGTCAAGGCCATCCTCTTCGGGCATGTCCACCAAGCCTTTATGGTCCGGCACGGCGGCTGCTCCGTTCTCGGAACGCCCTCGACCTGCTTTCAGTTCCTACCGGGGAGCAAGGACTTCGCCATCGACACCAGCCCGCCCGGCTATCGCGAACTCCTGCTCTACCCGGATGGCCACTTCACCACCGAGATCGTGCGGCTCGACCAGTACGCCGAGCAGCCCCTCCATCAGGCCGAAGGCTACTGATCGAGCGCGCGGCTAATCGATGACGAACCCCGGATGCGGGTGATAATCCAAGGGTTCACAGGCCACGCCCGTCACCTGGGCCGCCGTCGGTCCCGTGCGAAGCCAGTCACGCAACTGGGCCACAGCCGCGGATTCGCCGCAGACCAACACCTCCACGCGCCCATCCGGCAAGTTGCGCGCATAGCCGGTCACACCAAGGCGCATCGCCTGCTCACGGGCAGAGGCGCGAAAGAAAACACCCTGCACACGCCCACCGACGACACAGCGATAACAGACCCTCTGCTCCGCGTGCTGATCATCCATCTTCGACTCCTCGCGATCGCGGCCCAATGCCGCATCCGTTGTGGCTCGGCCCATGAGCGCCGACCATCCGAGCAACCCGCGTCTTTGCGGTCAAGGTCATTGCCGGCATCCGCCCAGGCACCGGCGCGGCTTGTGCTCAGACGGCTCGTTCATTGCACCGACGTCTTCTGCCTGTCCCGCTTGTACTGCTGGAAGCTGACGTCCTTGTAATGCCCGTCGACCACATAGGCGCCTAGCAGCAAGAACTCATCGGCATCACGCGTGGCCCCGATGTATTTGGCGACCAGATTGCCTTCGAGGTCGAAGAACGCAAAAACGGGGGTCGCGCGCACGCGGTAGGACTTGAGCGCGAAATCCTTCTGCTTCATCGCCTCGCCGGAGAAATTCGTGATCTCGATGTCACCCTCGATATCGACCGGGAAGATGAGGAAGTGCTCCTTGAAGTAGTCCTGAACCTCGGATTGATTCAAGACGGTGCTCTTCATGCGTTGGCAGAAGGGACATTCGTCCATCTCGAACATGAGCAAGACGCCTGCCTTGCCCGCCTCCTTCGCGGTTTGCAGCTCCTCCTTGAAATCCCCGAAGGTTGAATCGAAGAAGTGCTGGACCGGATCACGGGTCGCCGCCAGGGCGACGCTGAACCAGAGGATCGCAGCGCCAAGGGTGACGGCCATGACGAGCGGCCACGCGCGGCCCCGAAGGCGCACGGCAGAGAGTGAAGACATAGAACTCCTCCTGATCGCGATTCGATTCAGATGCTCCCGGAAAAGCCGGACGCATCTCCAGCCACGGCGTCCGACCCCGTAGGATCAGCGAAGCCGGCTCATCCACAGCGACGGTCGAAGAGCGTTCCCCGGCGCTGGATCCGGTTTCCGCGGCATGCACCTCGCACTCGCCGGTTGCCGATTCTCACCAGATCGGAGACAGGTTTCAACGTCGAGTGGCTGCGCCAGCGCTAGGCGACGCGGAGAACGCCCTCCGCATCGCGCCTAGCGCGCAACGCCGCGGCGGCAGCGTGGCCTCGCACGCCGATTGAATGCCCGGTGAGTTAGACTCTCGCCCAAAGTGCCAACCTCTTCAGACCAACGACATATTCAGACCAGCGACATAGGAGCAACATGAGCTACATCCTCATTCTCTATTACAGCCGCCATGGAGCGACCGCCGAGATGGCCCAGCAGATCGCGCGTGGGGTCGAGTCAGGCGGGATGGAGGCGCGCCTGCGCACCGTACCAGCCGTCTCCGCGGTCTGCGAAGCCGTGGGGAACAGCATTCCGGACAAGGGCGCGCCCTACGCCGAAATCGACGACCTGCGCCACTGCGCCGGTTTGGCGCTCGGCAGTCCGACCCGCTTCGGGAACATGGCCGCCGCCATGAAATACTTCCTCGATGGCACCAGCGCGCTTTGGTTGACGGGCGCCCTGGCGGGGAAACCGGCCGGCGTCTTCACCTCGACATCCAGCCTCCATGGCGGCCAAGAGACCACGCTGCTGAGCATGATGCTGCCCCTCATGCACCATGGCATGCTGCTCATGGGCCTTCCCTACAGCGAATCGGATCTCCTGCACACCCAGACCGGGGGAACGCCCTACGGACCCTCCCACATCGCCGGCACCGAGAGCGACCGCGCGCTGTCCGAGGAGGAGAAACGACTGTGTCACGCGCTCGGCAAACGCCTGGCCGTAACGGCTGCCCGGCTTGCCCAGACCGCGCCCTGAGCGACGCGGGCAACGGCTCCTTTGTCTACAGCCTTTCAGCAGCTTCACCTGCCCCTCGAGCTCGGCCGCGAGCCGAGCTTGGCCGAGTATTTGCCGGGACCGAACTCGGAGGCCGTCGCGGCCATCACCGCCAGCGCGGAGGGCGCCGGCGAACCCTTCCTCTTCCTGTTCGGGAGCCCTGGAACAGGTAAGACGCACCTGCTCCAGGCTGCGTGTTTGGCAGCCGTCTCCGCTGGGCGTCAAGCCCACTTCGTGCCGCTGGGCACGCGCGGCCTCGCGCCGAGCCTACTGGACGATCTGGAGCGTCTCGACCTCGTCGCGATCGACGACATTCAAGAGGTCGTCGGCGAGGCGGAGTGGGAAAAGGCCCTCTTCGCCCTCTTCAATCGCATGCGCGAGCTCGGGCGTCACCTCTTCATGGCGGCGGATGCCGCGCCGGACGCCATCCCCGTGGCGCTGCCCGACCTCGCATCCCGCCTGCTCTGGGGGCCGCGCTACTGCCTGCAGCCGCTCGGGGAAGAGGAGTGCGCGCGGCTCCTGACCCAATCGGCCGAGCGGCGCGGTCTGCGCCTGAGCCCGGACCTGGTGCGTTTCATCATGCACCACTATCCACGCGATCCGGGGTCGCTGATGGACCTACTCGCACGCGTCGACAGCCTCAGCCTGCGCGAGCAGCGCCAGCCGAGCATCCCACTGGTGCGGCGCGCCATGCAGGAAGCCCTCTAGGGGCCGGTCCGGCGTGGGGGCCGAGGCGAGGACGTGTGAGCGCGAGGCCACTTCGTTCCGGCTTCGACTTTCTCCTATTCTTTACAGGGTCAAGGCACCGCACCGCCCTTGACCCTTGACCCTTGCGCGAACGCATGGGACGCCATTGGGACTTGGCCGGATGAAAGCCTTCGACGGGGGAACGCGCCCTTTCCTGAATCATGGAGATGCGACGATGGCGATCACACTGGGCACACCTGGAAACGAGACGATCACTGGTACGGCAGGCTGGGACACCCTCTACGGTCTGGCGGGCAATGACAGGCTCAACGGGGGCACCGGGACCGACACCCTGTCCGGCGGGGCGGGCGACGACATCCTGATCGGCGGCCCCGGGCCGGACATCTTGCACGGCGGCGCGGGCCGAGACAGCGTCAGATTCGCCAACTTCAGCAGCGCCGACGGAGACCGCATCGTCGATTTCAGCCTCGACGACGTGCTCGACTTCTCGGCGATCCCGGCCGCTCGGCGGACCTTCATCGGCAATGAGCAGTTCCATGGCGTCGCCGGCGAGATGCGGTTCGATTTCGGCGCCCT
This sequence comes from Thiocystis violacea, assembly GCF_016583565.1. Classification (GTDB taxonomy): domain Bacteria; phylum Pseudomonadota; class Gammaproteobacteria; order Chromatiales; family Chromatiaceae; genus Thiorhodococcus; species Thiorhodococcus violaceus_A. The sequence continues at coordinate 7,258 of NZ_NRRF01000043.1, read as the reverse complement.
CACCATCGACACGGACGGCGATGCCATCGGCGACATCGCGCTGTCTTTCAACGCGGCGACCAATCTGATCGAAACCAGGGCCGGCTCGGGCATCCTGACGCTGGCTGCCGACCAGACCCTGGTCGGCAGCGCGCTCGGCGAGACCTTGCACGGCGGGGCGGGAAACGACACTCTCCTCGGCCTGGGCGGCGACGATATCCTGGAGGGCGGTGGCGGCAACGACACGCTGATCGGCGACGAGGGGTCGGATGTCCTGACCGGTGGTCTCGGAACGGACACCTATCGAGGCGGAGCCGGAGACGACGTCTTCCGCTTCACCCGCCCCGATGACATCAATGTGGACACCATCGCCGACTTCTCTCCCGGCGACCGCATCGACCTCGACATCCTGGGAATCAGCTTCATCGGAGATGCCTCCTTCTCGGGCACGCCCGGTGAGTATCGCTACGAGCACTACGGATACGGTCCCTACGCATTCGGCAACATCGAGTTCGACAGCGACGGCGATGGATTCGGCGACCAGATGATCGCCCTGTATCCGGCCGGATCCTTGATGCTGGAGGAGTCGGCGCCTGGCTCCAACCAGCTGATCGCCTCCTTGAACCAGGTGCTGACCGGGACGCCCGGCGACGACATGCTGCGTGGCGGCAACGGGCACGATCTCCTGCAGGGTCTCGAAGGCAACGACTGGCTGGATGCGGCCGCCGGCGATGACAACCTCGACGGCGGCGCCGGCAATGACGTCCTCGACGGCGGGACAGGCGACGATATTCTGAATGGCGGAGACGGAGACGACCTGCTCCTCGGCGGGGCGGGTTTCGATACCCTCATCGGCGGTCTCGGCAACGACACCTTCAAGTACACGGCCTTGGACGAGCTGGGATACGAGATCCTCAGCGACTTCGGGATCGGGGACAGCATCGATATCAGCGCGCTATCGGAGCTGCGCTTCATCGGATTCGCGGCGGATTTCAGCGGCACCGGCAATGAGGTCCGCCTCGACGACGATGGCTACATGACCTACCTGTTCATCGACGCGGACGGAGACCGATTCGGCGAGTATTCCATCGCCTTGAACGGCAGCCAGAGCCTGGTCGAGACAGCGCCGGGATCCTTGGTGTTCCGGTTGGCGAACGATGTGATCGTCACCGGAAGCGAGGGTGACGATGTCCTGTCGGGAGGCGACGGGAACGACCTGCTCACGGGCCACGCGGGTAACGACATCCTCGACGGGGGCTATGGCCGGGATCTGATCGACGGCGGCGATGGCGACGACCTCCTGATCGGCGGCCTGGGCGCGGACGTCCTCACGGGAGGACGCGGCAACGACGTCTTCCGCTACGAATCCTCGGTCGAGAAGTGCTGCGACGCCTTCGTCGAGACCATCACGGACTTCGGCATGGGAGACAGAATCGACTTGACCGGCATGGACGCCAGCCTCTACCTGGATGGTGATCAGTCCTTCACCTTCATCGACAACGCCGACTTCAGCGGCCACGCCGGGGAGCTGCGCTACGAATTCGGCCTGCTTCAGGGCGACGTCGACGGCGATTTCCAGGCGGATCTCACTATCGCCTTCGCCGATCCGTCCATGGCCCTGAGCGCCTTCGAGCTCTTCCTCTGACCGCCAGGGCCGCCCCGCGGCCCGTGGGGACGTCGAGCGGACAATGAAACGCGTGGATGGCTCGGTGCCATCCACCCCGGCCGTCCGCGTGGCAGCCGATGATGACCCGAGCGAACCGCAGATACACAGGAGACCCGCTGATGAAGGCACCCACAAAGCTCGACGCCTGGCTCTCGACCCTCTTCCTCTACATCGAGAAGCTGGTCCTGGTCGGGGTCGGTGGCTTGGCGCTGATCGGCATCGCCCAGCTCATCGTCGGCATCTATCAGAACGCTGCCGTGAGACTCGAAGACCTCTTGCTGATGTTCATCTTCATCGAGATCATGGCCATGGCGAACGTCTACTTTCTCAGGCGCGCCGTGCCCTTCACCTACCCTATGTTCATCGCCGTCACGGCCCTGTCACGGCTGATCGTTCTACAAGGCAAGAATATTGCTCCAGAGAATCTGATTTATGAGAGTGGCGCCATCCTGCTCGTGAGTCTCGCCATTCTGATCATCCGCTTCAGCCAGCGTTTCAGCGCGGATGCGCAGGATCATGCCGAGCACCACGAGGAGGGGCACCGCTGAGGCCAACGGCGGCCGAGTGACCCTCGAGTGACTCTCGAGTGACTCTTAGGCGATACACGCGGGGCGATACACCAAGGTGCTGATCGTCACAGCCTGTGACACTCGCATCGGCAACCGAGCGACGATCGGTGACCGGCTGACGTGCGCGATGACCCTCGGCCCTTGGTGCTGTCATCCCGCATCTCGCTAGTCACGCTTGGTCGATCATCGTAGACTCTGGACACTTGAGATCGAAGTGCATTCCCCGATGTGGGCAGCTTCGTCTCCGAAATGCCCTTATAGCGATGGTCTCCGCGAGCCGGCTCTGAATCAGCGCATCTCACGCGATGAGCCATGCAGCCGTCGAGCTCTGGACATCGCGCTATCGGCTAACCGCATGAGCTGAAAAAGGTCACGGAGCATGAAAGAGCCTGTATCCCCGTCCAAGAGCCACCTGCTCGATCTCATCAATTCGCTGTACGCAACGCGCGCCTATACGCAGCTGACGAAGGAGCTGCTCGCCTGTTTGCAGGTGTTCGTCCCCTTCGATGCGGCTGCCCTGCTCGAGATCGATCGGGGACGCTACGAGGTCACGCCAGGCGTTTGCGCCGGCCGCGACGCGGGGCTCATCGAGGACTACCTCGGCCGCCACGCGGCTCTGGACCCCTGCCTACTCGATTCCTGCTGCCCGACACGCCTGAACCAGACCAACAGTCTATCGCCACTGCTGGCCACGCCAGCCTGGTCCCAGACCAAGGTCGCGGACATCCGGTCCGCCTTCCAGTTCGAGCACGCCGTGAATGTCATCGCTGGGTGGCGCGATCAGCCAATCGCCCTATTGCGACTGCACAGGCGCGCGAGTTCGCCGGACTTCAGCGCGCAGGAGATGGAGCTGATCGACACCATCGCCCCGCACATCGCCACATCCGCGGTCCTGCACAAGTCGGCGGACACCCAGTCCATGGAGCCCGATATCGGGCTGCTGGCCCTGACGAGCGATGATCAGCTGGTCTATGGCAATGGCGTCGCGCAGTACGTCATGTCTCAGCTCGACCCCGACACCATCCGAGCCCTTGCCATCGCCCGAGCCATTTGGCGCAGCGAGGATGCCGGGGTCTTCCGCCTGCGGATCTTGCCGATGACCTCGCGCAGCCTGCTGAGCTGGCTGGACCTTCAGGATCTCGGAGGCGCGCATGAGCGCCCGCGCGGGCGAGATTCCGGGGTGACGATCCTAGTGATCGAGCCGATTCAAAGACGCCATGCATTGGCAAGCAGGCTCGTCCACAGCCGATTGTCGCGGCGCGAAGTGCAAGTCGCGCTCTGCGTGATGCGCGGACTCTCCAATGCCGATATCGCCACCGAGCTCCGCATCGACGAAAAGACGGTGAAAGACCACTTACGCCGGATCTACGGCAAGATCGAGGTGCGTAGCCGCACCGCCATGATCTCCAAGGTCCTGGGGCTGGAAGCCGAGCTGACGCCGATGACCGAACTGGCGTCCAAGGCCAGACTCTAGGAGATCCAGAGTAGATCGCTCGGCCCGCGCCAGCTGCGACCACGACCGCGGGGACCGGTGCCCGAGACACTCTCCTCGCACTGTCGCGGGGACACCGGCGCTCGGCCGCGCGCGTGCTCAGGCACACATGACCCGCCTCCTTCTGATTGAGCGAAAACGCCGCCCGCAGCACTGTCGCGGTCGTTCTCCACTGCTTCTCCGACACCACCTCCACACACGCGAGAGCGTCGCCGGATACCGCAGCGCGCGCACCCGCTTCTGGCCTCGCCATGAGTCCTGCGAGCCCTCTGCAACGAGGCTCAACGCGCATCCCCAGGCGGACAGGCACGCCGGGCTGAACGCGCCGCTCCTGTCGGCAGTCCTTTCGCACCTTTGAGACGCCCACACCATGCCGTTTCCCGAGCTCGTCTCCTACCTCCTCATCGGCGCCCTGTCCGGGCTACTTGCCGGACTCTTCGGCGTCGGCGGAGGGGCCATCATGGTCCCTGCCCTGATCCTGGTCTTCACCCACGGCGAACTCGCGCAGGATTGGATTCCCCACCTCGCCGTCGGCACCTCGCTGGCGACCATCATCGGGACCGGCGCCGCCTCCACGCTTGCGCATCACCGCCGCGCGGGCGTGCGCTGGGATCTCTTCGTGAGCCTGACGCCCGGCATCGTCCTCGGCGCCTGGGCGGGCGCCGCCTTCGCGGCCCAGATCCCGGATCTCTGGCTGAAGCGACTCTTCGCCGTCTTTCTCGCCTTCGTCGGCGCGCGGATGCTCTTGCCCGTTGCGCGCTCGGTCCCGACGCGCGTCATGCCCGGCCGTCTCGGTCTCTGGGGTGTGGGTGGCGGAATCGGCATGCTCTCCGCCCTGGTCGGAATCGGTGGAGGGACACTGACGGTCCCCTTTCTGAGCAACCGGGGAATCGATATGCGCAAGGCCGTCGGCACCTCTGCCGCCTGCGGTCTGCCGATCGCGATCGCCGGCACGATCGGATTCATCCTTGCCGGCCTGGGACGGGCCGGGCTTCCCGATCTGAGCTCCGGATTCGTCTACTGGCCGGCCGTTGTCGCCATGCTCCTCGCCAGCATGCCGACCGCACCGCTCGGAACCCGTCTGGCCCATGCGCTGCCGGTGCAGGTTCTCAAACGCATGTTCGGGGTCCTGCTCCTGCTCATCGCGGCCAAACTGGCCCTCGGCTGAGGGCCTGGCGGAGACACGCACAGAGTCTGGAGTGGGAAAATACGAGGCACGAGTCGTATCATTGCCGTTCCCCCACGACCTCTGTCGCGATGGATCCGACCACGAAGCTGCCGACCGCGTACCCATGACCTTCAACCGAGACACAGAAACGATCCGCAGGCTCCGTTTCTTCCTCGCCGCCTGCCTGCTGGCGGTTGGCCTCTTCAACTTCAGTTTCATGCTGAACGTTTCCCCCGTGGTCAAGATCCAGCTGCTCATGGACGAGGCCAGCGTGCTCACGGAAACGGAATCCGCCTTCCTCGTGGACTACCACAACGCCCTGCTCGACGACTATGGCATCGACTATCGCGTGATCACCACGACCGAGGGTGCGGACCTCGACGCGCTGGCCCTCGAGCGGTTCGACTCGCTCGAAGCCGGCACCTTCTACGACTCCGGACGCGGCTTGCTGCTCGTGGTCAATCCGCGCTCGCGGCAGGTACGCCTCGAAGTGGGCGAGGACCTCAGCGAGGTCTATACGGAGACCTTCGTCGAGCACATCGAGAACGGCCAGATGGCGCCCTTCTTCAGCGATCAGCATGTCGGTGAGGGGATCGTGGCAACCTCCGAGCTGATCGTGACCCGGGCCCAGGAGGCGACCAAGGACATGGCGTTCGACGCCTCCAAGACGCCCGAGCCCACCCCCAGCGCTCCCGGCATCAGTCAGGCCACCACGGCGCCGGCCCCGGATATCCTGACCCCGATGCCCGACGTCAGCTCGCAGGGCAGTCCCATCAAGACCATCGATGCCTACATCCAGGCCATGGAGGAAGGTAACGCACGCCCGGACCTGGACATCTACACCAAGGCATCACAAGAAATGTTGAAGGATTGGGTGGTGACCAAGACGCAGATGCGCAACGTCGCGCGCGAGCATCGCCGCTGCACCGCCGAGCGCTATCAGATCCATGGCAGGAACGCCGTGGTTCAGTACGACCCGGAGCCGCGTGTCTGCAATCCCTATTTTCTGCGGCGCGAGGAAGGCAGGTGGCGCATCGATTTCGTCAAGATGCAGAAGTACATCCGCTTCGACGAGAACAACCACTGGAGCATCCCCTGGGGGGCCGGTGAATTTTCGTTCGCCTTTCCCGAAACGCCGCCAAACGCCTCTCAGGAAGACCGCTGTCGCTGGTGCTTCACCTTCAGGAGCGAGGACCTGGTCGTCCTCTCCATCGACCCTGGCTCGATCGGCGAAAAGATGGGGCTCAAGGTCGGCGACAAGATCCTGGAGTTGGACGGCGAGAAGCAACCCAGCATGCAATGGGTCTTCAGCCACCTCTACACCGTCGACAGCGGCGAGTTGGTCACCATCACCGTGCAGCGCGGCGAGCAGCGCTTGGCGCTCTCCCATCCCGCGCCCTGAGCGGTGCGGCTCAGCGATCCTGGCCGAGCACCAGACGCCGGTAGAGAAACACCGTACCGCTGGGGCTGCGCAGCACCAGACGCCCCTGGTCCAACGCCATGTCGAAGGTCTGAGTGATGTTCTCCCGGGAATTGCCCAGCTCGACCTGATCATTGCTCACGCGGATGCGGCCTTCGATATAGCCGCGACATTGCGAGTAGAGCCGGTAGAACCCGCCCTGCACGATGAGCACGCCGCCTTGGTTGTCCTCCCACAGACCCTCCAGCGGGCCGGCGCCTGAGCCGTCTCCGCCCTGCATGGGCAGACTGCGGTAGAGACGCTCCCCCATCTGCGACATTTGACTCATGGGCGAGCCGCCCGACCCGGGCGACATCGGCCCGCCTGGCCCGGACATGCCCGGCAAGGCACCGAAGGCCGACGGCCAGCCATCCGCCGGCATGGGTGGCGCGGAGCCGGACGGGCCATAGCCCGCCGATCCGTTGAACCCCATGCTCTCCATCATCCGAGCGATTGCATGCGCCATGGCTTGCGCCGGCGTATCCAGCGATTCAGCCATGGCCGTAATCGTGGCGAAAGAGATGACCGTCAGCAGCGAGACACGCGCAATCACGGCGAAGAGGAATTGACGGGTCACTGGCCTTTGCATGGGTTCGGTCGTACGGATTGGGCCTGGGGAGCGATCGACGATCGCGGGCGTCCTGGCGACCCTATGATTCCTGTGGAAGCGCTGCGCGATGCCGGCCTTGGTCATCGGTTGGACCGGTAGGGTGGACGAGCGAGAGCGAAGTCCACCGAACCCCGCGCCGTTGTTGGTGGACTGCGCCGCGCTTGTCCACCCTACCGAAGACGACTGGTACCGGGTGGCCACGGGTGCTTACGCACCCGCGGCTCCCACAGATCCGGACGTGCGGGACTACCGCATCCGGCTCCTCGGTTGAGCACACGCTACGCGACATAATTGCCGTCACGCACCCGCTGGTCG